>JBEKXD010000103.1:0-21467 GCA_049512415.1 Polyangiaceae bacterium
CATCTCCCCCGCCGGCGAAACCATCTCCCCCGCCGGCGAAACCATCTCCCCCGCCGGCGAAACCATCTCCCCCGCCGGCCAACCCATCTCCCTCGCCGGCCAACCCATCTCCCTCGACTGAGAAGGCGTCCACCTCATCGGGGTACGCATCCACCTCGTCGGGGTACGCATCCACCTGGTCGGGGTACGCATCCACCGCGGCGACAAAGGCCCGCCACCCCGACGAGGGAAGCGTCTGCCCCGACGAGGGAGCCGCTTACCTCGACGAGCGAGCCGCTTACTCCGACGAGGTATGCGTCGATGTCGATAGAGGAGACGAATACCCCGGCGAGATACGCGTTTACCCCGGCGACCTACCCGTCCACCTCGAACCGGGAGACGAATACCCCAACTCGATCTGCGCCCACCCCAGCCCTCGACAGCGACGCAGCCCGGCCTCGGGAAAGGATGCGGTGTCGAGCCTAGCCCGCACGGGCGAAGAATCGGTCCATCACGCGCGAGGGCCTGGGCTATTGCGCTTTTCCATGTAGACGAGGTCGGGCTCGCCAGCGACGGTTCGGAAAGCCCGATAGCCCATGCGCGTATAAAGGCGAACGTTACCCGCACTCTTGGTGCCAGTGAAGAGCTCGAACCGTGCCGCTTCGGCGAAGTGCGATTCGAGATCGGCGAGGAGTCGACGACCAATCCCGCGCCGTTGGTAGTCCGGCAACACGGCGAGACGACCCACATGACAGGAGTCGCCCTCCATTCGGCCGCGGATCAATCCCACAAGACGACCGCGAAGCTTTGCGCATCGAACGATATGCGCGTCCATCTCTCGAACGAACCCATCGAGATCTTGGGCGATGGGCGGCAAGCAGCGAACGCCGTTGTCAGCTGCCTCTCTTTCGAAGGCAACTTTCTGGATTCGAAGCAGGGTCGCCGCGTCGTCTTTCCGGGCGGTGGCGATACCGAGCTCGCGGACGCTCGCTTCGAGAAAACGGGCGTCGGCGAGCACAACACTCGTCTCGATCTGCCGCTCTGGGACATCCCAATATCGCTTCAGCAACTCGTTCTTCTCGTCGGCGCTGACGAGCCGATAGCCGTGTTTTTCGTAGAATCGAATCGCCCACGTGGCCTGAGCCCAAGTGCCAACTAAGAGTGGACCGGGCTCGGTCGACATGAGATGGCGGAGCAGTCGTGACCCGATGCCTTTGCCGCGATGGGCGGTGCGCACGTACGCATGCCGGATCAAGGCGACGTCACCACACGGTTGAACGCCCATGACGCCCAAAAGCCGCCCATCTTCTTCCGCGAAACCCGCGAAGACCACACCTTCGGAAAGCGCGTGCGACAAGTCGCGTTCGGCAAAATACGGGTCGTGGAAGCGATCGGCCGGGATCACGCCTCGATAGGCCTCGGCCGCATCGTTAATGATCACGAGCAGTTCGCGGTGGTCGTCAACAGACAGAGAACGAATCATGAGTGCATCTCTGCGAGTCAACGACGCCGCATGATGCGGCACGTCCCGCTCGGTTTGCAAGGCGGATTCACGGCGACGGCGTTGTGAACTCGTGGCTCGGCGACCCGGACGCATCGCCGACGCCCCCAGCGCGTCGACAGTGCTTTTTGCCGCGCGCACCCAAACGCTCTACTCTCACCCCAATCACACCATCACGAATCGCGAGTGAGCTCGACGAGCTGCCACTGCCCTACCGGTTCGACGTCGAAGCCTATCCGTGCATCGAGCACCAGCCGCTGCGCGACCACATCGACCGCGTCGGCAAGCCCTTCTTCGTCGCCGAGTCGCGCTGACGAACCGCCCGCCGCGGCCCCTGCAGCACACTACGTGAGCTCCCTCACTCGCTGCTCGAGCCCCCGACCCTTCACGACGCCGCTGATCCGGACCTGATGGCCGAGCAGCACCGTCAACACCCTCCCGATGATCACTTCCGCGTCCGCGCTCGAGCGGTCGAACGCCACCGTGAGCACCATCGTCTCGTCGTCGAAGTCGAGGGCGCGAACGTCAGGAATGTCGCGCAAGGCCTGCATGGGCACCTCTCCCGGCTCCGTTCCCCTTCGCGAACCATGCCCGACGATCACCCGCACCTCTTCGTTCGACGCCGTGAGATCGCCCATCGACCCCGCCGCCACGACCCGGCCGCGATCGAGGATCGCCGCCGAGTCGCACATCTCTTCGAGCTCCTGCAGGTTGTGGCTCGAGATCACGATCGCGGCCTTGCCGCGCTTCGCCTTGATGTACTGGCGCATTTCGAACGCGACGCGCGGATCGAGACCGGCCGTCGGCTCGTCGAGAAGCACGACCTCGGGCTGGCCGAGAAACGCTTGCGCGAGTCCGACGCGCTTCGCCATCCCGTGCGACAGCGTACCGCAGCGCAACCGCCACCACGCCGTTCCGTCGACGTCCGCGAGCGCGTCGTACGCAGTCGCGACGGCCTTCTGTCCCCCGATGCCCTGCAAGCGAGCGAGGTGCACGAGAAACTCCCCGACCGGTTCGCTCGCCGGAAGCCTTGCGTCTTGAGGGAGGACGCCGAGTCGCGCACGCAATCCGTCGACCGCGGTCGGAGGGAGCCCGAGCACCTCGAGGGAGCCTTCGGTCGGCCGCAAGTACCCGGACACGATCGAGAATGTCGTCGTCTTACCGGCCCCATTGGGACCGATGAGGCCGAACGCAGACCCTCGCTCCACGGCGAGCGACACGTGGTCCACGGCGACCTTGAGCCCAAACCGTTTCGTGATCCCGCTCAGACGGACGGCAGGGCCGGCGGGACCCACGGCGAGCGAACTGCCCGACTGCGCGTCCATTGTCATAGGTCCCTGCGCTGAAAAAGCGCCCCGCCGACCGCGGCGACCCCCGCGATGAGCACGACCAGAATGCCGAGAGCCGCCAGGAACTTTCCGCGGTCCGGCGATAGGAGAGCGACGTCGTACGAGTTCGGATAGAGGTACTCGTACCAGCTCATCGGGCGCACAATCCCGCGGACGAGCGCGTCGCTCCTGCGCGCGGCCGCGGCGATCACACCGAAGATTCCGAGCGCCCAGAAGACGCCCACGGTGGCGAGCAGCGACAGCATCGGAGTGCGGAAGCACGCGCTGATGAGCGTAGAGAGGCCAGACCACGCCCCCGCGATCAGCACGGCGACGAGCCAGAAGCGCAGCCCCCAATAGAGCAGCTCTCCCACGGTGACATATCCGCGCCCGAGAACGACGACTCCGGCGATCGCATTCATCGCGAACACGACCGCCCCGACCGTGGCCCACAGACCGAACAGTTTTCCCATGAAGTACGATGAGCGCCTCGCGCGCACAGTCCAGTACCTCACGGTTTGGCCCTGGAGCTCGCCCGCGACCGCATCGAATCCGAGAAGCGTGACCAAGATGGGAATACCCCACACGGTCGCCTCGAGAAAAAAGAACAACGACGTCGGGCTGTTCGCTAGATACGCAGACAGCGTGCCGTCTCCGGTCGCCTTCTCGAGCGCCTGCTGTTTCAGCTCGACGAACTGGGCCGCCGAGGGCGCGTTGGCGCGACTCGCTTGCTCTATCCATACGCAGACGAGCGACGTGAACAGCGCGCCGAGCAGCGTGAGCGCGCCGACGAGCACGCCTTTGACGCTGCGAGCGCTCCTGCGAACCTCTCTCTGCGCAATGAGAACGATTTCGACTAGGGGGCTCATCTCGCTCGGGCAGCGCGCGTAGTTAGCAGCCCGCAGTGTCTCCGGCACAGCCCCAAACGCAATGCGGGCGTTTCCTCTCGACGGATCAGCGCCCTGGCGCTACATGTCCGCTGTCGCGACTTCGTCGCGATGCGCGCAAGTGTGGCCCTGTCGACGTGGAAGCGTGAAACCCGCCAGGCCCGGAAGGGAGCAACGGTAGCGTGAAAGCGTGTGGCAGGGCCTTTCCACTGCTGCCGTCCGCGACTTCGTGAAGGGTGGGGCCATCATGGGGCTGGTCAGCACGCAAACTTTCCGCTAACCCGTGGTTTCAGGGAACGTGCTCCCGGTCCTAGCTAACCGGACCAAGCTCGCCCCGAAAGATTTCGCGCCCGCCGGGCTTGGGACAAGCCTACGTGCGCAGGTCTCAACTGCCGCCGCTGCCCGCGCATTCTTGACTCATGGGGGTCTGTGCAATGGGATCGGCGTCGCTCGAGGCAACGACTTGCACTGCTCCGGTTTGCGCATTCCCTTGCCAGGTGAACATCCACGTTCCGACGAGGGTCCACGCGCAATGTCGTACCGGCGCGATTCGTTTCCGCGAGCGGGAAAGCCCCACTCCGAATGGCCAAGAACATCCTCGTTGTCTCTTGCGAGATCGCCGAGACCCGCGTCGCTCTCATTGAAAGCGGTATCATCGCCGAGCTTCACATCGAACGCCGCGGCTCCCAGCCCCGCGGGGGCACAGTAGGCGACATCTGCCTCGGCAAGGTCACCCGCGTCCTGCCGGGATTGCAGGCAGCTTTCATCGACATTGGTCTGGAGCGAGCCGCTTTCCTCCACGTAGAGGACCTGATTCGCCCGGACGACTTCGAGACGTACCTGGCCGGCGGACGCAAGCACGCTCTCGACGGAGGCGGCCCGGCCACGAGCACGCGCCCCGCGGAGGATGCTGACTCGACCGGCGACAGCACCGCGGGGAGCGAGCAACCTGACGAAGCGCCGCCGCAAGAGACGGCCGCGGAGCAAGACGACGCGCCGGCGAGCGATACGGCCGCGGACGAAGGGGACGAAGACGTCGATGACGATGACGCGAGTCCCGAGACAGACCCCAGTCTCGAGACAGACGCGACTCTCGAGACGGTGGCTGCTGGCGCCGAGACCGCGGACGACGCTGGCGAACGAACGACGGATCCAGGGGTGTACTTCGAACCGGATCCCAGCCACGACGCCCCGTCTGATTCGCCGGTCGAAACCGCGCCCCAGGACGAAGGGCTCGAACCTGAGCTATTCGACGACCCGGACTTGCCTGGATTCACGGTCAGCGACCCCGGAGCGCCCCCGCCGAGACCGTTCCCGCGATCTGCTGCGCCCGACTCGCGCGGAGCTCGCGGCCCCGACAAGCGCCATCACCGTCGAGGGCGCGGCGGGCGCGACCGCGGGGCTCGAGGACGCGCCCCCCACGATGCCCGCCAGGATGCCCACCGCAACCGTCCCGCGCGCACGGGAACTCCGACGACCGGCCGCCTATCCAAATCGACTCCGATTCGCGATGTCGTCAAGGAAGGCCAGGAGATCATCGTCCAGATCACCAAGGAGCCCATAGGGACGAAGGGCGCGCGCTGCTCGAGCCACATCTCCCTTCCGGGGCGCTACGTCGTTTACTTGCCGACGCTCGACCACGTCGGCGTGAGCAAGCGCATCGGCAACGACAAGGAACGTGCCCGCCTGCGCGAGAGCATCGAGGGGATGAAGCCCCCGAGTGGTGGACTCATCGTTCGCACGGTGGCCGAGGGCCTCACCAAGAAGCAGCTCAAACACGACGTCGGCTACCTCGTTCGTCTCTGGGGCGAAGTCGCCAAGCACCGCGAGGGCGCGAAAGCTCCGGCGATGCTCTACAGCGAACTCGACATCGTGCTCAAGACCGCCAGGGACCTGTTCACCGACGATGTGGACCAGATCGTCATCGACGACCGAGCCCAGTACGACCGGCTATGCCGATTCGTCGACATGTTTGTCCCCGAGCGCCTCAAGGATGTCGTCTTCTTCGAGGAAGACGAGCCCATTTTCGATGCGTACGGCATCGAAGATGAGATCGCGCGAGCCCTGTCTCGCAAGGTCCCTCTGCCAAGCGGAGGCTATCTCATCATTGACGAGGCCGAGGCCCTGACTGCGATTGACGTCAACACCGGGCGCTACGTCGGCAAGGGCGCAAAGGACATGGAGGAGACGATCCTCAAGACGAACCTCGAGGCCGTGCAAGAGATCGCCTACCAGCTGCGATTCCGCAACATCGGCGGCCTGGTGGTCCTCGACCTCATCGACATGGAGAAGCCGGCGAACCGCGAGAAGGTGCGCAAGACCCTCGAAGACCTTTTGCAGCGCGACAAGGCGAAGACCACGCTAAATCGCATCTCCGAGCTCGGGCTCATCGAGATGACCCGAAAGCGTACGCGAGAGAGCTTGGGGCGTTTGCTGCACGAGCCTTGCTTCTACTGCGACGGGACAGGTCACCTGCAGTCCAAGGAGACTGTCGCATTCGAGATTCTCAGGGAAATCAGGAGGAAGCGGCATGACCTGCCCGGCTACACCGTCCTCGTGAATTGTCATCCAGCCGTCGCAGACATCCTGACGGGTTCCGAGAAGCCGACCGTGACCGAAGCCGAGAGCCGCTACATGAGACGGATCCAGGTCACCGCACGCAATGAATACCACCTCGAGCAGTTCGACTTGGTCGGCAAGTGAGCCGCCAGCACGCGGGATGAGCGATGAACGAAAGCGACATGGGCGACAAGCGCGCGGGCGAACGCGTCACGATAAACAAGGAATTCGAGTCCTTCGATGCGTTCATCCAAGAGTACGTCACGAACATCTCGCGGACCGGCGTGTTCATCAAGTCGGCCCAGCCCCTGCCGGTCGGAACCCGCGTGAACCTGCGGTTTACCGTCATTATGGACGACATCGAGACCATCGAGGGGATCGGCGAAGTCGTGAGGGTCGAAACGGACCCGCTCGGGATGGGCGTAGTGTTCCGAGAGCTGTCCACGTACTCGAAGGGGCTCATCGAAAAGCTCCTGGTCAAGACAACCCCGACAGCCGAGGTCCGGAAGTAGAAGGCCGGTGTATTTCGGCCCAGCCCGAGAGGCCGGCGGCGAGTCGCGCGGAGCGTACTTCCTGTCACTTCCTGTACGCGAGCAAGCGAGCAAGCGAGCAAGCCACCGGGGAGGAAGGCCGGTGTATTTCGGCCCAGCCCGAGCGAGGCCGGCGGCGAGTCGCGCGGAGCGTACTTCCTGTACGCGAGCACGCTCGCCACCGGGATCGCGAAGGGATCGGCCGAAAGACACCGGCCTTCCGTTGACAGCGCCAGCTGTCGTCCACATGTGGGAGTCTACTAAAAAGGAGATCCACCATGGCCTTTTCGCTGCCCCCGCTTCCGTACGACAAGAACGCGCTCGCCCCGCATCTGAGTGCCGAAACCCTCGATTTTCACTACGGCAAGCACCATCAAGCGTACGTCACGAATCTAAACAAGCTCGTCGAGGGAAAGCCGGAGGCGGGCAAGAGTCTGGAGGACATCATCGCGTCCGCCGACGGACCGCTCTTCAACAACGCAGCTCAGGTCTGGAACCATACGCATTTCTGGCACAGCATGAAGCCTCAGGGCGGGGGCCCGCCGACCGGTGACCTCGCGACTGCCATCGCGCGCGACTTCGGCTCGTTTGACAAGTTCGCCGAGGAGTTCACCACAGCGGCGACTACCCAATTCGGCTCTGGGTGGGCGTGGCTCGTGGTCGGGGCCGACAAAAAGCTCGCGGTCACCAAGACCTCCAACGCGGATCTCCCCCTCAAGCACGGACAGCGGCCGCTGCTGACCCTAGACGTATGGGAGCACGCCTATTACATCGACTTCCGCAACGCACGTCCGAAATACATCGAGACGTTCCTCAAGCACCTCGTCAACTGGGATTTCGCTCTCGCCAATCTCAGGAAGGCGTGACGGACGCGATCGGGCGCCCGGCCTGCGCGAGCAGCTCTTTGCGCAGGGCGGCGAGCTGAGGCGTCATGCCCAATGGATAGCGCATCGGGGAGAGCATTCGTTTCCAGCCGTCGGACAGAGAGGCCACCGAGCGGGACGCACGGTCGCGAATCGTTGTGACTGATTCGGGGGGGCTCACGCGCTTTCCGTCTCGCATGACGTCGGCTTGGAGCGGCCCGCCCGACGTCCCAGAGAGGCGCAGCGTCCTGCCCGTCGCCGCATCGATGAACGCCCCCGCCTGGGGTTGCAGGAGACGCTCGTTGGTCAAGTGCACGACATCCGCGGTCGGCCGCGCCTGGGCATCGACGTAGCGCACAACGAGCTTCCGCCCCGGCGCAATGGCCGCCAGCGACGCCCTGGGGACCCATCGTCCGCGCTCCTCGATGGCGACGAGTTCGTACCGGGCGACGTCCGCGGCGGTTGCAGGCGCGTCCCCTGGCACGAGCATGCCGTAGACCGGGGCGTCCGCACTGCGCAGTTCGACCGCAGTGCGCTCGCCAACTCCCGAGACGAAGACTCTGGGCGCCGGGAGGCCGAACTCCCGAAAGACGCGCATGGCTTCGCGGGCAACGCCCAGGCGATCCTCGGCACCGAGCTCGATCGCGATCGGCTGCGCAATCTTGGCCGAGCGCGCGACCGACGCGATCGCACGAAGTGCGCTGCGGGGCGACGCGGCAGAAGGCAGGCGCACGATTCCCTTTTCCGCCGCAACGTCGAGCCAGGCGCGCAGCGATGCGTCCGGATCCGACGTCGCCAGCTCGAACGACGCCGATTGCGTGGCGAGCACCGGGATTGCGTGGCGGCGTCCCGCGAGCGCGCTCGTCGTCGCCATGGCGCCGCCGATGTACGCCGCTCGCGCCAAAAGCGGAGCGCCACCCATCCGATGGGCCGTTGCGGAGCCACACTCGACGAGCGACACGCCGACTCCAGCCGCAAGCCGCATTCGCGCGAAATACGTGGCCACGAGCGTCGCGTCCGTCATCGCAGCCTCGACAAGACCTCCGACGAGCTGTGCCTGCCAGAACGGACCCTCCACGCTGACGACGGGCTCCCCTGGGAACACCACGCTGCCTTCCGGCGCCGCGTCGACATCGCAAACGAATCTCGCTTCGGCCAGCCGCGCTCGCGCCGGCCCGTCGATCGCGCCCACGGACTCGAGCCAATCGAGCTCCTCGGGACGCACGCGCAACCGCTCCAGAGCGGCCAGGAGCGGCTCGACGCCCGCCAAGACCAAAAACCCCCAATCGGCCAACCCCGGGGTTAGCGAGAGCTCGAATGCGGCGCGACAATCGGCTACGCCAGCTGCGATCGCGGCCCGCACCGCGACGAACGCGTCGAGCCCAAGCCCAAGCGCACTGGTCGTGAGCGGAGGAGGGGGGATCGAGGAGCGGACGGCCACGTCGATCTTGAGGCTATCACTCCGGCGAGCGCTCATCCGCGAAGAACGCGGCGGTCAGGTCAACCTGGACGCAAGCTGCCGGATCGCTTCGAGATGCGTCGTGTCCCGCATCACGTGAGGCAGATAGAATGTGGGTTTCGGTAGCTCGCGCGCGAGTCGCTTCAGATTGTCATCTTGGAGCTTCTCGCGAATGGCGCGCGACCGCGCCGACATGAGAACGGCATCCGCGGCGCCGTCGGCATGCGGAAGGTTCAACGTTTCGAGAGCGCGCCGTTCGTCCGCCGAGAACAGGGGCGAGAGCAACCGATTGACGACCACACGACCGACCGGAAGGCCGATGTCGTCGAGACCGTGGGCGAGCTCGATCGTCTCGGAGATCGGCATGTCCTCGGGCAGCGTCACGAGGGCGACCAGTGTGGCCGTCGGGTCGGTGAGCAAGGACCAGGCGCGTTCGGCATCCCGGCGAAGGATCCCTGGCGGCGCGACGTCGAGGATCGTACGCGGGACGCGAACCATGTCGAGGCCATGGCCCGTGGCGGGCGCGTCGAGGATGACCACGTCGAAGCGGGGCGAGCCATCGGTCCGCCGCTCCGTCGTGTGCCACCACGCCTTGCCGAGCATCGACCAACTCTGCATCCCCGGAATCGCCCTCAAGAACGCCCGCACGTAGCGATTGTCGAAGAGCGTCCGGTAGAGCGTGCGACTGTGAAGAACGAGGGTTCCGTACTCCTCGAGCGCACGCTCCGGATTCATGTTGACCGCCCACACGTTGTCGGCGGCCCGAACCACTTCGGCCCCGATAGCCTCCGAACCCAGCATCCCGCTGAGAGCTTCCTTGCTGTTGCACATCGCCACAAGGACGCGCTTGCCTCGAGCGGCACACGCCACGGCGAGCGCGGCGCAAACCGTGGTCTTACCCACGCCACCCTTGCCGGTCACCAGGACGAAACGCTTGTCGGCGAGCGTCGACATTGCAGCGCAACGGTAACGAATAGCACGGCGCGCGTGGCATACTGAAACCGCAGCCATTTTCCCCCGGGTAACTCTCTTGGAGGAGCGCCCTCTCCCCCAAAAAGCCCCCGCCACGCTCCGACTCTTTCTCCCATCGAATGCCCCCCCCTCTACGGTTGATTCCTCTCGGCGGCCTCGGCGAAATCGGCATGAACTGCCTAGCGCTCGAACAGCGCGGCGACGTGCTGGTCGTCGACTGCGGCGTCACATTCGACAACCGCGTCTTTGGCATCGACGTCGTTCATGCCGACTTCTCGGCCCTCGATGGTCTCCGCGTGGTCGGCGTCGTCGTCACCCACGGCCACGAGGATCACATCGGTGCGATTCCCTACCTGCTCCGGCGGTTCGACGTGCCGGTGTACGGTCCGCCGTACGCGCTCGCGCTCCTGCGGGAGAGGGCCATCGAACACGACGTCTTGGCGCACGCGATCCTGCGGGAAATCGCCCCTCGAGAGCGTGTTCAGATCGGGTCGTTCGTCGTCGAACCCATTCGCGTGACTCACTCAATCGCGGACGCGACGGCGCTGGCCATCTGGACCGACGCCGGCCTGGTCGTCCACACGGGCGATTTCAAGTTCGACGAAACGCCTCCCGACGGCGAGCGCTTCGATGTGGAGCGCTTCGAAGAGCTTGGACGCGAGGGCGTCCGACTGCTGCTCAGTGACTCGACCAACATCGACGCGGCAGGCCAGGCGGGAAGCGAGAAGAGCGTCGGCGAGGCTCTCGACCGGATTGTCGGAGATGCGCCCCAGGCCGTCGTCATCGGTCTCTTCGCGTCGAATGTCCATCGGCTCCGGATGCTCGGGGAAATCGCTCGTCAACGCGGCCGCAAGCTCCTGCTGCTGGGCCGCAGCATGGGCACCCACGCGCGCGTCGCCCGGGCGGTCGAACGGTCGAGCGGAGCCGCGTACCTCGAATGGCGCAGCGACCTCGTATGGCCAGTCGACCGCGCCCGAGAGCTGCGGCGCAACGAAGTACTTGGGCTGGCGACCGGGAGCCAAGGGGAGGAGACAGCGGCGCTGGCGCGCCTGGCCCGGGGCGAATTCCCCGCGTTCAACCTCACCGAGGGCGACACGGTCGTGCTCTCGAGCCGCGTCATACCGGGCAACGAGCGCGAAGTTCTCCGAATGACGAGCGAGCTACTCCACCGCGGAATCGCCGTCCGGTCATGGTGGTCCGACCACGACGCTCACGTGAGCGGACATGCCCACCGCGAGGACCAGACACGAATGATCCGCCTCGTTCTCCCGCGCGCCTTCGTACCTGTCCACGGCACGCTCCACCACTTGCACCGGCACGCTGAACTGGCCCGCCAGACGGGGGTCGCCGATGTCCTCGTCCTCGCGAATGGCGAGTGCGCTGAGGTCGACGGGGACTCCCTTCGCAAGTCCGGGAGCGTCCACGCGGGCCGCGTGCAAATCTTCGCCGGTCGCCCCGTGCCCGATCGCGTATTGCGCGACCGCGCGCAGCTCGCCGCCCACGGGGTCGCCTACGTCGTCATCCCGGTGGACGGACGCGGTCGACCCGCAGGACGGGTCACCCTCGACGCGCGCGGGGTGGTGGACGAGGACGACGGGCCACGGGCTCTCGACCTGGCGCGGCACGAGGCTGTTCGCGCCGCCGCGAACGTAAGCGATTCGACTCTCGAGGGACCTCTCGAAGGCCACGTGCTAAGCGAGGCGGTGCGACTCGCGGTTCGAGGCGCATTCTACCGCGCCCTCGGGTTCAAGCCCGTGACCGTAGCCGTCACCGTGCGGGTGGCCCCGTGATGGGCCCGTCGGACGAATTCGAACCAGCGCCCAGAGTGGGGCCATTTCTTCGAGAGAAGCTCGTGGCGCTCGACGAGCGCGTGAGTGACGGCGCGGCGCGCCTCGTGTCGTCGCCGTCCGACGACGACGCAGTCCACGACCTGCGCGTCGCTCTGAGACGGCTGCGAACCGTTCTCGAAGTCGGCCGGCCGGTGTTCGGGGCGTACTTCGTGGACGAGGTTCGCCGCTCATTTCGAGACGTTCACCGGGCGACGGGAGCGCTTCGCGACGAGGAGGTCCTACTCAAAGTGGCAAAGGGACTGCCCGTCGGCCACGCCGACGTGGCAATGTGGCTGCAAGTCCGCATCCGCCGGGAACAGCGACTGCGCAGGGGTCTGGTCCGCCATGTCACCGCCGGAGAGGTCGAGACGGGGCGCCGCATACTCTCGGCGCTGCTCACTTTTCGCGTCAAACCCTCGCGCGACGTGCCACTGACCAAGTTCGGACGGCGAGCTGTCGAGGACTCCTTGCGGGGCGTTCAGCGTCGGCGCGATGCGCGCCCCGACGACCCGGAAGCGCTGCACCAGCTTCGGATCGCCTACAAGCGACTCCGTTATACCGTCGAGACGTTCGCGGACGTCCTGCCCCCTGAACTCGGCGTCCTCGCCCAGCCCGCCGCGATCTTCCAGAGTCGCCTAGGCGATATCCACGACGTCGACACGGTCACCCTGTGCGTGCGCCGCGCCCGCACATTTTCGACCGTTGGGCGCCAGGAAGTGCTAGCGGCCCTAGCAGACTCACGGCGACGCCTCATGCGAAGTTACGCCGAAGACCTCGCCGCCACTGCGGTAGCACCTACAGTCCCGCCGAGATAGCGATGCCCCGTAGTTCGGCCGAGCCCAAGCGAGGCCGCCAGCGAGCCGAGCGAGGCTTCTAGGGCGCCTCGGCGCTGCGGAAGACCTCGACGCGCTCGATGGTGACGCTCTTCGCGGGCTTGTCGCCGGCCCCCTTCGCCACGCGCGCGATCGCGCGAACGACGTCGACTCCCGAAACGACCTGACCAAACACCGAGTGCCGGTTGTCCAGGTGCGGAGTCGCCGTCTCCGTGATGAAGAACTGCGACCCATTCGTTCCGGGGCCGGCGTTGGCCATGGACAGGATGCCGGGGGCCGAGTGACGCAGCTGCGGGTGAAACTCGTCGGCAAAGCGATAGCCGGGGCCCCCCGTTCCCTGACCCAACGGATCACCGCCCTGGATCATGAAGTCGGGTATGACACGGTGGAAGATGGTTCCATCGTAGTACGGGACACCCCGCTGGATCTCGCCCGTGCGAGGATGCGCCCATTCCTGAGCGCCCGTCGCCAGCCCTACGAAGTTCTTCACCGTATTGGGTGCCCGCTCCTCTTCGAGGCGAACGAGAATGTTCCCCATCGACGTCACAAGACGTGCATATAACTGACCGGTGCCTGTAGCCTGGATTTCGGGAAACGACGGAGTGACTGACGCGCGCATGATGCAGGCGAGCCTACGCGGTTTCCATGGTCGTGCGGGGGCGAATTTCAAGCGCGCACATCTTGACCCTCGCCAAAGGGCGTAGATACTCGTCCGAGAGGGCTGCGAGAGCGGAGGCCAGCGTGATCACGTGTCCGAAGTGCTCCAAGGACAATCAAGACCACTACAAATTCTGCCTCGGCTGTGGTGCCGAGCTTCCGCACGACGCGGCCCCTCGGCCGTTCTCGCCGAGAACGCCACCGCACGGACTGCGCGCGGTCCAACCGGGACCGTCGGCGCTCGCTGGGACCGTGGCTTCCCCGCCGGGGGCTGCGCCGGGCCCGGTGCGTACGAGCTCCGCGGTTGGCCCGGCCGCGGGCAAGCCAACCACCGCACGTATTGAGACGCCGCCGCCCGGCGCCGCGCCCCCAGCCCAGCCGACCACTTCGTCCACTGGACCGACAGCCCCGGCGCCTCCCGCCCCGGGGACGCCAGCTCCTGCTGCAGTGGCAACCGCTGGCGCACAAGCGGCAAGCGCAGCGCCCGCAGCCCCGGGACCGGCGGCCGGAGGAAACGTTCCCTGCCCGCAGTGCAACCACATCAACTCCACGTCCAACGTCTTCTGCGGCGCCTGCGGGTTCAGACTTGCCGTCTCTCAGGAGCGACTTTTCGGCCAGGCGCCCGCTGCGCCGGTTCAGCCCGCCGCCGGGGCCATCACACTGACCGCTCTCCGGGCCGATGGCTCGGAAGCGGGGACGTATTCGCTGCCCGTGGGAGGAGGCTCGATTGGACGCGAGACCGGGGGCATCTTCGCAGGGGATAGCTATCTGTCCCCAGTGCACGCGACGTTTCGGCCGACCGGCCCCGCCCGCGCGTCGGTCAAGGACGAGAGATCCCTCAACGGGGTCTATCGGAAGCTCGGACGCGATGTCCCGACGGAGATTTGAACGCCCAGGCGATGGAAGAGATGGCGCTTCAGGGCGTCCGCGTCGTTCTCGCAGTCCTCGACGCGGCCTCCAGGAAACTCCCACAATAGAGGCAGAACCGCACTCGGGTCTCCATTGCCGTCTCTCCTGGGACGGGAGCAAGCTATGGCTCACCGATCTCGGGAGCTCCAATGGGACATTCCTTCGCATCAGCGATGGCGAGTTTCGTTCCGGCGATGTCCTGCTCATGGGGCAGCAGCTCTTTCGTATTGCCGTCTAGACCTGTCGGCGTCTAGGCGCCCTGGCAAACCGGTGACCTCAGGAGCACACAAGCGGACGATTCGTGTCGTGGCCGCGGTGGTCGAGCAGGACGCGCGCTATCTCATCACTCAACGGCGCGCGAGTGCGGTTCTGCCTCTATTGTGGGAGTTTCCTGGAGGCCGCGTCGAGGACTGCGAGAACGACGCGGACGCCCTGAAGCGCCATCTCTTCCATCGCCTGGGCGTTCAAATCTCCGTCGGGATCTCTACCTTTACGCGTGTGCGCTCAGCGCCGGACCGCTGGCAGCCAAGAACGTCAACGCGTTTTGCTGGGCCTCCAGTGAGGCTTTCGAAGAGTTCGCTTTCACGCCCGCGGACGAGGCCTCGATGAGCAAGCTCCTGGGCGTGACGTGACGGTCTAGGATGCTAGAGGGCTGGCCTATGCGAACTCCTCTCGTCCTCACTTCCCTGGCGGTCCTTCTGGGGGCCCCAGCGTGTGAGTGCCCTGTCGACGGCCAGACCCGCCCGACCGCGGCGTCCACGTCCAAGCCCGCGAATCGCGCCGCCCTCGTGTTAGGGCAGCCCATAAGTGCGTCCGAGACGGTCGCCATCGCCGACGTCGCTCACGACCCGGGCCGCTTCGAAGGGCGGACGTTCGCCACGACGGGCAAGGTCACCGCGGTATGCCAAGAAGCCGGATGCTGGATGGAGATCGGGGACGATCAGGCGCAAGCCCACGTGCGAATGCATGGCCACTCGTTCTTCGTGCCCAAGACTGCTTCGGGGCGCGTGGCTCGCGTTCAAGCGACCGTGGTCGCAAAGCGCGCCGGATCGCCAGACAGCTGCGAGGGAAGTCGCCTGTCCCAGGTCGAGCTCGATGCGACGGGCGTGGAGCTCGACTGACGCGACAGGCTTGAGGCGTCGGCAACTTTTGGGTCAATTGTCTGGATTCCGCGACCTCACACTTCCCCCACGCTGTCGATGAGCTCGAGCTCGCGCAGGCACCCGAGGAGTTTGCCCTTGTCGGTTGGCTTCCCTAGGAAACCGTCGCACTCGTCGCGATAGGCCTGGAGGACGGTGTGCCCGTCGTGCAGCGATGTGACCATGAGAATCCGCGCGCCTCGCGTGCAGTGCTGTTTGCACAGGGGGTCGCGAGAGCATTGGTGCTTGAGAAGCCCTTGGCTCATGACGACCCCCGCACCCTGCCGGCAAACTCGGCCCGCCCGCCGTTCCAGAGCGCGGATCGCCGTGAGCGCTTCGTGCCCATCCATCTCGGGCATCATGATATCGAGACATATGAGCTGGTAGGGGTCGTTGGCCTTGAGCGACGTGGACGCGGCGAGCACTGCCTCCGTACCGTTGACAGCGATGTGAGCTTGCCCGTACGGCCGAAGCAGCTCCTGCAGCAGCAATCGGCTGGTGAAGTCGTCTTCTACGATCAACGTCTTCATGATCCCTCCTTCGTCGTGGCCTCCAGTAGCGCTGACGATTGCATGGCCCATTTCAAGCGTTGAAATTCACTCTCCAGCTTTTCCACGGCGTTTCTCACCGCGTCCAAGTGGCCGGCCTCGCCGGCTCGTTCCAGCTCCAAAGCCAGTGCCGCCATCGCCTCCGCGCTGACTGTGGCGGCCGCACCCTTGATCGTGTGGGCTTGCCGCTGCACGGCTTTCGCGTCTCCGATGGCCAAATAGCCCCTCAGCGTGTCGAGCTGTCTGGGCATGTCCCCGAGGAAGCCAAGAGCGATCACCGCGGCGAGCGCTCGATCCCCCATCAGCCGGTCGACCAACGCGGTCTCGGCGAATACCTGCGGTTTGGCTGCCTCGGTCCGGGGGGGGATCGACGCGAGAGGCGGCGCCGCGGCGGGCAGGGGAGGGGCTTTGGATCTCGAAGCGTCCAGACGCACGAACCACTCCTCGAGCAGTTGCGATAGAGCGGCCGGCGTCACCGGCTTCGCGATGTAATCGTCCATCCCGGCGGCGAGGCACGCGTCGCGGTCGCCCTGCATCGCATGGGCGGTCATTGCGATGATCGGAATGCCGCGATTGAGCGACCCACTGTCATCCGCGCGCACCGCGCGCGTGGCCCCGAGGCCGTCGAGCTCCGGCATCTGGACATCCATGAGCACCAGGTCGTACGGTGCGCTCCGAAGGGCTTCGAGCGCCTGGCGGCCGTTGGAGACCGCGTCGGCTCGCAGCCCGAGCTTCCGCAGGATACCGAGCGCGACCTCCCGATTGGTGATGTTGTCCTCGGCCACAAGGACTCGGACGCCGGGGCGACCAAGCGGGAGCAGAGGGCTGCGGAGCGAAATCGGCTTTTGCGAAGGCGAGGGCCCCTCTCCGGCGCAGGGCAGAGTCGCGACCGGCGGGCGTCCTCTCTCGAATCGCGCTGTGAACCAGAATTCGGACCCTCGCCCCGCCTCGCTCCGCAATCCGATCTCGCCACCCATCAACTCCGTGAGCTGCTTGCAGATAGCCAGTCCCAGACCCGTCCCCCCGAACCGACGCGTCGTGGACGCGTCCAATTGCCTGAACTTCTCGAACAGCAGACCCTGTTGGCCCACCGGGATGCCCATTCCCGTGTCGCGAACGGAAAAGCGCAGAACGACACTTCGGTCGGTCTCCTGCTCGAGACTCGCCGCCACGGCCACTTCGCCTTCGCTCGTGAACTTGACCGCGTTGTTCGTGAGATTGACCAACACCTGCCGCACGCGACCGGGATCCCCCCGGAGCAGCGACGGCACTTCGGGCGACACGGTGTACGCCAACGCGACTCCTTTGTCCGAAGCGCGCGGGCTCATCATCTCGAAGACCTCGCCGAGCAACGACTGGAGATCGAAATCGATGATCTCGAGTCCGAGCTTGCCGGCCTCGATCTTGGAGAAGTCGAGAATGTCGTTGATCACGGTCAGCAGGGATTCCGACGATGCGCGGGCCAGCTCGGCGTACCGGCGCTGCTCGCTCGTCAGCTTCGTACCCAAGAGCAGGCCGATCATTCCGATGACGCCATTCATGGGCGTTCGGATCTCGTGGCTCATGTTGGCGAGAAACTCGCTCTTGGCAGCGGACGCGCGCTTGGCTTCGGCAGCCATTTCGTTGGCTCGAGCCGTGGCCTCTTCCAGCTGCCGGTTGGCCTCGCGCAAACTTGCCTCGACGCGCTTCTGCTCGGTGATGTCCCAGTTGGTGCCGACCATCCGCACCGGTCGACCGCTGGAGTCCCACTGAACGCGGGCCATGGCCCGGATGTTGTGAATGCTTCCGTCGGGCCAGACGATGCGAAATTCGGTGTTGAATTCCCGCTCTCCACGCAGCGCCATCGCGACTTCTTCGCCCGCGCGCGCTTGATCGTCCGGATGCAGCGACGACCACCACGCTTCGTACGCCCCGCCAAACTCGCTCTCCGGAATGCCGAAGAGCTGGAACATGAGGTCGTCCCACGTCAGTTTGTTCTGGCCGACGTCGAGATCCCAGATGCCCACCCGTCCCGCCGCGACGGCCAACGCCAGCCGCTCGGACAGGACCGCGAGCTGCTCTTCCGCTCGCTTTCGTTCCGTGATGTCCGTCTGCGCGATCAGGTAGTGCGGGCGCCCGTTGAGAACGATGACTTCGCCGGAGCACAGGACGTCGATCCTCGTCCCATTCTTTCGCCGCATGCCGAACTCAAAATCCCTTGCGCCCCCTGCGGTGGGCAGCGCTTCGATCATCGCCGTCGCCGGCTCGATGTCGATCAGCAGGCCGAGCTCGCGGGCCGTCTTGCCGACAATCTCGTTGCGAGAGTAGCCCATGACCCTCGCGTAAGCCTCGTTGACGTCCATCAGGCGCCGGCTCGGGAGCTCCATCAGAGCCATCATGGCCGGGTTGTGCCGGAACACCTGCTCGAAGCGCTGCTGCGCCTCCCGCTCTGCGGTCAAATTCTTGCAAATTGCAAAGACGCACTGCGCCCCGTTCCATTGACCGGTCCAGACGCGGCTCTCCACGGGAACAAGGGCCCCGGCCTTAGTGACGAGCGGCAGGGAGGGGATCTCCTTCTCTCCGAGGAGGACGGCGTCGAAGGCTGCCGACAGGTCGGGGCGCATTTCCTTCGGATGCAGATCGGCCACGCTCATGCCGATGGCTTCCTCGGCGGAGTAGCCCAACGTCCGCGCGAATGCAGCGTTCGTGAAGAGGAGCTTTCCGAGCGGAGTCCCGACCATGACGATGTCGGTCATGGAGTCGAAGAAGGTGTGGAAGTTGGCCTCGCTCTCGCTCAGGGCTGCCTCCATCCGCTTGCGCTCCGTGATGTCGACGAGCGTCGCGATGAAGTATTGACGTCTGCCGCTGGCGTCGCAGACCGCTGCCACGCTGAGGTCCGCCCAGACAATGCTGCCGTCGCGTTTGAGGTATCGCTTCTCGAACCTGAACGTCGTCGGTCCGTGCAGCACGGTCTCGACAGCCCCCACACCGATCGCGCGGTCGTCGGGATGCGTTACGTCATTGAACAACACTCCCGCGAGCTCGGAGCACGTGTATCCGAGCAAACTCGCCAACGCCTCGTTGACGCGGAGGTAGCGACCGTCGAGCGAGGTCAATGCCTGGGCCACGGCTCCGTTGTCGAAGCATGCCTTGAAGCGCTCGCTCGCTTCCTCCGCCTCCTTGCGATCCGTGATATCGCGAGCGATTCCCTCGAACCCAAGGATGTCCCCCGACTCGTCCCGCAGCGCCACGCCGCTGGAGGTGTGCCACCGCCAAGACCCTGCGGCGTCGCGGATCCTGTATTCGACCCGTCCTCGCTCTTGTCCCGTGTCCGTGGCGGACTGCATGAGCGCCACACATCGAGGCAGATCGTCCGGATGAACGAATTGGGAAATGGATTGTCCCACCGCCTCGCTTGCGGGGTGTCCGAGGACTACCGTCCACGCGGGAGACACGTAGGTGAATACGCCTTCCGGCGTCATCGTGTAGATGACGTCGTGGCTATTCTCGACGAGGAGGCGGTGCTTCTCCTCGCTCTGGCGCAGGGCTACCTCGGCCTCCTTGCGGTCCGTGATGTCCACGAAGGTTTCGAGGAGCTTCTCCCTGCCACCGAGCCGAATGCGAGTGACCGACCGCAGGACGGAGAGGCGGCGTCCGTCGCGCCTGAGCAGGAGGGCGTCCCCTCCGCGTACGCCCGGATCGTCGTCTCTAGCGCGCACGTCCGCCTGGCGCCCTGTACCGAAGAAGTCACTGCGAGGACGCCCCACGATGTCTTCGAACGGCGCACCGACGAGCTCGCACATGGTGGCATTGACGTGCTCGATGATCCCCGTCGCGGGATGGACGACCGCCACGCCCACGCCGAGCCCGTCCAGAAGCGCGTGCGAAACCCTCGCCCCACCGACCTTTTCTCTCGTACGCGGCCGCCCAAGGCGTAGCGTGGGCACCCGCCGTCCCGCTCGGTCGGTACCCGGGCGGCGCCGGCTTCGCGAAGCGATGTCCATATTCGGCGGTGCTGTCTCTCCGCTCTCAAGTATCGGCACGACCGCTGTCGACGTTAATCCTGCGACGTGAAGGCTCGCATGATGCGAAGTGTTCAACTCGGGGCTTGGTTTGACGGCGCGCTCGATGCCTCGCACCGCGGCTTCAGTGAGAATGGACTGATTCGCCTTCAACGTACCGCACGCGTTCCAAGCCTTCCTGAGCCGTTCTTGCGGTCGCCCGCATCTCTTATGTGCGGTTCCCAGCGAGCTTGGACGCGCGACGGAAGGTTGGTCTTCATGGACGGTCGGATCTGGTCTCTTTCATTCGGTGTCGTGGTCGCCACCCTGATGGGTGCGTGCGGCTCTCCAACGGACGGCAACGGCAACGACACGGGCGACGCGGGGGGATCGGGAGGCGGGTCGAGCAGCGGGGCGAGTTCCAGTTCCGGGGCGAGTTCCAGTTCCGGGGCGAGTTCCAGTTCCGGGGCGAGTTCCAGTTCCGGAGCGAGTTCCAGTTCCGGGGCGAGTTCCAGTTCCGGGGCGAGTTCCAGTTCCGGGGCGAGTTCCAGTTCCGGGGCGAGTTCCAGTTCCGGGGCGAGTTCCAGTTCCGGGGCGAGTTCCAGTTCCGGAACGATCAGTGGGTCGAGTTCAAGCGCGGGCACAGGTTCGAGCTCGGGCAGCCGGCGTGACGGCGGGGCGGGGTCGAGTTCGGGGTCGAGTTCGGGGTCGAGTTCGGGGTCGAGTTCCGGGTCGAGTTCCGGGTCGAGTTCCGGGTCAAGCTCGGGGTCAAGCTCGGGGTCAAGCTCGGGGTCGAGTTCCGGGTCGAGTTCCGGGTCGAGTTCCAGTTCGGGTGGCGGTTCCAGTTCAGGCGGGGACGGCGGGCCGGTCGTTGCCGGGGTGCACGCCGTTGGCAACCAGATCTACGACGGAGCGAACGCGATTCGACTGCGCGGAGTGAACCGACCTGGAGGAGAGTTCTCGTGCGTCGACGGCAAGAACATCTGGGATCCTGGGGACGGGTCCGGGAACAACGCGGCGACCGTCACCGCGATGCTCGCGTGGCACGTCAACTCCGTGCGCATTCCGCTCAACGAAGATTGCTGGCTCGCCCTCAATGGCCTCACCAGCGCCGTTTCAGGCGCTGCCTACCAGGCAGCCGTCAAGACGTGGGTTGATCTGCTCTTGCAAAATGGCATTTATCCAATCTTGGACCTTCACTGGACGGAGGGACCCGGCGGCTCCCTGGCGACGGATCAGCAGCCCATGCCCGACGCGACCCACGGTGCGGCGTTCTGGAGCTCTGTGGCGACCGCATACGCCTCCGAGCCGAAGGTCATCTTCGAACTCTTCAATGAGCCTTACCCGGACAACGATTCCGACAGCGGGTGGACCTGCTGGCGAGACGGTGGAACGGGATGCGGTCCGACGTACGCGATCGCCGGCATGCAATCGATGCTCACCGCCGTGCGCACCGCGGGCGCGAACAACCTCGTGTTGCTCGGTGGGTTAGAG
>JBEKXD010000104.1:0-14300 GCA_049512415.1 Polyangiaceae bacterium
GCACCAGTCCCAGGAGCTCCTCACGCTCCTCCGACGTCACGACGAGGGGCCTTGCGCTTCTCATGACCGTTGGACGAGCCAGCCCGCCACGAATTCACTCCACTTCAGAGACGGGACACTAGCCTCTAGAATCCCTCGACGGCACTTCCGGCGCTCTACTCGACGGCCACGTACGCCCGGAAAGGAGGCGCTCGCAGATACGCAGCAGGCCAAAGCCAAAGGCGAGCATGCCACAGGCCATCGCCGCCCTTGCGACGATGCTCGCCGCTACCACCGTCGGTTGGTTGGAAACCTCCGGTGGAACCCCGCGCAAGCCGACGCCGAGCGCAAGGAAGAAGAGGGCCAGTCCGAATCCGCCGCAGACCGCGCCCACGCTCTTCTCGACCATCGTCACGTCGGCCCCGCGTGACGCGGCCCCAGCCTGCCGCGCCACCATCGACGCCATGTCGCGCCACCAGGAGCCGGGAGCCCCGAGCGGCGATGGAACAGGCACTGTCGCATCAAGCCCCTGAGCACCCAGGGGAGGCGAGGAGGCACCATACGGAGGCGGCGCGCCGGAACGGCGGACCATGGGGGGTGGCGCCGGCAGCGGAGGCAGCTTCGTCGTCGGCAGGTGTTCGTCAGGCCCGCTATTCGAGTCCGACAACGGCTCGGGACCCGTG
This sequence comes from Polyangiaceae bacterium, assembly GCA_049512415.1. GTDB lineage: Bacteria > Myxococcota_A > Polyangia > Polyangiales > Polyangiaceae > Palsa-1150. Next base: position 663 of record JBEKXD010000104.1, read on the forward strand.
CCGTGCACGGTCCCACCCGGATGAATGTCACCCATATCGCGACAGTTCTAGTACGGTCGGCCGGAATCGGGCGCGAGTTTCGCTATGGCTGGACGAGTACAGCCGGTCGGTTTCCGTGGATGCCGCTACGCGACCTTCGTTCGCTGGCGTGCTGTCTGGCACGCGGCGAGCACGGAGCCGCGAAGCCCCTCATCGACGTCAAGCCACTGGCGGCGCACGGATTCGTGAACGCCCTGATCGCAAAGCACTTCCTCGAGCAGACGATGCCTGCGATCGAAGTGGCCTGGCAGCAAGGGCAACTGGGCGTGCGCCTCCGGGAGCGGACGTCCCCTGTAACCCCGTGGTCCGCCGAGAAATGCGGCCGTGAAGGCCACCTGCCCTTCCACGATCCGGGCCTTGTCCTTGCCCACGAACAGAAACCCGATGATGGGGTCATCGAAAGCTCTATCGTAGAGTCGCGTGAGGACGGTGCGCAGACCCGCTTCACCGCCAGCTAGTTCGTACGGAGTCATCGCCCAAACCGCACGTCTTGTCCGGTCGTCTCGAGCACGACTCGCGCCACAGTGGCAAAGAGCTCCTCTCCAGCCCCGCGGTCGTCGAGCCACTCGCCCCTCGCTTCGTCCCAGGAAAAGTGCCAAGCGCGCGCATTGGCAGCGAGCCATATCTGGCGCGTCGGTCGTTGAGTATTCACGATGCATTTCCTGGTGCCAAGCAATGTCAGCGTCACGACGTCACCCGCCCTTTCGCAATCGACGACTTCCGGTTCGAGCGAATCGCACGCGTCCTCGAGCGACCGAAACGCCTCGTCCGCGCGCTGCAAAAAGGAGCTTTCATTCATGGTGGCTAGTTGAGCGAATGAGGGAGCGTCAGGGCAAACGGAGCGATCTCCGCGTCGAAGCTGCGACCGTCCGGCCGGTGCATCTGGTAGCTACCGGACATCTCTCCGCGCGGCGTCTCGAGGACGCACCCGCTTGTGTACTGGAACTCTTGTCCGGGCTCGAGGTACGGCTGATGGCCGACAACGCCCGGGCCGCGCACTTCTTCAATCTTCCCGAGGCCATCGGTGATGACCCATCGCCGCGTGCGAAGCTGCGCCGGCTCGGAGCCTTCGTTGGCGATGCGCACCGTGTACGCGAAGACGTAGCGCTTCGCCAACGGGAGCGATTGCTCCGGAACGTACCTGCTGCGCACGACCACACGGATTCCTTCAGTGACAGCCACTGAGTTTTCGACCGCTCTCGTAAGCATCACAGCGCTGATCTAGCACGCGGGGAAGGCCTGTCTGCGCGGGTAACCTAGCCCATCCACTGGTCGCAGGGGGGCATCCCCTCGGCTCGCTACGCCGTGACGGACCTATTGCCGGGCCTGACAGGGCAGCGAGCTACCAGGCGGACGCGGGTCGAGCCTCCGGTCACCCTCCCCGCGCCCACGTCCCGTCGTTTCGCCGTCGAGCGTCCTGGCGGTTTGACGTGAGTCTTCTAGAGTGACCTCGTCATGGCAGAGGGCGTTACAGTTCACGACACCGGGACCGTGGCCCACGATCTAGCCTCCGCCGATCTCGCTCGCTCGCGGGGCGACGACGCAGGGGCGCTCGCGGGCTACAAGGCCGCGCTCTTCGTGACGCCGGACGACGACCGACGCACCCGGGCGTCGATCTACGTCCGTATTGGGGAGATCAAGCGCGCGACGGGAAAGCCGCGCGAGGCGGAGCTGAACTTCGAGAAGGCGGTGCGGGCCGACCCGACGAGCCGAGCGGCTCTGGACCAGCTCGTCGAACTCGCGATCGAAAGCGGAGAAGCGCGTCGCGCCGTCGACTGGAGGAGAAAGCGCCTCGATTCAATCCAAACGTACAGCGAGCGCATTTCCGAGCTCCGAGCGATCGCGGAGACCTGCGCCGAAAAGCTCGGCGACCGGGACGGAGCGGTCGCAGCGCTGGAGGAGGCGTACGAGCTCGACTCGAGCGATCCGTCGATGGTCCGGTCGGTGTGCGCCGCGTACGAACGCATCGGGGGCTGGCAGCGGGTCTGTGAGATCCTCGTGAAGGCGGCCGACGCCGAGAAGGATACTGAACGCCGAGGGGCCCTGCGAATCGAGGCAGCGAACGTGGCGTTCGTCCGCTTGAACGATGACGAGCGCGGGCTGGCCATTCTCGCCAAAACCCTCGACGAAAATCCCGCGCACGACGAAGCCCTCAAACGCCTCATCGCCGCTCGCACCGCGCGTGGCGAGTGGGAGCTGCTCGACGCCCTGTATTCCAAACAGATCGAACGCCTCGCGGCGCTCGGAGAGGAAGACCGAGCGTACGACGCTTGCCGCAAACTCGGCACCTTCCGCCGCGATCGACTTCGCGACGCCCCGCGCGCCATCGAGGCCTTCTCCCGCGCGCTCCGAGTCAGACCGTCCGACGTCGACACGCGCGCCATGCTCGCTGACATGCACCTCGCGAACGGCGACGAGGCGGCCGCCATCGCCGAGTTCGAGGCCATCGCCACCCAGGCGCCGATGCGCGCAAGTACGTATGCGCGCCTGTTCTCGCTCCACAAGCGCGCCGGTCGGATCGACCGCGCGTGGCTTGTCGGTTGCGCGATTGAGGAGCTTGGGATGGCCGATCTCTCGGCGCAGCTCGTCGTGGACCAGTACCGCGTCCCGGACCCGATCAGGCCCTCGCGCGCCCTCAGTGATGCCGACTGGGACTCGTGCCTGCGCGCTCCGGCACCTCACCCGGCCGTCGCAGACATTCTGCGCGCGATAGGCCCCGCAGCGGCCGCCGCTCGCATCGAAGGACTGCGCGAGGCCCGCCAGCTCCTCAAGTTCGATGCGAGCGCTCGCCAGGGCGAATCGAGCACGGTGTCGGCGGTCCGGTCGATGCGCTGGGCCGCCCATATCCTCGGCATCGAGGCTCCCGAGATCTACGTGATCGACGATGTCCCCGGCGGCGTGGCAGCAGTCCCCGCCGCAGTTCCGACGACCGTGCTCGGTCCCGCCGTGCTCAGCGGCTTGTCGCCGAAGGAGCTGGCGTTCGTGACCGCCAGGCACCTCACCTACTACCGCCCCGAGCATTACGCCTTGATCTTCTATCCGACGCAGAGCGAGCTCTTCGTCCTCCTTCTCGCGGCGGCGAGGGTCGTCCTGAAGGACACGCCGGTGCCCAGCGCTCTGGCCAACGCCGTCGAGCTCACGCGAAGACTTCTCGCGCGCGCGATCGGAAAAGAGGCGCGAGAGCGCTTGGAGTCGGCGGCTCGCGAGGTGTCGTCCGGTACTGGGGTCGTCGACCTTGCGGCGTGGATCCGCAGCGTGGAACTCACTGCCCAGCGCTCGGGCCTGTTTCTCTGCGGCGATCTCGTCACGGCCACGACCCACCTCCGCTCCGAGACGCGCGCGATAGCGGATCTGACGCTCGAGGAGCGACGGGCGGATCTGCTGGCGTTCAGTGCGTCGCCCCACCTCGCCCGCGCGCGCGCCCTGGCCGGAGTTGACATTCAGCCGCGACCCGGGGCCACCGCCTCCGCGTCGTCCCCTCCTTGAAGAGCGGCCCCGCCCCCTATTTGCGGCTCCGCGGCCCTCGGGACGGACGTTCGGGAATCCCATTCGCGCCAGACCACTTTTGAATGGCGGCAGCGAGCGTGAGCACAGCGACAATGAGCACCGCGAGCGCTACGAGCCCTCGTCTCGCCAGCTCAGCTTCTGGGCCGAGCAAGGCCGCGAGTCCGAGCGATGCGGTCACGCCGACGACCGCAAGCCCGTACCTTCCCCGCGACGAGGACTGGCGCTTGGCCCTGCGCGAGTCCACGACCGACGCTCGACGCTCGACGGAGGTTGGAAGCGATGGTTGTCGTTCCCCCGTGCCAGGGAGCGACGGGGTCCTCGCGCGCGCCGCGAGAGGCAGCGAAGGCTGCCTGTCCCCGGCCCCCGGAAGCGAGGGCGTTCGACCGCGCGCTGCGAGCGACGCCGAAGGCATCGGCAGCGTCGCGACGTCGCCGCTCGGCAACCGGACGGCCACCTGTTCGAGGGCGGCATCCAGTCTCAGAGCGGAGACCCAGCGAGCAGTCCGCAGCTCGGCGAAGCACAGACGCAGACAGTCCGCCACCAAGCCCGCCTCGTCGCCCACGAGGAGACTCTCGAGAAGCCGGCCCGCGGACCACACGTCGCTCCGCACGTCGGGGGCCTCGCCCAGCAGTACCTCGGGCGCCGCGAACGCTGCATAGCCGACGCTGTCCAGCTTGCGTTGCACGAGCGAGTGGACCGAAACCGCGGCCGCCTCGCTGAGAACGGGGCGGAGGTCATCGTCCAACAGCACGTTGGCAGGGCACAGGCACCCGTGGGTGATGCCGACCGCGTGAAGTTCCGAGAGCGACTTGACGACCCGCCTCACGAAGTCCAATCGGCGTCGAAACGGCCATCTTAGAGCGACGAGGTCACTCGCACAGCCTGTCGTCCAAAGATCGGTGAGCCAGGCGTCTCGACCCGGCGAGAGGGCTCGGACCCGGAGCGAACCCACCACTTTGGCAGCCAACATCTGCTCCGCCGACTCGATGAGCCGCGATCGATCCGCTTCCGTCGCCTTGTCGGACGCGACGACGATGGCCACGTGCTCGCCTTGCTCCGTGCGCGCCTCGAGCATGCGGGTCAGCGGTCGCTCACCTCCTATTTGCCCGACGAGGCGCACGCCAAACTCGCGCGCGGCCCGCATCTCAGGCCGGCCCGGAGGCTCCACGACGGCGTGGAAGAGAGGAAAAGAATCCATCGCTACTCCAAGACATACGGCCGCGCGCCGCCGCCGCCAACGTTCCGGGGTGTTCGTCGCAAACAGTCCACGATTGAACGCCCGATCCCTACCCGCTCTAAAGGCTACCACCTCGCACCATCCACGGGCGACACACACAATCAACCCTAGCGCACCGCGTCCTGGGAGGGGACGCCGTCCGCTCCATAGTGCGGGTCTCTGAGAATCCGTGCGAGGTGGAGCCACGCGCTCATGGCGTGCTGCACGTAGTCGATGCGTATCTCGGGAGTAAACGGACTCTCGGGCATCCCTCCCTCGGCGCGGGCCGGATTCTTCAGCCAGTAGTCGCTGTCGAGGGTGAATTGTGCCCTGACCAGGGCGTGCGCGACCGGGCGGGCCGCATCGAGTAGCCAGGCGTCGGGCTTGCCTGCGAAGCGCGTCAGCGCGATGTCCGCGGCGTAAGCCTCGAGGCGCGTCGCCGCTGGCGTCGTCTGGGCTTCGTAGAACGTTCCGACGAGGTCGGGCGCCATCGCGTTCGGACCGCGCTGCTTCTTGAGGATCGCGCGCGCGATCTTGTACGCGTGCTGGAGATACGCCTCGTCTCGCGTGACCCGAAACAGATCGTTGAAGGCGTAGGACGCCCAGTGGTCGTGCTCCTGGCTGTCCTCGGAGACAAACCGGTCGCGCACGTGGACGACCCAATCCGCACCCCGCCGCGCGGCGTCCAGGTACGACGGCTGAGGATCGATGGCATAGAGGCGGACCAGCGCGAGGATGGCTTCACCCTGATAGTAGATGGGCTCACGCTTGAGCGTTTTCCCGGGCTCGTGTTCGATATCGTCGTTGCTGCGGAAGTGACCGTCTGCATACTGCTCGGCCACGATGAACCGCGCGAGGGAACGCATCGTCTCGAGATCGGCGCGAGACCCCGTGACGGCGGCGTACTTGGCATAGGCCAGGAGAGCTAGCCCCGCTCCACCGGCCTTTTGCTGCTCCTCATCGGTCGTGTCGATGACGTAGCTCCCCCGGCTGGCGGCGTCGGTCTTCAAGTGCGACCCGAGATAATGGAGCGCGAGCGCCGCCTTTTCCGCGTAGCGCGGCTCACCGAATTCTTCGAAGGCCTCGAGCAGGGCGTAGGTCGCCCCGCTATGGCGCAACCATCCGTACGAGCTGTCGGCCCGTTCGTCGGACGGATGGTACATGTACGTGTAGCGCCCCGCTGGAGAGAGCATTCGCACGAGGTATTCGGCGCCGAGCTTCACCGCCGCGAGCAGACCCTGCGGGGCGACCTCCGCCGCTCCGACGACCTGGCCGCGCTCCACCCGGAGCACCCGGAGGCGGTCCGCGGACTCGATGAACGTGTCGGCGCGGAAGCCGTAGCCCCGCATTTCCGAGAGCGCCGACGACACCACACCGGCGCGCTGAGCGAGCCACTGCTCGACCTGGGCGGCGTCCAGCGAGGTGGGAGACCCGCTGCGCGCGAGATGCTTCTGGAGGACTTCTCCGGGGAGCACGAATCCCACCTTTCCGTCATCGCGCGCTGCGAGCATCCCCTCGAGCCCCATCGACGCCAAGGGGGAGCGCTGATGCTCGTCCCACCTCGGCGCCAACGTGGTCGGGACGTCGATTTCGAGCCGGCCCGTCGCGACATCGTGCACGCTCGGCGCGAGCGCTGCCGCCGCGGCCGCCACGGCGTCCGCCATCGTCGCGCCGGCGGCCGTCGCCACCGACGACTCGCCAGTCCCCGCGGGCGGCCAATACGCGAGCATGACACGACGTCCGGGAGACGGCGGGGGCTCTGGCACCGCGCCGCGGCCGCGCTTGTCGACGATCGCTCTGGCCATGGCGAGAAACGGCGCCACGTCGGGAACGGGCGCACCCAGCGCACCGAAGTCGCGTCGAACGTCGACGGGGCTCGGTCCCCGCTCGCACGTGCACGCACCGAGGACGGACGCCGCGAGGACGAGTGTGAGAGCCGTCGCCAGCGCTCCCACTCGCAGGATGCCGTCTTCCGCCATCGGCGGCGTACGGTAGTCCGCGCCCTCGAGGCCCGCTACCCTTCGCTCATGATCGCTGAGCGTCGACACCAGGCCAGACGCGGATTCACTCTCATCGAGATCATGATCGCGGTCGCCATCATCGGCATCCTCTCCGTCCTCGCCGTCGTCGCCTATCGGGCTTGGATTCGGCACGCGTACGTCTCAGAAGCGCAGGACATGATTTCGCAGATCCGCGCGGCCGAGGAGCAGTTCCGCGCGGAGTACGGGGGTTACCTCGACGTGTCGGGAGGCCTGGGGCCCGGCTACGACTATCCGTTGCAGAACCCCACCACATCGCCCGCCACGAGGACCGCGTGGGGTGGTTCATGCGCCTGGTGTACGGGCGGTTGGACGGCGCTCAACGTACACCCGACGAGCGCGCTCGTGTTCGGGTACTCGGTCCAAGCCAACAACGCGACGTCCCCTAGCGCCAACGTGCCCAATGCGCCGGCGGGTTTCGACATCCGGGCGCTGACGGCTCCGTGGTACGTGATCGAGGCCGACGCCCAGCCGTACGCTTCCTCTCCGCCGATCTACGTCTTTGCGACGTCGGGGACGAACTCCCTGGCCATCAGCGGCGACTGACGGAGCTCATGGAGCGACGGCCGTGAGGTCGCGCCCGAGCGCGTGGTCGAGGCGCGTGCGAGCGATGCGGGCGTCGGCGCGCGCGTTGAGCAGGTCGAGACGCGCTCGCGTGAGCTCGGTCTCGGCGTCGGTCAGCGTGGTGGACGTGCCCCGACCGTTGTTGAAAAGCTCGCGCTGCACACGGTACGCCTCGGTGGCGCTGGCCAGCTCTCGGAGACTGGACTCGATCGCGAAGTCGGCCTCCTTGACGGCCTGCCAGGACTGCGTGACCTCGACCTCGATCCCGTCGCGGACCACACCCTTGTTGGCCTCGATCGCCGCGACGCGGGATTCGGCATCGGCGATGTTGCCCCCCGCGAGCAGAAGGTCGTTGGGCGACCAGGTGACCTGGGCGCCGAGGTCCCAGGTCGGAAACCAAGTCTGCGACGGGGGGAAGATGCGCGGATTGGGATTGCCGAGAATCGCGTCGCCGAAAGCGGAGACCACGGGATACTTCGCAGCCTTGGCCGCCTCCGCTTGTTTGCGCGCGGCCACGGCATTCAGATCCGCGCTCTTGATCTCCGCGCGGTCGGTGAGAGCCTCAGCGGTCAACTGTTTGACGTCCCCCGGCACGGGAGGCAGACCCGTCTCCAGGTCTTCGGCAGGCGCCACGGAAACTTCGTCGCCGACGTGAATGGCGACGCGAAGCTGCTTTTCCGAGAGGTCCGCCAGGTTCTTCGCGCGTTCGAGGGCCAGCCCGGCAGACGCGACCGCCGTCTCGGCGCGCAGCACGTCCGCCTTGGAAGCGTTGCCGGCCGCGAACTGATTGCGCGCGTCCCGCAGGTGCGTGAGCTGGTCGTTGAGAGACTGCACGGCCACCGCGTGGGCACCGCGCGCCCGCAGCCACGTGTAGTACGCGACCTTGCCGTTGGCCGAGGCCGTCGCCCGCGAGCCCGCGAGGTCCCAGCGCGCCGCGTCCTGGGAGTGCGTCGCCGCCGAGTACCCCTGATCGATGCGGAGGAAGTAGTCGGTGATTGGCACGTTGATCGTGCCCTGAAGGAGCCAGTTGTCGGCTATGATGGGAAACGCGAAGGGCACCGCCATCAAGTTGTTCCCTCCCGGGGGGAGGTTGGTGTTTGTCGGGGGACCGTCGTAGACGACGAGGGTACCCAGATTAGGCGGCGTGAACGTGCTCAGACGCGTATAGCGGCCGAGAGCCGAAAGCCTCGGCAAGAACTGAGTCCAGGCCTCATCCACGCGCGCCGCCGCACCCCGAAGGCTCTCCTGCGCGGCCTTGACCGAGAAACTCGTGTCCGCCGAGCGCGCGGCGACCTGCTCGGCCGTCACGCCGCCGGGCTGCGCGCGCATCAGCTCCAGCGGAACGGGCAGCGGCGCCGTGTCATCGGTCGGCCTCGGTCCGGGCGCCGCCGGATTCTCGAGCCGTGATGCCGGGGGAGCGGCCGCCGGGGGAGCGACCGGAGGGACGGCAGACGGCGGTTGCGCCGTCGCCAGCGCGGGGACAAGCACCGTCCAGAGGACTCCGATGAGCCCGACCCTCGACAAACCATTCACAGACCGCATCATCCCTAGTCCTTTCAGAGCGCCTCCAATCGGAGGCGCGCGAGCCTACAACAAGCCCAACCCCTCGCAATCCGTTATGCTCGAACCGGTGAAGCAGTGCACGGCTCGCGAAGTCTGGACCCGCATCGAAGATATCGCTCCTGATCTGCCCGACGGAGTCATCGCCACCGACGGCGACGGGACGCTCTGGTCGGGGGACGTCGGCGAGGACCTCTTTCGAGCGTTCGTCGACCAAGACCTGGTGCGGCCCGAGGCCGTCGACGCTTTGCGCCGGGTGGCAAGCGTACACGAGCTCTCCGATGCCGGGACCGGGCAGCAGGTCGCGCGCCGCATCTATTCGGCATACGTCGAGGGTCTCTTTCCCGAGCAGCGCGTCTGCGAGGTGATGACGTGGTGCTACGCCGGCCTGACCGTCGAAGAAATCTGCGCGTTCGCGCGCAGCGTCGTAGAGGGCGCGAACCTCGTTTCGCGGATTCAAGGGGAGATGCGCTACGTGCTCGACCGCGCCCGCAGCGCGGGCATCCGCGTCGTCTTGGTGAGCGCATCGCCCACCTATTCGGTCGCAGAGGCCGCGAAACACCTGGGCTTCCTCGAGGCCGACGTCGTCGCCGCGCGCCCTCGTGTCGTCGGCGGGGTGATCCAGCCCGAGCTCGATCGCCCGATTCCGTACGGCCCGGCCAAGCTGACGCGCCTGCGCGAGACCCTCGGCCCAATCCCTCCCCTGGTCGCCGCCTTCGGGGACAACGCGTTCGACGTCGCGATGCTCGCCGAGGCAAAGATCGGAGTGGCCGTTCGCCCCAAACCGCGGCTCCGGGAGAGGGCGGCCGAAGTCCGGGGCCTCGTGGAGCTCGCTCCGGAAGCCAACGCGCCGGAGGCTGGCCCGTAGCGAACCGACTCGCAACGCTTGCTATAGAGCGCTCGGCAATGGACTTCGACCTCACTGACGAACAGAACCGAATCCTCACGGTGGCGCGGGAGGTCACGGCTTCGACCGTCCTGCCCAGGGCGGCTGAGACAGATCGGGCGGGAATGTGGCCAGCCGAGATCGTCGCCGCGCTGGGGAAGTCTGGCCTGCTCGGAATCAACGTGCCCGCCGGGTACGGGGGTCAAGGTGCCGACGGTCTCGCGTGCGCGCTGGTGATCGAAGAGCTTAGCCTTGCCTGCGCGAGCTCGGGCGCCATCCTGAGCGTTCACAATTCGCTTTGCTGCGACCCAATCTCCGCGTTCGGAACCGAGCCGCAGAAGCGAGGGCTTCTCCCGGCGCTCGGGCGGGGGGCGGCGTTTGGGACGTCGGCTCTCACGCAGGTGCCGAGCGAAGGGAAAGCATGGGGCCTTACCGCACACGTCCGGCCCGCCGAGCGCGGCTTCATTCTCAACGGCAGCGTGCGCGCAGTGGTGGGAGCGGCGTATGCGGACTGGATCCTGGTTCTTGCGCCCGTGACCGGGTCTGAGGTGGGGACTCACTCGGAGGCGCTCACTGCCTTCGTCGTGTCGCTGGCCTCGAGTGGAGTCCGGGCTGGACCGGCGGAGCCGTTGGTGGGCGCGCGCGCGGCCCACGTGGGCGCGGTTCACTTCGACGACTGCGCGGTGTCCGCGACGCAGGTGCTCGGCGGCGTCGGCGCGGGGATGAAAGTCGCGCAAGCCACGCTCGACTCGGGGCGCGTAGCGATCGCAGCTCAAGCCGTCGGTATCGCCCGCGCCGCCTTCGAAGAGAGCGTGAAGTTTGCGATGACGGAACCGCACTCTGCCGCGATGGCAAGGGCGGGCAGTCAAGGCGACCTCCTGCTGCTCGCCGACATGGCGACGGAAATCGATGCCGCGCGGATGCTCGTGTGGCGAGCGGCGAATTTGCGGACGTCGGGCAAGTCGGCGAGCGCCGAGTGCTCCATGGCCAAAGTGTACGCAACGGAGATGTCGACGCGCGTAACCCACATGGCGGCTCGCATGCGAGGGTACTCAGGGATTGTTGCCCACGCCCCGAGCGAACGACACCGGCGTGATGCGCAAGTTACCGAGGTGTTCGAGGGAACGAGCGATATCCAGCGTAGCGTCATCGCTTCGGGTCTCCTCGGTCAGTGAAGGCAGTTCAATGCGAAATACGCCAAGAACCGAATCAGCCATCTTGCTTCTCCTAGGCCTCGCCGCGACCCTGGGCGCGTGCGGAGGCGCGCCTGCACAGAAAGCAGTCGGGCCGATCCAGCGCGAATCGCCTCAGCCGCCGCGCACGGCGATGAAGATGGCGAGCGAACTCGGGACGATCGACCCCGGGGCTGTAAAGAAGTCCTTCGCTCGGCTCGACGACAAGTTTACTGAGTGTCAGACTCGCGGTATCGAGCACATCGGCGTGCTCTCCGGGACGGCGAAGTTCTTCGTGCGTATCGGCTCAGACGGGGCCGCGAAGTGGGCGTACCTCGAGGATAGCGATATCGGAGACGGTGCCACCGAGCGGTGCCTCGTCGGCGTCGTGATGGACGCCCAATGGCCGAAACCCGAAGGGGGAGATGCGGAGGTGCGCTACTCGATGGAGCTCTCGCTCAACGCGTCGCGCCCTCCGAATGACTGGTCACCGGACAAAGTGACGGGTGCGATCACGCGTCAAGCTGGGGCCATCGATCGGTGCAAACAAGGGTCCACGGCGACCTTCCGGGCCACACTCTACGTGGGCCCGGGCGGACACGTCCTCTCGGCCGGGCTCGCCGCTTCGAGCAAAGAGGGAGCCGAGAAGACCGAGTGCCTGGAGAAAGCGCTCATGAGGCTCCATGGACTTCCGACACCCGGCAGTTGGCCGGCCAAGGTAACCTTTGGCCTCTGAACCGGTGGGCCAGCCAGCGAAACGAACTCTCGAGACCCGGTGATCCTGGCCCCGCTCGCGCACACCTGCGCGCCATGACAATCTAGAAGGGTCGCTCCCACCGTCATCATGCAGAACCTGACTTTCCGTTTGGGAATCATCCCCGTGCGAGTTCAGCCGTGGTTCTTCGCGACGACGGCGCTCATGAACATGTCCTTGCTCGACCATGACCCCATACGCCTGCCCATCTGGATGGTCGTCGTTTTCGCCTCCGTGTTGGTGCACGAGCTTGGACACGCGCTGACGGTCCTTGCCTTCGGCCTGAAGCCGGCCATAGAGCTGCACGGAATGGGCGGCACGACGGTCTGGGCGGGCACGAAGCGCCTTTCGCCCTTCAGGACGATCCTGATCAGCCTCGCCGGTCCCATCATGGGGCTGTGTTTCGGAGCGCTCGTGTTCCTTGGAGGCTCGCAAGTCAACGTCGGATCGGACGTCGGCCAGTGGACCTTTTACAGCCTTATCTATGTAAATATCTTCTGGGGCCTGCTCAATCTCTTGCCCATTCTTCCTCTCGACGGCGGCAACGTGCTCCAGAGCGCGCTCGACTCCGCGACGCACGGCCGAGGGGCGCGCCCCGCCCACGGGATCTCGCTCATCGTCGCCGTCCTCGCTCTCGTGCCCGCCTACCGGTTCGGGTATTGGTGGGGTGGCCTTCTGGCCATCCTCTTCGCCAGCAGCAATTGGCAGTGGCTCGAGCGAGACGGCAGGACGAGCGTGGGCTCAAGATAGCGAGAGGGAGGCATGGCGGACATGCAGCTCTTGGTGAAACGCGCGCTCGATGGGGCAGCGGTGTGGCACCGGTCCCAGAATCGCAAGTACCCTCACGTCGAGGTCCCGTACATCAGCCATTCGGCGGGCGTGGTCTTCGTGCTCGGACGACACCAGTTCGACGACGAGGTCGTTGCCGCCGGTGCATTGCACGATGTGATGGAAGACTGCGGCGTGACTTACGAGACGCTCGAGGACAGCTTCGGGCCGCGCGTGGCGGATCTCGTGCGAGCCGTCAGCGAACCGGATAAAACGGTTTCGTGGGAGGCGCGCAAGGCAGATTACCTCGACCGATTCGCCCACGCCGCCTGGGATGCACAGGCCATCGCCGTAGCCGACAAGATCGACAACTTCCTTTCCATCGCAGTGTGTGCGCGCGACCACGGGAATCCGTGGACGATGTTCAGGCGCGGACGGACTACCCAGCTCGCCTACTTTTCCCAGTTCATTCGCCACGCCGAGGCGGCTCGCTCCCATCCGCTGATTGACGAGCTGCGCGACGCGTTTCGCGCGGTGGCCATCCTGGAAGGCTAGCACTACGTGGGGCTTGCGGCTTCCGGAGCGCCACCGCGGACCCGACGCCAGAGCGAGGCAATCCCCACCGACCGGTCCCCCGATCCTTGCACAAACCAGGCGCGCACCCCTAAGCCCCAGAGCGCGATGACTGCGTACAGATTCATCGCCTGGAATGGGACTGTACAGAACGGGCGCGGCAGACGGGTGTAAAGAACAGGCCAATCGACGCCAAGGTGAGCAAGAGGACGGCACAGCAGAAGACCGCGGTCCTCATTTCGATCCAAGCCCACGTCAGCCAAATGACGGCGGCGGGGAACAGAAACACGATGTGATGGCGGTAGAGGAGCGGCGACGCGACGATCATGATCGGCGGGAACAGGGCGAAGTCGAGTGCCTCCGCTCGCGGTCCCCGTGCGCGCAAGGAGCAGAGCGAGGACACCGCGAGGAGCGTGCGAGAACAAATGAAGTCCCGCCGGCCTTCTAACACTACTGCGAGAGGTTGATCGGGTACGGCGAATAGGATCGAGCCGGTCGGGTCCCGGCGCGGTGGCTGCGAGGGGGGTCGTCGCAATCGGCGCGTTCCCGGTGACAGACGG
>JBEKXD010000105.1:0-14216 GCA_049512415.1 Polyangiaceae bacterium
CCTCGGTTGGGGCAACGACACGGCGGTCGACAATTTTGCCGACCGTTACCTCGGTAGCATCGCCTACCTAGACGGGGAGCGACCGAGCTTGGTCCCCTGCCGAGGCTATTACTGGCGAACGACCCTCTGGGCCTCCGATTGGCGAAATGGCCAGTTCACCCAGCGGTGGTTATTCGATACGAACGACGGCGGCACTGGGAAGGACGGAAAACCTCTCGAGTCTTCGACGGGGTATATGAGCCAGGGCTCACACAGCCAACGCCAGGGCGATATCGACGGCGATGGACTCGACGAGATTTGTTACGGGTCCATGGTGGTCGACGACGACGGCCAAGGTCTGTATTCAACCGGCTTGAGGCATGGGGACGCGATGCATCTCTCCGTCATCGATCCCACCCGGCCAGGCCTGCAGGTGTGGATGGCGCACGAGCAGACCAGCGAGAACGGCGGGATCAACACGGACTTCCGCGACGCCAAGGACGGCACGATCATCTGGGAGCAGAAGAATACGGGCGACAACGGACGCGGATTGGCCGCGCCCCTTCTTGCGAACACTCCGGGTTGGCAGATGTGGTCGGCCACCGGTGGAGGGCTATTCAACGCAAGCGAGCAGACCGTGGGAACGGTGCCGTCGTCCGACAATTTCGCCATGTGGTGGGACGGCACTCTCAATCGCGCCCTGGAAAACGGGACGACCATCACTTCGTATGGCGGCACCACGTATCTGAATGCGACGGGCTGCGCTTCGAACAACGGCTCAAAGTCGGTTCCCGTCCTCACCGCAGACATCTTCGGTGACTGGCGCGAAGAGGTGATCTACAGAACCAATGCGAGCGATGCGCTGCGCATATACACGACCACGATTCCGACCACCTACCGCCTCTATACCCTGATGCATGATCCCATTTACCGGCTGAGTGTCGCGACGGAGAACGTTGCGTACAACCAACCTCCGGAACCGGGCATCTACATCGGACCCGGAATGACCCTTCCGCAGGCTCGACCGAATATCAAATATTATTAGGGCGTATGCCTAGACGCGAAGAACCCTGGATGCCTCAGCTGCATGCTCGACATGGGCTGCCTCGACGACACGGTCCGAACTGGCCTGCCCGCTGATGGGGGCTGCCTCGTCCACGTCACACGCCGGCGAAGTCGACTTGCTCGGCCTGACGTCCACGGTACACGTCGGCTAGGGTTTCGCGATGTTCGAGCCTCACTCTGAAGGCTCGAACATCACGAAGACCGTTCCATCCGATCGAAAACCACTCTAACAGCCGGTGGGCTTCCAACTGGGATCGAAGCTGCCGTAGTTGTCCTCGTAGATCGTCGTCCCCTTCTCGGGCCACTCCGGGAGGCAGAGGGGCCCGTAGGTGACGTACGTGCAGATAGGGTTCGAGTCGTGGGGGCAGTTGTAGTCCTGGTCCATTTCGAGAGCGTAGGGGTCGACCAACGTCTGCAGGTCCATGCGACCGAGGGGCGAGTTTGCCAGGGTGGACGAGGGGTTTTGGAAGTACTGGGTTTGCCCCCGCGGACCGCCGTTCTCGGTCTCGTCGCTGATGTCAAAGGGGGCATGGGGACCGCCGAGATCCCAGGAGTTGCGCCAACTCGTTTTCGGGGGGATGTCGGAGATGTCCGGCAATCCGTTGCTTTCCGTGCCTCCCGCAGCGTTGTTGGAGGCAAGCTGCGCACTCTGCAGCTCCGCATCCATCGACATGATCATGCGGTTGTATTCGCCGCCGCCGCAGCTCCCAGCGTTGGAGGCTGTGGCGTTTTGCCCGCCCGCGATACGGTAGATCTTCGTGACGTGCGAGAGCATGGAACTGCCGTCTCGGCCGAGGATCCCTCCCTGCATGCGGGCCGTAAGCGTGAGGAACACGTCCTGGGCGGACGGGACGAGCTTGTTCCAAACATCACACACGCTCGACACATTGCTGCCGGAGAGCCCATTGGACTGCGGCACGGTGACGTAGGCCTTGAGGTAGTTGAAGTAAGAGGTCAGAAGCCGATCGCGGTTCGGGCCTAGGCTGTCGACCACCGCGAGGCGCTCGGACGAGCGCTCAACCGGGGTGGCTTCTTCAGGCGACACGGCGCATCCAGCCATCGCCGCCGCAGAGAGAACCAGGCAAGGGAACAGCCAAAGAGATCGCGTCGAGCCGAGCCGATGGGTCAAAAGCATCGTGTTCACCTCCGAGATGTTGAGTTCGCTCTCTTTCCGAGCAAGTTGTGTTCCGGAGGTCTGGACTCGTATCCAATGGACGTCGCGGCCAATGGTTCCGAGGAGTTAGTCATTTCCCACCAGGTGGGATACTCGTGGCTTCCACATATGCCAGGGATTCGATTTTCGGCCGGTCCCTTCCGAATCCCGGAGAGTACCGCGCGACGACCCTCACACCAGACGGACCCTTAGCTCCGTGGCGCTCGACTCGTCCCTTCGGACCTGGCACACCGCGCGCCAGAGCCAGCTTTGCAACTTTCGGGACCGGCCCTTACTGCGACCACGTGCCGGCGCCGACGTCGAGACTCCAGCTCGTCAGGTAGGTCGGCAGCGAGATCTGCGTGCCCGTGAACACGAGGGGCTGAAATACGTACGTCGCCAAGTCGTTGCGGGCCCCGGCGGTCGCACCGGTCGTGTCTTGATCGTTGTCCCAGTGGTCGCCCCAAAAGAGATAGACGGTGCCCTGGCTTCCCACGATCGGCTGAACCCACGTGACCTGCGAGAGCCATGTGCGCTGGTCGGAGAGGTCGTTGCTCGGATCTGTGACGGGCGCGACGTAACCCTGATACGTCCATGGCCCGGTCACCGCGGGCGCGGTCGAATAGAAATTATTATTGGCCCGCCACCCCGTCTTGTACGACCCAATCCAGTAGTACGTACTGCCGGCCTTGAACACCGTGGGCGCTTCGCTGCCTCCGGATCCGGCCGCAGGTCCGTTGACGGCCGAATAGTCGGTGCCCGACAGCCAGGTGTGGCAGTCGCTCGCTAGAGGATAGACCCAGCCGCTCTCCGTGATGAAATAGGCATCACTGCCCTCCGTGAAGGCGCTCATGTCGCTGTGCGATGCGACCTCTCCCGCCGCGTTGGTCAGCTCCCCCTGATACGTATAGGTGCCATTGACCGTCGGAGACGTCGCGTAGACGACTTCCTTGTCGGCCTCGGCCGTCAGGTCGGCCGCGCGGATAATGAGAACGAACTCCCCGGTGCTCGGGCACTGGATGATGTGCGGCCGGTCCCCGTTCCTGCTCGGCCCGAGAAGGTTACCCGTAGGCTGGACGGGGAGGATGATGCCCTCGTTCTTCCATGTCGCGAGGTCTTGGGATGAATACATGGATACGCCGTGAAAGGCGCTGCCGGTCGGTTGGCCCGGAGGGAAATAGAGTCCATGGAGGTAGAAGGTGTCGCCGACTTGGATGATGCCGCCGCCGTGAGCGTCGACGGCGTTGCCGTCGGTGTCCGTGAACGTGATGCCCGTCGCCAGCGCACCGCTGAACACGCCCACGGGACCCGCCCCCGAGGAACTGCTCGAGGCGCCGGAGCTGGAGGACGGCCCGCCTGAACCGCCGGAGGACGTCGCGCCCGAGCCGCTCGCCGAGCTGGAAATGCCGCTCGAACTGCCGGCGAGGCCGCTGCTCGACCCGGCGCCAGACTTTCCGCTCGACCCGGCGCTCGACGCACCGCTCGAACTCCCGGCGGAGCTTCCGCTCGACCCACCGCTCGACGCGCCGCTCGAACTCCCGGCGGAGCTTCCGCTCGACCCAGCGCTCGACGCGCCGCTCGAACTCCCGGCGGAGCTTCCGCTCGACCCAGCGCTCGACGCGCCGCTCGAACTCCCGGCGGAGCTTCCGCTCGAACCGCCCGGGGACGGGCTGCCGGAGCTCCCACTCGAACTGCCGGTTCCCGCTCCTGAACTGCTGCTGGCTCCAGCGCCGGCCTCCGGGACCGTCGCGCCCCCTCCCCCGTCATTCGTCCCCGTCGTCGTGCTGGAGCCGCCGCTTCCACACGCGCTCGCCATCCCGAACGCTATTCCGAGGGCCGCGGCCGCAGGCCAGTTCGTGTTCATCGGGTTTCTCCGAGCTGTCGGACCGGGCGATATCGCTCTCTTCTTGCAGGTGCATGTCACCCTTCCCCCTCACGGCCAGCGCGTCAAGCGTCCCATCCGAGATCCAATGCCGCTCGTGCTCCGTCCAGACCGCCGCGCAGCGATGCCTCGACAACTTGCGTGGCCGCATGATCTCACTGCCTTGCCGCCCTATTCCGTCGGCACAGGCTGACACACGCGGCCGCGGACCTTCGCTCGGATATTTGTGAATCTCACGACTGGCGTGGATATTGCGTTCCGGCGTCATCATGACGCCCTTGTTCCCGCCCCGTTGGATGCCGCACGCGCTTCTCGTTGCAGTGGCAGCGTCTTCGAGCTTGGTCGCGGCATGTGGCGGACAGACCTCGGCGCTAGGCGACGGCGCTACGGCGCCCGATGGCGCAGCGACCGCCGATGCGTCGAACGTCACGGACTCGTCTAATCCGGTTGAGGCGGGTGCCTTCGCCGATGGGATAGACGAAGGGGGAGCGGCTCAGGATGCTATCGCGACAGATGTCGAGGCGGGCCCGGGAAGCGGGACGTGCCAGTATCCGGCAGGTGTCGAGTCTGCGGGTGACGCGTCGAGCCCAGGCTGTTTTGTGGAGTCCCCTGGCCATATCTGCCAAGTAAGCAGTGGAGCCGCTGTCAATGTCGAGGACGGCGAAGTGTCGGGAGGAACAGAGACTTGCGCCACGTTCTGTGGACCGTCTGAATACCAAGTGACGTGCAGCGACGTCGACCAGTATGCGATCCTGGGTTGTCGCTCTCTCGGGATTCCCCTCCCTCGCGGCGTCGGAGAACCCGTGTGCTGTCCGTGCGTCGGCACGGGTGACGCCGAGGTGGTCGACAGCGGGGCCGCGGGTGAGGCTTTCGACGCGCCCGCCGACGCCAGCGCCGTCGACGTTGGAACCGACGGCGATTCCGCGTCCTGCTTGATCCTGGCATCCAATTACGACCAGTCGTGTACGGTGGACTCGGATTGCCAGCTCGTCATGTCGTGCGATACGTGTTCGGTGGCCCCGCCACTGGGCTGCACCTGCGGCGGTGCCGCGGTCAACGCGGATGCCGCAGAGCAGTTCTGGCAGGCAGTCCAAAATACGCCGCTGGGCCGAGCGATGTCTGTCCCCGGGAACGGAATAGGGTCAAGCTGCCCCCTTGTTCTTACGGCTCCGGCCCCCTGCTGTCGCCAGGGGACGTGTCAAGGTAAGCCCGGTGCTTGCATGTCGCCAGTGGACACCCTTCCAGCCTGCGCGGACGCGGGCGGAGCGTGCGAGCCTCTTGGACTGTGCATCAGTTCGGGACCGCCCGACTCATGCGCCAACGCGGACGAGGCGTGCTGCCTGCCGCAGTAATCCGCCATGCGTCGAACGAGCTCGATGACGTCGGACGGGAGGCAAGACGCCGGCGCCTTCGTCGGCCGAGACCTCGCCAAGGCAAGCGAAAGCCGTCGCGGTGCCAGCGAGGAACGGTTTCCGACGTCACGAGCAGCGGCGAGTCGTGCCATCTCAGATGGCGCGGCCGCGAGCCCCGTGACGTACCTTCTCGAACGCATCGCGACCGCAACGGTGAGGGCTAGTGGGGCGAAGAGTGTCTTCGCGAGCCCGGCTAGAAGAAGCACCGGCAGAAGAACCGTGGCGTCGGTGTTGCTAACCGCCGGGACTGCCACGGCGGCGACCCATCTGCCCAGCACGTTCTTTTCGGAAATCGACGAGTCGATGGAACGTGAGGTTGCACGCTCCGTCGGCGGCGTGCGCGACATCCGCGTGCAACTGCGTGTCTACGTGCGATTCTCCGGGGATCTCGTTGGAAGACGCGTCGCGGCGCAATCAAGCGATGGGCAAGATGCTTCACGACGAGCTTCCGAAGGGGGAGGTCGAGCTGATGCTTACGAACGACGGATCTCCTGAAAATGCGCGCAGCGCGATGACGAGTCCAAACGATGGGCCACACATGGGATTCATCCGCGTCGCCCTGGTCGACCAGGAGCACCGCAAGCACACCCAGCAGCAAATCGCAGACGTGATGCGGCGACTGCTCGTGAGGCGCTACCCCGGCGTCGAGTTCCTTCAGTGGCCGGGGGGACTGGTCGCAAGCGTTTTCTCGAATGACTACGTCGCGCCAATTGCGCTCGAGGTTTGCTTGCCAAGCGCGCCGCGCCCTCCGAGGACGAGCGCGAGGTGAAGGCTAGCGCTCCCGTTGCTGTCGAGGCTTGAGGTTCTCGTCTGAGGGCGACTTCTCGGACTCACCCGCCATCGCGGGCTACATCCGGGAAGCTGAGAATCTTCGCGAGGGTTTCGGCGACGTCTTCCCTCCCCTTCCGCCGTCGCTATTGGGCCAACGTTTGGGCCGAGCAACGCACCTACACGCGGATTCTCACGCACAAACAGTGGAGCAACGGGGGATCGAAACCGGTCTCGATGGCTCTAAAACCGCTGTACAATCAAATGTTTACGAGACTGCACCCGCTGGGGTATCGTCACCAAATGACGGAACTCGTGCACCCTCGGTGACAGGCGAGACGGTTCCGTCGACAATCGAGGACAGCCTAGCCGGTGCGGTCGGGGAGGCCGCCAGGGCCGGGCGTTGGGACGTCGTCGCCCAGCTTGCTCGGGAGCTCGAAGCGCGGCGGCTGGCTTCCGCTGGTGTGGCCACCTTGGGGGAGCGGCGGACGAAGCGTTGACCCGAGCTCATGCCTTGCGTCGCCATCGACACCCGACGCGATGGCACAGTTTGGCACAGTGCCAAAGGTCGTGTTACACTCGCACGCATGAGACGAGAGACCGGAACGACGATACGTCTCGACCCCGTCGAGCGTCGCCAACTGACCGAGCTTGCGGCCGCTGTTGACCGCACCCCGAGCGACCTACTCCGCGCCCTCATGAAGAGGGAGCACGCCAAAGTCTTCGGCACTGGCGGACCCGCCGCAGCAACCGCTACCCTGTAAATTCGTCGCGGCTCGCTCGCGAGCGGCCAACAAAGTTTGGCCGCTCACCTGTCATCACTCAGGGAGCGGCCGCAGAAAGGCAACGATCGATGAGTGAATTAGCACGTGAAGTGGCATTGGGCAAGGGTCCCCTCGACCCGAACGGTCGGACAACCGTCTGGGAATTTCTCGGCTACCCGAGTGAAGCAGCGTACGACGCCGACAATCCGTCCAGCGACCCAAGCGAGGCCGACGAAGAAGACATCAAGTCGGCCATGAGTCATCCGGACCCCGCGATACGCAAGTTCGCCCGCGAGGTGCTCGGAATCGGCGCAATCGCGACGATGAATCTCCGCGCACAAGAGCGCGAGCAAAGGCCCATCGCGTTGAAGCAGCGACAGGGCCGCGCCCCCCGCCGGCGAACACACCGGACCTCCGCCATCACTCGAGCCGGATCAAACGACGACGACCCAGCACCATCCGACGACGAAGACGATTCACATAGAGGGGGCGCGTCCAGCCAGCAGGTAGGGCGCAATCGACCGCGACTCGTAGCCATATCATCGCCCGCTGCTATCACGGTTAGCGATATCACATCCCTCGCCGTGTGCGGCATGGAACCCCGGTTTTTCCGCCGGTTCGTGATCGAGCAAGATATCCCGCACGTCAAGGTGCACCGTCGCACCATCGCGAAAGTGGCAGATGTGCTAGCCGCGTTCGATCGGCTCGCGGGGATATCATCGGCGCCTAGTGCGGAATCGGAGTGGTCCGCCGAAGATACGATTCTGCGCGCGATCGGGGGTGCGCGATGAGCTCGCTCAACCCCCCGCGTGATACCCATCCCGAGCGCTTGTCGCGCGCGCGACGGTACTATTTCAACGTCAATTGGCGCGTGGCTCGACGGCATGAGCGGCAGTGTGCCGACGAGCGCATGGCGGTTGACGCATTGTTTGCAATTCGCGCGGTAATCGAGGCGTGGCGAAACCGCGAGGCGCCCGACGGTATGGCGCGACCCATGACGGCGGTCGAAGTCCTGGCGGAAGTTGCCGAGGCCGTGCGCGACGCACGACCGGGGAGGGCGAGCAAATGACCGCACCCAACCTCACCCCGCCCGACGACGATCGGCCGTGGTCATACGAATGCGGCGAGGCCGAACCCGCGAACGACCGCCAACGCGAGCCTGGCGACGACAGCGACCAGATCGAGTGCGACGAAGCCACGGCGTCGAACCCATGGGAATCTCGGGTCACCATTCCGTCGGCCGAGTGGTACAAGACGCCGCCACCCAAGCGCGCTTGGCTCCTTCGGGACAGGCGGACGGACCGCGGTGTCCTGCCACTTGGCAAGGTCGGTCAAGTAATCGGCGAAGGCGGCGTCTCCAAGACGGAGGCGCTCGTGCAACTGGCCGTCGCCATCGCCACGGCGACGCCTTGGCTCGGCACGTTCGAGCCTGCGATCCAGGGGCGCGTGCTTCTCATTCTTGGTGAAGAGGACGCTGAGGAGGTTCAGCGTCGTCTCTACCACGCGCGCCGAGCCGCTAGCGCGCCGACTCCTCCCGACGGTTCGATCGTTGCGCTGCCCCTCGCGGGCGTGCCCTGTCCAATGATTGAAACCGACCAATTCGGCAACACGTCGGACGCGTCGTTTGCCTACTGGCTACAGTCGTACGTGAAGGCAAACGGACCCTTCGCATTCATTGCGATCGACCCACTGTCGAGATTCGCGGGGCCCAAGGCGGAAACCGACAACGCGGCCGCGACGAGATTCATTCAGACATGCGAAAGCGTGGCGAGCTTGACCGGCGCCACGATTCTCATCGCGCACCACACGAACAAGATGAGCCGCGCTGGCGGACCGCTTGACTCCACGTCGGGCCGCGGTTCGTCCGCGTTCGTCGACGGCGCACGATGGCAAGCTGCGCTCAGTGTCGAGCACCTCAGCATTGAAGACGGCGACGAGCGTCAACGCTTGGGCGATCTCGTTACGTTCGCCGTGACCAAGAGCAACTATGCGATGAAGCCGGAGCCTGTCTTGCTCCGTCGCGACCCTGACAACGGTGGGGCCCTACTGCCCATCGGCGACGACGACCGCTCCACCATTGATGCTGGACGTGCGGCCGCGACCAAGAGTGGACAAAAGCGCGCGGCCAAGGAGGCAGAAGACGACGCGAAGGCGAGATCCGAAGACTCCGCCATAGTCGAAGCGGTGACGAACGAGCTGGGGCTTTCTCTCCGCGCGCTGGCGAGCAAAGTGAGGGCAGCGACGGGTTGTGGGAAACCTCGTTCAGAAGACGCGGTCGAGCGAATGGCACCGCGGCTGCGCGTAGTAAAGACCACGAAGGGGCACGCCTACTACCCCTTGTGATCGGGGCGACCGGAAGCGCGGGCCTCGCGGAGTTTCTGAACTGCGATATGCATCTGCCGGTAACGGATCGTGCAGAATTTGTCGCCGAGCTCCGGTCCGATCACGACGGCATCGAACACGTCAACCCCGTACTCGATAGCCACCTGCTTGCCCGATCGATTCTTGGTGCGGAAGCGGAAAATGTATTCGTTCCAGTCGCGGACTTTTTTCGGATCGGTCGGCAACATGTCCTTGAGATACTCCCTCGCGCAGAACACGGACGCTTGAAGCTGCCCGAGCCCGTGCTCCGTCTGGTACTTGGCTGACGCCACGACGTTGCATGCGCGGCTGACCAGAACGTGGACCGGGTGCATGACCTTGAACGCAACGCGGTCACCCGACTCGTTTGCATACACGAACGCGATAGCAGATTCGGCCACCTCTTGGCCTCGAAGGCCGGTCAAGTCAGCCATTATATCAAGGACGCGCTGAACTCCGTTGGCATCCACGAAGGTGACGGTGCCGAGCTGCGGCGCGTTGTCGTCGAGCTCCGCCACCTTGGGAGTTCCCTCAAGTTTGCGCGCGAAAAGCCTTACGTCCCTGCGGTCGGCGCAGACGTCGACATCTTTGCTTGAGAACGGCCCGTTGTCCCGCAATTCGGCCACACGATCGGCGTAGAAATCAGCCCAGAAGTTCACCGCCTGCCCACCGACAACGACCACCCGCTCCGACGCTTCCCCGAGACGCAGCAGAAGCGCTTCCGTGTCCTTGAAAGTCAACCCCTCGTCGGGCACTACTTGAAGGCGACCATGCGCAGGCGCTCTTTCGGGAACGCAAAGGCGCCGTTCTCGCGTCTCAACTGTTCACGACTCTTTTCGCCAGACGCAAGCGCGCGGGCGTCCTCATCTCGGGACGCCTGCTTCTCGCGCGCTCTTTGCTCGGGGTCAAACCGAACGCGATGCATCGAGATCCATGGTGGCCCGCGTGTGCACAAGCCGCAAGATTAATCTCAAACGGTTGAGAGTCTGCGGCATGAGCTCATGCGTGGGGTGTCCCCGAGGCATAGTGTGATCACACACCCCCCACACCCCCCGCGTCCCGGGGACGGGGACGGTCGTCCCGTCGCCGGGGACGGCGGTGTCCCGGGCGAGTGTCCCGGGGACGGTGGGGACAGTGGGGGCACCGATCGGTAGACAGACACGAAGCCGGGTGAGAGAGGGGGCAGGCGAGGGCCATTTTTCATGCCAACACCTCGCCCGGACTACGCAAACATTGCGATGTAGGGGCATGAGCTCTTTTGCACGCACGTCAACGCACATCGCAGCGGTTCAGTGGCACACAAAGTGGCACACTCCCGTCAAAGCGCGTGCCAGTCACGCACCGTGCCAAGGTGCTTATGCCCTCACTGCACGGTTACAGTGACCGAACGGTCGGTCCGCGCCACGTCGCGGGCTATTGGCGGCCCTATCTCGGTCCCTGGCCGCTGATACCGTGGTCGGCCGCGGTCACGTTGGCACAATCATTGACCGTGCCGAGTCACTGGCGACGGTGTAAGAGTGACTCAAAAGCGACCGTTTACGGTTCACGGGAACTCGTCTCTGAACTGGCTTGTTTTCAGGGCGTTGAATTGAGACGTTTGATACCCCTTGTGGGTCACTGACTCGAAACTCCCTCTTGACTCAAAAGGGCAAGTGGCTATAATGAGTCACATGAACGGCTCGACATCGACCAAGCGGATCGCCCTTTACCTCCGTGTCTCCTCCGACAAGCAGACCGCGGAATGCCAGCGGCCCGAGTGTGAGGCGCTGGCGCGTGCCCGGGGCGACGTCGTGGTCACGTACGAGGAAACGCAGTCCGCCGTGAAGGTGCGGCCCGAGTTCCAGCGGATGCTGGCGGATGCTCGGCGCGGCGCCTTTGACGTGCTCGTGATCTGGTCGATCGACCGGTTCGGGCGGTCGATGGCGGGTAACCTGGCCGACGTGGCAGACCTCGACCGCGCGGGAGTTCAGATCGTCAGCGTCCGCGAATCCTGGCTCGACACCAGCGCCCCTACGCGACCGCTGCTTATCGCCATCATGTCGTGGGTCGCCGAACAGGAGCGGAACCGGCTCATCGAACGAACGAACGCAGGCATGCGCCATGCTCGCAAGTTCGGCACCAAGTCGGGCAAGCCGATCGGTCGGGCGCAACGGTTCGTTGACGTCGCCGCGGCTCGGAACATGCTGGCGCAAGGGCTATCGCAGCGGGCCACGGCGAAGGCGATGGGGCTACCGCTCGGCACCCTGCAACGGGCCCTCGCTCGTACGGCCGAGTAGTCCGTCTCGCCAGGGAGGGGCCGACAACCGCCCCGGGGTCAAAAATACATTGAACCGATCGCCAGAGGCCGGGGAGCCCCTCACCCGCATTTCGCCCCTCAAACTTTCCTGCCCGTCCTCGGAAAATTTCCCAGCCCCCGGGACTTTTCAATGCTGGGGACTGCGGCGCCTGTTTCGTCCTCGCTCGCGTGCTTGGTGCTCTGCGGACCATGACGCCAGGGCAACGGCTGGCACATGCCCCAGGCTCGCGCGACGTTGACCGCTGCGGGCTTTTCGTCGACTGGACGGCCAAGCGTAGGGGGACGGCCCTCGTGCGCGTAGGCGGCGACTGGTCAGGAACAAGGCATGAGCTCGTCCCTCGCCAGCTTGCTCCACGTCCAGGCAGGCACCGGGCACCGACCACCTTTGCCGGCCCGATCGTTTGCCAAGCCCGCGGCCAAGTGGCACACTTTGGCACATGACGCTTAGAACCGCTCACGGTGCAAGGGCCGGAAACCTACTATGTGTGGAAGTGTCGCCTCCAGACGAGTTACCGGTAGGGGTGCCCGGTCCTGCCCGAGTAGAGGCTCCGACCGACCGTGGACCCGGCGGGCAATTCGCCCGGGGTAACTCCGTTTCCCGTGCGGGGGGTCGCGCGAAGGCAGGGGCGGTCAAGCTCGGCGTGCGGCTCGGGCTCACGCACCTACCGGAGGGCAACGCTTTCGCTCCCTACAAGAGGGCCGCGGCGACGTTCCGGCGCGCACAGTGTACGGCCCTCGCCCAAACCGTCGGGGGTGGCTACTGCGGCCCGGGCCCGAGTTCGATCATTGCGACTGCCGCGATGATGCTGGCGTGGTCGCGATATCTTTCCGACCGCGCCGCGGCGACGGGTGATTTCGAGCTTGCCTCGAAGGCCGGAATCCTCGCCGATCGGTCGCGTGTTGCGCTCCTCACAGCGCACGAGCTCGCGTCGAGAGAAGCCCTTGCCCGCCCCAAGAGGAACATGCTCGACGCGTTCAAAGACTCGCTGGACGCCGACGTCAAATCATCGACCGACGCTAGCGGCGACGGTGCGTGATGGCCTCGCTCGCCTCGAAGTTTTTCGCGTTCGATCGTCGCCTCGCCAAGGTCGCGAGCGAACCCGAATACTCGGCATGGTGGAGAGAGCAGCTTACGAGATTCTTGGACGCGCTCGAACGTGGTGAGGCAACGGAGCTTTGGGCATGCACTGGAAGAGGGGGATCGAAGTCGACGATCGCCTACAAATTGGCGCTCTTCTTCACGATCGCAGGCGAGTTCAAGATACCGAATAGTCAAAGACACTACGCGATTATCTTGAGTCGCGCGAAGCAGGAGGCCGCGAAAGGGACTGACGTGATATCGAAGTGGCTCACGGCTCTCGGATTCTCGAACAGGTTTACGGGCGACAGCATTGACCTTGACGCACGCAATACCGGAATCCGCGTTGTATCGGCGTCCGTTGGCGCAGCGAGTGGGTGGAGGGCGTTTTTCGTTGCAGCAGACGAGTATGCCAAGTGGAACCACGAGGCGGGTGCGATTGATCTTGACGCGTCAGAGATTCTCGGAAGTGCGAGGGCAATGTCCGCCACTCATGCGGGTGCGCCAATCGTCGTGTGCAGCAGCCCTTGGATCGATTCCGGCGCGTTCTACGATGCGATATCGGCGGGCGACGGCAACGGCCGAATCGTCGCGGGGCCCGCGGCGTCGTGGGTTGCGAACCCGACTATCAGCGAACAGAGCGCGCGGGCAAAAGAGCGAAACCCACGCATCTTCGATCGGGATTATCGCGCGATCTTCGCGAGCGAGTTCAGCGATGGGTTCTTCCCCTCGGACGCGGTCAAGGCATGCACGGACGTTGGGCGCTCCCCCGAGATGGTCATCAATGGTCCGATCCCATCGTGGCAGCACGCGATAGCGATCGATCCGGCATTCGTTGGCGACCGGTTCGCGCTGGTAGCCGCGCATGCCGAGCCCGGTCCCCACGGCGGTAAGGTTGTCGTTGACCTCTGCAAAGTCATCGGGCGCACGGGCGGTCAACCCCTCAGCCCAGACGTCGCCGTAGCTACCACGGTTAGGTGGCGGAAACTGCTACCGGGCATGAGCAGAGTCGTAAGTGACCAACACGAGGCCTCGTCGCTCGCCGCGGCGTTCCAAGCACGGGGTGTATCACTCGCGGTCGAACCGTGGACGATGGCGAACAAGCTCACCCAGTTCTCGCGCGTCCGAAATCTCATGGTCGACGGTCGGCTCCGACTGCCAGACGATCCCGAACTGCGGCGCGAGCTATCAGGGATCGGCCTGCGGTGCACCCCATCGGGCAACGAGACGATCGGCTCACGTACCGCCCACGACGACAGGGCAACGGCTTTGGTCGCGTGCGTATGCGAGGCGCTCAGATTCGCCCCGTGGGCCGTGTTCGGCGGGCATCAAGTCACGTTCAGCATGCGCCACGACGCGCACCAATATCTCTCCGCTGGGATCGGACCGGGCGGCTTTGCGACCGACTCTCGAAGGACCGGTTGACCCATGGCGCACATCAAGTGGCGAAATCAGTTC
>JBEKXD010000106.1:0-14201 GCA_049512415.1 Polyangiaceae bacterium
CCCTCACGCGCAGCAAACCCGTGACCCGAAGAGCCGGATGCGGTAGTTCCGCACGTCCGGATCCGTGGGAGCCCCGGGGGGCAACCCCCGGGGCGACCCGAGCGATCCCGGTGGCGAGCGTCATCGCCTGCGGGAAGTAGGCTCCGGGCGACTCGCCGTCGGCCTCGCTCGGTTTCGACCGAAATACACCGACCTTCTTGGAGAGTGCAGGTGTCAGTAGACTCTTGGCACGATCGGAGGGAGCGTCGGCGGAAGCGTGATTGTGAAGGGGCAGTTCACGGCGGAAGCCGCATAGCCGATGACGTTGTACCAGAATTGCGGGACTTGAAAGATCAAGCCGGAGCTCCGCTGATAGCAAGGATCGTATGGATTACTGTAGTTGACGCCGCCGCCCGCATCCCCGGAGACCGTCAGCCACTGGCTGGAGTACGTCACCCACTCGTCGGTATAAACGACGACGTGTCCGCTGCCGACGGCCTGGTGTGCTGCGTACGTGTACGTGGAGTCTTGGATATCGACCACGGCGTCCGCGCCGCTTGTGAGGACCGATCGGCCGTGGAACGCGCCGATCTGCGTGATGCTCGTTCCCACCGCCGTGTTGGCCCAAGGCGGACCGAGCGGTGTTGCGCCTTGATTGCAATAACAAAGGCTATCCGCTCCGCCATCGAAAAGCTGGCAGTTTCCCAATACGTCGGTCGCCCCGTACTGCATCTCGGTGAACGACAACAGATTGTTGACGGGGCCGATCTCGCCGGCGTTCGGGTCGTATCCGGACATCGCGACGATGCCACCGCCGCTGTTCACCCAAGCCTGGAGTGCGCTGACTTCGTCGGGCGAGAACTGCCAATAGTCTTTGGCTGGCGCGTCGGGGCCTGGGTTGGGTACGTCGGCGAGCCACTGGAGGATGACGACGTCGTAGTTATTGAGAAGAAGTTCGCCGGGAGCAGCGGCGTCGACCGTGTTGGTGGGGTCGTAGGTCAGCGTGGGTTTCGTAGTGTAGTTGTCGACCGACGCGCTGCTCTCCGTATTCAGCCAATCGGTGAACGACGACGTGTCGCCATTGTCGCCAGTCGAACTGCCGGTCTCACCGTGCGTGCCAATCGACGCAATGTTGATGCACGTGCAGCGGCCGGCGTCATCGCACTTCTTTGGACGACCCTGAGGGGCGTCCGACGCGTCGGACGCATCCAAATAGCCCGTCGGTTCAGGCTGTATCACAATCGAGCTGTCCGCCCCGCTCGGCTGGCCCCCCGAGGAGCTGCCCGACGGGACTATACTCGCGTCGACAGCGCCGCCGCTGCTGCTGCCCGCACTGGCCGGCAGGGTCGAGTCATCGGTCTGTTCCGCCGTTGCGCACGCGCCGGTGAATGCTGCGCTGACCAGACCGACGACGAAGAGAAGTGTCCGAAGAGCTGCGCGATTCATATTGCTACGAAAGATGCCACATCCTTTCTGCGAGAAAAGCGGTCTTTGCGATGTTCTTGCGCCGAGACGTAGGGATGTGTGCGCCCCCCGTCGCGAGCGCTTCGTACTCCTCCGGCTGGCCTCAGGCTTCTCTAGGCCGCCGGCTGCCGCTTCTTCGTCGTTATTCAGGGCAGAGAGAGAGGGGGAGGCGGCAGGTCGGCTGCGGCGCGGGAGTCCGGGTCCAGCTTGACCGACGCCGCCACTTCGTGCTAGCGACGTGAATCGTGGTCATGATCGCGCCCTCCGCATATCAGCATATGTCGCGCGACCTCGCAGCGAGCTCCTTGGGGAGATGCTCGAAGCGCGCGCATCGATGGGTAGCGACGAAGATTTGGGGTCGAACGACCCTTCCCTGACGCGAACTTTTTCGGCGCGATAGCGCACGAAGGGCCGCCCGGGGAAACCCGAGGCGGCCTTCGGCTTTTCGGACCTCGGGATCTTTCGAAGCGAGGTCATGTTTCCAGGGTTTCGCCTGTCTGCGGGCCCGACTCGATGACGAGCGATGGAGGTCAGCCGTGCTTATTTCGAAAGTACAGATTCGCCTTTCTGTCGGTGACGGGGAACGCTCCAGCGCGTTTTACGAGGCGCTTCTCGGGTCGCAGGTGTCGCGACGGGGTGAGACGCATGCCGTGTTCGAGCTCGATTCGCCGCCGGTCGTTCTCACTCTGGAGTGGCGAGTCGATAGGTTGCGCGTTGCGCCGAATGCCAAAGATGTGGCGGCCCACCGCGAGGGGCTTCGCCCGGACGCGACCAGATCCGCGGATCGAGGTCGTGGCCCGCCTGCGGCTCGGCGTCCGAGCGTTTTCGTGCTCGTTGTGAACAAGCCGGAACAAGTCGGCCATGCCGCAATCGCTCTGCGCCGAGCCGGCGTCAGGTTGACGCTCGAAGATCAGGGCATCGAGGCTCATGACCCGGACGGAAATACTTGGCGAGTGAGGTTCGTGCCGAGCGCGGCGTCTCGGGCGGTCGTCGCGGCATGATGGGAGGACCGGGAGTGCCGTGCGGCCTATCCACCAGCTCTCTCGCGCCCGGCGTTCACGGAACCGACGGTGCACAGCTCCTGAGCGTGGCGTTGGCTTCCTTGTCGCCGGCAGCGAGCCACGGAGCCAGCACCCCCGTGGCACGCATGCAGTCGCCGCGATCGCGCGCCGCACGGGCAATGAGGATCGCCGCCTCCTTGCGATGAAACGACTCAGGGTACCTCTGGAGGTGGTGTTCAGCGGCAATCCCGGACGCGTCGATCCTCCCAGCCCGTGCGAGGGCAGTAGCCTCGAGAAATGAAGCGTCCTCGGCTAGCGCGGAGCGGGCATGGGCGCTCACGAAGTCACGGAAGGCGTCTGCTGACTCAGAGAATCGGCGCGCCTCGAACAGCTGAATCGCCTGGGCATAGGCATCGGACCCATCGTCGACAGGGGAGGGCGCAGCTTGCTTGTGCCGGTCCGAGCGCGAACCCTGCACCTCCGGCGCGCGGACGGGGGCGGCCGTCGCGGCCGCGGGCTCGGTTGGCCAAGCTTCGCGAGATTCGCTCGGTGGCCAGGTGGAGCCCGCCGGCAGCACGATCTCCTCGGCTCCCCCGATGCGAAGGGCGACAACTCCCTCATCGACGTGCACATGCAAAGTCCTGCCCTCCCTCGCCGTCACATCGAACGTAGTTCCTCGGACTGCGATAGTGCCATCTGGAAGGACCACGTCGAAAAGCTCGTCCGGGGCCTGCCTGCGGACGTGAATTTGAAGGGTTCCGCTCTCGAGCCGGACGTACTCCCGCCTCTCTTCGCGCGCCTGCGACCAGAGGGCTCCGTCCGCGGGAGAAACCTCACCGGCGAACGCGGGCGCCACCGGGCTAGACGCGGAAGACCGCTCTCCGTGGACCGCGAGAGGGACGGTGATCGTCGGATGGCTCGCGGACGTGGACCACACGAGCACGACGACGCACGCGCTTGCGATGGCGACTGCGCTCCATGCTGGTCGGGACCGACGCGCGCCGCCGGCCACGTCGCGAAGGATCCGCGCACGCACCCTGCGAAGCGCGAGCTCTCCGGGATCACGATGCGGAAGGGACGCCGCGAGCGCGCGAAGGCTCTGGTCTCCTGCGGCGACCTCCGAGCAGGTCGTGCACACGCGCAGATGCCGAGCGGACGCTTCCGCGTCCTTGGGAAGGAGTCGCCCCTCTCTCACCGCGTCGATCTCCCAGAGTCGATCGCAATGTCGAGCCATCACGGTTCCCTCCATCGTATCACTGCATCGTGCAGCTCAAGTCGCGCGTGGTAGAGCCGGGTGCGAACTGTCGCCGGTGGCACTCCGAGTGCGCGCGACGCTTCATCGGTCGATAGCCCCTCCATCTCGACCAGGTTGAAGACAGCGCGCTTCTTGGGCGCCAGCTTCTCGAAAGCCACTTCGAACCGACGCAAATCCTGGCGATCGCTTGCCTGGGCTTCTGGGCTGACGGGCGCCCGCTTACCCTCCATCTGAGCTAGACCCGAGAGCACGCGCAGGAACCGTCCGACCCCGCGCCGATGCCGCAGAGCGAGCCGTACCGAGATGCCAACGAGCCAGCCGCGGGCGTCGGCGCGACCATCGTACGAGCGGGCGATCCTCGGAAGCTTCAAGAAGACAGTGTGGACAACGTCCCCAGCATCGTTTGCGCTCCCCAACGTGCGTTCGACCGCGCGCCACATCGAACGGACATGCCGGTCATACAATTCACCCAGGGAGCCCAGGTCGCCCTCCGCGATGGCGCGTAGAAGCACATCATCCGTCGGCGGCGTCGACCGATCGCGGACCCGTTGCGTGGCGGTCACAGCAGCCTCCCGGACGCACCGATGCGCATGCCCCCTGTCCACGCAGGAAGCGCGGGCATAAGCGGCTGAGTGTGAATCGGATGGGCAAATCCCTGGGGTGCAATCTCGCTATCGGCTGTCAGGGTGAAGCGCCATGACGCGCTCATTGGGATGGACCATCGTACCCGCGCTCCAAGACGGAATTCAGACACGCTCCCACCCGGACCGCCGGGCTCGTCCCTGTCGTCAAACCGCATGGTGGCGAGAGACGGGACGAACACCGCGTCGACGGTGGTCGCACCCAGCGCGAACCCCCGACCTGCGCCGAGTCCAATGTCGGTTTCCGAATAAGTCGTGGCGTCATCGTCGTCGCCGCCGGCGCCGAACCCGAAGCGAAACAAAGCGCACAAGATCCAGGACTGGACCCGTACGTCGGCGCTGCCTTCGAACTCGACCATTTCCAAGAGATAGGGCTGGCTGACACGTCCGCCAGAGGCTAAGCCCGCCCAAACACTGACCGGTGTGGGAGGCGGGGTTCCGCTCGCCGCGCGTGCAGTCCTGAGAGTTTCCGTGTCTCCGGATGACCCCTGGCCTTGCGGAGGTCCACCCGTGCCGTCATCTGGGATCGACGCGACCAGACCGACGATGGTCGGCGCCAGCGCAGACGGTCTTCGAACGACGCGCTCCGCCTGGCGCCCGTCGGCGGTAGTGGCGGACACTCGCACTTCCTCGCCGCCCACGGAGTCAACACGCACAGGCGACACCGACACCTCGACCCAAGCGCAATCGAGCCCTGAAGAGTTCGTCACCGCTTGGCGCGCGTCGCGCGCGGCTTCCATCCATCGGGGCGAAAGACTCGCTGGTGCGTCCACACGAACCCCCGCGCATGCGTGGGAGCCCCATGAGGCGGTCGGACAGAGGGCCGCCCCCAAGCCGACGCCTCCCGCCAAGACGGCCGGGGCCCCGCGTGGAATGAGAATCCGCATGGGTCCGACACAGCTTACCCGGTCGGCTGTCGATTGTTCATTCGTCGACGGCCCTGCGTCATTTCGTCGCGGCCTGGTCAATAGAGCCTGACGCCCCATAACTTATTTTGAACGCAGCGCACCCAACCGGAGAACATCTCCTAGAACCACCGGGCCCAGCGTGTTGGGTGCCCGCCAGGCCCGTCCGACAACATCGAGGATGGAGACAATGAAACTCAGTACCGCCGCAGTGTTTTCGGCCTGCACTTTGCTCCTGTCCGTCGCCGCGGACGCCAAGCTGGCGAGGCAGGGTGACGCCAACGTCTCGTTTACGGCGGTCGGTCCTGCCGGCTTCAAGATCGTCGCGACGACGCAAGACCTAAACGTCGCCGATGACGGGCAACACGTCACGGTGATCGTCCCTCTCGCGAGACTGAACAGCGGGATATCCCTACGCGACTCGCACATGCGCGACAAGTACCTCGAAGTGGGGACCTACCCCACCGCGCAGCTCGTCGTGGACCGCGCGGCGCTGAAGTTCCCGGACCCGGGCGATGCCGATGCCACGGCCAGCGGGATCATGTCGATTCATGGGAAGTCGAAGAACGTTACCTTTCACTACCACGCGTCTCGAGCGGGGGCTGGGATTCACGTGACCGGCGACACCCAGGTCAACATGAAGGACTACGGGATCAATGTTCCGGCGTATTTTGGGATCACCGTGAAGCCGGAAGTAGCGCTTAGTGTAAACTTCAACGTATCGGACTCCTGACATCGGAGAACTTGCCATGCCACGACTCGTCATCGCGGGGCTCCTGGTGGCTGCGGCGGGCGGTTGCTACGCTGGGGATGCATTGTCCGGGGGAGACGCCGGCGGCGGCGGGTTTGGCAGTTCCACGGGTGGCGGAGGTCCGGGCAGCTCGAGCAGTTCGGGCTCGTCCGGCTCGTCAACGGGCGGGAGCAGCGGCCTGTCGGGAAGTTCGAGCAGCTCCGGAGCTGGAGCAGGCAGCAGCAGTGGATCGGGCGGCGGCACCGATGCGGGACTGGGAGGGTGCGGGATTCCCGCAAACATCCAATCGATGTTGACCGGTTCGTGTACATCGTGCCATTCGGCCCCACCCGCCAGCGGCGTGCCGATGCCGCTGGTCACGTACGCGGACCTGATTGCAAAGTCGGTGAGCTTCCCGAGCGAATCGGTCGGCGCCCTGTGTGTGACACGGATGGCGAGCATGACGGCACCCATGCCGCCGGCAGGAAGTCCAAGCCCAAGTTCTGCGGAGATTGCGGCATTTGACAGTTGGGTGGGCGCCGGAATGCCGCAAGCGCCATGTGCTGGTTCCAGCAGCAGTGGAGTCGGTAGCAGCGGCGGTTCCAGCAGCAGTGGAGTCGGTAGCAGCGGCGGCTCCAGCAGCAGCAGCGGCGGTGCAAGTAGCAGCGGCAGCTCCAGCAGCAGCGGCAGCTCCAGCAGCAGCGGCAGCTCCAGCAGCAGCGGCAGCTCCAGCAGCAGCGGCAGCTCCAGCAGCAGCGGCGGCTCAAGTAGCAGCAGTGGAGTCGGTGGCAGCGGCGGTTCAAGCAGCAGTGGCGGTTCAAGTAGCGGCAGCAGCTCCAGCGGCAGCGGTGGCGACGCCGGAACGAACTACAACACGCCGGAAGTCTGCACGAGCGGCAAGACGTACGTGTCGGGGACGGGACCGACCATGCGCCCGGGTGACGCGTGCGACTCGTGTCACTCTTTCGGTGCTGCGGGAACGGTCTATCCGACGGCGCACGAGCCGCTCTTGTGCGACGGGACGAGCGAGAGCGCGTCGGTTGTGATCACAGACGCCAACGGCACGGCGACTACGCTTGAACTCAGTAGCGTCGGAAATTTCTATTCAAACACGATATTCGCGGCGCCGTTTACGGCCAAAGTTGTTTACAATGGTCTGGTGCGGGAGATGACAACGCCCCAGGAGAACGGGGATTGCAATAGCTGTCACACCGAGGCCGGCGCGAACGGAGCGCCCGGTCGGATCATGCTTCCCTGACGAGGCGCGACCGAGTGCGGTTCGCAGCGGATGGCTCGCTCAGTCGCGTGCGACATGCTTCCGTCTCAACGGCCGTTCGTCCCTCTTTCGCGCTGAGAGCGAGAAGTGGGATGGCAACTCAGGCAGCTGCCACACAAAGAGCGTGGGAACCGGTCGCGCACGGCCGGGTCGTGTTCCCCTGAAAGGTTTATCTGAGTCCATGAACATTCAACGCGTCTCGCTGGGGTGGTTGCGCGTAGGAATTGTTGTGTGTGCGTTCGGCGTGCTGTTCACCTGGTCGAGCCGTGCCAGCGCGTACGCCTGGATGATTCGTCACGAGTACGCCGGATGCAACATGTGCCATGCCGACCCGTCAGGGGGCGGGTTGCTTACAGAGTACGGTCGGGCGCAGAGCGAGGTGCTCCTTCGAACGCACTACGGGTTCGAGGGAGCGAAGGACGAGCCAGGAACAGTAGGGGAATTCCTGTTTGGCGCGGTCAAGCTTCCGGAGTCAGTGCTGCTCGGGGGCGACTTCCGCGTGATGCAGATGCACATGGAAGTGCCGCGATCGCCCGCAACCGATCAGCTGATCTGGATGCAGGCCGACCTGGAGGGTCAGTGGTCGGTCGATCGGTTCCATGTCAACGGCTCGATCGGCTACGTGCCCCTCGGGGACCTGCCGGCATCATTGACCCACTCGAGTCAAGAGAACTTGATATCTCGCGTGCACTGGGTCGGAGTGGATCTGGACGAGGACAAGCAGTGGATGGTGCGCGCCGGACGGATGAACCTGCCGTTCGGAATCCGTTCGATCGAGCACACGCTCTGGGTGCGAACCCAGACACGAACCGACACGGACGCGACGCAGGAAGACGGCATTTCGCTCGCGTACAACGGAACCGGGCTGCGGGGCGAGGTGCTGGCCATCTTGGGCAACATGCAGCTGTCGCCCGCAGCTTATAGAGAGAGGGGGTATTCGGCTTTCGTCGAGTGGGCTCCCATCACTGGACTGGCGGTCGGCGTTGACAGCCTGATCACGCACGCTGACCGCGATGTAGTCCTCCAGACGCCCCTTTGGCGGCAAGCGCACGGAGTCTTCGGTCGCTGGTCGCCCGCGCGCCCTGTGGTCATCTCGAGCGAGTGGGCTTTTACGCTCGAGTCGCAGCCCCCGACGGTCCTTGCGGGGGCGACGAACACGTCGGGTACGGCCGGGATGGTCCAGATTGACGTCGAACCATTGCAGGGGGTTCACGTGGGCGCAACCGGAGAGCTGCTCGACGCGCCTCTGTCCGGACCCGCCGCGTCCCCACCTTCGGTTGGGGCCTGGGGAACCGTCCAATGGTTCTTTGCGCCGCACGTCGATGTCCGAGCCGATGCGATCGTGCAGAGCCTCGCGTCTGGCTCTACGAACACGAATGTGACGACGCTCCTCGGGCAGTTTCACGCGTTCCTGTGAGGTAGTCATGGACCGACGAACACTCGTCTCCTTCGCCCTGTTGGCCACACTGCTTTCAAGGCGCGCCGGGGCTACTCCGGGTTTCCCGGCGGAGATTCAGGCGCACTTGGGGCTTACGTACACTCCCGCATGCACAGTGTGTCACGTGGGTACGCCAGGGCCGGGCACCGCGACGACGCCATTCGCGGTGACCTTGGAGGGCTTTGGTCTCGTTCCGTACGACAACGCGTCCCTCGACACCGCGCTGGACGATGACAGGGCCTCTAACACGAGCAGCGCTGGAGACGGAGTGAGTGACATTCAGAAGCTCGAAAACGGTGAGGACCCGAACGCATACGCAGGGGACGGAGGACCCGTTCCAGCGCCGTTTCCGCCCCCCGACTATGGCTGCCGGCTTGGACGCAGTGGCCTGTCCCGCACGCCGGTGGCCCCTATCGTACTAAGTCTGATGGCGGCGATCGGTCTGCGCCGTCGGGCGAAACGGCGAGACGTCGGAGACGCAGGAGCGTCCGGCGCACTGCGCCTCGCTCGCCCATGACGATCCAGGAAGCGGGGTGCCGGAGAAGGCTGGCGTGCCGAGCTTGGAAGGTCGAAGAGGGAGAGGCAGTAACCGTCCCGCCGGATCCTGGCGTTCGCTTGGCGTGCGGGCGACGCGTCGTCGAAGGCCTGGGACGACGCCCCCGGTGGCTCGCTCCTACGTCGGGCTCGCGTCTCTCGCCGCGGCCAGAAGTTCCGTCAAGGCCACGCTCGCATTCATGAAGGACCCGCCAATCTCAAGGGAACCCTGCACCGCAAGAGTTCGGCCGGATTCGTGGTCCCGAACGGCGACGGCGGCGACGCGATGAAAGTTCGCGTGCGCCGCGTGAATCGCAGAGAAGTCGCCGGGCTTCAGTTCCGTTCGACCCTCGGTTTCCAGCCACTTGCCGAAATCACACGCGTTGGGCTTCTCGACTTCCAGCGGGTCGAGTTTGAGCTCGCCGGCGATGCACTTGCGCATCTTTTGCTTCCAAAGTCCGTGAGCCGCGATGGCCTTTTCGCAGAACGCTCTTGCCGACATCTTGACGACCTTTCACCAACGATAACGGCTCGTTTTCTCGGGAACTAAGGACGCACCATGCCTTCCGTGCGGCAGACGAGACGATCGGGCGGGCCGGGCGCCCTGCAGGACGGGGCGCGACCGAAATCGTGTTGGCGGGGGTTGAAACCTAGCGAAGTTCGACATGGAAAAAGTAGCACTCCTGTCACATGACAGTACCCCGCCAAACGACCGCGACGAGTTCCTGACCGCGGCGTACGCCGTACTGGTCCGAGGCGAATTTCACGACGACTTCTTCGCCATCGGCTCGGCGGAAAATGCGATCCGCAATTCCGGCCGCGGCGAGCGCGATCGGTGGTGTTGGGAAAAGGCAGCCGTGTCCGCGACTTGGATTCGAAAGACCTCGCGCTTCACTGGATCTGCGACCCGCGGATCCGCCCGATCGCCTTCGCTCGAACACTCGGACGAAACGACAAGCCGTTATCAGTCACGGATTTTGCTCAAAGAGAATTCGATCCTGTGAGGTCCCTCCGTTGTCGCGCCAAAGTCCCCGGTGTTCTGTTCGAGATCATCCTTCGATGATAAAGCCGCGTACTTCGTTGGTCGGCGGGTCCATTGGGATCAGCCGTTGTCACGATCAGGCGGCCCTTGGCGGACAGAGCGGGAGCAAGAAGCTCCGTGTACCAGCCGTCGCCGGGATCGACCTCCAGCGTCGTAAGCGACGGTTTGAAGCCGAAGAACTCGAGCGTTTCCAGTGGATGCCGGTAGTTGTCACGGTCTGAATGGCCGGGCACGCGGTGTCGTCCTGCGAGCGGTATCTAGCACTGCCTGCGAAGCACCGCCCGCTCACGGGCAGGAAGAGACTGCAATGATGGGAACCCCGACCCGGCGAAACCGCCGGGACTGGTGGGGGAACAACGATGTCGCAACATACTCCCTGCACGACGTGCCTGAAGCCGTTCTTCAGAACGCACCACACCCGCGCGAAGCAGCTCTGCGTCAGCGCTCCAATCGCTGCGTAACCCCCTGCACGGTTCAGTGGTCGACGTGCACGAGCTCCGCGGGCGTTGCGTGCGATCACGCCCACACGCTGCTGGGCACTGCCTACGGGCGCAACGCCCAGGCAGCGATCAAGAAGGGGCATGACCAGGCCGGCTTCCAGCACGTTCGCTTTCATGGAATCCTCGACAGCGACATCGGTCTCTACAATACGGGCGGTGCGGCGTACGACTGGACCAACTTCGACCAGGTCTACGATGCGATCATCGCGGCTGGGATGCACCCCGTCATGGAAATCAGCTTTACGCCCCCCGGCTTCGCAAGTTCGACGACGGGGACCGCGATTCTCACGAACCTTTGGTATAATAATGTTTCGCCCAATATCTCGACTCCCAACAACTGGACAAGTTGGGAAAGTTTCATGACAGCGATCGTGCAGCACGTCGAGACGCGATACGGCGCGGCCGAGGTTCGCAACAATTGGTTCTTCGAGGTCTGGAACGAGCCGTCGTGGATGCTCCAGGGCGGGGATGGCGCTTACGACGTGTTGTACCTCCACACGTCGAGGGGCTTGATCGCCGGGGATTCCCAGATTCGAGTCGGCGGTCCAGCGGGCTCCGCGGGAGAGTCAAAGCCCGCGTTCAACGCCTTCCAGCTCCTGCATATGATGGGAGACGTCACGGTCTCGACGACTGGAGGGACGACCTCGGACGGCGTCAACGCGGTTGCGACGGTGTCGAGCGACGGCAGCGCGGTTCAGGTCCTCGTCTACAACCACGTGGCGGGCGGAACGGCGGATTCGTCCACTGCCAAGCAGGTCAGCATTACCGTCAACAACATTCCGGGAACGGGAACGATCAACGTTCGCTGAGCTTTGTTACTACTCGACCACCGCCAGCGGTACCTCGTGGACCGCGACGTTCTCTCAGGACATCTACGGGGTCACGCTCATCGTATTGAGTCGCTGACGGGAGGGTGCGCGATCCGCTTCGGACGACGCCTTGCGTGCTCCACCGACTCTTCCGCGAAGACGCGGACGCCGCAGTCCCTCGCGATCCCTGAGGCGCTCGCTCCGTTCCTGCATGCATGGCGAGCGTGCGGGCAAGCCTGCGAGCGGGCCGGTGTTTCCGGTGACGCGCGGCAAGCGAGCGGGTGAAGCGCGGTCGCCCCTCGGCCTTTCGTTCGCGAAGCGCCTGCGTCGCGACTTGTTCCGTGCGGGAGTCTACCGCATGCAGCCGATTGAGGTGCCAGCGACGAGGCCAGGCCAGCGCACGGACCTCGCGAAGATCACCGAGCGCACGCGGCCAGCGCCCAACCTTGGCCTCGCATTCCGATCCCAAGGTTCACGCGCGATACGTCATGCACACGGCCGCGATGCGGGCGACTCCGACTGCTGCACTTCCGCACCCTTTCCGACGAGGCACTCGCAAGTGGCGCACCGGCGCCGGGTCAGGGTCGGTGGTATCCGATATGTCGGCAATCGTCACGGCCCGTGACGTTTCGACCCTCGCGGTGGCCGTGCCGGTCGAAATCCTGAGTGATTTCGGTGCCGGAGAAGGGAATCGAACCCCCGACCTAGCGCGTATGAAACGCCCGCTCTAACCATCTGAGCTACTCCGGCATCGTGCCACCCTCACTACCGCAAGGGGCGCGCGATTATGCTGGCCCCTGCATCCTCTGTAAAGGCCAGATTGTCTCTCGGGTGCCGTGCAACGTCGCGACGGCCTGGCTAGAATTCGCCGAAAAGGTCCTGGATGCGGGACTCCAGCGCGATCGCGATCTTGTAGAGCGACGAGATCGACGCACTCGATTCGGCGCGCTCTATCTGCGATAGGAGAGAGACGCTGAGGCCCGTTCGCCGCGACATTTGCTTTAGAGTGAGGTCCTTCTCCTTGCGCAAGTTCCGGATGGTGTCTCCGATGACGCGGTGGAGCTGTTCCTCCGGCGTTCGCGCGAGGCCCTTCTTGCGCATGACGCGCGAAATGACCTCTCGGAACTCGTCCACGTTGAAAGGTTTCTTGATGTAGTCGACTGCGTCGAGTTTCATCGACGCAACGGCGC
Source organism: Polyangiaceae bacterium (assembly GCA_049512415.1). Lineage (GTDB taxonomy): Bacteria > Myxococcota_A > Polyangia > Polyangiales > Polyangiaceae > Palsa-1150. The sequence goes on from JBEKXD010000106.1 coordinate 12,765, forward strand.
TCTCGAGGTTGGGGAAACCCGTGAAAATGACGACGGCGACGTCGTTGTCGAGCTTGCGAATGCGCCTCAGGACCTCGATGCCGTCGAGCTTGGGCATCATCAGGTCCAAGATGATCAGATGGTAGCCACCGTGGCGGACCTCTTCTTCGACTCCAGTCGGGTCCGTGAGCGTCTTGACCTGAAAGCCATCGCGCTCAAGTAGCGTCTGCATGTACTCGCAGATGGCCTTGTCGTCATCCACGATGAGGATTCGAACCGCCGGGAGTTCGGGCGCCATGGTGTCGTTCCTTGAGCTGGGGGGGCGGTCAGGCCCCGACTGGGTTGCCGATGGTTGAGTTTGTGCCGAAGCAGGAGCCGGGGCCATCCGTTCATTCCGTTCTTTGTGAAATTCCGAGGAACTGGTTACAGTGTGACTTAACACGCGGAACAGGCTCAGGGAAGGGACGCGAAGCCCTAATGTGATGCAATCCTGAGCAGATAGCAAAATTACAGCGGCGCAGAACGCGCTGGATTGCGACGAATCGCATTGACGAAGCGCCTCTGGACCTTCATAAGGGCCGAACCGCCGCGAGTGCTCGCCGTAGCGCGACCGTTCGTCGGCGGATCGGGGCGTAGCGCAGCCTGGTAGCGCACTCGGTTCGGGACCGAGGAGTCGGAGGTTCAAATCCTCTCGCCCCGACAAAGTATGCGAAGTTGTCGGAGAAAATGGCAAAGAAGAGAAGGACGGAGGGTGCGTTGCCCGCCAGTTGCCCAGCGGCTATTTGCCGAGGCGGTCGATAGCTGCCCGTAGGTCCGCCGTGACCACGTGCGCGTAGCGCTGGGTCATCTCGAGCGTCGAGTGTCCGGCCAGTACGCGTACTGATTCGGCGCTCGCGCCTCCCCTCATCAGTTCCGAGATGAAGTAGTGGCGCAGGGCGTGGAAGGAGCGCTCCTTCAGGCCGGTGCTGCGAAGGTACAGCTTGAATACCCGAAGGACCGTCTTGACGGCTGGGCGTCTGTCCGTTGGCATCGAGCGGAAACCTCACGTAGCAACCCGCGGGTGAAAGTCCCGACCGGCCAGGATGGAGGTCATCAGCCGGAAGCGAGTCTTGCGTGGCCGTGCAGCATCACGGGCGACCGTGGTCACGAAGCGTAGACAGCAGGCGTGCGGGCCGAGCTATTGAGTCCCGAGATCGTTATGTTCCCGGAGGCCGACGCCGTTCACATGGCGGAAGGCATCATCGGTGACGTCAAAGCGCAGGGCAGCCAGCCCGGGACCTCGGCGCACCGACTCCGGCGGGGTCGAAGACCTTCGGCTGTTGAACTGCGGCGGTACCGCCAAGCGAAGCCAACGCGAAGCGCGGCGGGATGGGCATCGAGAAGTCGGAGCGCCGTAGTAGGAGCGAAGACGCGGGGGAACCGATCCAAGGGACCCCGCCGAGCAAAGGGCGGCGCCCG
>JBEKXD010000107.1:0-13650 GCA_049512415.1 Polyangiaceae bacterium
GGAATGGCGAGCGCACGCCTGCGGTCGACCGAGATCTCCACCGTCGCGTACATCTCCGGCCGCAGTTCCTTGTCCGGATTATCGAACGTGCAGCGCACCTTCGCAGTTCGTGTTCCTGGATCCAGCGTGCCACTCACCCAGTCCACGATTCCCCTGTAGACCTTGTTGGGGTACGCGACCACGCTGACGGTTGCGGTCGTCCCGACGTGAACGCGAGCGAGGTCCATCTCGTAGAGGTCGCCGAGCATCCAGACTTTGTCGAGTTGGCCTATTGTGAAAAGCTCCTGGTTCGCTCCCCCGCTGTACTGGCCTTGCACCTCGATGCCGGGGTTGATGTTCCGGAGCAGCACCTCTCCGTCGATCGGCGACGTCAGCGAGTAGCTCTGCGTCACGGCGTCCACGTTGCCGACACGCAGTAGGACCTCCTTCTGGCGCGCGCGCTCCAGCTCGGCCTTCGATTTCCTCCAGTTGTCTTCGGACGCCTCGAGGTCCGCGGCGCTGCCGGCCTTCTCCTCGAACAGCTGCTTCTTGCGCTTCAAGTCGTGTTCCGAAGCGATGAGATCGGCCTCGGCCTTGTGGACGTCGCTCACGGCGTTCCCGATGTCAGGAGACTCGATGACCGCCAACAGATCGCCCTTCTTGACGTGCTGGCCGAGCTCGGCTGCGATCTTCACGACGCGCCCGGTCACCGGCGAGAACACGTGGGCCGATCGAAGGTCGTCGAGGGTGACGCGGCCGCTCGTCAAGATGGTGTCATTGACATCTTGCTCGTCGACTTTCTGGACCTGAATGCTGGCTTCCTTCACCTGCTTCGGCGTAAGCCAGACCTCGCCCGGCGGTGCAATCGGGGTGGCCGCCGGGGTGCCTGCCCGCGAGTTCTGGCAACCGGCGAGCGAGAAACCCGCGAGCACGACGGCGACTGGACTCCAACGAAACTGAATCTTCATCTGCAACTCTCCCCTGCCCTTGTCTCCCACTGGCTCGCGAAGTCTGAACGCAAGGCATGTGCCCGGAGCCAGATCGTCCCCTTATTTCACCCTGGCAGGGGCGTTGCAGCGTTGTGGCGCGTGCTCGCACGCGCATCATCGCCGGGCTGCGGTCGTCGGCACAGGAACCGAGCCATCGTGCTCTCCACAGCGGGCAAGCGCCGAGGCTCGCCCTTGGGCGCTTTGGCCCAGGGGCCCGGCTGGCGAGTGCCATAGTGCCCCGCCGACGTCTTCCGAAGCGGCCCGTGCTATGCCGGGCCTCGTGAGGCTCGGAGTTTTGGTGGCTTGTGCGCTCTGCGCGGCGTGCGATCGGAGCCCTGCTTCAGCCCGAGAGCAACCCGCGCCGTCGGCGAGCGTCATCGCAATAGGGGTGGCCCCCAATACCTGCTCGGATGTGTCCGTGTGCGAGGCCGAGTGCGACGGCGGCTCGGCCGACCGATGCCGGATGCTGGCGGAGACGTACGCGTCGGGCCGTGGAGTCGACAAGGACGAAGCGAAGGCCACCGGGATCTACCATCGCGCTTGCGACATGGGGGACCCCTCGGCTTGCGTCTTCGCTGGACGGATGCACGAGTTCGCCCACGGAGTGACAAAGGATGACGGGCAGGCGGCGCGCTTGTACGAGCGCTCGTGCGATCTGGGCTGGGCGACAGGTTGCTACAATCTCGCGCTCATGTACGAGCGAGGCACGGGCGTGGTCGAAGACCCCGCGAAGGCAAAGGACCTCTATCAGCGAGTGTGCGCGGCTGGGGCCAGCCAGGCCTGCGACAAGGCCAAGGGCATGACGCCGTCGCCCGGGTCTGGTCTCGAAGGCGGCTCCCGGTAGCGACCCGCCGTACGAGTTCGATGGCGGGTTCTATCTGTGGAGCTCGATGGCCGCGGCCTCCTCGAGCTGGTACACGGCCGTCCAGTAATTGGTCAGATCCCCGAAATATTCGACTTTCGTGGCGATGTACGTCTGGAGCGCGAGAAGGAAGTCCGACAGGCTCGCCGCACCCTTTTCGTATTGCAGCCGCGTGATGTCGAGGGCGGCCTTGGCGCTCTCGAGAATCGGCCGCACCTTGGCGTCGGGGTCGCCGTGCTCCATTCGGTTGACGAGCCTCTGCGATCCGCGGAATGCCGCGTACGCGTTGTCCACGTCACTCACGACTTGCTTGACAACTTGGGCGTGCTGAAGCGAGTTCGAGTCGAGCTGCGCCTCCGCCTGGCGCTGCTCGCCCTGAAGTTGATAGAAGACCGGCAGTGGCGCCGACACTCCGAAGGTGAACATCGGGGTCTGGGTCGGACCGTTGGTCCCGCTTCCACCGTACCCGCCCTGCGCGTAATTGAGCGACAGGGTGATATCCGGCATTTGTTGTCGCTTCACCAGGGCGAGTTGCGCCTCCGCGGACGCCAGGGTGTATCCCGCCGCAAGCAGATCGGGACGGTGCTCGAAGGCCAGACGAAGCAGAGCCACCTCGGTGACGCGGCTCAGAGCCGAAGGCACGGCATAGTCGAGCACCTTTGTGTCCACGTCGAAGTCGGGCACCTCGCCACGAACTCCCACGAGAAAGGCCAGAGCGACGCGCGATTGTCGGAGAGCTTGCATCGCCGTGTCCAGGGCTTGGTCGGCCTCCGCTTTCTGCGTCTCGATGCGGGCCAGGTCCCCGTCGTTGATCGCACCCGAGGCGTACTTGACTCGGAACTTGTCGAGAAGCGTCGTATTGGAGACCGCCATCTCCTTGGCGAACTTGGCGGCGAGAACGGCTTGGGCAACTCCCAGGTAGGCCGACTCGACTTGGAAGGCGATCGTTCGCTCTGCGTCGGCGCGCGACATCTTCGCGGACGCCAAGGCATTGCGCGCCACCTTGAGTCGCAAGTCGCGTTTGCCCGAGAGCGTGTCCTCGAGGGCCGCCGAGTCCGAGACACCTACGTTCCAGACCGTGTTGCTGCACGACACGTAGTTCGACGGGCTCGCCGTCGGCCCCGCGTACTCGCAGCTCGGGTCGTGGGTCGTGTACGTGAAGGCGTAGCCAAGACTGGCGGCGACCACCGGGTTCGGCACCGCGCCCGCGACCTTGACCGAGCCCTCGACGCTTCGGACGTTCGCTTCGGCGATGAGAAGCTCGAGACCGCGAGTTCGGAAGATGTGGAGCGCTTCGTCGAGCGACAGCGCGGCCGGTAGCTCCGTCGCCGCCGGAACCGGGCTCTCCGCCCTCGCAACGCCGCCCATGGATGTCGTCGCTGCGGCAAGGAGAGCGATGAAGATCAGAGTTCGAACCGACATCATGACGAGGCTTTCTCCAAGCAACCGGCACACCAACGTGCCTACCCTTGTGGGATCCGTCTCACTCATTGGCATTCGCCGAGACCACGAGGCCCGCTCCGTCGCGGATAGCACGCCGTCGATCCCGCGCGCGGCGCCGAGGAGCGCTTCTGGCCGCGACGCTGGACAACCTGACGGTGTGTGCCCGCCGGACGCGAGCTCCGGTGACACATTGTCAGCTCTTCGCTCGGTGGGGCAGCCAGGTACGCCCGCCCTTCGGATCCGGGGCGACTCGCCCCGGTGACCTGCGGCGCGCCGCGCGGCTCGCGACCGCCAAGCCGGCCGCCGAGAGGCCCCAGAACGAGGAAGATTCGGTGCCTCGTCGGCCAACCGACCGCTGCGAAACAGCACACGTCGGGCGGCCTTGCAGGGTGTCGCAAAGCCCTCCGTCGCATGCAATAACGTACGAATCCGAGGCGTCAGAAGCCCCGCCCTCGTCACCCCCGTCATCGGCCGCCGCTAGATTCCGACCCATTGACGAGACCGCGAGAAAGACCAACAGCAAGAGCCGTAAACGCATACACGGCGAGCTAGCACAGACCTTGCCAGAGAACCCACCCATGACTCGAACGCCACTCCGATTGATGCTCGTTCGCATGCTCGCCGGCGTGCTCGTTGGCGCCACGGTCACGTCCCCGGCGCGCGCCACCGCGACGGAGTCGACGTCTCCAGTCGATGTCTCCCTCCACGACGCGGCCCCGGCCCACCGGCTGCTGACAGTCGAATGGAACCCCCTGGCGCTGGTCATCGACAGGTTCAGCCTCAGCGTCGTCGTGGCGCCCCGGGACCATCACGCGCTGGTCCTCAGTCCGTTTTACACGTGGGCGAGCACGGCCGGGTACGCCACGAGCATCGATGCCAACGGCAACCCTATCACGGACGCGAATGGCAATCAGGTGACGCTGAATGTCCTCAGCCAGACGTTCAAAGGATTCGGCGGCGAGCTCGGGTATCGCTACTACTTCGACAGGGGAGGGCCCCGCGGATTTTTCCTCGGCCCGTCGCTGCTTCTCGCCTCGATCACGGCGACCGCGGGCAACGGGAGCCAGACATCCTTCGTCGACTTCGGTGTCGCGGCGGACGCTGGATTCGAAGCGCTCATCGCCGACACGGTTGCCGTGAGCGTGGGCGCCGGCGTGCAGTACTCGACGCCCAGTAAGTCCATCCCGGATCAGCAGCTGCCGGCTTCCATCGTCGCGAACAGCACTGTCCTTCCGCGACTGCTCCTCTCCGTGGGCTACGCGTTTTGAACCGATCGGAGATTGCCAAAGCGATGCGTCCTCATCCATCCATCGTCCTTGCCATGGCCACCGCGTTCCTCGCCTGCACGGGCGAGACGGTCGCACTCCCGCCGCCGCCACCCGTGAACTGGCCGTCGCTCGACATGCGTCCCGCGCCGGACGCCGGCGTAGACATCGTGTCCGCGAAGGAGCGCGCGCTGGCCGAGGCGTACGTCCGTGCCCTCGCGTCGCCCGATTTCTCCGAGCTCGGTCCGCTCCTAGACGACGACGCGCACTTCGCCGGACCAGGAATGCCAGATGTCCATGGGCAGAGGCCCGTCGTCCGCGCACACGACGAACTCTTCGGGGCCTTCGATGACCGGCATATAACGGCCAGTCGCGTGTGGCGCACGCCGCGCGAGCAGACCATCGAGTGGACGCTGACCGGGACGCAGGCCCGAGAGTACGGGGGCGTCGCCGCCACCCACAAGGCCGTCGCCTTCAGAGGGCTCACGCTCCTCTGGACGCAAGACGACGGGCGCATCACCGATGCCCACGTCTACGTCGACGTCGCTATCATCAAGGCGCAGCTCGGCGTCGGGGCCAAGAGCCTTCTCTCCCTGTCGGCTCCGTCCGTCCCCGTCGGGCCCGTCGAGACGCTCGAGCAGGCCGACAAGCCGTCGGCGATGGAGCTGGGCGAAATCTCGCAAGTCCGGGCATGGCTGGACGCCTTCGAGAACCGCAAGGAAGCCGAGTTCGTTGGAGCCGCGACGGGCGACGTGGAGCTCACCACGCTCGAGGCTGCGCAGCCCGCCCGGGGCGCCGATGGACTGAAGGCCTATTACACGTTCATGCACAGGTCGATAGGCCAACTCGATACGACCATTTCCAACGCGTGGGCCGTCGGACCCTTCGCGATCGTCGAGTACTTCATCGCGGGAGAGCAACTCGGCCCGCTCGGCTGGATTCCTTTCCAGCGCGATAAGGTGATTCGTATGGAGCTCGTGGATATCTGCGAAATCCGCGATGGCAAGATCAAGCACATTTGGCGTTACGACAATCCCGAGCAGCTCTTGGGGCAGTCGCACCCCTGAGAGGGGATTCGCGCGCTGCCGACGCGCACGCCGTCGTTCGTCACGCCTGCGGCGGCGGCTTGACGGCCCTCGCAAAGCTCTCCTTGTCGCTCGCCTTCTCGATCGCGGTCTCGGCCGTGATCTCCTTCGCGCGGACGAGCCGCTCCAAGGCCATATCAAGAGTCTGCATGCCCTGGCTCTGGCCGCCCTGAATGAGACTCGGCACCTGGAAGGTCTTTCCTTCGCGAATGAGCGAAGCCAGGGCCGGCGAGCCGATGAGAACCTCGTGAGCCGCGATCCGGCGCTTGCCGTCGGCGGAGCGCAACAGCTGCTGCGCCACGATGCCCGCCAGCGCATCGCCCAGCATCCCGCGCACCTGCGGCTGTTCGTCGGCAGGAAACGCGTTGACGATGCGGTCGATCGTCGCCGCGGCGCTGTTCGTGTGGACGGTGGCGAATACGAGAATGCCGAAGCTCGCGAGCTGAAGGGCAAGCTTCATCGTTTCGTTGGTCCGAAGCTCGCCGATGAGAATCACGTCGGGGTCCTCCCTGCCCGCGCTGCGGATCGCGTGCACGTACGACGACGCGTGGGTGCCGATCTCGCGATGGGTGACCTGGGCCATGTTGGACGTGTGCACGAACTCGACGGGATCTTCGATCGTGAGGACGTGACAGGCGCGCGTTCGGTTGATGTGGTCGATCATGGCCGCGAGAGTCGTCGACTTCCCAGACCCGGTGGGCCCCGTCACCAGGACGAGCCCGGAGCGGCGCTCGGCCAGCTTGCGGAGCGACATCGGACAGCGAAGATCTTCGAGAGACAGCACTCGGGTGGGAATCATTCGAAACACGGCGGCGAGCCCCGTCGTCTTGTAAAAGTAATTCGCGCGAAAGCGCGCCTTGTCGCCGTAGGAGTAGGCGAAATCCAGGTCCAGATCTTCGCGAAGGGTCCGCGCTTGCTCCTCGGTCACAATCTCCATCAAGAGCTCGTCCATCTCGGGGGCCAAGACCGCCTCTTTGCGAACGGCCACGAGATCCCCGCGCAAGCGCATCGTCGGCGGATAGGCAATCCCAAGGTGCAAGTCGCTGCCGCCCGCTTCGAGAAGCGCGTCGAACAGTCGGTCGATGCGCGCCACGTCACGGCCCCCGCTTGCCGAGGATCTGACCTGCCAGGCCCAGAATCCCAGCCGACTCCGGGGCTGGCGCGGGTCGCGAGAGCATGGGCGCAACCATTCGCTTGCCCGCCAAGACCGCTTCGAGCTCGTCCGGGTTCTCCGCATTCGCAAGAGCGATTTCGCGCGTCACCCGTCCGGACTTGACGAGCTCCGCCAGCGAGTCGTCGAGTCGCACGACACCGTGAGCGCGGCCCCGCTGCTGCACGCTCGGTATCTGGTACGTCTTGCCTTCGCGAATCAGGTTCCAGAGCGCTATGGAACCCGGCAGAAGCTCGACGGCGGCGACCATGCCTCGACCCTCGGCCGCCGGCAGGAGGCGCTGGCTGACGACGAGGTGAAGCCCCCCCGCGAGCGTCATGCGCACCTGACCTTGGTCGGCGGGCGGAAAGAGGTCGATGATCCGGTCTATGGTTTTCGCGGCGCTCGGAGTGTTCATCGTCCCGAGCACCAGGTGACCCGTCTCGCTCGCCGCCAGCGCCATCCGCACGGTCTCCGTATCCCGCAGCTCGCCCACCACGATGACGTCGGGGTCCTCGCGCAATGCCGCCTTGAGGGCCGATTGGAACGACGCCGTGTGCGTCCCCACCTCACGCTGGCTGATGAGCGCCCGCTTGCACGTGTGCACGAACTCGACCGGGTCCTCGACCGTGACGACGTGGTGGGCCGCGTCCCGGTTGATGATATCGACGACGGCCGCCAGAGTGGTCGTCTTGCCGTGACCGGTCGGTCCGGTGATGACGACGAGCCCTTGATGGTGGGCCAGGGCGCGGGCGATCTCCTGCGGAAGCCCGAGGGACCCGAGGGTGGGAACTTCGGCTGGAATGCGACGGAAGCACCCCTTATACCCGGTGCGCTGCCGAGCGACGTTGACGCGAAAGCGGCCGAGGGCCTCCCCGCGATCGAGCGCGAAGTCGCAGGCTCCGTGTCCGTCGAGCAGGGCGCGAAGGCGCGGGGGCACGAGCGGCACGAGCATCGCCTCCGCCGCCGACGGAGCTACCGGCGATCCGCGGGACACGAGCTCGCCTCGAAGACGGAGCAGAACGGGGCGCCCCGCCACGATGTGAACGTCGCTCGCCTTCTCGTCGCGAGCACTCGCCAGGATCGGATCGACGGGGCTCGGGGCGAGAGGCGGTCCCGGAGCCGGTGACGCCGTGACATCCACGGCGGCGCGAGACAGCGCCGTGTGCAGCATGCTGGAGAGCGTCCGCGGCTCCTGCGGATCGCCGGGCTGGCTCGACCGAGCGTCGAAGGAGTCCCCGGTCGACATGCCCGGGGGCACCATGCCGACCCGCCCGCCCGGACGGCCATTAGGAGCATCGAACGAAGCCCCCGCCGCGGGGATGGACGCCACCTCTTCGAATCGGCCACCGGACGGGCTCGAGACCGCGCCCAGAGCCCCCCCGGATCGCGGGGTCGATGGGGCCGGAAGCGACAGCGCCGCTCGGACCGTCTCCGCGGGAGCTCTCTTCACGATGGTGAACCGAGCCTGGACTCGCCCTCCGCGCATGATCGCATGAACCCGGACCGACCCGACGCCCGTGACAGACGCTGTCCACTTCGCCGGCTCCGTTTCGAGCGCGTCGACGTAGCGACTTCCACCGAGGCGGACGAGAATCTCCAGGATCGCCTCGGTCGACCGCGCGCGGTCGTCGACGGGCTCGTACGTGTCGCCCACCCGGACGCACGGAAGCCGGTCGCTGAGCAGCGCGAACTCGGTGACCTCCGGCCGGACGAGCTCGTGGAGCATCTGGTCGAGCGTCTTCATCGCGCACCGGCCAGTTTACACCTGCGAGCCTCCCGGAGGGCCGCCCGCGGTCTCCGCGGAAGATTAGGTCACACCTTGCGCTACCGGCACGCCGCTCGCCCCGCTCGCGTACGTTTCGAAGAGGCGCCCCCACGTCGTCTCCTGCTTCCAGGTCTCGAACGTGCGGCGGTCCTTGAGCGGCCAGCGATAGTAGTCGTGATACGCCTCGCTCGCGAAGATGAACATGTTGACGAGGGGCGTATGGAAGAAGAGCTTCTGGGCGCCCTTGAGAGGGCCGAACCAGAAGACATCCCCGGCATGGCTCGCGAGGTTGTCTCCCACGTGAAAGCCCCAGGACTCGCCCGAGATGTCCTCGCCGACGACTTCGATGTCGCGCGGATCGCCTACCCCCAGGCCGTCCTCGTGGGCGACGCGAATGTACTCGAGCGACATCGGATCGAAGCCCATCATCTTCGCGGCCACCGCATCGATCGCGACCTGGTCTGAGCTCGCGAGCATGAAGTTCTTGACCACGGGCAACATCGTTCGAGGCCCGGGACCGTTGCCCGCGGTCGTCCCGTCCATGACGGCGAAGAGGCCCGAGTGGATCTCTTTCTGAATCGCGAGAAGGTCGACCAGAGTCCGGTGAATCCACGAGTGCGTGTAGTGGCGCTTGGTGGCGAGGAGCCCGCCGAAAGCGTTCTTCATGGCCCCGGTCGTCGTCGTATAAATATGGCACTTCATCGTCGGCAGATGGACGATGTTCTTGCCCTGGAAGTAGTCGGGGATGTGAATCCCTTCGGGGAAGACCTTGTCGAGCACGTGCATCCGCGCCTTGGGCCGATAGGCCACCCATTTCATGTCCGTCTCTTTGAAATTGTAGAGCACGGGCACTTGGTACTTCTTGAAGAGCGGCACGTAGTGGTTGAGGTCCTCGCCCTTGAAGGCATTGGTCACCACTGTCTTATTCTGCACGCACGTGATGTCCGAAAGCCCGGCGGCTCGGAGCGCTTGGATCGTTCCTTCCATCTGCCAGGGCGTCGTATTCGCCGCTGGAAATGGGTAGTGCCAAGAGATGTTGTCCTTGAGGATCGTCGTCGACCCTGAGGCCAGGGCTTGTTTCAGCCCGCCGAGCTCACACGCTCTGGAGATATCCCCGAGTACCTTCTCTGGGGCGCACTTGACGACAGCGACTTGTGATTTAGCCATGAGAGCTCCTCAACCGGAACGGACCGGCCATCCCGAGCATATCGGGACGGCCCACGTTTCGCGCCTCAGCCGCGAACGAAGGGCGCCCGCCCCGCGTAGATCGCGGCGGCGCCGAGTTCCGACTCGATTCGGAGCAGTTGGTTATACTTGGCCACGCGGTCCGAGCGAGACAAGCTTCCGGTCTTGATCTGACCCGCGTTGGTGGCGACGGCGAGGTCCGCGATGAAGGCGTCCTCCGTCTCGCCCGAGCGGTGGCTGATGATCGACCGATACCCGCTGTCCGACGCGAGGCGAATGCAGTCGAGGGTCTCGGTGAGCGAGCCGATTTGGTTGAGCTTGATGAGGATCGCGTTGGCCGTGTGCGACTCGATGCCGCGGCGCAGGCGCTCGACGTTCGTCACGAAGAGGTCGTCGCCGACGAGCTGGACTCGAGCGCCCACTTTCTGGGTGAGAAGCTTCCAGCCATCCCAATCGTCCTCTGAACACCCGTCCTCGATCGACACGATCGGATACTTCGACGAAAGTTGGTCGTATATGGCAATGAGCGCGTCGCGCGAGATGGTCTTCTTGTCGAAGGTATAGTTGCCGGTCGATTTGTCGAAGAACTCACTGGCCGCACAGTCGAGCGCGATCGCGACATCGTCCCCGGGCTTGTACCCCGCACCCTCGATGGCGCGCATGACGAACTGGATCGCCTCCTCGTTCGAGGTGAGCTTCGGGGCGAAGCCGCCCTCGTCCCCGACGGACACCGTATGTCCCTTATCCTTGAGAAGCTTCTTTAGCGTGTGGAAGACCTCCGTGCCCGCCCGGAGCGCCTCTTCGAACGTCGGAAGACCGCGCGGAACGATCATAAACTCCTGGATCTCCAGGCCGCTGTCCGCGTGAACGCCACCGTTGACGATGTTCATGAGCGGCGTCGGAAGAACGCGCGCCTGCACGCCCCCGAGATACCGGTAAAGCGGGAGCTGGAGGGCATCGGCCGCGGCGCGGGCCACGGCGAGCGAGACGCCCAGGATGGCGTTCGCTCCCATCTTGCTCTTGTTGGGAGTTCCGTCCGCGTCGCGCAGCACGGTATCGAGGGCCACCTGCTCGAGCGCGTCCATCCCGATCACCGAGGGCCCCAGGGTCTTGTTCACGTTGTCGACGGCCTTCTCGACGCCCTTGCCCAGCCACTTCTTCTTGTCCCCGTCGCGCAGCTCGAGCGCCTCGTGCTCCCCCGTCGAGGCTCCGCTCGGAACCGCAGCGCGGCCGCGGCCTCCGGATTCGGTCTGGACTTCGACCTCGACCGTGGGGTTGCCGCGGGAATCGAGGATGCTGCGCGCGAAAACGGAGGTGATTTCGGTCATGGCCGGAGGCATGTACCACATGAGCGGACCGGGCGGAACTGAGAGGCGCGGAGTCCGACGAGGAGGTCTTGGAATCTGGCGGCCAAAGCGCGCCCGACGGCGGCGGCGCCGAGGCCCCACCTCTCCTCACTACTGCCAGGGCAGCCTTGCGCAATGCGGTTCATCGGAGCGGAGGCGGTTGAATACGTCGGGGCCTTGCGACGTCCATGCGATCGCGTGTAGCACGGAGAAATGACGCCGGGGCGGAGGCGAGCTCGAAGTGCGGCAACCGCCAGGGGGTCAGTGACAGGCGTTCTAGACTACGGCCATAGCCACGGTGGGCGTCCGCCGCCGGGGACTGCCAAAAACCACGGGGACTTTATCATGCGCTTACCATCACGGACTCCGACCCTTGTCGTCGTCGCCACCTTTCTCGTGCTTTTGACTGGGTGCTCCGGAGGGGACAACGGGACTTCGAGCGCGGCGAGCGACGCCGCAATTTCGGCCGACGCGTCGAACGAGACTTCCGAGCCGTTCGAAGCGGCGGCGGATGCGCGAGCGGACGCCGCGGACGCCGACGGCGCGGAGACGGTGGAGGCCAGCGGCGATGCCTCCCAGGACGGCGCATCGGACGCGGCCAGCGATTCCGCCGCCGACGCCAGCAGCGAGGCAACCCTCGGCAACGATGCCTCCATTCCCATCGACGCCGGCGGGGAGGGATCCGTCGACGCGGCGGTGGACGCGGCGACGGATGCCCATGCGGATGCATCGGAGCCGGCCGATGCCAACGCGGCCGACGGCACGGATGGGACCGCGCCTGGAGACGCCGCGGTCCAGCCGGATTCCACGGTCGGCGACGAAGCCGCCGAAGGGCGCGACGCGACGGTGAGTGGGGAGGACGCGACGGGAAATTCGCAAGCAGATGCCGGCGACGCGAGCTCGACGCTCACGGACGAAGTCGGCTTCATCGACGTGCCCCGTCAGAACACCGCAGCGACCTATCCAGCGCGCATGTTCTACGTCTTCGAGGTGGCCGACAGCGAGCCGGCTCAGAAGCCGCTGGCGGTCTTCTTCAACGGGGGCCCGGGGTTCGCTACGTCGCTCGGATTGCTCTCGTACGGCACTGCGCGCTACACGCTCGACCAGGCCAATCCCGACGCCGGCCCGACGCTCAATCCCGCGAGTTGGACCTCGTTCGCCAATCTGCTCTACATCGACGAGCGCCAGGTCGGGTTTTCCTATGGACTCGACCCCGACGGGGGCCTGGATTGGCTCGCGATGGAGGGAGGAACCTACGGAGTGGACTCCGACGGCGGTCCGTGCACGTTCGCTCCCGTCGAAGACGCGGCGGACTTCGTTCGCACGATTCTGCGATTCCTCGACGCGCACCCGGCCCTGCAGGCAGCCCCCGTCATCCTCGTCGGCGAAAGCTACGGAGGCACGCGCGGGACCTACATACTCGACCTTCTGTTGAGGTACACGACCGAAGCGGCGCGGGCAGACTCGTCCCTTCAAGCTGAGATTCAGGCCCATTACGACGCCATCTTCCCGTCCGAAGCGGGAACCACGATCGACGTCGCCCTCGCCAAGACCCAGTTCGGCAGGGCGGTGTTCATTCAACCGCTCGTCGCGGGGGATGTGCAATATGACGAGGAGCAATCGCTGATCGGGAGCGACCCGTACCTCGCCCCGTACTTCGCGGCGGGGCCCCTATTTCTCGACCCCTACGATATTCAAAAGGATGCGGGGTGGTCCGACGGACTCGACAAGGCAGCCGCTACCGCACTCTCGGAGGCGAGCAACGCAACGCTTCTCCTGACTCAGGATCCGAGGGCGATTCCACGATTGGGTCCATCGGCGCGGACCACCGCATTCCGGATTCTGCCCGCGGACCCGGAGAACGGAATGCCGGCCGCGAACACCGCCCTCGCCGCACTCGTCGGACCGCTGCGACCGCAAGATGACTACGTGATGGAGCCTTCTTCGGCGTGCGCGACGCCCTTCGACGTCATTTACTCGCAGGTCGGTTCCGGAGACGAGTTTCTTTCCAATCTCCAAGCCGGGGTGAGCACGTTCATCACGAATGCGCGCTACGACGCAGTCATCTATTCGCCCGCCATTCCCGCGCTCATTGCGGCGCATACGAGCGACACCGTCGCGACCGACCCGGTGCCGGACTCCGGCGTCGCGCGCCCAGGAGGATTCACGGTGACCTTTGCGATGACGGACGGCGGCAGTCCGTCGGCAGACGTCCGCTTTCCTCCGTACACGAGCAGCGGCCATATGGTGGCGATCACTCAGCCCCAGGATCTCCACGATGACGTGGTCGAGTGGATCGCACAGACGGCGAGGTGACGTCGAAGGCCCGGGGTCGCGGTCGGGGGCGGGGTCGCGAGTGGGGGCGAGGGCGTGAACGCATCCCTGCTCAGGGCGAACCCATCCCTGCTCGGGGTGAACGCATCCCTGCCCGGGGTGGACGCATCCCTGCTCGGGGTGGACGCATCCCTGCTCGGGGCGGACGCATCCCTGCTCGGGGCGGACGCATCCCTGCTCGGGGCGGACGCATCCCTGCTCGGGGCGGACGCATCCCTGCTCGGGGTGAACGCATCCCTGCTCA
>JBEKXD010000108.1:0-13557 GCA_049512415.1 Polyangiaceae bacterium
CCGCTTTGGGTCTAAGTCCTTCGCCGAATCAAGTTGCGCGGCGCGGTCGAGGTCTGCCAGGCACGCCATGCCGTCCTTGCCCCTTGCCTTTGCGCCCGCGGACTCAACAAGCGCCTCCATACTCTCTCGAGACGCAAGGGCATCGTTTTGGGTCGTTAGTACCGCCAATGGCTTGTCCGGAGCGTCCGACTCCGTGATGGCGCGTAGCTGGAGACGAATGGGCGCCTTGCAACGGGACAAGTCTTTCGCAGTGTCGGCGGTGCAACTTGCGAGGCTACCGGCCTGGCGCAATCGTGACGAATCGTTCGAGAGACCTCCACCGCCGCGTGAGTTTCCCATTCCCACGGCTACGGCATCGATACCATGCTGTGAGGCCGTGATCTCAAATGCACCCAGATCGAACGACGCCACAAAGTGGGTTGCACTTTCACACAGGGCGTTTGACGCGATGTCACCTCGGTACAAAAGGTTACGGGTCGACGAGGTTGTCCCGCTCACAAAGTACTTCAGGTGAAGCGTTTGCCCGGCGTGAACCTGCGCCGATAATGATGCAACGCCCAGCGGCAGGCGCGTGTACAGATCGCCTTCGTTGTGAACGTCGAAGCCCTCGACCGAACCGCTGGTCCATTGCGGAGTTCCGTAGGTCCCGTAGCGCCCCGGGACGCCGTCGTCGCGGCAATCCAGGATCCTCAGGTCGCATCCGTTCACTTTCACGAACACGACGTCACGATGCGCTCGTGCCTCGAAGCTCGCCAGGTCGGTGGCGTCCCACTCGACAACAAACGGTCGGTCGTTCTCCCTGTTGCCGACCTGGCATCGATGTCGTCCGATCGTCGTCTGTGCCATCGGATCGCTTGTGGGAAGTGTGCCAAGGCCGCCACCACACGACGAAAGAGCCGCGAGACTCATGGTTGTGGCGCCAAGGAGCGCAACGCTCCTCAGTGCTATTGAGGACTGTCGGTTCGTACTTCGTGGCTCGTTTGAATCGTTGATTGACTCGCGCGTCCACCTACTGACGAAGGTGTTGCTCCAACGAAAGGATGCGCAGATTGAGCCGAGCAGATGAAGGGAGTTGTCGCGGTCGGTCCGAATCTTCATCGGCATGTCGTCGGGCGCCTCACGACGCCCCCTTTCTTGTCATGAGTTCCCGCGCCAATCCGGGGACGCCCGAGCGAGAGTCGAGAGACCGCGTATCGGTCCGCTTGCAATGAACGGAGGGTCGCACTCTGACTTTAGGATTGTACGGAATCGAGGCATGCGGGGGCGTCCGCCATCGACTGCTTCCGGCGGTCTTCTCACCGACGATCGCGTGCGACACCCCGCCGCCTGACGCGACCAGAGTGTGCAACCAGCCCTGGGACGTCTGGGTCCGGTGGCCCCACACACTTGGTTCAAGGACGCCGGTGCCAGGTTAGGCGGCGGGAGGGGGGAGAGCAAACTATGTCGAATCGGGACAGGATCGAAGGTCCCCTCAGTCGTGTTCGGAGAGGTTCGCCCCGACGGAGAACACGAACACCGCGCCAGCATCAGCGTAGCAGTAGCCTTATCCGTTTCGTGCGCCTCTGGCCGCCGGCGCCTCGATCGTTTCGATCGTAGGAAGGTCGCAGGTTGAGAGTGCTAATGCGACCTGACGCGAAATGCTCGAGAAGAGGGGTTGGTTCCGCCCGGCCTCCCCTCTTCGTCCGATGCCCAGTCGCAGGGCCGTTTCCAGGGTGGTCACCACCCTCTCGATATCGCCTGCCTTCTGAAGTGCGAGGGGATGAGCTCCGCTCTCAGGCTTGATCGCACTGCTCGTCCCGTGGCGCTTCCGAATCGCCCGCCCTCGCCTCCCCGCCGGACTCGAGGGATACTCGTGTAGGCCTGGTGTAGGTGCACGGAGGGCGAGCCAGGAGACTCGGCCTCGCCGAGGAGTTGGTAACGATCCCGAGACAGCGAAGCTTATGTGGAGCACCGCACAAGCTTCGCTCTTTCGGGATCTTCTCCAGTCGAAGCCTCGAAATGTGAAGCCCGCGGGCCCCCTCGCCGAGCGGATGAAGGACTTCGTAGCGACTGCCGTGCGTCGCGGGGAAGCGCTCGACCAGGTGTTCGCGCGAGGGCCCCACCATCGAGAAGTGTACAGGAAAGGTCGGTCGCGGTGGACCACAAGCGCGCGCCGCGCCCTACACGACCCGACCGTTGTCGACGCCCTCGTCGTCCGTGCGGTCGAACCAATTCGCGTCCCTCATTCCGATCCTATCCGTCACCGTGCGCCGCAAGATGGCGGAATCGTAGTCAGATGCCCAGGGAATGAGCCGCCCAGTTCCACTTGGTCACGAGCTGAATACCTAGCCTGTTGAAATCAGCGGCAAAATCGGAGTGGGGCATTGCCCCGCCGCTTGTGAAATCGTTCGTGTTGTAGGTCAGGAAGACGAGCGGTCTCCGTCCCGCTGGCCGCACGGCCGCCGCGAACTCGAGGAGCGTCTCCGCGATGACGCAGTCGCCGAGGCAGTCTTTGCCCCTACGTGCCGGCCCTCGGCCCGCCAGCTGGCGCCGGAACGCTGCCCCGTCGATCGCCGGTGAGCTCGCGATCTCCACAGCATCCGCCAAGAGGTCGCCCGCCAACGTATGAAGGGCGGCCGGGATCCTGAGCGCCGGCAACGCGAGGGGGGCGGCAATTGAGCGCCCTAGGTACGTCCCGCTCGCGACGACGCGGTCCGCATGGTCCTGCACGTCTCGCACGTGGGCTTCCACTTCGGTGAGGACATCTTGATTCCGAAGCCACTCATCCCGGACGAGCTCGGCCGTCACCACGAGGAGCCGTGGCAGCGTTGCGCTCTGCGCCGCGCGGGCACCACTGGCGGCCTCGATGTCGGCCTGCAACCTGGGCCTTGGCCTCTGCGCGAAACGAATGATCTCAAGCAGCGCACACGTGTCGAGAAAGAGGATGGGGATGCCGCCAGCGGCCGTCCGCGCGGCCTGGGCAACGGGCGCGACAGCCACTACGGTTTCTTCCTCTCCTCGTCGTACTGTCGCAGGAGCTCTCGACCCTGCTCGTACTGGATCGCGAGGCTGCTCCCCTTGTCGTCGTCCCACCCCTCGTCCTCGGAGAGCCACCGGTGGAGCATCTCGGGATCAAGGCGCTCTCTCCCCGTGTGCGCATGGATGAGGAAGCGATTCCATCGCTCGGCGTCGTTCGGGTGCGACGCTCCCGTCGACTTGTTCGCTGCGTGTGAGAACGTTCGTAGCGCGGCGGCCGTGTCTTGGCTGACGAGGTCGTCGATGTGCTTGTCCGATGCTCCCAAGTCGACGTGCACCTTGGCGATCCCGTCGAGCGTTGGATGGAGCACGTCGTCCGCGAACAACTGGGCGATGAGGTTGTATTCGTCGTAACTAAGACTGCCCGCTGTGGCCGGGACGATATTCGAGACCTCGGCGTCGTCGTGTTCCCACGTGAGCCAGACGAATGCCTGGGGCACACGAGGCCCGAGGTATCTGAACGCCGTGGCGTCGGTGCCGACTTGTGTCACGATCAGATCGTCTCTGGCCCACACGGACGTCGGGGCAAGCGCGGACAACCGTCGCCGCGCCTCCACGATCGACGTCGAATCTCCACGGACAAGAAGCTCTCTGAAAACCTTCACGGGACTCATCATACGCGCTCCTTCCCATCAGCGATGCCTCACCGCGGGGCCCAGGACCACCTCCTGCAGGACCGTCGGCGCGGCATCAATGCCACCTTCCCCGGATGGGTGACGCCGTGCGCCAGATCGTCCCGCTTGCGCTGCTGCGCGCCATAGCGCTGGCGTGCGGCCGGGGCTTCGGAACGCCAGCCGTCTCTGCGCAGCACGAGCGGCGCCGGTCGCATCGCCAGCAGATCCCTCGGCGGAGCGGCGCCAGGTGACCGTAGCGTTGCCCCAGTACCTTCCCCACAACGACCGTACGTTCGCGCGACGCGAAGGTAGCGTTCGATCAACAGCATTCGGACGTCGAGATCGTCACAGCTCCACTCTGCAGCCATTGGGATGCGGCGAAGGACGGGGCCGTGATGGGGCACGAAACTTCCCTACTCGGCAGCGCCGACGGTGACGACGGAGCCGAGGCCGTGGAGCTTCTTGACGGGGCGCTGCACCGTGCGTTTCCGCTGGAGAGCACCGACGTAGTCGGCCTCCATGCTCGCAGTATTCCACGCCGTTGCACAGTATGAAATAGGTGGCCATGTGCGGGATCCACATCCGGTGGTGTACGCCGCCCGCCTCATAGCAGCCGAGTAGATCGCCGATTTTGCATTCTCCCCAAATGCCAAATCATGCACGCCACGTCGGTCGGTCCTGGTTTCGGCGGATACTTCGCGAGAAGTGTCGTCTTCAGGCCGCTCGGCCACTCGGGCACTGCCGACGCAACGACAGGCGCGGTCGGAGTCTTCTTCCACGCTTCGCGCCACGGCGCCTGAGAGTTGTCGATGTCGACGCTCAACGCAGCGCCGGTTGCGTATGGCAGCACGCCCGATCCGAAGACAACTCGGCCACCGCCACCACCAACATTGAATGCGGCGTTGAAGACCTTTGCGTCGAGGTGGTGCTGTTCGCCCGCGATGAGAAACCAGCGGCCCGTCGGCTTGTTGCGCGTATGGACCAACTCCAATCGCACGAGATCGTCTAGGATTTCCTGCTTCATGTCGCGGTTTCCGTTGATCCACTTTGTCTCGACCGCCAACGTGATCACTCCCCCGGTTCCCTTCACGACGAAGTCGATCCGGGCCTCAGGAAGGACTGGATGCGGCTCTTCAGGCGAGACCGCGACACAGCCACTTGCCACAAGGAGCTGGCCGAGGGGCTGTGAAAGGCTCGCCTCTGAGAGCAGCTCTTTGCGTTGGCAAAGCACCTCGAACTGCAACCAAGAGGCAACGCCGTGGGCAACGACTTCTGCTCGTGTGGGCACGCCACCGTGTTACGGCGCGTAGCGCGGCCACCGAAATAGAAGCGTCCGACGGCACGAAATGCCAGGTAGGAGTGCTCCACGGAGCTTCTGCACGAACATGAGCGTCGGTCTCGCACGAGGCGGGGCGTCTCCGCAGCCAAGTGTGCCAAGTGTTCACCCGCGAAAGTTACCCTTTGCGCCGGTGCTCGCACGTCAGGTAGCCGCTCAAGTCCAGCCCCGCGTCGGTCACTTCATTGTGCCAGAAGTTTGCATCGCCCACGCCGACGCCATGTTCGCGATGACGGTGCCGAGTCGGAATGAGTAGCGTTGAACTCCAGCAGGGCACGAGCCGCGTCGACGCACCGACGAGCACCTCGCCGGAAAGCGATCGTCGGGGAAAGCGGGACCGACGCCGCGTGCACCGGGGATGAACCCGCGTCCAAGGTGTTGCGAGCTGATTGCTGTGCGCAATCCTAGGGCGCAGATTTTGTCATGAAGATGGCCGTGGTGTTGGGTAGGCACTACGAGTACTTTCGGACCGCGACGCATGGCTCAAGCGACGGAAATGCCGAAGTTAGACGCTCCTCCGATCATCGAGGTGATGTGCGGCGTCTTTTTTCGACCCGTCGAGGGCCTCGACCCAGTTTTCGTCGGAGGCTGGTGGCGCGAGGTCAAAGATGACTTCCCGCGTCATTCGCTGCAGGCTGCGGTCGCGGAACTTCCCATCTTCATTTCTCACGGGTCCCCCCCCGTCCGCTCCTGGCTCATTTCCTCGGATGACGAATGGGTTCTCCAGATCCAGCCGGATCGGTTCTATGTGAACTGGCGGAAACGTGGAGGTGCGTACCCTAGGTTCAGCGGGGAGAACGGGGTTCTCGAACGCGCGATACGCGAGCTGCGGCGGTTTCGAGAGCACTGTCGGTCCGAGCTTGGCTCGGATCTCGCTCTGTCCACGGCGGAGCTGGCCAAGGTCGACCTTGTGGTTGAAGGTGAACATTGGCGTGGTCCGGACGACCTCGGGCAGGTCCTGCCAGTCATCGCCGATATTGGACGCCTCGCAAAGTCGAATGATGTTGAACTGGGCCTGAATCTTGTCCAACGGCGCCCGAGAGGAGCCATGCATCTAACGCTTTCGCTTTCGACTGATACGATCTGGGGAGGCCAGATTGCGCGCGCGGCGAAGATCGAGACGCGTTGCATTGGCGAACTCGTCGGCTCCGAAGAACAGCAGGTGCGCGAAGCGTTTGCCAATCTAAACGCCGACGCCAACGAGGCCTTCTTTGGCATTATTGGCCCCGGCCAACTGGACCGCTTCAAGGCGAGAAAGTGAACGATATGAGGACCTTTTCTGCCGTCACAGAGCGCAGCTCGTTCGGGTCCACGTCGTGCTCCACATGGCGACGACGACAGCCTCCGAGCCCGCTGACCACCGACCACCACGAGCCCTTTCGAATACCCATGAGCGACCACGATTGCGATGGGCTTCTCGCATCCGCCGAGAACCGAGCGAAGGAACTCTCGTCGGCGGCACGGCAGGAGCTCGTTGAAGATCTCGCGCGCTTTCTCGGAGCTGGCAGCCGCGTGTGGACAATCTCCCGACGCACTCGCCTGCGTCGGCTGCTTGCGGACGCTGGCGTTATCAGTCTGGGGCCGGTGCTTGGCACTGTCGCGGACACGCCTCGCGATGACGTGATGGACGAAGCTGTCGCAGTTCTCAGCTCTGCCGCGGAGCTGCACGAGGACGTGGCCGTTTGGCTTATCGATACGCTTGGGGGTGCGCAAGGCGTCGCTGGCCCTTCAGCGCTTCCGCCACTTCGGGAGGTGATGCTGCGCGCGATTGCACACTCGCGCAGTCAGCTGGCGAGGCAGAGCAGAGTGAGGATTGCCTTCCAGCTCGCGAGGGACGACAGTTCGCCCGCCGTCCGGGACGCGGCAATTCAAGCGCTGTCGACCATGGGCGTTCGCGAGGGTGGTGCGGTTCTCGCGACCCTGGTGGAGAGCTTGCGGACTACGGAAGACAGCCCACAGGTCCTCGAGAGCATCGATCAAGCGCTCGACACGCTGCGAAGCCACTGAGCGGTGCTCGGGGGATGTACCTTCTTCGTCAAGCCAGGCGGTCAATCTGGACTGGCGACTCGGTGGTCGCTCCACAGAGGCGTCGCGATGCGATTGCCACCTTTGCGCGTCGTCCCGTTGACACCGATGGTGTCTCAATGTTCGCGGTCGACGAGGAGCCTCACGTCCTGCTTGTGGTCGCAGCGTACGCGTGCACGAAGATGGAGGTCGGGACGATCGATCTATTGCGGGTGGACGAAGCGGAGCTCACGCGCTTCGGTGACGTTGCCCCCATCCAAGGAACCACCCCAGTCACCTCCGCGAACGCGCTCCATCGCGCACTCGATTGGACCTCGGACGACCTCGTACGCCTCGTCGACCACCTGCTCGTCGCTCACCGCCAATCAACTCGGTACGCTCCGCGACAGGTCCTTCGGGCGGTGATCGGTCTTGATCCCACCGACGTCCAAGAGGGTGAACATCGCGATTGGGTTCTGTCCCAGAGATCCGAAGAGTCCGCAAGACGGTCCGTGCGGTAGCGCGCGAACGCGCTCTCCGTCGCAACAGGCGAACGGCTTCGCCGTGATCGAATCCGGGCGGCGCCGTGCGCAGCGACCGCGCGCCTCGGTTCACGACTGGTGCTCCTTTCGCTCAGCGTCGGTCAGTCAAGCAGACTGGGAGGGCGCAGTGCACCCAGCTTCGTGCCGTCCAAGTTCCGGCTAGAGGCTGGCCTGGATCAGCCGACGGTGCCGGCGCGGCCACCAATCGCGCTTGTGCTCAGTGGCGAGCGATATCGAACGCGAACGCGCCTGCCTACCGCGACCGCACGACATCAAGCTGCGCCACCGTCGCCGCCTTCCGCCCCCGTCGAAGCATCTCAAGCACCTCCCCCGCCCGCTCGTACTCCCCCGCCCGGACCGCCAGGACCACCGCCATCCGTAGCGCTTCCTCGACGCTCCCCGGAGCGCCCCCATCGTTTGGCCCAACTCGCGTCGCAATCTGCACGTTTGGGTCGCAATCGACGCGCCCATTCCGGTCGATTACGGCACCATTCCCGCCGATTACGGTACCGTCCTCGTTTTCGACTCCCGCCCTCTCCGCTGAATCCAGCCATTTTATCGGTGTTCTGTGTTTCCGATATCGTCACTGACGCTTCGATACGGGTAGCACCGGAAATGGCTCGCCGAGGCCCTCGCGGACGGCCCCGCCCTCCCGGATGTACATCTCGGTTGTGCTGAAGGAAGCGTGCCCGGACCTCTGCTTGATCTTCAGCGGGTCGTCGCCCCGGACGGCCATCGATGTGATCCCCGTCGCCCGGAGGTCGTGCCACGTCAGCGGCCTTCGGGTCGGTGAGCCCTTCAAAGGAGCGCCGAATGTCTCGTTCCGGGTCGCTCTCGCTGTTGCCTTCTTCGACCCTGTCACGCCTGAGCCCTGAGCCGCCTACACGGATTGAAGGCATGGCGGCAGAGCGTCTCCCCATGGTTGCCTGGCTCGCGATGGTGGTGTTCGCAACGCGCGCGCAAGCGGCGGAACAGGAGCGTACGTCTGGCGCGGTCTCCCGCGCTGCAGGGACTTCTGCGCCCGGTGTCGAGGAACTCGTAGCACTCGCGGTCGATCGGTCTCCTTCCGAGGCGGCGCTGCGAGCCAGGCTCGCTTCGTCTCGAGACCAGCAAGCCCCTGCGGGAGCGCTTCCCGACCCGATGGTCGGAGTCATGCTGCAGAGCATGGGCCCGCCATGGAATCCGCAGCCTCCCATGAGTATGGCGCAAGTCGAAATCACGCAAACGCTGCCGTACCCTGGCAAGCAGCGTGCGAGGCGGGCGGCAGCCGAAGCCGACACCCTCGTGCGCGCGGCCGACCTCGATGCATTGCGCGCGAAGCTAGCCGCCGAGGTCCGTGCGACATACGCGCGCCTCTACGCCACGGACCAGGAAAAAGCCTCGATATCGGCAGCCAAGGAGTTCGTCGAAGTGCTCGTGGCCACGGCCGCGGCACGCTACGGCGCGGGCCAGGGCGACATCGAGGCGCTCGCGAAGATCGAGCTCGAACGCAGTGGCCTCGACGAGCGCGACGCCGACGTCGGTGCCGAGCGCACATCGCTGGTCGCGACGCTCAATCGTCTGACGGGGCGTGACGAGATGACCGTCATCGGAAGCGTCGACACATTGCCGGACCCGACTCTGCCACCGGGAGCATTGCTCGACGCCGCATTGACCCATTCCCCAGAGCTTCGCGTCCAGCGCGCAAGCATCGGCGCCTCGAGCAGCCGACTTCGAGCCGCCGAGACGGAGAGGAATCCGAACTTCATTGTGGGGCTGGCGGCTGGCGCAGGAATCTCGGGCGATCCGATCATCACCCTCCGGTTTGGCGCGGAGCTCCCCCTCTGGCGCGGCGACAAGCAGGAACCGCTGATTCGGGCTGCCGAGCACGACGTCCAAGCCGCGCGCGAGGAGCTGCGCGATGGGGAGCTGCGGATTCGTGCGGAGCTTCAACGCCTCGTGGCGCAATGGCAAAAAGACCGCGACCAGATTGCGCGCTACCGCGACGCGATTCTTCCGCAGAGCTCCGCTGCGTTCGACGCCGCTCGCAGCGCGTACGCGACCGGCCGGGGCGACTTCACGACGGTAGCCGATGACTTTCGCCGCTGGCTCGACGCGCGCCTTGGGCTTGCCCGACGCGAGGCCGACCGCTTCACGACATGGGCAGGGTTGCAGTCCATGATTGCCGCGCCGCTGCTTCGTAGGGCCTCCGGAGACACGCCATGACCACGCTCCTCCACCGCCCGATCGCCCTCGCCGCGGTCACGGTCGGCATCCTGGTGGCAGTCATCGCCGGCTGCTCGCGAACCAGCATGCCTGCGACGCGATACCACTGCCCGATGCACCCGACGTACGTCTCAGACACGCCGGGCGACTGCCCCATTTGCGGGATGAGGCTCGTTGCGCTCGAGAGCGCCGACAAAAGCGGTCCAGCCGCGACGCCGTTCCCATCCGCTGCCGCCCGACCTGCCGCGCCAGTCGTCGGAGCCGACTCGGGAGTCCATCGAATCCTTTATTACCGCAGTCCGATGGACCCAACGGTTACCTCACCAACGCCTGCCAAAGACCCGATGGGGATGGAATTCGTGCCGGTTGCCGCCGAAGACGTCGGAGCGGCTGGAAACGGCGTACCGAATCACGCTCCCATCGACGTAAGCGCCGACGGCATGCGTTTGGCAGGTGTGCAAACAGCTGTCGCCGAGCAAGGGCACATCGAACGGACCATCCGAGCTGCGGGCGTAGTACGCGCGGACGAGAGGCGAATCCGCCACGTGCACACCAAGGTCGCCGGCTGGATCGAAAAGCTCTATGCGGACTTCACGGGAGAGGTGGTCCAGAAAGGGCTACCCATTCTCACGATCTATTCCCAGGAGCTTCTCGCCAGCCAGCAAGAGTATCTGCGGGCTCGAGAGGCATCCCAGAAGCTCCGGGGATCGACCGTGGCTGGAGCACGCCAAGGCGCCGACGACATGCTCGCCGCGGCTCGCGAAAGGCTGGAGCTCTTCGATGTACCGGCAGACTTCATTGCGGCGCTCGACCGCACGGGAGCGCCGCAGCGAACGGTCACGCTTCTCGCTCCTGCGTCCGGAATCGTGACGGCCAAGCAGATTGTCGAAGGACAGCAGATCGAGCCCGGCATAGAGCTCTTCAGCATCTCGGACCTCTCCCGCGTCTGGATCGAAGCGGATGTCTACGAAAGTGAGGCAGCGGCCATTCACGTGGGCCAGAGCGCGCGCCTGGCGCTGCCTTCCGATCCTGGCGCCCCGCTCACTGGGAAAGTCAAATACATCTACCCGTATCTGACACCCGAGACGCACACGCTGAAAGTTCGTTTCGATTTTCCCAATCCAGGGATCAAGCTCAAACTGGACATGTTCGTCAATGTCGATCTGACCGTGCAAACGGACGAAGGGGTCATCGTTCCCGATTCGGCCATCATGGACACCGGAGTTCGGCAGATCGCGTTCGTCAATCCGACGAACGGCCGATTCGAGCCGCGCCTCGTAAGAGTCGGCATTCGAGCGGACGGCAGGGCCCAAGTCCTCGACGGGATCAAGCCGGGCGAGCGCGTGGCGACGAAGGCGAACTTCCTTCTTGATTCCGAGTCGCGCCTGCGTGCGGCCATTTCGGAAGTGCAACCGCGCCCGACGACGAGCGACGGGTCACCGTGATCGGCCGAATCATCGAATTCTCGGCCAAGAATCGCTTCCTCGTGATTCTCGGTGTCGCTGTCATCTCCGTCTTCGCGGTCATCACGCTCAAGACCATTCGTCTGGACGCATTGCCCGATCTGTCGGATACGCAGGTGATCGTCTATTCCCGCTGGGACCGTTCGCCCGACATCCTCGAGGACCAGGTCACCTATCCCATCGTGACGTCGCTTCTCGGGGCTCCCAGGGTCAAAGCCATACGCGGATTCTCCGACTTCGGATTCTCATACGTCTACGTCATCTTCGAGGACGGTACGGACCTCTACTGGGCTCGCTCGCGCGTCCTCGAGTATCTTTCCAAGATTCAATCGCGGTTGCCCGAAGGGGTGCGGACCGAGCTGGGCCCCGACGCCACGGGAGTCGGCTGGGTCTACGAGTACGCGTTGGTCGACCACTCGGGCGAGCACTCGCTCGATGAACTTCGGTCCTATCAAGACTGGACGCTTCGCTACGCATTGCAGTCGGTTCCCGGCGTCGCCGAGGTCGCGTCCGTCGGCGGATTCGTCAAGCAGTACCAGGTGACCGTGGACCCCAATCGGCTCGCGTCCTTGGGCATACCACTCGACAAGGTCGTCTCGGCGATTCGGGAGTCCAACAACGAGGTGGGCGGACGTCTTCTGGAATGGAGCGGGGCTGAGTACATGGTCCGTGGTCGCGGCTACGCACGCAATCCGGAAGATCTCCGCAGCGTCGTCTTGAAGGTCGGCGCTGGCGGCGTGCCCGTCCTGCTTCAAGATGTCGCTCGCGTCGATCTCGGGCCGGAGATCCGCCGAGGCATAACGGACCTGGACGGCTTGGGCGATGCCGTCGCCGGTGTGGTCGTGATGCGTCACGCCGAAAACGCCGTCAACGTTATCGCGCGCGTGAAGGCCAAGCTCGAGGAGATCCAGCCCTACTTGCCCAAGGGCGTCGAGATCGTCCCCACCTACGACCGCTCGGGATTGATCCACCGCGCCATCGACACGCTCGCGCACGAGCTAACCGTCGAAATGATCGTGGTCTCCGCCGTCATCCTGATTTTTCTCTGGCACCTGCCGTCCGCGATCGTGCCCATCGTCACGATCCCCATCGCGGTACTGCTGGCGTTCATTCCACTCTCACTCATTGGCGTGACCGTCAACATCATGTCCATCGCGGGAATCGCGATCTCCGTCGGGGTCCTGGTCGACGGCGCCATCGTGGAAGTCGAAAACGCCTATAACAAGATCCACCTTTGGCAAGAGGGCGGACGAAAACGCAACCTTCACGAGGTGCGGCTCGAGGCTCTCAAGGAAGTCGGGCCGTCGGTCTTCTTCTCGCTTCTGGTCATAGCGGTGGCGTTTCTGCCGATATTCGCCCTTGTCGACCAGGAAGGGCGGCTTTTCAAGCCGCTCGCCCTGTCCAAGACACTCGCCATGGCCCTGGCGGCGCTTCTCGCGGTCACTCTCGACCCGGCGATGCGCATGCTCTTCGCGCGCGCAGACCCCTTTGTCTTCCGGCCGCGGTGGCTCGCATCCCTATGCACGACGCTCGCCGTGGGCAGCTATTTCGCCGAGGAGAAACACCCCATTAGCCGCGCGATCTTTCGCGGCTATGAGCCAGTCTGTCGATTTACGCTAAAGCACCCAAAGGCGATCGTCCTCGCAGCGGTCGCCGTGCTCGGCGTCAGCGTACCCGTGTACTTCAAGCTCGGCCAGGAGTTCATGCCGCCCCTGAACGAGGGGACGATTCTGTACATGCCTACGACCCTGCCGGGGTTGTCGGTGGCCGCAGCGCAGGACCTGCTCGAGAGCGAGGACCGCGTCATCAAGACGTTCCCCGAGGTCGAGCGTGTCTTCGGCAAGGCCGGTCGCGCAGACACGTCCACCGATCCCGCGCCATTTTCGATGATGGAAACGACCGTGGTGCTCAAGCCGACGTCCGAGTGGCGATCCAAAGCGCGCTTTTATTCGGATTGGCCGGAGTGGCTCAAGCCTGTCGTGCGCCCGATTTGGCCCGACCGAATGTCGTGGGAAGAGCTCGTCGGTGAAATGGATGGCGCGCTCCGGATTCCGGGTGTCGTCAACGCGTGGACAATGCCCATCAAAGCGCGTATCGACATGCTCACGACCGGCGTGCGAACGCCCATAGGTATCAAGGTGTTCGGGGCAGACACTGCGGAGATTGAGCGCATCGGAGAGCAAATCGAGAGCCTGCTTCGAGGCGTTCCTGGAACCCGCAGCGTCTATGCGGAGCGCACGGCCGGCGGATACTTCGTCGACATCGACCCGCGGCGTGAACAGCTCGCGCGTTTCGGTCTGACGATTGCGCAAATGCAAGACGTCATCAATAGCGCGATCGGCGGCGAGAACGTGTCGACCACCCTCGAAGGGCGCGAG
>JBEKXD010000109.1:0-13394 GCA_049512415.1 Polyangiaceae bacterium
CGCTCGGCAACCGACGGGACGAGTCGCCGCCTCCCGGCCCCGTTGAGCCAGATCACGGCCCATCATCGACCTTATCGCACCGCCAGAACCGCTCGTCACGACGCCCTTGGTCGGCCGCTTACCTCTCAAGCGAGGCGCGCCCGCAAGTGGTCCGCTACCCGAAGTGCGTTGGCGATGACCGTCAGCGCGGGGTTCACAGCGGCGCTCGAGGGGAAGAAGCTTGCGTCGACGACGTACAGGTTGTCGACCTCGTGCGCGCGGCAATTGACGTCGAGGGCGGACGTCTTGGGGTCTCGCCCGAAGCGGATCGTCCCGTTCTGGTGAGCCACGCCCGCAAGAGGAATGCGCTCGCCCACGAAAAGGTTTCGCGCGAATAGTCCGGTGTGGCACTGGTCGCCATGGACCGTGCACTTGCGCTGCGCCTTCATCGCCCGCTCCAACGCTGCGACCAAGCGCTTGTGCCCCTCTTCGTTATTGGGGCGCTGAGTGAGGACGATGCATCCCTCGGAGTCCAGTGTTACGCGATTGTCCGGATCGGGGAGATCCTCCGACGTTAGCCAGAAGTCGAGGGAGTGCTGTGCCATGATATCGAGCGAGAATCCGGGGGCGAGCGCAGGCGCTCCTGCCCGCAAGGTATCTCTGTCCAGCTTGCCGACGAAGGAGATGTGGCCCATCGGAAACTCGAAGTCTTTCGACCCGAAATAGAAGTCGTTCACCGAGAGGGTCTTCTGGAAAATCGTGGGGTTTGGACAACGGCTCACCGCCATGAGTACGGAGTTCACGTGGCCCATGTAGTGCCTGCCCACGACGTCGGACCCATTCGCGAGGCCGCGCGGGTGTTTGTCGTTCGCGGAGCCGAGCAAGAGGGCCGCCGAGTTGATGGCGCCGCACGCGACGACCACGATGGACGCGGCGTATTCGCCAATCTCACCATCGTGGTCGACGACCACCTTGCTCACTTCGCGTCCCGTGGAGCTCGTCTCGAGACGGCGAACAAAGGCGTTCGTCAGGAGCGTAACGTTGGCGTGCTCGAGCGCCGGGTCGACGCACAGGACCTGAGCGTCCGCCTTCGCAGACACGAGACAAGGGTGGCCGTCGCAGGTGCTACAGCGGATGCATCGACTCTTGTGCCTCGACGTCTCGTCCAGCATCACGCCGAGCGGCGTGTGGAACGGCCTGAGGCCCTGTTGCGCGAAGTCATCGGAGAGGTCCTGGAGCCTCTGCTCGTGGGTGATCGGCGGGTGCGGATAGGGCGCGCTTGCGGCTGGCTCGGTCGGGTCCTCGCTGCGCTGTCCGTGCACCTGATACAGGGTCTCCGCCTTCGTGTAGTAAGGCTCGAGCTCGTCGTACGTGATCGGCCATGCAGGCGATATTCCTCCGTGGTGCCGTATCTCGCCGAAGTCCTCGCGGCGCAGTCGGAAGAGCGCCGCCCCGTAGAACTTCGTATTACCGCCGACGCAGTAGTTCGTGTGCGGATGCAGCGGCTTTCCCTGGCGGTCGCGCCACACGTCCTTAGTCTGGTACCGCGCTTCCAGGTTCACGGCGCGGGTGCTCCAATTCTCCTTTTCTCTCGGCACGTAGTCGCCGCGCTCCACCATGAGGATGCGCTTTCCCGTGCCGGCGAGGGCATGCGCGAGAGTCCCCCCGCCGGCCCCGGTTCCGATGATGATGACGTCGTACTGCCTGGAAGTGTCCATCGCTATTGCTCCCGCATTTCATGCTTGCGACACGTGCTATCGGGCGCCTGCCCCCCTGTCGCCCATCACTGCTCCTGGTAGTTCCAGGTCAATCCGCCATCGACGAAGTAGGTGCTCCCTGTCACGTAGTTGGCATCGGCAGACGCTAGAAACGCGACCACCCCCGCGACGTCGTCAGGCTGTCCGAGCCGCCCGAGCGGGATCTTCGCCAGAAGGGGGCCGAGCTTCTTCGGGTCGTTCAAGAGCGTGCGGTTGATGGGCGTCTCGACCGCGCCGGGCGCGACGGCGTTCACCGTGATCCCGAGAGGCGCCAGCTCGATCGCAAGGTTGCGCGTGAGCATCCGGACTCCCCCTTTGCTGGCGCAGTAGGCCGCAAAGTTCGGAAAGGGGAGCTCCTCATGAACCGAGCTGACCGTCACGATCTTGCCTGCCTTCTTCGCCTCGCGCATGTGTTGAACTACCGCCTGCGTCGCGAAGAAGACCCCCTTCAGATTCACGTCGAGAACGGTGTCGTAGTCCTCTTCCGTGACGTCCCAAAACGCGCCGTGTTTCTCGACGCCCGCGTTGTTGACGAGGATGTCTACGCCGCCAAAATGCGAGATCGTGTCCGCGACGAGGTTGCGGATTTCGGCCACGTTGCCGAGGTCGGCTTTGAGCATCAGCGCGGAGGCACCCGCGGCTTGCACCTCGGCGACGGCTTCTCGGGCCGGCTCAGGGTTCCTGCTGTAGTTGATAACGACGCTCGCGCCCTCGTTGGCGAAACGCCTGGCGATTCCCCGGCCGATGCCCTGGCTACTGCCCGTGACGATCGCGACCTTACCTCGAAGCTTCATCGGTACGTCTCCCTTCCGGCGCTTCGCAACGCGCGCGCCCTCGGTGCTCTCTTGGCAAGCAAGTGCGTCTACGACGACGGGGCCGCGCGGTTACGCACGAGAGTCGAGCCGTAACCGACCCCCCCGAGCGGCGTAACCTCGCGCGGAGGTCACAGGCAATGACGGCGGATGCGAGGACAGAGCTCGCCGAATCGTGATTCGAGCTCTCCGGACGCATTGGATGGAGTACTTGTGCGAGGCGCTCGGCCTTGGTCTTTTCATGGTCTCGGCCTGTCTCGCAACCGCGCTCTTCGAGCTTCCGGAGTCCCCCGCTCGCCGCGCCTTCCCGAGCGCGACGGCGCGGCGCGCTCTCATCGGCGCCGCCATGGGTCTCACGGCGATCGCCCTCATCTACTCCCCTTGGGGAAAGCGCTCCGGCGCTCACATGAACCCCGCGGTTACCGTGACGTTCTGGCGACTCGGCCGCGTCGCACCGTGGGATGCCGTCTTCTATATGCTCGCGCAGTTTGCGGGAGGCACCCTTGGCGTCCTCCTCACATTGGCGGTCGCACCCGACGCTCTCAAGCATCCCGCCGTCCATTTCGTCGTTACTGCGCCGGGCCGTGGCGGCGTCGCGGCCGCCGTCGGGGGAGAGGCGGTCATCTCCTTCGTCCTGATGCTGACCGTTCTGACGGTAAGCGCGTCCCGCTATGCAGCCGGTACGGGTGTAGTGGCAGGCAGTCTCGTGGCCCTCTACGTCGCGGTCGAGGCTCCGTACTCGGGGATGAGCATGAACCCCGCAAGGTCCGCGGCGTCGTCGATCGTTGCCGGCGACTGGACGGCTTGGTGGCTCTACCTCGTCGTGCCTCCGATCTCCATGCTAGCTGCCGCGGAAGTCTACGTGCGCGCTGTGGGCTGGGCGCGAGTGGCGTGCGCCAAGCTGCGTCACGACCCAGACGTTCGCTGCATCTTCTGTGGCCGAGCTTCCCTGAAAGAGCGGTGACACGC
The DNA here is from genome assembly GCA_049512415.1 of Polyangiaceae bacterium. Classification (GTDB taxonomy): domain Bacteria; phylum Myxococcota_A; class Polyangia; order Polyangiales; family Polyangiaceae; genus Palsa-1150. The sequence goes on from JBEKXD010000109.1 coordinate 3,518, forward strand.
GATCGGGCGACTCGGCGTAACCGCGACGGGGCGGCATCGTATGCCTGGAGCGACACGTCGCACGCACCGACAAGGTGGTCGATGGCGTCACCTCACGGCAGTCGCCGCGCGATCCCGATGGTCACCTGATGGAGATACAGTGCCGATGAGTTCCCCTGAGATCAGTACGCCCGTCGAGGGCGCCGAGGAGCGGCGCCTGGCTAGCTCGAACGAGCGCGCCAGCCACTGGAAGAAGTGGGGACCGTACCTGAGCGAGCGCGCGTGGGGCACCGTTCGCGAGGACTACTCTCCCGATGGATCCGCCTGGACCCACTTCCCCCACGATCACGCGCGGTCGCGCGCGTACCGCTGGAGCGAGGATGGGATCGCCGGCATCTCGGATCGACGCCAGCGAATCTGTTTCTCCCTCTCAATGTGGAACGGGCGCGATCCAATCCTCAAGTCGCGGCTCTTCGGGCTCACCGGGAGCGAGGGGAACCACGGGGAGGACGTCAAGGAGCTCTACTGGTACCTCGACTCAACGCCGACGCATTCGTACATGCGAATGCTCTACAAGTATCCGCAGGCCGAGTTTCCCTACGGCCGTCTCGTCGAAGAGAACCGAAAACGCGGACGCGACGAGCCGGAGTACGAGATCCTCGACACCGGCGTATTCGACGAGGACCGATACTTCGACGTCTTCGTCGAGTACGCGAAGGCCGACGTCGACGACCTCGCCATCCGAGTTCATGTCGTCAATCGGGGCCCGGAGGAAGCCTCGCTCGAACTTTTGCCCACGATTTGGTTCCGCAATACGTGGAGCTGGGGGGACGGCGCGAAGCGCCCCGAGATGCACGCCGAGGATCGCTCGATCGCGCTCCACGACCCCGAGCGAGGCCGCTACTGGCTCGAATGCGAGCGCGACCCCGAGCTGCTTTTCACGGACAACGAGACGAACTGCGAGCGCCTGTTCGGCACACCCAACCGCACGCCGTTCGTGAAGGACGCGTTCGACGAATACGTGGTTCGCGGAAACCGGGGCGCCGTGAACCCGGCCAAGAAGGGCACAATGGCGGCGGCGCGTTATCGCCTGCGCGTGCCCGCGGGGGGAACCGAAACGGTCACGTTGCGCCTGTCGAACAAGCCCCTCGGAGCAGGAGCCATCGAGGAGGCGAGCGACATCTTGGCATCGCGGAAGGACGAGGCGGACGAGTTCTATGCGGGGGTGATTCCCGCGACGCTGTCCGCGGACGCCAAGAGCGTTATGAGGCAATCCCTCGGCGGGCTCCTCTGGTCGAAGCAGTATTACCACTACGTCGTCCGCGATTGGCTAGCGGGCGACCCGAACCAGCCGGCGCCGCCCGACACGCGCAGTCAAGGCCGAAACCGCGACTGGAAGCACATCTACAACGCCGACATCCTCTCGATGCCCGACAAGTGGGAGTACCCGTGGTACGCGGCGTGGGATCTCGCCTTCCACTGCGTCCCGATCGCGCTCGTCGATCCGGAGTTCGCAAAGGAGCAGATCATCTTGCTGCTCCGTGAGTGGTACATGCACCCGAACGGTCAGATCCCCGCGTACGAATGGGCCCTCGGGGACGTGAACCCGCCGGTACACGCATGGGCCGCGTGGCGCGTTTACAAGATCGAGAAGAAGCGCAAGGGCCAGGGCGACCGGGTGTTTCTCGAGCGGGTCTTTCACAAGCTCATGCTCAATTTCACCTGGTGGGTGAACCGGAAGGATGCCGAGGGCAACAACGTCTTCCAAGGTGGGTTCCTCGGGCTCGACAACATCGGGGTCTTCGACCGGAGCGCGCCCCTGCCGACGGGCGGGTACATCGAGCAGAGCGACGGAACGAGCTGGATGGCCATGTACTGCCTGAACCTGCTCGCGATGGCGCTCGAGCTCGCGAGTGAAGATGCTGCCTACGAGGACGTGGCGAGCAAGTTTTGGGAGCACTTCGTCCATATCGCGCACGCGATGAACACGCTGGGGCTCTGGCACGAAACCGATGGCTTCTACTACGACATGCTCCGCCTGCCTGACGGGCGAAGCATGCCGATGACGATCCGATCCATGGTCGGACTCATCCCGCTGTTCGCAGTCGAGACCTTGGACCCCGAGCTCCTGGAGAGGCTCCCGGCGTTCAAGCGTCGTCTCGAGTGGTTCATCGACAACCGGCCGGACCTCGTGGGAAGCTGCGGTTGCATGCGCACACCCGGGCAGGGGGGCCGTCGGATCCTGGCGATCCTCGACGAGCACAAGCTGCGCAGAGTGCTCGCGTATCTGCTCGACGAGACCGAGTTTCTCTCCGACTACGGGATTCGTGCTTTGTCACGCGTGCACAAAGATAAGCCGTACTCGCTAACCGTCGAAGGAAAGGAGCACCGGGTCGGCTACGAGCCCGCGGAGTCATCGAGCGGCCTCTTCGGAGGAAACTCCAATTGGCGCGGGCCGATCTGGTTTCCCGTGAACTACATTCTCATCGAATCGCTCCAGAAGTTTCATTTCTACTGGGGCGACGACCTACGAGTCGAACTGCCGAAAGGATCGGGGCAATTCGTTTCGCTCGGCGAAGGAGCGGCGCAACTGTCCCGGCGCTTGGTCCGCATCTTCCTGCGGGGCTCGGATGGCCGAAGGCCCGTCTTCGGTCACTACCAGAAAATGCAGCGGGATCCTCACTTCAAGGATCTCGTGCCGTTTCACGAATACTTTCACGGCGACGATGGATCGGGTGTCGGCGCGAGCCACCAGACCGGGTGGACCGGGCTCGTCGCCAAGTTGCTTCAGCAGAGCGGCGAATGAACGAGCTAGCTTCGTGCGAGCTATGGGACGAGCCGTTTATCTCGGCTTGAACGTCTCTCGTAGCGCCACGTAGGCGCGGTGCGCGCGCAGCTTCAGCGCTCCCGGGGTCGTGCCGAGAAGCGCTGCCGCATCGGTCACGCTCATTCCCTGAATCTTCGTAAGAAGGAGCGCTTCTCGCTGATTGTCGGGGAGCTTGTGCAGCGCATCGAGCACGGCAGAGATGAGCTCTGGACCGTAGGGCGAATCATCGTCTTCCGGCGGAACCTCGCTACTTACCGTAAGCTCGAGAAAGCTCGAGTCTGGCGCGAGCCTCTCGCGCGACCGTTTTCGTCGGCGAGCCACGTCGAGAAAGGTGCGGTGCGCGATCGTGAAGATCCACGGAAGAGGGTCGGCACCGCGCGCGTAGGAGGCGCGCGACTGATGCAGCTTCATGAATACCACTTGAAGGATTTCCTCTGCGGTCGTTCGGTGACGTACGAGGCAGATGAGGTATCCAAACACTCGCGGTGCCGTGAGGTCATAGAGCTCTCGGAAAGCCGATTCGTCTCCTTCGCAGTAGCGTGCCGCGAGCTCGGCTCTTTGTTTTGCCTCTTCGCTCCCTTTCCCAGCGGACGAGCACGCATCGGCGGGGGAGCTCGTGGCGGACCGCGAAGCGCCCCCGCCGTCGATGAAAGGGGGTTGCAGCGAGCGGGTCTGCGACAGCCCGTCGTGCGCGGTCAGCATCGTTTGCCCTGATTGGATTCACCGAGAAGGCTTGCGACGAATGCTGACGATCGGCAGAGGGTGACCCTCTTGCCGAGCACGGAGCGAAGCAGAGCGGCGCCTTCTGCGTCGACGAATCGCACGGCGGATAGGTCAAGCTCGACGTTGCCATCGCAGCCGTTCAGTGCGTCACGAAGCGCGTCGACCCACGGGCCGGCAAGGCTACCCTCGAGCAGCAGCGAGGTAATGCCTGAGGTCGTAACGTTCGAGGAGATTCGCAGCACGGGGTCGGACAACGCAATTGCCGAACCAGGCGAGCGGCTCGCCCGTCGCCAATCTTATCGACCTTTCCGGTGCCCAAAACACCGCCCACGGCTGGTGCCTACGGCATTTGGTGGGCGGCCCACGGCGCGCGGTGGATGTCGGTCAGGCTTTGGTGGGACGAGCAATGCCGAGCTTCTTTATGCGACCGCGAAGCGTATTGGGGTGAAGCGCCAAGATCTTTGCCGCCCCCCGCTCGCCCTCGATGATGCCCCCGGTCCGCGAAAGGACATCGAGGATGTGCGCTCGTTCGATGTCCGCAAGGCTCATCGAGGCCCCAGTCGCCGCGTTACGTGCCTCGTCGGGGGAACTCGAGGAGAGCGGCGACGCGCCCCCCTCGTGGATACGCGTCGGCGGAGTGGACATCGGCGCGTGCGGAAGGAGCTTCTGATCGATCTCGAGAACAGGCGACCGCGAGAGAATCACCGCCCTTTCCACCACGTTCTCGAGCTCTCGTACATTGCCAGGCCAAGCGTACGCGACGAGGCGGCCCATCGTCTCCGAGTTTACCGACTCGATGCGCTTGCCAACCCGAACAGCAGATTTCATCACGAGAAAGTGCACGAGGAGTGGGATATCGGTCGCTCGGTCTCTCAAAGGTGGCAGCGTGATGGGAAAGACGCTTAGCCGATAGAAGAGGTCTTGGCGGAACTTCCCCTCCGCGATGGCTCGCGGAAGATCGCGGTTCGTCGCGGCGATCACGCGCGCATCGACTTTGATGGTCGCATTGCCACCGACTCGCTCGAATTCCCGCTCTTGCAGGACTCGTAGGAGTTTGGCCTGCACGTCGGGGAAAAGCTCTCCGACCTCGTCGAGGAAAATCGTCCCGCCGTTGGCCAGCTCGAAGCGTCCGATGCGCTTGGCGATAGCGCCGCTGAACGCCCCACGCTCGTGACCGAACAGTTCGCTCTCCACGAGGCCCGCCGGCAGCGCCGCGCAGTTAATCTTGATGAGCGGTCTGTCCCGGCGGGTGCTCCGCGAGTGAATCGCCCGCGCGATGAGCTCCTTGCCAGTCCCTGTCTCCCCCTGAATGAGCACGGAAGCGCCGGTGCCCGCGACGTGCTGGACGTTCTCGAGCACGCTGAGGAGTGCCGGGCTCTCGCCGATGATCTCGTCGAAGTTGTGCGTCGATTTGATCTCTTCCCTGAGATAGAGATTTTGCTCCTCGAGGCGCGCCTTCTCGCGCTCCGCAAGGATGCGATCGGTGATGTCGACGAACATCGTCCGGGTGTGCGTCCCGCTGGGGTCCGGCTTCGACCACCACTGGATCCAGACGGGTTTGCCATCGTTCTTGCGCCGGAGCTCGAGGATGACGCCGCTCGTGTCGGTGCCGTTCGCGATCGAAGCGAAGGCGTCGCGAAAGCGCTTTTGGGCCTCGGGCGTGTCCGGAATGAACGATAGACCCCTCGTCCCGGCGACCTCCTCTGCGGTGATCCCGAGGATGCGCTGGGCCGCCCGGTTTGCGCTGATGAACCGTGACTCGAGGTCTTCGTTCACATAGGCGATGGGAGCCTCCTCGAAGAGATCGCGGTAGCGCTCTTCCGCCGCCGCGAGCGAGCCGCTATTGGCTTCGCATTCGGGGTTCGAAGCCTGGTTCGGAAGCGACATCTCGGCCACGCGGCCCCGAGCATAGCCGACAAGGGCCGCCGGGCGGCAAGCGCCCTCCTCAGTTCATGGTCGCGTGGGGCCGCGTAACCGGCGGACTCTGCATACGTAGTAACGCGGATGCGGCCTCCTTCGATGCGACCTCTCCCTCGTCTCGAAGATGCGTTGCGATCGCTCGGCCGTGTCGTGCCGCCGCCACCGGCGCCCGCGCTCGAAGCGCTGGTCCGGCAGTCGCGACCCGTCGCAATCAGGCATCCCCTACGGGCGTTCGGACTAGTGCTATTTGTTTCACTCCTCGCCGTCGCCGTCGACGCGCTCGGGTATGGCGTGCGCGGCGACTTCGTCGCACTGCCCAAAGGCCTATTCTGGGCGACGGCGCTGACGCTGCTGGCGGCATTTGTCGCGACTCTCGTCGCGGCGCTCCTGCCCCGGCGGGGGTCGATGTTCGCCGACGTTCGCCTCGCGCGGCTGCTGGCGTTTGCGGTGCCGATCCTGGCGACAGCGCTCGCGGTCTTCGCGCGCGTCGACGCGCCGCCGGCGACCAAAATCTTCACGGGGGCAGAGGCTCTCCAGCGGATCGAGGCGTGCCTTTTCGGCGGGCTAATCGTGAGCACATTGCCCTTCGCGATGACAGTCCTTGTCCTCCTGCGTTCGCCGATGCCACTTGAGACACGTTGGTTAGGGGCCGCTGTCGGGGCGGGCCAAGGCGTGATCGCGGGGCTCATGCTTCACTTCGTTTGTGGTGTCGGTGGCGCGCTTCATGGCGTTCTCGCGCATGCGGGGCAAACTCTGATCGGCGCTGCCCTCGGCGCGATCATTGTTCCAACTCTCGTGCGCCGCGTAGGTCGAGCACGGGCATAGAGTCCCCGCGGAAGGCCGGGGGGGGCGGCTCACCTCGTTATGAGCGGTCTTTCTGGCGAAGAGAAGCCCCCGCCGCGTAACCCGGCAACGCGTCCGGCGTAAGGCTGCAAGAACCCCGGAGGCGCCATGGTCTATGCTCCCATCGCGGCTGTTGCCGCCATCCTCGTCCTCCTCGTGCTCTTCCTGCTCGACAGGCGCGGTCGTGCTGTGGCGATGCACGTGCACGATCCCGGCAAGAAGCGCATCGTCGTGCTCGGTGGTGGCTTTGCTGGCGTCTACACGTGCGCGGCTCTGGAAAAGCTGCTGCGTGACGACTTCGAAATTGTCCTCATCAACAAGGAGAACCACTTCGTCTTCCAGCCGCTCCTGCCCGAGGTCATCTCCGGGCAGATCGGGCTCGTCGACGTTGTCAGCCCCATCCGGCGCCTGCTCCCCAAGACCGAGCTTCATGTGCGGGAAGTCGAGTCGGTCGACCTCGCCAATAGAACCATCACGACCAGCACAGGCTTCCACCCGCATCCGCATGTTCTGACGTTCGACCACCTGGTCTTCGCGCTCGGAACCGTCACCGACTTTAGGGGGCTTCGCGGCCTGCCGGAGCATGCCTTTCCGTTCAAGACGCTGAGCGACGCGCTCACCCTGCGCAACCACGTGATCCGCGCCCTCGAGGAGGCGGCGATCGAGCAGCACGACGACGTTCTGCGAAAGCGGCTGCTCACGTTCGTCATCGCCGGCGGTGGTTTTTCCGGTGTCGAGGTCTGCGCCGAACTCAACGATTTCGTGAGAGGGGTGGCCGCCCAATATCGCGGAATCGACCCCAAGGAGATCCGCGTCGTGCTCATTCACTCGCAAGAACGCATCTTGCCGGAGATGAGCGACAAGCTCGCGGCGTTTGCCCAGAGGATTCTGAGCAAGAGGGGCGTTGAGATCATGCTCAACGCACGCCTCATCGCCGCCACGGGCGACGGAGCGTTGCTCGGGGACGGCCAACTCATCGGCACGAAGACGATTGTCTCCACCGTCCCGTCGTCGCCACACCCCATTGTCGGAGCCTCGTCCTTACCCAAGACGAAAAATGGGCGCATCGAAGTGGACGGGACGCTCGCGGTAAAGGGGAGCGAGAACCTCTGGGCCGTCGGAGACTGCGCGATGATCCCGGCCCCCGGTGGTGGGTTTGCGCCGCCCACCGCGCAGCACGCCACGCGCGAGGCGACCACGGTGGCGGAGAACATCGTCGCCCGGTTGCGGGGCGGCAAGGTGAAGACCTTCGCCTTCAAGGGGCTCGGCAAGATGGGGTCGCTCGGGCACCAATCGGCCGTGGCGGAGGTCCTTGGGGTCCCGATCTCCGGCTTTCTGGCCTGGTTTCTCTGGAGGACAATCTACCTGATGAAGGTTCCGGGCTGGGGCCGGCGGGTGAAAATCGCAGCGTCTTGGACACTGGATCTGTTCCTTCCGGCGGAGCTCGTGCAGCTGCGACTCGGAAGCTCCGTTGGCGTGACGCAGGAGCACTTCGAGCCGGGGCAGGACGTCTTCGAAGAGGGTGACGTAGGAGACCGCGTGTACATCATCCTGAGCGGGAAGGCCGACGTGCTCCGAGGCGGGGCGAAGCTCGCTACGCTGGCGCGCGGGGACTATTTTGGTGAGATGGCGCTCCTTCGAATGGCGGCGCGCAACGCGACCGTGCGCTGCATGGAACCGATGGATGTGCTCGCGTTGCCGAAGCGCGAGTTCAATGTCCTTTCTGCGAATTTGCCGGAACTGAAGCAAAGCTTCGAGACCAAGAGCGCGAAGCGCGGACATGCGGAAGCGGGCGAGGCGCACTCCGCTCCGCAGGTCCACGATGTCCGCTGAAGGCCGATCATGCCTCACGTTTCCCGGCCACCGCGACTAAGGGCGATTGATAAGCGGCGAGCGCCAAGCGTACCCTTGGCCGCATTGAGGAGACTACGATGACGACAGAACGGAAGTGTCCTTTCGGCCACGGCGCGGGCGAAAGTACGTCGAACCATGACTGGTGGCCGAACCGGCTGCGGCTGAACGTCCTCCACCAGCATGGCACCAAGTCCAATCCGATGGGCGAGGACTTCAACTACGCCGAGGAGTTCAAGAGCCTCGACTTCGCGGCTCTCAAGAGGGACCTTGCAGCGCTGATGACCGACTCGCAGGATTGGTGGCCGGCTGATTTCGGTCACTACGGCGGGTTGTTCATTCGCATGGCGTGGCATAGCGCAGGCACGTACCGCATCGGGGATGGCCGCGGCGGTGGCGGCAGGGGCCAACAGCGCTTCGCGCCACTCAACAGCTGGCCGGACAACGTCAACCTGGATAAGGCACGTCGGCTGCTCTGGCCGATCAAACAGAGATACGGGCAAAAGATCTCATGGGCCGACCTGATCATCCTCGCCGGTAACGTCGCGCTCGAGTCGATGGGCATGAAGACCTTTGGTTTCGCCGGAGGACGGGGCGATGTCTGGGAACCGGATGAGGACGTCTACTGGGGCACCGAGAAGGCCTGGCTCGACGACAAGCGCTATTCCGCCCCGTCGAGGCCCTGTTGGTGGACAGGGCACAATTGCTGACGCTGACCGCGCCCGAGTTGACGGTGCTCGTCGGCGGGCTGCGCGTGCTCGGTGCCAATGCCGGCCAGTCCCAGCACGGAGTCTTCACGCACAAGCGGGAGGCGCTGACCAACGACTTCTTCGTGAACCTGCTCGACATGGACACGGAGTGGAAGGCGTTGTCCGACGCGAAGGACGTGTTCGAAGGGCGCGATAGAAGAACGGGGGCGCTGAAGTGGACCGGCACCCGGGTCGATCTCGTCTTCGGCTCGAATTCCGAACTGCGGGCCCTGGCGGAAGTCTATGCAAGCTCGGACGCGCACGAGAAGTTCGTCCGGGACTTTGTGGCAGCATGGAACAAGGTGATGAATCTCGATCGTTTCGACCTCCCGTGAGCCCAGGACCCGGATGACAGCGCCGATGCCTGCTGCCTTTCTCGGACATGGGAGCCCGATGAACGCGCTCGAGTCGAACCGCTTCACCGAGGCGTGGCGCGCTTTGGGCGCTGCAAGATATCGGGGCGGAGTATCGCGGGGCGTCGCTGGGGGATGCGCGGCGAGGCAGGCGACTCGAACGCATCGCAGGTGAGCTGGCACGCAATCCCGGCCTGAGTTTTCTCGAGGCGATGGGGAGTGAGGGACAGCTCGAGGGCCTGTACCGGTTCTTGAACAACGAACAGGTGTGCTTCGAGGCGGTGCATGCGCCGGGCCAAGTGCCTATTTCAGCGCGAGGTGCATATCAGCTCGCGCGCCACGGGACGCCCGCATGATCATCATGTGGCTCGCCCTACTCGCAAGGCGACGCTCGCGGTGTCTGCCAGGTCGGTCGAACTCGTGCGATCGAGCAACTTTGCCCCCGGATCGCCAACGAGCTTGAAGATGAACGTCGTCGCGGTGACCGAGCGCAACTGCCCAAAGGGGCAGGAGCCGATCGCATGGTACTTGGTGACCAACGAGCCCATCGACACGATCGAGCAGGTGGCTGACATCGTCGACGCATACCGAGCAAGGTGGGTCTACCTGGCTCTCGCTGCGCTCGGGGGACA
>JBEKXD010000110.1:0-12299 GCA_049512415.1 Polyangiaceae bacterium
CTCCGGCGTAACTGGCAGTTCCAGTTCAGGCGTCCTCTCTGGCAGCACTACCAGCACCGGAGTACCGGTCAGTGCCTCGTCCGGCACGAGTTCCGGATTTGGCACTTCCGGAGTCAATAGCTCTGCAAGCAGTGGTCTCGGAAGCAGTGGTCTCGGAAGCAGTGGTCTCGGAAGCAGTGGTCTCGGAAGCAGTGGTCTCGGAGGCAGCGGCGTCTTCGGGAGCAGTGGAGTCTTCGGGAGCAGCGGTCTCTTCGGAAGCAGCGGAGTCTTCGGGAGCAGCGGTCTCTTCGGAAGCAGTGGCGTCTTTTCAAGCAGTGGGTTCTCTGGCACCGGCCCTAAAGCCAGCAGCTCTTCCGGCGCGAGCAGTAGTTCTGGAGTCAGTAGTTCTTCCAGCACGAGCTCTTCAAGCAGTGGCTCACCAAGCACCGGGGCCGGAACCGCCGCGAGCACGCCCACCATGCTGCCTGCCGTCGCCGGATCGTGCCCCACCTTTGAAAATGGGACGATCACAATCAACGCAGCGGGCGGCTCGATTCAGGCGCAGATCTGGATGGGCCCCCAGGGGACCCAGGGCGGCCCCCTGATTCTCTATTGGCACGGCACCGGCAGTAGTCCGTCGACGGAGGTACCGGATGCCTTCGACACGACCGCGGTCACAAGCGCCGGCGGGGTCATTGCGGGATTCATCGCGTCCAGTCGCTCGGGCACCACGAGCGGCAATACCGGAGACGACGTCTGGTATCAAAGCGATGCGGTGTTTGCCGACCAGGTTGTCGCGTGCGCTATTCAACAGCTTCAGGTGAGCTCCCGGAGAATCCACACCGCCGGGTACAGCGCCGGGGGCCTGCAGACGGTCTACATGTGGTATGCGCGCTCCGGGTACATCGCAAGCGTCATCAGCTACTCCGGTGGAACCGACGTCCTTAATCAGGCTGGCATGCAGGATGCGACAAATGCTCCAGCCGCGATCGTCGCCCACGGAGCCCAGGGGTCCGATGCTCTCGGACTCGACTTCGCTCAGGCAAGCGCATCATTCGAATCGGTCATTAAGCAAGCTGGCGGATCTTCGATTGACTGCAACGATGGGGGCAATCACATGGCGTTCTTCACTACCCGGGCACCCGCGCTGAAACCTGTGGCTCTGCAGTTTTTCCTGGATCACCCCTTCAAGGTGACCCCGGAGCCATACACGGTCTTGCCGTCAGGCTTCCCGAGCTACTGCAAGATCGATTAGAGCATCGTTTTACCGCGTGGAACGAATCGAACGCTTCCGCGCTTGGGCTGGGAGACCATGAAACGGCCGCCGTGAGGACCGCAAGCGCTCGCGCGAGCAGCGTCGAGGACTGTGCTGTCCTGCACGCCCAAAGCGGCATTGCTACCTTGGGCCGGGGGCCCTCGTGGCCGCTGTTCGTCTTGCGACACGCCTGGCGACGGGCGCGTTCGTCGCGGCACACGACTGCCTTGCCTGGACTGCGCTCCTGCGGAAGAGCGTTCCGCGAGCAAAGCGCGCGTCCTCTCCCCCACGCGAGAACTCGTTCACATCCGATTTCGCATTGTCGAATGACGGGGGAGTCACTCAATGGCCATCCTTGGTTCTAAGTGCGTTTGATGAGGAGTTGAAAACCCATGCGCGACGTCCGATATCTAAGTGTTGCACGAGCTACGATATCGATCGCTGTTCTCGCCGCTCTCGACGGATGCAGCAGTCCCACGATCGGCCAGGGTCAGGGCTTTGCAAACGCGTCGGGCGGCGCGACGGTCGCCGGCTCCAGTGGTGGCCCCATCCTCCCGAGCTCGAACGGCGGAGCAGTCACTCCCTCGGGTAGCTCCGGAAGCGGCACCAGCTCTGGAACGGCGGGGACCGTGCCCCTGTGCACCGCGAACGGCGCGTGCGTGTCATCTTGCTCCAATGGCGCCGGGACCACCGTCAGCGGCACGGTATTTGATCCACGTGGCCGAGATCCACTCTACGACATCGCCGTCTTCGTACCGAGTGTGACTCCTTCGCCGCTCCCGGTCGGAGCCTCCTGCAATTCGTGTTCGGACCTTTACACGGGAAGTCCAATTTCCTCGACACTCACGGACGCGACCGGTCACTTCCAACTAACCAATGTTCCTGACGGGACCAACATCCCGCTCGTACTTCAGATCGGCAAGTGGCGCATGCAGTACTTGCTGCCATCTGTTGCGGCCTGCGCTGATAATGAAGTGCCCGACGGAACCCTGCACCTTCCGCGCAACCACACCGAGGGAGACCTCCCGAACATCGCCATCTCGACGGGCGGCGCGGACTCCCTCGAATGCCTGTTCCGGCGAGTCGGCATCGACGCCTCGGAGTTCGCGGGTGGGACCACCGGTCAAGGACGCGTCCACATCTTCCAAGGATCGCCGCAATCCGGAGGCTACCCTGCCGACACCAACCCGTCCGCTCCCGCGTCGTACGCTGCTCTGTGGGACACCGCGACCGACTTGGCGCAATTCGACATGGTGGTGCTGTCGTGCGAAGGGGGCGAAACCCTCAGAATGCAGCAGCAGAACTTGCTGAACTACGTCGACTCGGGAGGCCGCGTATTCGCCTCACACTACCACTACGCCTGGTTCATCGAGGGGCCCTTCGCGCAATTCAACGTGGCCGCCTGGACACGCGGCACCGTCAACAATGACCTGAACGCCATCGTCGAGACCACGTACCAGGGACAGGCTTTTCCGAAGGGCCTGGCCATGCACGATTGGCTTGCAACCGTGGGTGCGCTCACCAACGGCGAACTGCCGATCCGTCAAGCCCGCCACAACGCGGACATCGGCCCGGCCAACGAGCCGACCTCCGTGCCTTGGATTACGGCGGATAACCAGTCGGCTACACCTGGCGCCAACATGTACTTCTCCTTCGATACTCCCGTGCTCACGTCGGCCCAGACGAATGGCGATGCGGGAGGACAATGCGGGCGCGTCGTGTACAGCGACATGCACGTGGGCGGAGCCTCGGGCGACTACGGAACTCCCGTGAACGATCCACTCAATATGGGTTTGGTGCCGAACGGATCCATCGTTCCGTCCGGCTGCGCCGACAACGCCCTTTCACCTCAAGAGCAGGCGCTCGAGTTCATGATATTCGACTTGTCCGCGTGCCTGACGCCAGTCACTTCCACACCGAACCCGCCGCCGACGACAGGCACCGGCGGGGGCGTTCGCTAGGATCCGTGCGGGTGTGCCGCTCGAGCGCCGCCCGGAGCGCGGCGTTCGAGCGCTTCGAGCTGAGAACATGATGAGCACGTCGAATGTCTTGGCCACATCGAAGGACGGTCCTGAGCACCTGCCCGAGCGAATTGGCCCCTATACGATCTACGGCGAAATCGGCGCTGGAGGGATGGGTTCGGTCCACCTCGGCCAGCTGGACGGCGCCGCAGGATTCTCGCGCGTTGTCGCGATCAAGCGAATGCATGTGGAGCTCGCGCGCTCGCCCCAATTCGTCGAGATGTTCTTGCAGGAGTCGCGTCTGGTGGGGCGTATTCAGCACCCGAACGTGGTTGCAGCGTTCGACTGCGTAACCACCGAAGACAACGCCATGCTCGTGATGGAATATGTCCATGGCGTGTCGCTGAGCCAGCTCGCGCACAAGCCCATCGGGATTCCCCTCTCGGCAGCCTCGGCGATCGTGCTCGGCGCTGCGCTCGGCTTGCACGCCGCGCACGAAGGGGTCGGCGCCGACGGCAAGAGTCTCGGGATCGTCCACCGAGACGTGTCTCCGCAGAACATTCTGGTCGGCGTCGATGGGCTTGCTCGCGTACTGGATTTCGGGATCGCCAAGGCAGCGGCCAGGTCCGACCAGACTCCAGCAGGCGAGATCAAGGGAAAGCTCAGTTACATGGCCCCCGAGCAGCTGCTGGGAGAAGAAGTGGGGCGCGCGGCGGACATCTACTCGCTGGGAGTCATTCTGTGGGAGCTCGTCACCGGCAGGAGACTGTTCGCGACCGCAGTCGGGGGGCAGATGACTCCCCGGATCGCGCAATCGCTCGTCGCCTCGCCTCGGACTGTCAATCCTCGGGTATCGCCGGAGGTCTCGGCCATCATCATGAAGGCGGTCGCGGCCTCGCCGCAGGCGCGATATCGGACGGCTCTCGAGTTCGCCGCTGCAGTCGAACGCACGATGCCCGTGATGGCGCAGCGCACCCTCGGGGCGTGGGTAGCAGACGTGGCGAGCGACGAGCTGGCACACAATGCCAAAACTCTGTCACAGATCGATGCGCGCCCATCGCGTCGAGTCCCGTCGCGCGAGGCGTATACAAAGCCATGTGTCGCCGCAGAGCGCCGGACCTCAAGGTGCGTGGTCGAAGACGGTTTGAGCGCCAGGACGGGCACGACCGCTATCGCCCGACCCAGCGGGCGACCGCCTTTGACCCGTTGGATGATCGGGGCTTCGGCCTGTGCGGTGGCGCTTCTTGTGGCGATCGTCGCTATCGGTTCGCGTCCACAAGTCCCCCCCTCTGACCCTGAAAACACGATGATCGTGGCGAGCGTTTCTGTACAGGCGAGCCCCTCGTCGGCGCCCTCCACGCCGGTGGCGACGAGGACGGCGCCCAACGCGAGCCCCCAGGACGCGCCGAGCAGCGCTTCGCGCGTGCGCAGTCTCAGTGCTGAGACTCTCGACGCAGGTCTGCTTTTTGACCGCCAAGGACGCCAGGCGCCGCGGCCTCCGTTGCCCCGATGGCGATCGATCCGGCCGAGAACGCGCGCCCCAACGACAGACCTGGACCTCGGACTCATCGGAGGTCGAGAATAATTGGACAGATTGCCCACCCCGGGTGGAGCCCAACTGTGCGCACGTATTGCCCTGTCGGCGTCCAACCTGTTTCATGGCCATTCGAGGAGTTGTGATGGTCCAATGGAATCGTCAAACGACCTTCGTAGAGAGGGTTAGTCATTCGCTCCCCGTCGTCGTCGGCGTCTCCATGATGTCCGGTTGCGGCTCGAGTGGTACCGAAAATCCCGGCGAGGGAGATGCGCACGTCGGGTTGCTTGATGCGTCCTATCTCCCCGCCGACGGGGGAGCGGTCTGGGCCCCGAGCGCGGAGTCCGGGTCGTACGAGGGTGCCGATGCGGCGGCGCCGCAAGACGCGCAAGCGCACGCCGCTCACTCGGACGCGACTGGCGACCCGGTCGAGGCCACGACCACGGACGCCGATCTAGACGGACCGTCTCGCCGCACGGGCGACGCGGGCCCCCCCACGACACCCGTAGACGCCATGCCCCAGGAGGACGCCGCTTCGGTCGGACGCCCGGGTGAGCCAGAAGGGGGATCGGCGCCGGACGGTGATACCAACGTTCCCGGGGACGGCGCGCCGGACGGACCCGCGTCACTTTCCGACGCGAGCCCCACGGATTGCGCCGGGGGCTGGACGGGCCGGTCGAGCACCGACACGTCGTCGCCGACGCCTGCGAGCGGCTACGGCGGAGTACAAATCAAGATCCCCACGACGGGACACATTGTCGGCCTCCACACGGTCCTCACCGTTCCGGCGAAGCCTCCGGAGGCGGGCACGCTGTTCTTGTGGCCGGGCCTCCAGCCGCTCCCGACCTCGGTCGACTTCGACCCGATCGGCAACGGCGTCTTGCAACCGGTTCTCACGTGGGGAGGGACCTGCGCCCCCAACTCGCCGAGGACGGATGTCTACGCGAGCTGGTGGATATCGGGACAATACGTCAATACCTACGCGGACTACACAGGGCACACCGGCTGCAACGGCGGCGAAGGGATGGACGTAGCCGTCGGCGACTCCCTCGACATCTCCATGACTCTCGATGCAACGGTATGGAATCAAGTCGTCCTCGATACACAGTCGGGCCAGCAGGTCTCGTACGCCATCGACATGCTTGGACAAGCCCAGAATTGGGCGATCTTCTCTATCGAAGGGCACAATCAAGAACCGGTGACCGACGTCGTATTCACTTCGACCACGCTGACGCTCTCTTCGCCGCAGACTTCTTCCTGTCAGCCGAGTGTCCGCGGATTGGACGATTACTTCTCGGCCCCCATGGCCTCGAGCGACGGCTTGGAGTGCTGTATCTCGAGGATCGTCCTGCGTGCGCAGGGGGTGGCGGCGACGACTCCGAACAGTCCGTGACGGACGCCATGGGCCCGACGTGAAATCTACAAGGGGCGATTGCAGCGGCGGGCGAAGCCGCAGATGACTCCGTTTCCGCGGGGTGTGATATGGTTCCGACTGTCGCGCCGAACGCGGAAACGGAGGCCCGGGATGATGTGTCCAACTCGCTGTCGATGGGCCGCATGGGTGATTGTCGTCTCGGCGTGTGGGCGCACTGGGCTACTCGACGTGTCCGATTCGGGGGAGGATGCGGTCGCGATCGATTCGAACGACGCAACGGCGCCGTCGACGAACGATTCGGGCGACGTCGATCAAGGCATCGACTCGGACGTCGTCGACTCCACCTCCAATTACGATTGGCCGGAGACGGTCGCGCCCGACGCCCGGCGCAAACACGTCGTCGATGCGGCGTGCGACAGTGGGCGCTGGACCTTCGGATCCATCGCGACCTACGCGACGCCCCCGTTTTCCGGTGACGAAAACGGAGGGCCGGTTCTGGGAGCGGGCGACTTCGACGGCGATGGCACGCTCGATCTGATCGGAGTCTTCTCCTCTCCCAGCGCAGCGGCGATCTGGACTAATCTGGGGGACGGCACATTCGGACTCGAAACCAACTTGGCAATCGTGGCGGGGGCGTATGTCCTCGCCGTCGGTGATTTCAATCGCGATGGTCTCGCGGACTTTGCCGTGGGGTTCGTCGCCGACGTCAACACGAACGGCGCCAATCTCGACGGCGTCGAGGTGTTTACGAATCAAGGAAACGGTGGGGTTGCGATCACGTCGTCGTTCCCCGCGACCCGCGGCGCGCTCGACCTGGTCGTCGGAGACTTCAACGGCGACGGGGCCCCCGATATCGCGATGGCCGATGATAGTAACCAATTGAACATCGCCCTCAATCGAGGCGATGGAACATTTCCGAGCGTCGTCTCTTACCAAGCGGGGTATGCGTTGGGGTTGGCGATGGCCGTGGGCGACGTCAATAATGATGGCGCACTCGATATCGTATCGACGAGCGCGGCGGCCAATTCGGCGATGGTGAGCGTGTTCTTCAATCGCGGCGATGGCACGTTCGAGTCTCCGGTTTCATACTCGTCGATCGGCGAGGACACGGGGTGCCTCGCGCTCGGCGACTTCAACGGCGACGGCTGGCTCGACGTCGCGCGTACGAGTTGGCAGGCGGGAAATTACGTTGCCGTGCGATTGAATCGCGGCGACGGAACCTTCGAAACCGAGAGCAGCTATCCGGTCGGAGACATGTCGTATGCCATCGTCGCCGACCGATTCCTGTCATCAAGTGGTTGGCTGGACATCGCCGCGGCCCCCCTCTTGGGCTCCTTCTTCGCGGGCGATACGACCGTCGTCGTCCTTCCGGGGAACGGCGACGGCACGTTCGGCCAGAAACTCGGAATCGGAACGCTCGGCGCCAACGTGCTCCTCGCAGGCGATTTCAACGGCGATGGTCACCCCGACATCGCGTTCGCGTCGGGCAGTGCGTTCGGAGTATTGCCTTTCGTGTGCGAGTGAGTCGTCGACGGCGGGGACCGAGGCCTAGCGCCCTTCGCCTGCGGCGACGCAATGTCGGAAGGTCCGACGGTCCGCCTCCGCGCAGCGGCGAATCTCGATGAATCCGGCGGGCAGCACTCCGCGAGCGGGGCTGGGCGACAGGCTTGACGAACCTCGGGTTGACGCTTGGCGCATGCTTCGTTGCCGGCATCCTCGGCTTGATATCCGCCAGACATGTCGTCGCCGAATGAGGAAAACCACGTGGACCGCGAGTCCTGCGACAGCACATCGCAGCGAGAAAGCGTTTCATTCATCCGATATCGCACTTGTTCGACCTGAGACCGAGACCGCATGGCCAGTGGGCGCCGTGGTCTGCCGCGGAGCGGCGGATGCCTGCCGCGAGGTCGTGACGGCTGCGACGGAATTGAAGACTTGTGGCTCTGCAATGGCTTCGGCACCGCCAACAACCTGGACTGCGCCCGTTGCCAACGCCTCCGCTCGTCCCGCCAGCGCCTCCGGACGCGGCGACGCCGCCCGCGCTTCCGATTCACGCCTCGACCCACCGGACTCGACCGCGACCCGCGACCCGCGACCGCTACGCCCGACCCGCGATCCCCCGACCCCTGCCGCCGCGGCAACCGCACGCCGAGCGAGCGCCCTCGCTCCCCTGGATGTTAACCTCACACCCCAGTGAATCGCCGATCCCTCGTCCCGCTGCTCGCAAGCTCTCTCATGCTCGCCCCGCGCTGGGTCGCCGCAACGCCCGCGAGCGCGCCGTCGGCGAGACTCGTCGCCGTCGCCGAGCGGGCCGAAGCGCTCGCCGACCAGGACCGCACGAACGACGGCATTCGCCTCCTCCAATCCAATAAGGATGCGTCCGGCCCGTCCGGACGCCGCATCCGCCTCACCCTCGGCGAGCTCCTCATTCAAGCGGGTCGACGCGCCGAGGCCGACCCGATTCTGCGCTCCTTCGCCGACGAGTACGACACCGACGCCATCGGTCCGGACGACGGCGAGGGGCTCGCGATGGTCGGCAGGGCGATGCAGCTACTCCGGCACGTCAAAGACGCCAACCGCGCCTATGGCGAAAGCGAACGCGCCCTCCGAGCGACTCCCGCCGGCAAGACCACGACCGCGACCCAGGTCCAAGTCCTGCTCTGGCGCGCCGACCTGTACGCCGACAACAGCGACCCCGGGCACGCCGAAGAGGTGCTGAAGCTCGCCGTAAGGCAGGACCCGCGCAGCGTGGACGCCATGGTCGGTCTCGCTCGCCTACGGGCGGAGGCCTTCGACTTCGACGCCGCGGCGAAGCTCGTCGAGAGTGCGCTCGCCCTCGACCCCAAGCACGCGCGCGCCCTCGGACTTCGCGCCTTGATGGCCCTCCACGACATGGATATCGCCGCGGCCGACCGCGCACTCGACACCGGCCTCGCCGCCCATCCAGGCAACCTCCCGCTCCGGAGCCTCCGGGCCGCGGCTCGCTTTCTGGACGACGACCGGCCGGGGTTCGAAGCGATCCAACGCGACGTCTTCGCGCGAAACCCGCAGTATTCCAGCTTCTATACGATCGTCAGCGAAGCCGCGGAATGGGAGCACCGATACGACGACATCATCGGCCTGATGAAGTCCGCGGTCGTCGTCGACCCGGACGACGCCAAAGCGTGGGCGGAGCTCGGACTGATGCAAACGCGCACGGGCGACGAAGCGACGGGCGTCTCGTCTCTCGCCGAGGCCTGGAAGCGCGACCACTTCGACGTCCGCGTCTACAACACCCTCGAGCTGCTCTACGGCCACTGGATCCCCGAGCAGTACGCGACGACGACCTTCGGCATCTTCTCGCTCCGCACGCCCAAAGCCGAGAAGCCCGTGCTGGAACGCTACGTGCCCCGCATGCTCTCGGAGGCCTGGACGGTCTTCAAGGCGCACTACGCCTTCGTCCCCGTGACCCCGGTCTTCGTCGAGATGTACGCGTCGCGAGAGCACTTCAGCGTCCGCTCGAGCGGCCTGCCCAACCTCGGAATCGAAGGCGTCTGCTTCGGTCACGTCGTCAGCGCGCTCAGCCCTCGCGCCGAACCGTTCAACTGGGGCAATGTGCTCTGGCACGAGCTCGGACACGTCTTTGCCATTCAGCTCTCGAAAAACCATGTTCCGCGCTGGTTTACCGAGGGGCTCTCGGAATACGAGACGATGATCCGGCGCCCGGAGTGGAAGCGCGAGCTCGACCCGGAGCTCTACGTCGCGCTCGAGAAGCACGCCCTCCCGAGCGTCGTCGACATGAATCGAGCGTTCTCCCACGCCGACAGCGCCGTCGACGTGACCGTCGCGTACTACGCGGCGAGCCAGATGGTGGCGTTCGCCGCCGAGCGCTTCGGATTCCCGAAGATCGACCGCGCACTCATCCTCTGGGGCCAAGGCAAGCGCACGGCCGACGTCCTCGCGGACGCCTTCGGCATGAGCCCCACCGACTTCGACGCCGCGTTCGGCGCCTGGGCGCACGCGCGCCTCTCTCGGTATACGGCCCAGTACCTCTTCGACGTCCCCGTGCTGACGCTCGAGGACGCCGCGCAAAAGGTCACATCGGACCCCAAGAGCGCCGAGGCTCACGTGGGGCTCGCCGTCGCGCTGTTTCACGACCAGAAGGTCGAGGACGCGCGGCGCGAAGTCGAGCAGGCCCTCACCTTGGATCCGACCTGCAAGAACGCCCACTACGTCGCGGCGAGGATCGCCACGGCCCTGGGCGTGCTCGACGATGCTACTAAGGAGGTCGCCGCGCTCCGAGCCCAAGGCGCGGACGGCTACGCCCTCCAGATGGTGGTGGCCGACCTGACTGCCCGCCGTCACGACGATCGGAGTCGACGCCTCGCCCTCGAGGCGGCGTGGCGCTTCGACCCGACCCAGGTCGATCCGCTGCACGCCCTCTACGACCTCGCGCACAAGGAGAATCGCGCCGACGACGAGCTCCGGATGCTCACCGAGATCGCCAAACTCGATCAGCACGACCGGACGGTCTATCGACTCTTGCTCGAGCGCTTAGTCTCTCTCCATAAGTGGGATGAGGCAAAACTCGTCGGGGAGTCCGCACTCTACGTCGATGTCGAGAATCGAGACATCCATGTGAACTTCGCTCGGGCCCTGTCGGCGACGGGCGACCACGCGCAGGCGTCGTTCGAACTCGAGAGTGCCCTCTTGTGCGACGGGCAGCCGCAGGGCAAGGCAGCGGTGCACGCGCTCCTCGCCCGAGAGCGGGCGAGCGTGGGCGACATGGCGGGAGCGCGAGCGCACCGGGACCAGGCGCTGACGCTGGACCCAGGCAACGCGGAGGCGCGCGGGCTCACGCTGTAGGCCTCAGGCCTGTATCGCCCTCCTCAACGTCGCGTCCATGACCTCGAGCGGAGCGGGATGGCCCGTGTAGAGCTCGAACTGGGCCGCCGCTTGATGCAGCAGCATCCGCCCCCCATGGACAGCCGTCGCACCCGCGCGCTGCGCGAACTCCAAGAGCGGAGTGTGGACGGGCTTGTAGACGATATCCATCACGATCTGCCCGCTCCGTAGGGCCTTCTGGGGAATTGCGCTCTCTGTAGGACCGACATCGGCTTGACCCACCGTCGTCGCGTTGACGATCACGTCGTAGTCGCCCGCCCTCGACGTCTCCTCGAACGGACGCGCGCTCGCCCCCGTCTCCTCGGCCAGCGCCCGCGCCTTGCCCTCGTCGCGATTGGCGATCGTGACCAAAGCCCCGCGTTCTCGCAGTCCAAAGGCGATCGCCCTGCCCGCGCCGCCGGCACCGACCAGGAGAACCCGCGCACGCGCGAGCCCGCGCACCTCCTCCAGCGCGCGCATCGCACCCGCCCAATCGGTGTTGTGCCCGACGAGATGACCTTCGTCGTTGACGATTGTGTTGACCGCACCGATACGCTCCGCCACCGGGTCGAGCGCGTCGAGGTAGGTCATCACCTCTCGTTTGAAGGGATGAGAGACGCCAAACCCGCGAATCCCAAGGCCTCTCATGCCCGCGAGGGCGCCTTCGAGACTCCGAACTCGGAACGGAACATACGTGAATGATAGGCCCAACGCAGCGTAGCCCGATTCATGCATGGAGCGTCCGAGTGGACTGGGAAGTTGGGAAAGAGAACCGCAGAGGGTCAGAGGGACGGTCATGGGCGACATGCCCCTGCCTATCACTCGCTCGAGTGGCTCTCAATCCCCCACCCCGAATGAAAGGCTGGCGAACCCGATGACCGGAAACTGCTCAAGCTCCTCGTCGCTTCTCCGTTCCCGTGAACAAGAGCGTCGAAGCACCGCGCAGCGCCGGGCGCAGGCTTCGCTGAATTTGGAAACACCGCCGGCGAAACGAGGACATGAAGTCCCCGTCGGCCAACATTCGGGGCTCCGCTCCGATGCAGAAAGGATGCTGCAATGCGTCTCATCAATTGGAATGTGATCAGTAGGCACGCACGACTGGCTGCAGTCGTCAGTGTAGCAATGGTGGCCGCTTCCGGCATCGGCTGCTCGGTGCAGTCCGATTCCGGCAAGATTCAGGAGAACGTCGCGGGGACTTCTCAGCATATTAGCACCCCGCTCAACACGCCGCCGACCTTCAACTCGACGACGGGCATAATCACGGTTACGGTGACGGACGAGACAGCGGAGCTCTACGTCAACGCGGCGGACTCGTCGCTCATGATCAACAGC
>JBEKXD010000111.1:0-12254 GCA_049512415.1 Polyangiaceae bacterium
GTACCAGTCCCAGGAGCTCCTCACGCTCCTCCGACGTCACGACGAGGGGCCTTGCGCTTCTCATGACCGTTGGACGAGCCAGCCCGCCACGAATTCACTCCACTTCAGAGACGGGACACTAGTGGAAATCTCGACTCATCGTTGGGAGCGCGTCCAGCGTCAATCGCTCGAGGCGCTCGGGCAGCACGTACGCGACTGCGCCTTGCCTTTCGACCTTGCCGCGCACGAAAAGCATCGCGCTTTCGGTGGCCACCTGACGCCAGCGTTCGAACATCGACGACCATAAGATCAGATTGACGAACCCGGTCTCGTCTTCCAGAGTGATGAAGACAACGCCCCGTGCCGTTTGCGGGCGCTGTCTGCAGATGACGACGCCCGCAGCGCTCACGGTGGTCCCATCCGGGGCGTGGAGAAGTTCGATCGCGCTCTTGCAGCCGGGAGGTAGCCGAGGACGGACCACCTTCATGGCGTGGTCGCCGACCGCGATCGCCGTCGTCCGGTAGTCGAGCACCAGCTGCTCGGCACGCGTCATGACCGGCAAGCTCGGCATGGGATCTCCTAGGGCCAGCCCTTCGAACAGCGTCGGGGGAGCTCGAGAGGGGCCGCAAAGAGCCCCCCTCGTCGATTCGGTCGGCCCATGGTGCGGGGCGTGCACCTTCCACAGGGCCTCGCGTCGAGAAAGGCCGAAACCTTCGAGCGTCCCAGCTCGTGCCAGAAGTTCGAGCGTGTGCGCCTCGAGCGCCGCCCGCACCCTGAGATCTTCGACCCCCGCGAACGAACGGGCCCTGCGAGCGGATTCGATCCGGCGACCCGCCGGCTCCCCCAGACCTTTGACCTGCCTGAGCCCAAGGCGAAGCGCCGCCGAGTCGCCGTCGATCGAAGGGTCCCCTCCTTCGAGCATCGAGTCCCAATCGCTCGCGTCGACACGCGGGGGTAGCACCTCGACTCCGTGCCTCTCGGCGTCGCTCACGATTGTGGCGGGCGAATAAAATCCCATCGGTTGACTATTGAGAAGCGCCGCCGCAAACGCAGCCGGATGATGCACTTTGAGCCACGCGCTCGCATAGACCAGAAGCGCGAAGCTCGCGGCGTGACTCTCGGGAAATCCGTATTCTCCAAATCCTTCGATCGACCGATAGAGTCTCTCGCCGAACTCGTGCGAAATCCCGTGCCGCTGGAAACCATCGAGCAGTCTCGCTCGATGCCTCTCGAGCTTGCCCGTCCGGCGCCATGCGGCCATGTCCCGGCGAAGCTGATCGGCCTCGCCGCCCGTATACCCCGCACCCACGATGGCGATCTGCATCACCTGTTCTTGGAAGAGCGGCACACCGAGCGTCCGCGAGAGAATCGGCTCGAGGGCTGGGTGCGGTACGAGGACCGGCTCCTCGCCCGAGCGCCTCTTGAGATACGGGTGGACCATCCCGCCTTGAATCGGTCCGGGACGCACGATCGCGACTTCGATGACCAAGTCGTAGAATCGGCGCGGCTGGAGCCTCGGCAGCATCGCCATTTGAGCGCGGCTCTCTATCTGGAAGACGCCGACGGTGTCCGCGGCACAGAGGGCTTCGTAGACGCGCGAATCCTCCGCGGGAATTCGCGCCAACCGATCGATGGCCGTCGGGGCCCGCACGCGATCGTCGTCCTGGACCATCGCGAGCGCCTTGCGAATCGCCGTGAGCATTCCGAGCGACAGCACGTCCACTTTGAAGAAGCCGAGCGTGTCTAGATCGTCCTTGTCCCAGGGGACGATCGTGCGCCCGGGCATCGCCGCCGGTTCGACGGGTGCGACGTTTACGAGAGGCTCGGCCGACAAGACGAATCCTCCGACGTGAATCGACAAGTGTCGCGGAAACTTCTGAATGCTTCGCGCCATCGCGAGCACTCCTCGCACGCGAGCGTCGTTCGGATCGAACCCGGCACGGGCGAGATCGCCCGGCACCACATCGCTCAGTCGGCTCCTGTGCGAGGCGAACGAGGCAAGCCTGCCAAGGCGTCCGATCTGCTCGATCGACAGACCGAAGACCTTGCCGACATCCCGCAGTGCACTCTTGGCGCGATACGAGATCACTTCGCTAACCATCGCGGCGCGATCGCGACCGTACTTGTCGTAGAGCGCCTGAATGACTTCCTCCCGGCGCTCGTGCTCGAAATCCACGTCGATGTCGGGTGGCTCGCGGCGCTCGAGCGACAGGAAACGCTCGAAGAGGAGATTGCTCCTCGCCGGATCGACCGCCGTGATGCCGAGGCAGTAGCAGACCGCGCTGTTGGCAGCGCTCCCGCGTCCCTGGCAGAGGATGTCCTTGGCGCGGGCCATGGCCACAATCGAACGTACGCTCAGGAAATACGGGGCGACTTCGAGCTTCGCGATGAGAAGGAGTTCCTTCTCGATCTGCAGAGCGACAGCGTTCGGAACGCCGGCCGGCCATCGCGTCCGCGCACCTTGTCCGGTCAGACGGCGAAGGGCTGCATCGGCCGTCTCCCCCGGGAGCACAGTCGCGTCGTCGGCCTCTCCATGACCGACGGCGCGAAGGGCTTCTGGTTCGCAGGGAAACTTGTGTTGGAGCTCGCGCAGTGAGAATCGGCAGGCGTCGGCGACGAGCTCGGAGCGCTCGATCCACGCCGGTTGGTCGGCAAAAAGTGACTGCACCCCTGCGGGCGACTTGAGATACGCTTCGACGTTGGGGAGAAGGTCTCGCCCCGCTTCGTCGAGCGTCGTTCCTTTACGGATGCAGCAGAGGACATCGAAGACGGGTTTGTCCGATGGCGTCGCAAATAGGACGCGAGCGGTTGCGCACGGTGCGATGCCGGAGCGTTCTGCAAGGCGCGTGGCACGCGCTCTCCGTTCGTCGTCGTGCCCATCCAGGTGACACCATACGGCCGTCGAGAGCCGCTCTCCGAATGCTTCGCGAAGCAAGTCAATGGATCGTGTCGAAAGCTCGGTGTCCGACGACAGCATCCCCCAGAGACCGCTGGCGTGCTCGCACACGGTCTCGACGGTCACTCCGGGGAGGCGAGCCGGCGAGCGAGCGTGACTGGCGGTCAGAATGTGGCAGAGGTTTCGATAACCGTCGCGCGTCGCGACGTGGAGCCACACGAAGCCTGGCTCTCCGTCGAGCGTGAGCTCGCATCCGACGACCAGTCGTACACCTCGCTGCTCCGCCGCCTCGAGGGTGCGCACCAGTCCGTAGAGACCGTCGCAATCGGCCACGCCGAGGGCTCCGTATCCGAGCTCCGAGGCGCGCTGGACGAGCGCCGCCGGCGAAGAACCGCCGCGCAAGAACGAGAAATGGGTTCGAACTGCGAGTTCGACGAACATCGTGGTGCGCCCGCGTCACCTGTCTCAATCGAACCAACCGCGCAGCTCCGGTTCCTTCGCCCCGGGCGACGGGCCGAGCTCCACCCAACCGAGTCCGCATCCCCTGCCCGCCGCGCTCTCCTCGCCGAGCCACACCGCGAACCAATCACTCCGGATGACTCCACGCCGCCACCATTCGGCCCCCTCGACGCGCGCCAAATGCAGCGCACCCCCTAGCACTGAGCGAGGGAGCGGCGAACGTCCTCTCACGAGACGCGTCGGTTCGAAACCCAGGGCCGGCGAGGCGGTGGACTTCGGCGATGTCGCAGAGAGCATCGGCACGAAGCGAGTTCGTTCGTCCGCAATCCACGTATCGACTGTCGCGAGCGTTCCAACGCTCGATTCGCCGAGTTCTGCCGCAAGTGCCGCCACGAGACGCGGCAGCTCGCGCTCGCCCCTCGGCTCCGGCGCGAGCCAGTCGAGCGCTCGTCCCGGTACTGACGCGAGGCCTTCGGCACGCAACCCGACAGCGAGCACCGGTGCCGGCAGTTCGAACCGCTCGAGGCGTGCCCGCACGATGGCGAGCAGGTCTTCTGCTCGCACCATCGGTGCCGGAAGCATGATGGGCGCATCGATCGCCCATGGCCGCTCGTTCGAATCGACCGTCATATCTTCGCAGAGAGCTCGGTCGAGCGTCAGTGCGAGCGAAAGGCGCGTGACACCGAGCGCCCTGCCGCGAAGACGAGCCGCGAGCCTGTCGCAGAGGGTCTTGAGCACGAATGCCATGGCGTCGAGACCGCGGGCGCCCCAATCGAGTTCGAATCGCTCCTCGAGCACTTCCGGAGGGCGCCACGGCGTGAGCGGAGCCCTGTCCTCCCCGTCGAGCAACAAAAAGACGTCGTTCGCGCTCGCGCCTAGGCGCACTCCAAGCGCGGGCCGAGGCAGCTTTTGCAGGTCGCCGCACGTGTGCAGACCGAGTTCCGAGAGCCACTCCGTGACTTGTGGAGCTAGATCGAGCGCCTCGAGGGGCAGCACGCGCATAGCCTCGGCTCCGCGGCCTCTCGGGACGACCGCAGAGCGGTTCGCTCCGAACTGCCCGAAGCTCGCTACGGCTGCCGCAATACGCGGCCCATCGGCCACCGCGATCCGGCACGTGTGCCCCAAGGCGCGCACTTGGGCTTCGAGAGCTAAGAGAAGGGCCCTCTCCCCTCCGTGCAGATGCGCGCACCCTCCGATATCGACCCAAACGGTGTCCTTTGCTACGTCAAAAGCGACCGTCGGACCGAACGAAAGCGCCACTTCGGCGATTCGGGCGAGCGCCGAACGCACGGCTCCCATTGCCACCGCCGGATCCGTGTCCGTCGACGCGAGCTCCGTGCGGAGCTCTGGCAAGGCGACGCACGCAATACGGCGCATCGCTCAACCAGCCCGCCGTAGCAAGGGCTCAAACGGAATCGTTTTAAGGAACCCCACGCGTCCGCGTTTGTCTTTGCCGACCCGGACATGGATCTCTCCCAAGCTCGGACGCGAGAGTTCGAGCCGAAGCGCCACGGGCCACGGCACGGATCTCGGCTTCGCCGCGTCGGTCAAGAGCAATACCGTCACACCATTCGACTCTGCGGTCAGCGCTAGCTTGCGAACGAGCACGTCGGGCTTCCACTCTCGCTTGTTCTTCCGTTCGAGTCTGGCCGGTACCCCATTCGTCTCAGGCACCGCATCGAAATCGATGGCGACAACTTCGAAGGCACCCGAGTTCGCTACTGTCAGCGCGACATGCCCGAGCTTGACGCGCGGCGGACTCACGATGAGCAATCGCTCAAGCGCCACCCCTGCTGCGAGCAACCCCGGCGCATGAAGCGTTCGCTCGGAATCGAGCCACGCGCACCACGCTCCAGGGCAGCGGCGCTGCCCTGACCGGATCGCCGCGAGCGCCACACTCGTAGAGCCTCCGAGTGCGCGAGGAGCCGAGAGCTCTACCACCCCACACGGCAATCCCCTGTCGGGCAGCACCGCGTCGAGCTCTGTTCCGAGCGACAGCACGCGCAAGCCCGCGTGGCCAACCATGTCTTCACGACGCGTCGCGTTGGCAAGCCGTGCTCGAAGAGCTTCAATGTCATGTGCGACATCCATGGGTCTGCTTCTCCCGCGAGAACTACTGAACAAATTATCAGCCTATCGAAGCGAGAGCAAGCGACGCCGAGGACCCTGTCGAACAAGCCGGCCGAATGGAGGACTATCTGGGGGGGGTCTGACGTGCGCCCCAGGCTCCATGCGCTTTTTGAAACTTGTAGGGAGGCGAGCGCATAGCGCGCAGGCGCGGTAGAATCGTTTTCATCTAACCACTTTGGAGGTTCACGATGCTTACGGCGCCTGAAGGCCGTTACGGTTTGCTTCGCACGGCGACACGGATCGTCGCGGCGCTCTCTTTGATGTCACTCACTGGCTGCGCAACCGCGGACACGGCCGAGGACGGCGCGCCGGTACCCAGCTCCTCGGGATCCTCGAGCGGGGGCACTGCAAACGTAGACGCGTCCATTCTCCAGGGTGGTAGTAGCGGCGGCGGGAGCCTCCTTTGCGCGCTCGGCGGATCGCTCTGCTCCGACGCGACCCCCAACGGAGACGACTGCGGAACGTCATTAAACATCAAAGTCAAGTCCGTCAAACCGCATCTCGCGTCCTTCGCGCCGATGGCGGACACCACGTCGTCGTCCAGCGCGTGCAACCCCATTATTATTCCGTGGAACGACGCTGGCGATGGAGCCGTGGTGGACGCTTGGACGCCGCCGCCCGCGCAGACCTATTCGTGCCCAGCAGGCGAGGTTCGGATTCACATCCGGGACATGTGGTCGAACCTGGCCTCTCCGACGTTGAACACCATCACAGGCCGGCCCCTCGCGGTCGCGCTCGAGGTACCGAGCGGCATATGGCCCACGTACTGGGCGTCCGAGGACAGCGCGGCGTGCGACTGGTACTCCATTTGCGCACCGAACATGCTCACATCGTTCGAGATTGCCTCTGTCGATCCCGCGGATTCGTGCAGCTCAGGTCTGAAGACGTCCGGCCTCTTTGACACGAGCGCCTTTTCGTCCGCGAGCGATATCTGGATCGAATACGACGGCACGAGCTCGACGCTCCCGAACGACTACTCCAAGAGTCCCGTGCCGGTCAGCTCGTCGGCCTTCGTCGTCACGACCGACGGCACGGGGCTCGACACGTGCTCTCCGGACGCTGGCGTGCCCCCGACGCCGAGCGGCTTCATCAAGCTGCACTTCCGCTATCCATGGGGCAACCCAAACACGACTGGATTTCCGGGAACGGAGTGCGATCAGCAGATCGACAACCTGACGACGCCACCCTATCCAACGAGCCTCAAGATCCAAGGCATGCCGGGCTGCAACCAGCTTCAGGCGGTGCTCGACTACCAAGACGGCAATTGCCCTTGGTACACAGCCCTGATTCCGACGTCCGATTGGGGAAAAGACGGTGGCGGCAGCAGTTTTCAGATCATGACACCGGACGGGAAGCTCTTCACCGCCGGCATCGCATTGCCACCCCCGCCATCCAATGGAGAGATCTGGCTCGCTTATTCGGGGCCTCCCGACCTTGATTCCGCCGAAGGCACCGTGTGCGAGAACTTCTCGTACCGCGTAGATCAATATCACTTTTACTCGAGCAATCCAGGCCCTGGCTACGCGAACTGCGGCGGCGGGGCAACGACCATCGATCCGTGCAACCCGCCGCTTCCGACCGGCTACTCGCCCATCCACTTCCGCTACATCTGGGCGGGGCAGCAGACGTTCACATTCTTCCCGGATCCGCAGTTCATGCCCACGTGGATCATGCTCAGCGTGACCGCCCCGGGCGTGTCGGTCGACGGGGGAACTGCGACCGGCGGAGCCGCCGACGAGATCACGTGCACGCGCGAAGCCGACCGACCTTGGTTCAATTGCCCCGTGCCGGATACGGACTTCGTCTCAGGCGCCACATGGATCGCTCACGACATGATGCGCCAGCCGACCGAGTGGAACACGGTCGTGGCCCGGCCTTTCCCGAGCACTCCGGGCGAATACTGGATTCGCTGGAACTACGGCAAGCCGGACCTGGACGGGGTCTACGCGCCTTCGGACGTCGGTCCAGCGCCGAACACGACCGTTCCGACGTTCCAGACGTTCACCTATTACCCGGACGGCACGGGAGGCGACTGGTCAGCCACCGGCAACTGGAACGATTCGGCGTGCGCGCCCAAGCCCCCGCCGACGCCGCCCACCTGCGGATACGACGGGTGGTTTCCGTACGCGGTGACGGGCTACGCCTATCCGTTCGGAGCGTCGCTCGCGAATACCTATGCGAACTCCGACGAAGTCCAGAACTTGCTGAACACGTTCCTCTGCCAGCGCTACGAGATCTGGAAGACCAACTACCTAGAAACCAGCGACACCGTCTGCGGTCCGGGCACGGCGCGAGTGCGCACCGATCCTCCGAAGACGGTGAGCGAAGGCCAGGGCTACGGCATCGCGATCTCGGCGGCCATCGGAGACAAGCCGACCTTCGACGCGCTCTGGAACTTCGTGCGCCACTTCCTTTCGGAGTCGGCGGTCAAGTACTGCGGCGGCCTGGCGGGCTGGATGTGGGACGGCACGATCCCGTGCCGCGCTGAGGATTCGCCGTGCAACCCGCAGACCGAGTCGTGCTCGGGCAACGAGGACAGCGCCTTCGACGGAGACGTCGACATAGGCATTGGTCTCGTGTTCGCGGCTATGCAGTGGCCCGAATACACCGACGCCGCGACGAACTGGCTCCTCAAGATGGAGTGCGAAGTAAATTCGATCTACGACGGCCAGTTCAACTACCCGACGCCCGGAGACACGTGGGACAAGAACTGCCAGAACTATCCGAACGAGCCTTGTTCGTATCAAGCTGGCAACGTCGGCCAAGTGGACATGTCGTACTACCCGCCTGGCTACTTCCGGGTCTTCGGGGACTTCCTGGCCTCCCACCTCGATCCGACCACGTGGACGGCTGACCAACGCCAGAGCCACCAGGCCTTTTGGTACAAGACCGCGCAAACCGTCTACGAGCTCCTGGAGCGCTGCTACGACCAGACGGACGTCAATCCGGGGCTCGTCCAGGATTGGGGTCGCTACGACACGCCGTGCAGCATCCCCAGCGGGGACTACGACTGGTCACGCTCCCTGTGGCGCGTGGGCGTCGACGCGGCCTGGTTCGGCAATCGAGTCGACCTTCCGGAGAATTCCCCCGGATCTTCCCCTCACTATCCGGCCAAGACGCGCATGCAGGCGAAGATCGACAACATCCAGAACTTCTACAACAGTTTCTATATCAACAATCCGCCCGAACCCAACGCCAACATGTTCTCGACGATCTGCCAGTTTCTTACTCCCGCTGGCACGGTGACGGGCTGCAATCCTGGTTATGGACACAATTCATACTTCGTCAACACCGCGATGACCGCGTACGCGAGCGTCTTCGACAACGGCGGGCTGACCACCGGGGATATCCGAAGGCAGGCCTTGGAGGAAGCCGTGTCGACGACGGTCGAGAACGACAGGTACTATCAAGAGTCCATCGGGGTCTACACGATGCTCTTCCTCAGCGGGAACTTTCCGAACCCACTCACGGTTCCGTCGCAGTAGGCGCAGGCTCGGAGAACGCCAGAAGATCGTCACGACTGCCCGGACGACTGCGAAGCATTCGCACCCGGCACTCGAAACTGCACGCCACGACCTCGAAGAGTGCGCACAGCGCCTCCTCAGGGAGGGTGAGCGATGTAGAGAAGGACTTGAGCCAAAGATGAGGTAGTCTATGGTCGGGCGCGCTTGCTCGCTCGAGCGCTCCGCCCACGTGCCACGCCGCATCCGCCCGCTCCGCCGGACCCATTCAACGCGCACCGCCCAATCCGAGCCCGCCACCAAGTGAAAAAGACATCTTTGAACCGTGCCGCGCGCCGCCTCGCGAGGTGTGCTGTCTCCTGTGCGCTGACGCTCTGCCTGCAACCGGCGCCTCTCTTCGCGCAGGAGCACGCCGCTGTCGACATCGCCCAGGCTCGCGAACTCTACAACGAGGGTTCGAAGCTCCGAGACAAGGGGGACGTCGCCGGATCCATCGAGAAGTTTCAGGCGGCCTACGCGCTCGCGGCCACCCCGATCATCGGACTCGATCTGGGCAAGGCGTACATGGGCGCGGGCAAGCTCGTCGACGCGCGCGAGGCGCTCCTTGCCGTCGGTCGACTGCCCAGACAGCCCCAGGAGACTGCCCGTTCGCTGGGGGCTCGCGACCAGAGCGTAGCCCTCGCCGAAAAGCTTCGGACTCGCATCCCGACGTTGCGCGTCCGGATCACGGGCGTTCCGGCGAGCACGGTGGCGGTGACGATCGACGGTGCGGCCGTGCCCGTGGAGGCCCTCGGGGGGCCGCGGCTTCTCGATCCGGGCGCCCATCAGATCTCCGCCCGCTCGACGACCGGGGGCACAGCGGCGACCACGGTCACTCTTGCGGAGGCCGAGTCGCGCGAGATCGAGCTGAAGCTTGTCTTCTCGGGACCGGCTCCGGCCTCTCCCCCCGTCAGTACTTCCGCGCCCGCCTCTTCGGAGCCGGCGCCGGCGCCCGCCACGCCGGCAGCGGCGACCGGTTCGCAGTCCGGACTGGGGCCTCTCGTGTACATCGGCTTCGGCGTCGCGGCGGGGGGACTCATTGTAGGAAGCGTTACGGGGGCGATGGCGATGTCCAAGGCCTCTTCGGTCAGCGACGCGTGCTCAGGCACGACGTGTCCGACGAGCGTCGACAGCGACCTGCAATCCGGGCGAACGCTGGGGGACGTGTCGACCATCGCCTTTGCCGTGGCGGGCGCGGGGGCCGTGGCCGGAGTCGTCGGTCTCGTGCTCGCGCCCCACGCGCGAAGTGCTGGAGCCGCCGGGTTTACGTGGTCGCCTTGGGTGGGTGTCACGAACGCGGGCGTCCGGGGGACTTTCTAGGCTCAATCGAATAGGCGGAGAGCATATGGGAACGACAGTGGCGCAGCGACTGGGGATCTTGGGGCTTGGCGTGTTCGCGCTCCTGGTGGCGGCATGCACATCCATCGTCGGACTCGACAAGAACTACGCGGAGGATCCCTGCTTCCCGGCTGGGATCTGCGACGCTGGAGGAGCCGCTGAGGCCGGGGTCGATGCGTCGGGCGCGGGTGACGGAGCCCCCGCGAGCCCGGACGCAGCAGACGCGGCGAATCACGATTCCGAGTCTGACGCGAACGCCGACGTGGCCGAAGATTCGACGCTCGATGCGACGGTCGACTCCACGATCGACGCCCCCACCGACGCTACACTCGACGCCTCGATCGACGCCTCGATCGACGCCTCGATCGACGTCACGGTCGACTCCGCGATCGACAGTGGGGCATCCACGAGCCCCGACGGAGGCGGCTCCGGCGACGGAAGCGACGGCGCCATCCTGCGCGCTCCCGGCGCGAGCTGCACGAGCGGCGCCGAGTGCGGCACGGGATCGTGCGTCGACGGGGTGTGCTGCGACAAAGCGTGCGCGGGCGCCTGTGAACAGTGCAACCTCGCCGGGCTCAAAGGAACCTGTTCGCCCGTCCCCGCCGGACTCCCGGCTCCCGCACCTCACGCGGGCTGCCAAGCGAGCGACGCTGGCACATGCCAGCAGGACGGCAAGTGCGACGGCAACGGCAACTGCGAACTCTGGCCGAACGGCGTTGCCTGCGGAGGCGGCTCTTGCGATCCGACGTCGAACGAAGCCGTAGCGGGCTCTTCGTGCGATGGGCAGGGACACTGCAAGGCCTCGCCGGCCACGACCTGCGCTCCGTTTAGGTGCGTCGATGGGGGCGCTTCTTGCTCGATCACGTGCTCGACGAGTGCGGACTGCTCCGGGCAGCCGTGCGTCAACGGGTCATGTGGGACGGTGCCGGACGGGACAAAGTGCACATCGGGAACGCAGTGCACGACTGGCAACTGCGTGGACGGCTACTGCTGCGACAAGGTTTGCGACGGACAGTGCCAAGCGTGTGACGTGGCGGGGCTTCAGGGGACCTGTACGACCGTGAGCTCGGGCCAGCCGCACGGCTCCCGAGGACTGTGCCCCGGCACCGGCGTCTGCCAAGGCGCGTGCACGGGGCAGACCACTGCCTGCTCGTTCCCCGCGAGCACGACCGCCTGCAACGATGGCAACGCTTGCACGAAGACCGACACGTGCAGCAGCGGCACGTGTGTTGGGTCGAACGAAGTGACGTGCACCGCGTCCGATGTGTGCCACGTACCCGGCGTTTGCGATCCGGGGACGGGCGTGTGCTCCAATCCGGTCGCTCCCAGCACGACTTCGTGCAGCGACGGCAATGCGTGCACGCAGACCGACTTGTGCAATAACGGCGCGTGCGTCGGCTCGAACCCTGTGGTCTGCAGCGCGGGCGATTCGTGCCACACGGCTGGAACCTGCAATCCGGCCACGGGGCTGTGTTCGACCCCGACGCCGACCAGCGGCAACACGTGCAATGACGGCAATGCGTGCACGCGGACCGATACATGCGTCAACGGCGTATGCGTCGGCTCAAACAGTGTCACGTGTACTGCGGCCGACGCGTGCTACGTCGACGGGACGTGCAATCCAAGCACGGGCATCTGTTCCACCCCGGTCGTGACAGGCGCGAATTGCGTGGTGGGCCAGCCCTGCACGGCTTGGTACCCGGACTGTGACAACGACACCTACGGCAACAAGTATGCGTCGCCCTTCTACTCATGCACGACGCCGAGCGTCGCGCCCAACTGCGGGGCCGGGGTCACCGGCTCGTGGTCGAACAGCTCCGGAGATTGTTGTGATACGGACTCCAACGCGAACCCTGGACAGACAGCCTTCTTCACCGCGCCCGACTTGTGCGGCACCTACGATTACAATTGCAGCGGGACTATCGTGCAGGAAGTCAACGGTCCGGCCGATT
>JBEKXD010000112.1:0-12146 GCA_049512415.1 Polyangiaceae bacterium
GCCGTCCGACGCGGAGCCATCTGACAACAACGGCTCGACGAGCGATGGCGACGAAAGGTGTCGATTGCGTTCACGACGTCAACGGTGCGTGACAGCCTGACCCCTTGCGCCACCGCTTGACCCGCGAGGAAGGCAACGGTTTCCTACCCGCCAAAATACCGCTCCCGCAACGGCCACGGCCGCGCCAATCCCCATCACGACCGTGGCCGTGTCGGCGAGGTGCGCCGCACTCACCGAATCATCGTGCTTCTGCGGCCACGCTTCACCCGACGCCGACACGTCGTCGGCCTTGGCCAGGAGGGCGAGCGCGCCGCCGACAGCGACGCCTGCCACGCCGACAGCACCGACGACGAGGGCCGTCGTGCGCTGGGTCTGACCATCCCGCGGATGGGCGCTCTCCTCGGGCGCCGAGGCAGCCGGAGCCCCCTTGGATGCGCTCGCCGGGGCCTCAGCGGGGGCAACCACCGGAGGCGGCGCTCCTGCCGTCGGCGAGATCGTGAGCTCGACTTCTCGAGCCTCCCCCTCGGCGAGGTCCACTCGCCTTGCCGCCGCGCCTCCGCTCGCGGACCTTGCAGTGACGTCGTGGCTGCCTGGGTTGAGCAAGCGGGGCCCCGCCAGCACTTCCTTCGGCACCGCGGCGCCGTCAATCGTGACCGAAACCGAATCACGGGTTACGCCAATCACTTTCACGGTGAGCCGCGGAATACGCGACTTGAGCTCGTCGGCGAGCCGCGCGCTCTCGGTCCGCGCCGCCGCGGACTTTGCAGTTTCCTCCGGACGGTGCGCAATCCGACCCACGGAGAGAAGCGTTTCGCGAGCCTCGATGAGTTTTGTTCATCGCGACGTACGCGCGCCCGAGCTCGAGGCCCGATATAGGTGTTCCCGCAAGCGCGTGGGCGGCCTTGAACTTCTCGAGGGCCCCCGCGATGTCGCCCTTGTCGCGCAAGGCCAATCCTTCGCCAAAGAACTCGCGCCCTTGCGCGATGTCGGCCGCCGAGTGCGGCTCCTGGGCGAACACCAAAGAAGGTGCGCCGAACTGGAGGCTTCCGGCCAGCACAAGGGACAAGCCAAGAAGACGTGCGCTGGGCTTCTTCATGGGTCGCGAGCAACCGTCATAACACGTCGGGTTCGGGTGGAGGGGACTGAAGCCGGCTTCTCCTGGCACACGGAAACGCCGTCTCGTCTATCATCGGCGCTCGCTTCCTGGCTGCTCACCGAGCGCCAGGACATTGGCGGGCGCGTGCGTGGAGAAGAGAGCGGCGTTGATGCCTGTGATCTCGTGACCCTCAATCAAGGTCACCGGCCCGAACGCCAACATCCAGACCGCGCCGTCGTCCGTGCGCGTGAGACTGGACGGGCGGTAAGGCATAGGCAGCGCGACCGCACTCCATGGCCCGCCGACTTCGCGCCGCCAAGCGGTGCTCCGCACGTCGTCGGCCGTCCTGGTCGAC
Organism: Polyangiaceae bacterium; assembly: GCA_049512415.1. Taxonomy (GTDB): domain Bacteria; phylum Myxococcota_A; class Polyangia; order Polyangiales; family Polyangiaceae; genus Palsa-1150. Next base: position 1,452 of record JBEKXD010000112.1, read on the forward strand.
AACGCCCACGCTATACCCGATGGCTCTTCGACATACGATGTCACGACTGCGCCGGGCGGGGCAATGAGCGGCGTCAGCGATTTCCCATCGAAGCGTGCGAGGTAGGGCTCCTTCGTGCCCTCTCTGCCTCCGCGCCCGTCGTCCATGTGGCCACCGTATAGGACGATCTCGCTCTCCCTCACGGTGGTGATCCCCAAGATGTAAACTTCGGCATCCGCCTCGGCGCCTGCGAGCAGGGGTATCGGCGGCAAGGACGCTCCCGAAGCGGGCCAGAGCTGTAGCGAGCGCGTCTTCGTTCGGCCGTGAGGCCCTCTGACGACCGCGAGGACGCTGTCGTTGAACGGAGCCACGGCCTCCACGTCGGGGATGCTCCGGCCGGTCTGCGCGCCGAGGCCGGCGGTCGCCCGATTCGGGCCGGGGTCAAAAGCTTCCTCTACCAGAAGAGCTCCGGTCGCCCCCCACGGTACGACTGCGAAGGAGCGCATGGACCTGTGGCCCGGGACGGCCACCCTCCAGCGACTTCCGATCCATCGGTAGATCGTCGTCTCGAAGGGCGGCGGCTGAGAAACGTCCGTCGCGACTAGCCACGCGTTGTCCGGCCAGCGGCCATAGACGGCGATCAGGTTGAATAGGCCCGTTGAGTCGTGCGCTAGGCCAGCCTCCAGGGTGGTGTCGCGCACCGTCACGCCATCGCGCTGGACGTAGACGGCTCGCTCCCCACAGAGAAACACCGCTCCCCGCACAGGACAGACATCCAGCCACGGAGACATCTGGGCGTCTTCCCGGACGACCGCATGGGTCACCGCCACGTGCAGCGGGCTGTCGGCGGCGACCCGAGCGCCCGGGGCCAGAGCGTCGACACTCGCGTCCGGAATGCGCGCCGCAACTTGGGCCGCAGGCTCGGGCCTGGGGCTAGGCGATCGACCGCAAGCCACACACGCGAGAAGCGAAACCAGCGTCGAGGCTAGCGTCCCCTTCGCCGATAGAATCCGTCGAGCACGTCGGGCGCGTAGAGGGCGCCGATGCGGTCGACCGCCCATCTCTTTGGATCGCTCCCAGTGTCCCACGCGTCCACGAGGTGAAGATACGCCCACTGTTGGCTCGTCTCGTTGAAGATCCATGTTTGCCTCTGGACGCCTCCGGCCCGATAATAACCTCCCGACCCGTACGACGAGTCCATCTCGAGCACTCGCACGGTGGCCTTCCCAACGAAGTCCGGCCCCCTATCCGCTGCGAGAATCGCGTTCATGTCGTCGTCGGTCGCCACTCGCTGATCGAAGACGATGGTTCGATGGCCCGGTTCATCGGAATCGGGTGGCGAGTTGAATTCGATGATGTCCCCCGGGCGAAGAGCCGCGACCGAAGTGAACCTCGCGAACCCTCTTTGCGGGAGCACGAAGAGCGCCTCATTGAGTATGTTGGGAACGAACCCCACCTGCGCTCGCGTCCGGCCCGTCGCCAGCAAATAGGCCTGCTGCACGTACCCCGCGCAGTCGATACCAATCGCGTGTTGGTGCATGAGCTTACGAACGTCGTCGGGCTGCGAGACCGAAGTGACTGGGTCGTCCACGGCCATGCCGTCCGGTTGCAGATCGATGAGGGCTTGGGTCAGGGCGTGAATCTCGTCGGGGGTGCCTCGTGCCTGCTGGACTCGGTCGAGCGCCGTTTGGGAGATTCCTGCTGTCACGGCAAGTCTCGCCATGGCCCTCTTGTTGTCATTATTAGCCTTGAATTTCCGTTGGTCGAGGTACCCGCGCCCCATCATGAACGGCGTCGGGACGACGACGACACCGGTCGGCGTGTGGTACGAGCCGCACATCGACTGGAAGAACGCATCGAGGCCGCTCTGAACGCTCGGGTCCGGAGCATCGGCATTGGTGTTGACGTGGTGAGGTCGACCGCCGTGCGTGACATCGAACGCCATCTGTGAGTTCGGATCGTCATTCGCCATGTCGTCACTCCTTCACCGAGCCCTGCGCGCACGCGCGCGGTGCCCAGGGATCCCTGCTCGAGTCTAGAAGACCGTCAACAGCCGTGGGTCTCCAAGAGCAGTTTGGACGTCTCGTCGTCCATTGTGCCGTCGTCGTTCATGCCGTTGTTCGCGTTCGTTGGGGTCGCGCCGTCGTCGTCCGGTCCTTCCGGCGCCGCAGAAGAAGGTGCAGCCAAGTCCTGCTTGAGAGCGGCGAGGGCGCTCCGGACGACATCCAGGCTGCACGTATCGTCGTATGTTGCGTCGATGTACCCGAGGTTTCGGAGCCGCTGATACGAGCCCGACAGCGTGTTGATCGGGTCTAGCTGGCCAACGCGGAGGGTGCAGGTAAATGGCACCTCCGGGAACGTGACTGTGGCCGTTCGCAAGGTCACCGGCGCATCGAATTTCGCCCATCCGCTGCTGTCCGTGGACAGTCCGGTCAGGTCCTCGAGCTCGCCTACGGTGAGTGGTTGGGACGCCAGTCGCCTGTCCACGAAGTGGACATGAATCGGGACGGTCGGCTCGTAGGAAACGAACGAATTCATGGTCCCGGTGACGAGCGTGAAGGATGGAGCGCTCGCCCGCTCGGGGATGTACAGAATATCGGTCGGCTTGAGGATGTTGGGATCCGATCGGCGCTTGCGAAGGTCGTCGTTCTTGGGGTCGTTCCACACGACGTCGGCGTCGAAGCCGAACCTGTACGCAAGCGTCGCGAGAGTGTCGCCTTGGCGGATGACGTAAGGCTCCATGACGCCGGAGAGCATGCCATCTCTGCTGGCGGAAGGCGAAGCAGGGCCTTCACCAGGGAGTAGCGCTGGAAATGCGATCCGTTCCATTCCGTGTTGAGCCGCGGCGCGTGACCGACGTGCCGCTGAGGGTAACGCGTTCCAAACCGAACATTCGAACGCAGACGGTTTGCGTGGGCGGGCTTTTCAATTCAGACACACCGCCCGAAGAACGACGGGTTTCCTGTCACGAGGCTCGCTATGATCAGGTTCAGTCGGGCGACACTTTGTCGGACGTGGCCCAAGCGGCGTACGGAGATCCGAATCGCCGGCGGGGCATCGCCGCGGTGAATGGGATTGGCGACCCGACGAAGGTCATGCCAGGGATGATACTCGTGATCCCATGAGGCATGCATGAGCATCGTGGATGCGATTCGAGCCATCTTTCGCCGCCGCGGTTCGAGCCCGACGGTCCTGGTATCCGCCGCTCCGTCACTCGATGCGCTGGATCGCACTGGACAACGGATCCTCTGCGACGTCGAGCCTGCGTCCAGCCCGCCACGTCTCGCCACCCTTGGGCAGGTCGCCGCTGCAACGGGTGTGAAGGACTACGTGCCGGCGGCCTACGTCGCGCAGAAGGCCAAGAGCGTGTGCGACGGGATCCTCGCGGCGCTCGAGGGGCTGTCGACCGAGGGCGACGAGCTAGGCGTGGGAATGAACGAGTTTCTTCGACTGCTCGCCGCAGCCTCGGCCCCGCCAGGCACGTCGAGAGACTTCGTCGACGCGGCGGTCGAACTCGCGAACGCCGTGGCCGCGCCTGCAACGCGAGCCAAGACGTTTCTCAAAGACCCAGTCCGTTCGAAGCCTTTGGGGTTTTACACTTGGAGCGAGTCGCTCGAGCGAGTGTTTCGACGGGATCGCTTTCTGGGGGAATTCCTGGACAAGAGCGACGCCGCGGCCCTTGCCGCTTCCATCGCGAGCGACGTGCGACTTCGCGCGGAATATGTGCGGCGATTGCGTCGAGTCTCGCGCCTCACGAACCCGTTTGCGACAAGCAGTCTGATGTGGCGACTGAGTGCCTCTCCACCGCGAATTCCCGTCGACCAGGAGTCGCTCTTTCCTCCGAGCGCTGCGCCGGAGAATAGCTACGCTTCGGTCGCGAAGTTCTTCGACGCCGTGAAGTCTGGCAGGTGCGACCTGAAGCCGACGGACAATGCTGGATTCTATGCCCACCAGCTCTATGCTCTCACCGCTCTACTGAACTGCGACCGGACTCCAGAGGCTCACTGGCGCAAGGTCAGCCCGGACTACGCGATGGCTCTCGAGCGCTTTGCCGCGGCGGTCCTCTTTCAAGCTCGAGAGTCGCATGTCAAGCAAGTTGCCATGGGCATACCGGGAATGCCGACGGCGCGCCCGCGCTACCTCACACCCGGGCTCACGATTGAACCCCTGCCTACGTTCTACACGCTCACCGCAGAGGCCTTTCGCTTCCTTCGGACGGTTGTCGAGGACGGTTGGGGCCGGAGCGCCTTGGAGGTTCGACAGCTCAGGGAGTCGGGGTCCGCCGAGACAACCATTGGGGTCGGCATCGAAGACGTCGTCGGACTCTGCGATTCGGCAGCGAAACTGTCGCTCCTCGAGCTACCACACCGAGCCCCCTTCACGGCGAACAGCTCCCCGCGACGCGCCGCCTCGATCCAGCGCACCACGGTCACCCACCGCTCCGCTGCCGAGCCGCCCACCACGCGCAACGGACTCGTGTGCGCACGAACCAAAGGGCCCGGCGCGCCATGCCCGTATGCCGCGAATGCCAGCGCGATCGCGCCGGCCCCGTACCAGCGCCGCGCCACCAGCCCGCGAGGACCGACCATCAACACCGCCTTGCACGCACGGCACCGGTAGCGACGCAGCTTCACCTCGATCGCTTCCGCGGCGGCCGTTGCCGCCTGCGGACCCAGCACCTGGCGCTGCACCAGGCCGTGGCCGACGATCACCACGGGACCGCCTACGGGCTGCCCGGCTGCCTTGCAGCACGGACATGTACACGGACGCGCCTCGGCGCACGTAGGCATCCGCTCGCGCCAGGACTTGATTCCTAGCTCGCTCGGGACAAATCTCTGCGGGCTTCGTGTCTCTTCTACGGCGACGTGAAGCACGACGCAGAGGGCGGTCTGGTCAAGGAAGCGCCCTCTGCGTCACATATGCCGGCCGGGTGCTCTCCTTTCGCCCCAGCCGTCTACCGGCGCCCAGCCGCGATGGCCATCACTCCGGCTCGGCGCCGGCCCGGGGAGCATCTCCACCGGATGCCTCGTCGCCACCCTCCCCATCGAAGCGCTGCGCGGCGCACGGGCGCATCACCGATGAACATCGCCCAGAGGGCTACGCCGTGACCCCCGCCGGCTCAATCAGGAAGCGCGGGCACAGTCTGCCCGTGCGCTCGTGGGTGATGTCGGGCGAGACGGCCGACGTGACGACGATCGAGAAGGTCAAGGAGGACCTACCTGGCTGGCGCCTCGGTCGCTGCGTCTTCGTCGGCGACGCCGGGATGAACTCGGAGGACAACCGCCGGACGCTGGCGCTTGGCGGCGGCAGGTACATTCTCGGCTCGCGCATGCGCGCGGGCGATGAGATATCCACCGAGGTGCTCGCGCGCCAAGGGCGATACACCGAGGTGCGCGACAACCTGCGCGTCAAGGAAGTCGTCGTCGGTGACGGCGAACGTCGACGGCGATACGTGGTCTGTCACAACCCCGACGAGCAGAAGCGGCAGCGCGATCACCGCGCCAAGCTCGTCGCCGAGCTGGAGGCAGAGTTGGCGTGCATGCAGCAGCCCACGCAGGGGGGACACTCCAAGCGAGCGTGTGCACTTCTCGCCAGTGCTCGCTTCGGCAAGTACTTACGGCAACTCGCCGGAGGCCAGCTGCGTGTGGACCGAAGTGCAATCGCAGAGGCCGAGCGATACGACGGCAAGTGGGTGATCACCTCCAACGACGACACCCTCACGGCCGAGGACCTCGCGCTCGGCTACAAGCAGCTTCTGCGCGTCGAGCAGTGTTGGCGACAGATGAAGTCGGCATTGCGGATGCGTCCTGTCTTCCACTATCGGCCGTGGCGCATCCAGGCGCATGTCACCATCTCCGTGCTGGCCCTGCTGCTTGAACGGATCGTCGAGATCCGAGCCGAGGACACCTGGCGCAACGTCGTCGCCCGCTTGGAGAGCATCAAGGTGGTCGAGTACGACCGCGGCGAGGCCCGTATCCGCCAGACGACCGAGGTGCGACCCGAAGTCGCCGCGCTGCTCACGAAGCTGCGCGTGCCGATGCCCCCGAAGCTCCACTCCGTCGGCGCCGCTCCCGTCGCTGCGATCGCCAACGCGTGCTCTGTGACCGACGACGCCTAGTAACACGCGGGCTGGCAACGAATGCGCGCTATCACTTCGTAATTATGGGTGATTGTGTGCCTTTTCGCAGGGGGCGACTTTCAAAGTCGGGTGGGAGAATCCCAAGCAAATGAGTGTCCGGACATCACGGGTAGCCTAGCCAATCTCCCGTTACGCGGTCGCGATCAGCTCGACGGGTCATCATCACAGCACGACGTCGTCAACGAACCTACAGTGGACCGTGCAATCGATGCGTTTGGAAACGCCCCACTCCAGAATTCCGTGGAAGCCAGCTGGGCTAAGGCCTTCGGCGCGCCCAATATCCAGGTCGTCGTCTACCGTGCGCAAGGGCGAGCACAACGATCGTTTCGTCGTCGCGCGTGGCGAACACTACGGCGTACGGCCAACCCAGGATACGCGCACGACGGGCCCACGGACGCTTCGGATCCACCGGAAAGGATGCCGGGGCCGCAGCAATCTCCCGAACTTTCTCGTCAACCAACTGCAAGAGTCGCGCGCCTTCTTCCTGCACCGATTCCTTGGCGTACCAGTCGGCGGCCTCGCGCAGATCACGTAGTGCCTCGACGTGGAAGACTACTTTCATCGGCCGAGCAAATCTTTTCGCGCTTCCTCCCATGGCACGAGCACGGCAGAGCCGTTGCGAACCGACCCCATGCGACGGTCAAGCTCGTCATAATCGACATCAAACTCGTCCGACTCGTCGCCGCGCGGAAGCGTTCGAGCGAGCTCGTGAACGAGCTCCGCCCGTTCGGCCGCAGGAAGTTCGGCCGCCTCTACAAGCAATTTGCGCACGCGCTCAGAACCCATGCCGAGATCATGGTCGCTCATGATGGTTCTGTCGAGCCGACGCGAGATGGCAGTCTCCTCATTGTGGTCATGGCGCTCCGTCTCCAAAAACGTCTCCAAGACTCGGGTCGATCCGAGGGGACTGACGGGGACTCTGGAGGAATTCGGCGTCGACCAAAACCTGTGGGATTCTCGAACCTTGGCGACGAAAGGCGAGCGACATCGCGTACTTGCAAAATATCACTCGCCAAGGTTCAAATCCTCTCGCCCCGACAAAGTATGCGAATTTGTCGGAGAAACTGGCAGAAAAGCGAAGGACGGAGGGTGCGTTGCCCACCAGTTGCCCAGCGGCTATTTGCCGAGGCGGTCAATAGCGGCACGTAGGTCCGCCGTGACCACGTGCGCGTAGCGCTGGGTCATCTCAAGCGTCGAGTGCCCTGCCAGGACACGCACGGCTTCGGCGCTCGCGCCGCCCCTCATCAGCTCCGAGATGAAGTAGTGGCGCAGGGCGTGGAAGGAGCGCTCCTTCAGGCCGGTGCTGCGAAGGTACAGTTTGAACACCCTCAGGACGGTCTGACGGCTGGGCGTCAGTCCGTTGGCATCGAGCACCACGCGGGCGCGCGGCAGCTTGTCCTTGACTGCGTCACGCAGACGCAGCTCGAGCTCCAGCGCCAGGGGAACCTTGCGCTCGGCCCCACTCTTGGGGGTGAGCGACTGATCTTCGCTCATGGCGCGGCGGATGACGATGTGACGCTGGTCGAATTCGATGTCGCGAACCTCGAGCGCTCGTACCTCGCCCATGCGCATCCCGGCGAGCGCAGCGAGAGCAATGGCTTCGCCGAGCCAACCGGGAGCGCGGAGCATCACCTCGACATCTTCGGAGCTCGGAGCGCTCGGAAGCTTGCGGCTGACCGAGATGAGCCCCGAGGGAACTGCCGGCATCTCGTCCAGGCAGCCGCTCTCGTGAGCCGCTCGCAGCACCGTGCGTACGAGGGTAATCGGGCCCTTGGTCTGCACTCGGTCCTCGTGAAGCCGCGCCGCGAACGCTCGGAAGTCCTTTGGTCCGATCTCGACCAACGGCTTGCTTCCGAAAAACGCCAGGACGCGCTGGCGATGCAGCTCCCTGTACCGCCGGGCCGTTGCCGGGCGGAACTTGGGCATGTACACGCGCTCGAACGAGCCGGCGACGAAGTCGGCGTACGTCATCGACGTGCGCTCATCCGAAGCTGCGCCCTCGGCCTGCTCCACACTCCCGATCGCGGCGGCAAGCTTCATCAGCCGGACCGCCTCGGCGAGCGCTGCCGAGTAGTTCTGTACGCTTGCGTCTCGGCGGAAACGCCGCCGGACGCCCTCCTTGTCCGTGAATCTAAAGTCAATGAACCAGTGGGGCTTGCCGCCCCTCACTACCTTGCGAACACCACTCACGTTCTTGGTCCCCATGGCAATCTCCATGGCGACGTTTCACGAACGAGCCGTCAGCATAGCGCGACGACGGTCGCCCGCGATCGGTCGTCGCTAGGGCGGGTCGATACGCAGGCGCCACGAGGCGCCGAGCTTGTATGCCGTCACGCCAGCGCCGAGGCAGGCGACAACTTCGTGGCCGATTCGACGAGCGTGGCGACGGCAGCGTGCGCGAAGTGCGGTGGGCGTAGTGGACAGGCGAACTGCGGCATCTTCCACAGTGAAGAAGTGACGGGATGCTTGAATGTGGACCGAGTCGGCGTCCTGCTTTGGATGCTCGGCGCCGTCGCTCTTCGCTAGCGATAGCCGGTCGAGGGCAGTCCGGGTCACTTCGGCCTCGCGTGATTGCGGCGTGAACGAGTCTGTCCAGGAATTCCCGGAGCCCGTGTGCCCAGCGCCCCCGGTGCTCTCCCAATCCCCATCATGCCCGTGCCGGCGCCGACCCGGTCGAGCCACACCGCCTCGTCGAACGTGAGCATACTCTCGACAACCGCGTCGTGGGCCACCCGATCCGTCGGCAGTCCGAGGGCGCTTCGCGGGCCCCCTGCGGGTCGTGCTTCGCTTTCCGCGCCGATGATCATGGTGGGGAGTGTTGGCCGGAAGATGGGCAAGTGGAGACCGACGTCGATAGAAGCGCCCAAGAGCGCGACTACGCAAAAGGACACACTGCAAAGGCGAATTGACAGTCGGCGAACGTTGGCGGCGCGTCGACCGCAGCGACGTCACGCACCGCTGGCTTTGCGGAAACGCCAGTGCGTGAGTGGCTAGGGCAAGTCTGATGCCGAGCGGACCTGCCGGGAGCTGTGGACCTAAGTCATTGAAACCACGTACCCGTAGCGGACGCGGCTGCAGCAAGTGGTCAGTTTCATACCAGGGGGGGTGGTCAATTTAGTATGACCACCCTGGCTCACGACCGAGCGGCACGCGAGCGACGACGGCCGCGCAGCTGCGAAATCACAAACGGGTAATCATCGGCATTTGACAGTGGGTGCCGATCCAGGCCTGCGACAGCCTTGACAATCTCGGTGACGGTCACCCGGTCCGGTACCGGGATCGTCATGCGTGCCTCCCCGGGCCGTCAGCCAAGGCAGGACGACCGAGGTACGTCTGGTAATGATCGGGGGCAAGGATAGGAATGGCTTCGTTCTTCGTGACGCACGACATCCAGTACGGTCCGGCAAGCTTCATGAACTTCTCGTACTGGGTCTCGAGAGCCTCTTCGGCGTCGAAGTTCAAGAACAGCTTGTCTAGCACCATGTCTTCGAGTCGCTCTTTCGTCTCCTTCGGGAAGCCTTTCGGGTTTCCGAATACGAAGACCGTGTCCTTGTAGGCCATCATGCGGGCGAGCAGGATCTCGCCCTCGCCGTACTTCTCGACGGACGGCAGCGCCGAGGTCACTCTTCCGGACAGCAGCTCTCGGAACTTGGCGACCTTCTTTGTGCGCATTACGTCCTGATGCAGCCCGAGGCGGCTCTTGCGTGCCGCGTCGATAAACGGCAGGAAATCGTGCGTCACGTCGCTTCCCCTGAGGAAGTCCTCGAAGTAGTCGAGCGCAGTCTGGCCATTCGGTCCGAAGGGGAAGTCCATGAGGATCCAGCTCTCGACAAAGACTCCGTCCTCGAAGGCCGGGTCGCACATGAAGAGCTTCTCCAAATCCTTCCAGCACCGCGTGAGCGGCGGATGCTTGTCCTCGGCGATACACGCGATGCCAAAGAACAGCAGGAACCGGAACGCTCGGACGCACTCGGATACGTCTTCGGGCCCCTCGATGTGCTCGCTCAGGAACGCGTGGGCATCTTTGACGCTACGCAGCTCATCCAGGGAGTACTGCGACGGGGGCAGGCCGCCGGGCAGCATCGAGAACCACGAGGGCTTCTGCTTGGCCATTGCGAACTCCGATAGCAGATGGCGGAGGCCGCGGAAACGGTTGGGAGCGGAGCGATCGTCTCAACGCGCGGCGCTCTCCTCGTTCCATTGCGTTCTCCCTCCCGCATCCGCAGATGGCACGGCCCGCGCCCATATCGAAATGCGAAATCACACAACGCGAGAAAGGATGCCCACCCCCGGCCGTGCTCGGCGCGGTGCGCCTGCGCGCGGCCACCCCTCCCCAATCGCTCGCTGGCGCTCGCTCAGGGAGGGGTCGGCGAGACCGCCATTGGGGAGCGGCGCAAACGCGATCTGGAACTCGCGCCGTCTGGGCCGTCGCGGGCCATCTTTACGCGAACGAATGCTAAGTGGGACACGGTTCGCTCACCGTCTCCATTCTCGCGCCGTCTGGAGACGATATTCCATGCGAGATGGGGGCCGTAGGGCACGGCGCTCGGCACGGGTCTCGCATCGCGGGATCGTGT
>JBEKXD010000113.1:0-11869 GCA_049512415.1 Polyangiaceae bacterium
GATCATGGACGCGACGGCATCGTGCGCGAGCGGCGGGAGCCTGACGTGCATGACGTGGGGTTGTTGCGCCAGGGACGTCAGCCCGTCGACCGCTTCCTCAAGGCGGTAGGTCCCCAAGATGAAGACAGGCGTCGACGAGAGGAATCTCGCGGACAGAGACTTCAAGAAATCGAGCGACAGCTCGTCGGCCCATCCGAGATCGTCGAGCACCCAGAGCACGGGCTGCTCGCGCGCGAAGGCGGCGAGCACCTCCGAAAGGCATGCGAATAAACGCCGGCGGGAAGCGTCGATGGAAAGCGGATGGGGGAGGTCCTCGTGTTCCGCGAGAGGTATATGCGCAAGAGCGGGTTCGTACGGGGCCAACACGGCGCGGCTGGAGCCCAGGAGGCGCTCGGCGAGATCATGGTCGCCTTGCTGACACCGATCGGCCACAGCCTGAAGAAGTGGCCGCACGGCCTGCAGGGGAGCAGAAGCCGCACCCAGCCCTGCTCCGTCCATCGCGAGCCCTGACGCTTCTCCGGTGACCACGCAAAACTGCGAACTCGGCTGAACACGCGTCAGCTCCATGGCGAGCCGGGTCTTTCCCGCACCGCTCTCGCCGCCGACGAGGGCGAACGCCCCCGAACCCGTGAGGGCGCGATCGCGCAAGCTCGCGAGTCGCCCCAGCAGGTCGCTTCGCCCCACAAAACGGGGCCGGTACAGATAGGGGCGCGCGGGCGGGAAGTCCGGTAGGCGGACGACGTCGCTGCTCATGCGCGCCAGCAGCGTCGCCACCTCGTCGGCGAACCCGAAGCGGGCGGTGAGGCTCTTCGCCAAGAGCTTGAGCAATAGACTCTCGAGCTCTGACGGGAGATCCGTGACGAGCTCCGACGGCCGCGTCGGTTCCGCCGACAGATGCTGCCACAGGATCGACCGCGGCGTGCCGACAAACGGCGTCCTGCCGGCCACGAGCTCGTAGAGGATGCAGCCCACGGAGTAGAGATCGCTGCGAGCGTCCACGAACTCGCCGCGGATCTGCTCCGGGGACATGTACGGCAAGGTCCCGGAAACGCTCCGCTGGGTCTCCAGCGCCTCGCGGCCCGAGCCTCCGGGATGGTGCGCGGTCAGGCCAAAGTCGATTATGACGGGCTGGCCGTCCACCAAGAGAACGTTCTCGGGCTTGAGATCGCAGTTGACGAAACCCTCGCCATGCAGGAACCCGAGCGTCGCGCATATGCGCCGCACCAGCTGGAGCACCCTGCGCAGCTCTCCCGCGGCAACCGGCGGGGCACCCGTTGAGGCGTCCACCTCGACGGCCGAGTCTTCGTCGAACGATGGCCGTACGGCCTCCCCGCTCTCCGAGAAGGAGAGCTCGTCGGTGGCGCTGGCCAGCTCTCCCGCGTCGAGCCGCGTGGACGGCGCCGCCTTGTAGGGGCTCCAAATTCGGCGCCCGAAGTGGCGCAGGCTTTCGCCTTCGAGGAGATCCATCGCGTACCAGGGAAGCCCCCCATCGACGCCGTGATCGACGATCCGAACGACCCCGGGATGTCGAATGCGCGTGAGCGCGTCGACCTCGCGACGGATGCTGTGCAGCCACTGAGGCGCGGGGACCCTGACCGTCTTGAGAGCGACCGCCCGGTCGGATCCGACCCGGCGCGCACGGTACACGACGCCCATGCCGCCGTGCCCGAGCGGCTCGAGAATGCGATAAGGGCCGATTGCCTGCGCCGACGCCATGGCACCTCCGGCGTGCTGAACCTCAGCGGGCGCTTGAGTCTCGACCCTGCGGTAACATTCGTCAAGGGCGTATGCGCGAAGATTCATTCGTCACTAATTCGAAACATTAGTGTGGAGTCGGACGAGGTCCGCCTTCCGGAATCGGAGCGAAAGCGCCGCCTCCAGCGGAACGCCGTTCACGCTGAGTCTGCTTGTCCGGCACTGGAGCGGCACGGGCGGGACACCTTCTACTCGCCATCGAGCGGCAGGGTCGATTGCATTCGATTGCATCAAAGCTGGGTCGAGCCCCGTGCCCAGCCTGCAATCAATACTTACGGCGGAACGGCGCGCTCGACATTCTACAAGGCGAGCGGAACTGGATTGAAGGCTTCCTCGGTGAGCGCTTCGTCCATCCATCCCATTCGTACGGGCACGTCGTAGAGGCGACCGGGCGCGAACCGCGGCCAGAAGTGGCGCAAGCCCGGTACCACGACCTGGGCCACTGAAATCGCCAGGTCTGGTCTCGTCTTGTCCACGACGAAGGCCTCCAAGCCGAGCAGGCCGAGTCGGCGCAGACACTCCTCGACATCGGCCTTCAGATCCGGCCCATCGAAATCCGGGGCGGGAAGTCCCCTGGCACCCTCGTTTTCCGCCGGAGCCAGATAGCCGCGATTCTCAAGCCGTTCGGTTTCCAGAAAGGGCCGGCCCGTTCCAGGATGGATTCCCGTCCCTAGCTGGTTTAGCTCCGTAAGCGCGCGACGAAGTGCGATCTCCAACCTCAAATGGCATCCGAAGCCCAGCGCGACCACTTTGCGGCCGTCCGCCTCGTGGTGCGCGACGGCCACACAGACAGGGATGCCGATGTCATGACTCAAGTCGAGTACATATGTACGAATGCCCCGGTCCGAATACTCGGTCAGAAGACTGTCCGCATAAGGGTCGCTCCTGAGGAGCGACTCCGGGAACGTCGGACGCCGAATTCTGTTGTACCACCAGATGGCTGCGGCATCGCGCTCCACGAGCTCGAGGATCCCTTGAAGGATGGCCTCCTCGAGACAAGTGCCGGCAGCCACTCCATTTCCGTTAGTTGGGCAATAGGCCGCACCCGCCTCGGCAGGCGCGCCCGCGAAGCAGTATGAGAACGGAACGTAGCGCTTGGAAGCCGAGGTCAGCGACCAGGCCGGAGTCCAATCGATTACGACGTCGCACTCGAGAGGCTCGGGGACGAATTGGGAGCGGTCGCGCGCCGTGAGGTTTAGCTCGGTTCGGCGGCCGTATTGCCGTGGGCTGAAACCGTGCAGTACGGATGGTGAAAACGCAGCGGTGCCGAGCTCACTCAGAGTCGCGCGGACGCGCAGCTCGTCGCCCTCGTACTGCCCGCTCCGACGTTCCAACGCCTCAAAAAGGGCACTGACCTCGGCCTGCTCGGTGGACCGCCCCTTGCCTGCGCAAATGCGAACGCACTCGTCGATGCGGTCAGCACTCGGGGGCGGCACGAGGTAGCCGGACGCCTGCACTGCGTGGAGATGCGACGGCCGCTCCGGCATGGGCTGCAGGAATGCGACCGGGCCCACGTGCGGTGCGACGAAGCACCGGAATCGCTCCTTCGCCTCTCCTGCGCTCTGCTGGCGATAGCCGGAATCGTGTGGCCTGCGCTTGGCGATCGTCTGGAGTGCGATGGGCTTCTCTGCTTTGGCGCGCATCAGGCCTGGATCGCCGCACACGGGACACTGAGGCCTACGGAGAACATGTTGCGGCATCCACTGGAGGCGCGGAAACTCCAAGGTCAGCAGATGCTCGTTCAAGCGGTGCGGTCGGTCTGACGCCGCGATAGCCTGCGCCACCGCAACGCAGGCTGTGCTGAAAATGAGACGTCGAATGGGGGGCAATGCCGTGCGCACTGACCGAACGGACGCTCCGCCGCCCGCAATGCTCTTCAAGAATTCGTGGATGGGTCGATTCCCCCGGAGCCAGTGGACGAGGCACGCCCAACACGGCGTTCGCGGAGCCACGAAGATCGGACCCACGAATCCAGTGGCGCCGTCCGCGCTGACGAGCGCCCAGGGCACACGGGACTCCACGTGAGAGCGGTTGACGGCATCGAGCTCGCTCCGGTCATAGTCGTCGACTATCCAGAGATCGAACCGAGCTTCGGGAGCCCCGGGAGCCCTAGTCCATGGTTCGAGCTCCTCACCGTCCACTCCCGCTTGCACTCCGAGATCGCGAAGGCCAGAGGTGATATCGCTTGCGTCATCGGCGCCAATATCGCCTAACACATGGACGCCGACGCGAGTGGAATTCAGCCTTCTTATCGCCGATGGGAGATCGAGGCCCATCGCGTGCCAAAATGCAAGGGCTTCCGCGGCCGCGCCGAGCGGGCGAATCAACACGTGCCCCGCCGACTCGAGCCGCTGGAGGGCGAGCAGCGCCTCGATGTCGCCGACCGTCGCGCCCGCAGCGTCAATGACCTCTTGCTTCGTGCGGCGCCCGTCCACCGCCGAGGCGACGGATACGATCGCGTCCCCCGTGAGGACGCGGTGCTCGCGATCCCCCAAAAGGATGGCCCGCTCTTCGCTCAATCGTACGAGCCTCTGCGAAGGCGCGAGTACGAGCACCGCGTCGAATGGAATCATGTCAGAAGCCGCCCTCCCGGCAGGTCACGGGCACGTAAGCGGGTATGCGTCTCCTGTCTGGTTGTACGAGGCGAGCGCCAGGGCGTGAACGCCCACATCCGTGGGGGCAGTCGGCACGAAGAAAGTCAGTCGGTTCGTCGGAACCGGATCCCACACCCCACCCTTGAATTCAGACATGGACGCTTCGACCAGGAACTGCATGTTCCACGGGCAGCTATATCCCTGCCAGTTCTCCAAGACCGTCAGGGCATCCGGGTTCCCGATCAACTGCTGCGCGAAGATCGGGTCTTGCCAGCTCAATGCGAGGGCACGGAGAATGACGCCTCCGAGGACGAAGCCAGCGCTCTCGTGCCCCATCCCGGCACCGCCGGCTCCCGCCGAAGTCCCCGCCGACGTCCCCACGCCTCCCGTGGAGCCGCCCACACCGCGCGCCGTACCCGAGGAGCCCGGCTTTTGACCGAATGGAGAGGGCAGCAGCTGGTAATATGCGGCGAGTGCCTGCGCCCGGTCCGCGACGTTCTTCGGCGCGGCGGGGAGGCACAGCGTCATTTGGGCGCGGGGCCCGACCCAGCTCCCCGTGAGCTCAGGATGATACCCGTTTCCAGGCAATTTATCCTCTTGGAAGCGAACCTCGATGCTCCAGTCCGGAAGTGGGGCATTGGGGAAATGGCTTCCCAGAAACTTGAGTCCGTCTTGGGCTTTCACCATCGCATCGAGAAATGGTCTATCGGTAAACGACCTCGCGATCGCCTGCAAGTACGTCAGTCGAAATGACATAAAATCATCGAGTGCCATGGTCTTATCCTCCGTTCGTCGCCCCTGAGTTTCGTGCCCCGCTGCATTGTTCTGCGTCGTAGTTCCTATGCACCGCGAATCGCTTGCGCTACCCGGGATTCGGTCCAGGTCATCCCCTGCGCCCTGGAGAGCGCGAGGGCTCGATCCAGCTCCACGGTCGCGGCCGCAGCGTTCCCCATCCGCCGAAGAAGGGTCCCGCGCTGCAGGAGCAACTCGGGCTCGTAGTAGTGTTCGTCGATTCGAATCCCCGCCTCGATCGCGCGGTCGAGTTTGGCGAGTGCCGCCTCGCACCGTCCGGCCTCGGCATCGGTCTCCGCCGCGAGCGACCCGTAGTACGAGATCGCCGCGCGGCATCCCATGGCTTCGAGCTGGCCGATGACGAACGAGGGGGTCTCAGCGTCGCCGACCGCCCACGCCTTGAGAATCATCCCGTACGCCGCGTACGCTGGATACCCGTATTGCGCATCCAGGGCGATCAGCTCTGCGCATGTCTGCGCGACCGCCTCTCGATTGCGCGCGTAGTGGTGCAGGTTGGCCGCGTACAAGAGCACGATACCCAGCGTAGGAACATGATCGAGTTCCCGGGCCCAGGCTATGGCTTCCCGCGACGCTGCATACGCGTCGGACGCGTCCCCTCGAAACCAGCGTACGAGCGCGAGCGTCGCAAGCGACCATGCCAACGAATCGAGGCCATAGCGACTGCCGTGGTCGCGGTGGGCAGCTCGACTGTACAATCGTTGGCACTCCGAAAACGCACTTTCGGCTTTCGCATATCGCCCGGCGCCGTGGTCGACCAGTCCCACGAAGGTGAGAGCCGCGGGACGCAGGCCGTCATCAGCCAACTCATCGGCAATTCTCTCGGTTTCGTAGGCGAGGGCCTCGAGCTCGCCGCGATTTCCTGCGACGTAGTGGTACGTCATGAGGGCCCACCGGGCGGGGAGATGCCAGCGTTGCCCATGCGCTTCGTCCACGAGTTTCATGGAGAAGTCGATCCGTGCCTTGACCTCCGGGTCCGCCCATCCGCGCGTCGCCATGAGGGCTTGGGTTAGAATCGTATTGGCCCCTAGCTGCGGCTCGAGACGCTCGGGCTCGGGCAGAAATTCCATCCACGCCAATACCGCTTCCGCGTGCGCTGCGGCTTCCGCGCTTGCCGAGCGCTCCAGCGCCGTCTGAGCAGCGCGGGTGCCGTGTTCGACCGCGGGTCCGAAGCGCCCGGCCGCCGCCAAGTGAGGGGCGAGTCGCCCCGGGTCCGATTTGGCCAATTCCGGAAACGTGTGGGAGAGTTCATCGGCAATCCGGCCGTGCACGAGTTCACGGTGGGAGGGCAACATCGCGCCATACGCCAGTTCGCGGATCAACGCGTGCCGAAAAACGTAACGGGAGTCATCGGTCGTGTCGGAGAGGCGGGTAATGATTTGCGCGTCCGTGAGCCTTACCAAGTCGGCGTCCAGGTCGGACTGTGTTCGCGTGGTGATGGCGCCGAGCAGGCGCTTTGAAAACTCCCGCCCGAGAGCCGCTGCCAAGGCCGCCGTCTGTCTGGCCTCGCCGAGTCGGTCCAGTCGCTCCGCCAGGGCGTCCCGCAGCGTGAAGGGCACCGGCAGCGCGGTCATGGCGCGCTTGAGATGGTAGGAGCCGTCGCGGACCTCCAAGTGGCTCTCCTCGGCGAGCATCCGAACGACTTCGAGGACAAACAGAGGCACGCCGGCGGTTCGTTCCGTAACCGCTGACAGGGTCGTTGGAGCCAGAGGGCGCGAGTGAGTCGCGCGTACGAGATCGTTCACCGAGGTCGAGTCCAGTCCGGAGAGTGTATGGGTGACGACCCCCTCGCCCTTCCAGGGCGAATCGAACTCGGGACGCGCCGTAAGCACCAAGAACCCTCGCCTATTCCCACGGCTCGCGATGCGGCGCGACACGAATTCGAGCGTCGTGGCGTCTGCCCAGTGCAGGTCCTCGATAACGAGCGGCACGGCGCCATCACCGCTCGATGAGAAGAGCCAGCGATCGAGAAGATCGAGGAGCACGTCTTTCTGCTTTGCCGCCGATTCCTTGGGAGACTCCGTCGCGTTCGACGGGGTCACCCCAAGCCAGGCGTACAGAATGGGCAGCGCCACGATGGCCTCCGGCCCCAAGTGCGCCATGGATGTGTGGATGGTGTTCGCAGCATCCTCGGTCGACGCAGGCGAAGGCCGCTCCCACGACTGACGCACGAGGGCGAGCAGCGGCGACAACGCGGAGTTGCGCTGCTCGGGCACACACCGACAGATTCTGGTCGGCGGGGACGCCACATTGGCTCGACGCAAGAACTCTTGGACCACCGACGACTTGCCCACACCCGGCTCTCCCACGAGAAGGACGGTCTGGGCCACACCGTCGCGCGTCCGCTGCCAAGCTTCCTGGAGATTTCGCAACTCCGTGGCGCGACCCACGAAAGGGTGTTGAGAGACGGGGGTCACGACTTCGGCCGGCGACCGCGCGATGACGGCAAAGATGCTTTCGGATTCGGCGCCCTCGGCCTCGCGCGGTATCAGCTCGAATTCGCCGCGGTCCGCAAGGAGGCGCGCCGTGGTCGCACTCACGCAAACGTCCCCTGCCGGCCCATGAGCGCTGAGCCACATGGCCCGATTTTGGGTGATGCCTTCGGCGAGCCCGTCGTCTGCCTCGGTAACCGGACCCGTGTGGACAGCCCAGCGCGCGCGAATATGATCGGCGATGTCCGCGTGATCCGCGAGTCGCGTTCGTATGCGCGAGGTCACGTGCAGGGCAGCCCGTACCGACCGCGATGCCGCGCTATCGCTCGCACGCGGGAAGCCGAAGTACACGAGCATCCGACCGCCGAGGGAACCGGCGACCCAGCCTCCGTGTCGCTCGACGATCTCATGAGCCTCGTCGAGCAGGTCGCGTACGAGCCGTTCCAGCACTTCCTCGAGCCGGTCAGAAAGCAGCGGCGCGCGCAGGTCGATGCCGCCACAGAGAATCGTCACCTGACGGCGCTGAGTACGGACCAGCACGTCGGAGTTGGGGCCCGCGGCATCCTCTACGTCACGCGGCGGGCGCGTCGGGGCACGGGGCGGTGCCTCGAGAACGCCGACCAATCCCGCTACATTCAACCGGCGAAGCTCCTCGTGAAGTGCGGCGGGGTCTCCTCGCCTCACCGCCGGATTCTTGCGCAGCACGCTGCGTAACATCGCGCCCAGCGGAGTGTCGGCAATGCCGACCGGGATTGCGATCTCCGTGGGGTCGAGCTGCCGCTGAAACATCTGCGCGATGTTGTCGCCACCGATCACCGGTTCGCCCAAGAGGCACTCGAGAAACACCAGGCCCCATGCGTAGATGTCGGACTTGGGCGTGGGCGCCTCTTTCCGAAGCTGCTCGGGCGCCGTGTAGGCGGGCGTTCCCATGGTCTCGAACGTTTGCGTTAACTTCGGACCGTCGTGCCGAGCGTGTTCCAGGAAAGCCCCAATCCCGAAATCGAGCACCACGGCGTGTGGGCGCGTTCCCGTCTGGGTCACCATGATGTTCTCTGGCTTCAGGTCTCGATGAATGATCCCGCTGCCGTGGGCGCAAGCCAGGGCGTCGAGCACCTGCCCCATCAGGTCCGAGGCCTCGTCGGCCGGGAGCGCACCGCGCCTCTCGAGAACCGCTCGAAGACTGTCGCCCGGAACATAGTCGTACGCGGCAAAGAGCTCGCCGGTCGCCGTCTGCCCGCGATCGACCAGCCCGACGATGTTGGGGTGATGCAGGTTCGCGCAGAGGGCCGTTTCACGCCAAAACCGCTCGCGGTGATGGGCCCGAGCCTCCTCCTCGACAGCGGCGTTGAAGTGGAGCAACTTGAGGGCCACGCTTCGATGGGTCTGCTGGTGAACCGCCCGATACACGCGGGCAAACCCGCCCACTCCCAGCGTTTCTAGGACCGTATATCCAGCGATCGACTGGAGCTGCGGGGCTGTGGAGTCATCCGATCGAGAGTTCATCACCGCTCACCATTCTGTTGCTACCGTCACCCAGCGAACCGCGGAGAGCTCTGCGCCGAAGGGATCTGGACAGCGTGCTCGAGTGTGGCTCCATTGTGGGTCCATGTCTTGATCATTTGTTACAGAGTGTTCGGCCTCTCCTTACGCAGCGCCGACCAGGACTCGTAGGTGTCGACCGAATGTGACTTGCTCGCCACGAACAAGGGGTCTGCCGCCATTTCGGCGGCGCCCTTGGCTCGCCGCTACGGAGATTGCGCGCCTGGACACACGCAATAGCGGGTGTGCGGCGAGGCCGATCCATTCAAGGGCATTTATATCGCCGAGCCGGGCGCTCCGCGCCCCCCCAAGCTCCCCCGCCCCGTGCACCCGGGCCAGAGCCGCGTCAATACTTGTTCGAAGGCGCACGCCACCGAGGCGACCCAGGACGCTAGTGAGGTATCGGCGGTCGTCGCGACAACCCACGCCGGACCGTCGAAGAGTCACGAATGTCCGACAGGTTGCCTGCTCGATCGCGCAGCCGCCGGACCCCCCCTCCCACATGCGCTCGCCCTGCGCGACCTCGCCAGCCTCGCGCCCACCAATCGACGGCGGCGCCCGTTGATACCCGCTCTGCGAGGCGCACGTCCATGCTGTAGTCGACGGCCACTTCAGCCGGGAGAGAGCACCCATGAATCTTTGGAAGCCGATTGCGCTGTGTTCGATCGTTGCCCTGGGCGCGTGCGTGGGAGTTCAGGTGGCGTCCGCCGCGGGGGTCTGCCACGACCAGCCGAACATGGCCTCCGCGCTGACGACTCTGCGTCAGGCGCGAGCGGCGCTCGACAGGGCGGAGCACAACAAGGGGGGCTGGCGCGTGAAGGCGATCGAGGCGACGAACTTGGCGATCTCCGAGACCGAGCGCGGCTGCGCCTTCGCGGACACGCACTGACGGCCCTCCCTGAGGGGTGAGCGACCGGGGCGCGGGCCGCGTGGGGCGGGGACCGCGCCTCGGGGAGCGAGGGACTCGATGAGCCCCGGCGTCTGAGCGAAGCGCGCCATTCCGCACGCGCCATGGGGCGCGGGTTATTGGCATTCGCGCTCGCGGAGGTCGACTGACACGCCACATGAGCGTTGATTGGCGCATAGGTCGTGGATGGTAGCGCCCTAGTCGGTCATATTGGCTCAAGCCTTAGCGTCCTTGGCGTGGACAGTGACCTAGAAGGTGCTGGGGTGCTGTAGTAGCGGCATGGACTGCCGGGTGAGGGCCTACAAGGGCGGTGTATTTCGGTCAGAACCGAGCGAGGCCGGTGGCGAGCGCGCGCAGCCAACTATTCGGCGGCCGCCCGAAGGACCTCCGACGACGGGTCGTTTTCGGGCTCTGCGTCGTCGACGCCGCTCCGCCGCCCGGTAGCCTTCTCGATGATGACAAAGAGGGCGGGGATGATGAATACGCCGACGATCGTTGCGGCGAGCATCCCTGCGATGACCGCGGTCCCGAGCATCTCCCGCGCGTTCGCTCCTGCGCCTTTTGCAGTCCAGAGCGGTATACAGCCAAATATGAAGGCCAGCGACGTCATCAAAATAGGCCGAAGACGGAGCCTTGCACCGGCGAGCGCGGCGTCCACGGGCGACAAGCCCGTCTCGAGCTTGTCCTTCGCAAACTCGACGATGAGAATGGCGTTCTTCGCGGTCAAGCCGACGAGCATCACCAGTCCGATCTGAGCGTACACGTTGTTGTCGAAGTGTCGTGCGACCAGGCCGACCAGAGCGCCGAGCACCGCCACAGGCGTGCTCAAGAGAACGCTGAAGGGCAGCGACCAACTCTCGTAGAGAGCCGCAAGAATAAGAAATACGAACACCAGGGCGAGACCGAGCACCCGGGCGGACCCACCGGACGCCAACTTCTCCTGATAGGACAGCGCGTTCCACGCATATCCCATCTCCGGCGGAAGCGTATTCTTCGCGACCTGCTCGAGTGCGTCGAGCGCTTGGCCCGAACTGTACCCCGGAGCGTTGCCTCCCAAGATCTCGACGGACCGGTAGAGATTGAACCGCACGGTGTATTCCGGCCCGTTCGTCCGTCGAATGTGGACGAACGACGAAAGGGGCACCATCTTCCCCGTCGCGTTCCGCACATAGAATTGACCGATATCTTCGGCACTCGTACGGTAGTTCGCGTCGGCTTCGAGGAACACGCGCCACTGGCGTCCAAACCTCGTGAAATCGTTGATGTACGATCCTCCGAGGAACGTCTGGAGTGTATTGTAGACCTCCGTGATCGGGACTCCTTCCGCCAGGGCCTTTTCCTTGTCGACATCCGCGAAGAGCTGCGGAACGGACGGCGAGAAATTGGCCCTCACGTTGGCGAGCTCCGGACGCGCCCTCGCCTCCGCGACGAAACGCGTCACGTTCCGGGCAAGCTCGTCGTACGACTCTCCGGCTCGGTCCTGAAGCATCATGCTGAAGCCTCCCGTGGCGCTTATGCCCGGGATTGCAGGCGGGGCGACCGCGAACACCCGCGCTTCCGGGATGCGCGAGAACGCAGCGTTGATGCGCCCCAGAATGGCCTGCGCGCTCATCTCGGGGGAGTGTCGCTCGTCCCATGGCTTGAAGGAAACAAATCCGGTCCCGACATAGGTTGCGGCCGTGCGCGTGAAGAAACTGAATCCGGCCACGCCGTTGTACGTACGCAAGCCGGGCTCATGGGCGAGGATGTCGTCGATCGCGCGGTAGACAGCCTTGGTCCGTTGGAGGGACGCCCCGTCAGGAAGCTGGACGCCGATGACCGCATACCCCTGG
>JBEKXD010000114.1:0-11733 GCA_049512415.1 Polyangiaceae bacterium
GAGCACCTGGTAGACTTTCACGGACGACGCACGGTCGGGCTGCGCGACACTGCTTGTGCGCGTGCTCAGAACGTCGGTGAACTCGATGGGACCCCCACCGGTTTGCGCGTGCGCCGCCCGCACGACGTTGCGCAACCGGCGAACGTTGTTCTTGAGCACGTGCGATGAGCAGCGCGCGCCCGTCCTGGACGCGGTGCGGGTGCTAGAGCTTGCCCCCGGATGATGGTTGGAAGGTTGCCATTCCGGGACGATGAGCATACGAAGTGATTGTCGAGGAGGCCATTGTGGAGCCCTATGTGATCCGGCAGAACGACTATTTGTTGAAGATGGCGCACAAGTTTGATTTCGACGCCGATACCGTGTGGAACGATCCGCGCAACGCCGCACTGCGGCAGTTGCGAGCGAATCCAAATATCCTCTGGCCTACGGACATCCTCTACATTCCAGACCAGCTCGACAAGCAGCCGATGACGCATGTCTTGACGCCGGGGACGACAAACGTATTCGTCTCTGATCCCCCGACGGCTACGGTCTCCGTCAGGTTCGTGGGAGACGATGAGTCGACCTACGCATCGAAAGCGTACACGGTGCAAGAACTTGACCACCTTACGGGGCTTGCGACCGACGAAGAGGGAGTCGCAACGTTCCCGGTTCCGGTTACTCTCGGCGCGGCCACGGTCGTCTTCGCGGAAAGCAGCGAATCGTATACGCTCTCGCTCGGTGCGCTAGATCCGATCAATACGCTCTCCGGTCTCTTCCAGAGACTTAGAAACCTCGGCTATGTTGGCGGAGATGCCGAGTTCGACGCGACCGACCTCGACACCCTGCGCGTCGGCCTCCTTTTCCTCAAGGCATTGGTTCCTGGGACCTGCCCGGACTCGTCGGCGGCTGCAAGCACGCCGCCACCATCGGTTCCAGCGGGCGGCTCAGTCTCCTCGCCGTATGTCGACAATGCCGGACTGAGCGACGATGGGACCTTGTCGGACGATGCGCAGCAAATGCTTCTTGAGGCGCACGGCTGTTGAGGCGGGGACGGCACTCCTCGACGCACCGCGAGGATGAGCGCCTTCGCCGGGGCTCCTCTACGTAGGGTGCATCGAGCACGCGAGAATCGAGGATATGCTACAGTGGCACGAAAGTCTTGGGTGCTCAGGCGAGGAGCCGCGGGGATTGTCGCCGCTGGTGCCGCCGCGTGGATGTTCCTTCATGGGCGATGTTCCTCTCCTAGCGCGCCCGTTCAGGTCGCCGGCACATCCGTGTCGGTGGCCACCCCAACGTCGGTAACGCTTCCGGCGGAACTCGTTCGAGCCCTCGAGCAGATGCGGCGCGCGTTTCCGGTTCCCTCCCGACTCGACACGCTCCAGGTATTGTGGCCGAGTGCCTTCGCTCGTGCCCCGAGACGAGACCTCGGCTTTGGGATCGAGCGACGCCGGATTGTCTTCAATGCGGTCCACGGTGAGGGGTGGACTTGCGCGGCATCGGTGGTTTCGCGCAACGGGGACATCATCGAGGTGCTCGACAAATGCGAGTGGTCCCCGGACGAGTTTAGGGTTGAGCGCTCGGGCCTTGAAGCGGCGCTGAAGCCGGAATTTGAGTGGGTCATGGGACCCTTCGCAGGGGAGAAATCGCAGTGGGCTCGTGCGATCGCCCTCCGACGCGTCCCTCAGGCGTATGACGCCGCAATAGCGAATGTGGCGGTCGAGCTGGGGGCTGCCGGCGAACTGTCTGTCCCCGATGCGTTGGCGAGGTCCTATTCGGTCCTGACGTCGCCATCTTATGAGCTTGAACTAGGACCCATGTGCAACTTTGGAACAAAAGAGGGCTACTGGGAAATGATCGACCTCGAACACTCAGGTCGCATCGACCTACTCCGCAGCGTCCTTCGGGGACTGAATCCCGAGGGTCGCTACTTCGCGGCGTTTGCTCTCGATCAAATCGAAGGTCCTACTGGGGCAGACGACTCAACGATCGAACGGCTTGCACGCCTGCCCCCCGAGACCGTAGCGGTTTGTAACGGAGACACGTTCGGGGTGGAGCGTCCAGGAGCCGACGTGCGCCGATGGCTCCGCGGACTGCTCATGCCCTACGCGCCTGAATAGCATGGAATAGGAGCCCCCGCCAGCAAGGCGCGCAAATCACGGTATGGGTGCTGACATCTTTCGGTAGTTTGGCCACCACGACGGACTGGGTCCCGATCCTTGGAAAGAGACTCCTTGCTTGTCTAGCTGAGCCATAGGCGTCGCGTACGCAACACGAAGATCGAGCCCCTGTTCCAGGCGCAGACCGGCGGCTAGGCAGTGAAAGAGGGGTCGAGGAAGCAAGCGCCTGCGGTCACATAGAACGCCTTATCGGCCCAGCTGAATCGTGCATGCAGGCGGGAATCGTGGTCCGAAGGTGGGAACTCGCCGCCGAGGGCCGCTCCCTTCGCGCCGTGGCGTCCCAGCTTGCCGCCGAGGGTCGCACGAGCCGTACGGGACGGGCATTCGCCGCCGAGCAAGTGGCGCGCATGCTCGCAAGCGTCGCGGAGTCGCAGGCGGCCGCGTGAGGGTGTCGGAGTCACGGCGCCACCCAAGCTGTGGGGACAGACGCAAGGACGCGTAGCAGGTCCTCGCCGTCGCTCGCTTGCCACGGACGGACGACGATGCCGAGGGCGCACGCCGCCCCCCATCGCCCTCGCGTGCACCGCCGTTTCCGGGTGGTGGATTGCGCCAAATGCCAGCGAAGGCGCGGGTCGCGGTCGTCCACGGCAAGCCATTGGGCGACCGCGTCGATCGGTCCCTTCATGCTTGCCACAAGCCCGTCGACGTCGAGGCGGTTCCAGCCGACTCGAACGAGCACAACGACGACGGGGAGGGCCGGCGGCTCATGCGTGCCGAGCGCGTTTGCCACTGCGGCGATCTCGCGCCGTGTGCGTCGAGCGCGGGCCATCGGATGCTCGCGACGGTTGCCGATGGGGGCGACATGAAGAGGCAACGAGACCGCCACGGCCGGGCCCGCCGTCCCCCCGCCCACCGACGCTGTGGCGTCTGTTGGCGCGGGGGCGGCCTGCCCGAGGCTGGCCCGATCGCAGGTGTGCGAATGCCCCTGGCTCACGGACCCGATCCATTTTCCGTGGACACCTTGGACGACGTGGACGGGCCACATTGTCCACGGTCCACGGTAGGCCACCGGCCGTCCACCGTGGACGTGGACGGTGGGGGGGTACTAGGGGGGGAGCGTCCACGTCCACGGTCGGCGTCCACGGTTACGAGGGCGGCGATGTCAGGAGGGAGCGCGTGGCGGTCCAAGGTTAGCCGCTTGGCCTTTCCGTCGCGTGTCTCGCGGAGTGCCTCTCCGAGCTTGGCAATGGCTGGAGTCCAGCGGCTCGAGCTGTCCTTCACCGCCATGACGCGGGCCTCGCGCACAATGCATTTCGGATGAGCAAGGACGTAGCTCGCTACGGCGGCGGCATCGCGATCGATCTTCGCTACCTTCGCGTCCTCCTTCGCCTGTGCCTTCACCTCCTTGGCCGCAGCACGTTTCTCGGCAGCATTCGTCCACGCGTCTACGATGCGACCGCCCCGATCGGAACACTCCTCGTAGTGAAAGCCCGTGAACCGCAGCGGACTCCACATGGTTCCCGTTGCCCGTCCCTTCGCAGTCGCGAAGACCACGTCACAAGCGGTGCCGTCCCACGTGGCGGGTTCCCGAGCGAGAACCGACACGGAGTCGGCCGAGTATTCGATTTCGCCTGACTCCTTTCCCGTCCCCACGATGGCGTCTGGGTCGAGAATGCGGCGGTCGATCGGGCAGCCGTACTCGTCCTCTTTCCAGACAAGGCCCGCCGCGCCGACTATGTCGGTAAGCATCTTGTAACGCTCGCGAGCAACGGACGCGATGCACAGGATCGCGACGTTCAGGCTGTTCGCCGCGTCGCGAAGCACGTACGCCGCCGCGCCGATGCGCACGCGAAGATCGCGCTCGCTTCCCGGCTCGTCCCCAACGAGTTGCAGGAAGTCGACGACCACGAGCAACGGCCGCGAGCCCGGACCGATTGTCTCGGGGTAGGTCGCCCGCAGCGCCCTGATCGCGGCACCAATCGCATGCGCCGAGAACCTCATGGGTCGCGCCACTTCGTAGTGGAATGGGAGATCCCGAAGGGCCGGTTCCGCGGCGCGAACGCGCTCGAGGTACTTGGGGCCAGCCTTGCCGGTCCAAAGGTGGGACCATGGTACTCGTGCCTCTTCGCCGAGCAGGCGAAGCGCGAGGTCAAGCTCTCCGAGCTCCAACCCGACGTAGAGCACCGGTACGCCGGCCTTCGCCGCGTGCACGGCTACCTGTAGCGCCCATTGCGTCTTGCCTACCCCGGTGCCCGAATTGAGAAAGTGCAACCCCGGCCAGAGTCCCCCTCCGAAGTGATCGGCCAACGCCGGCCACGGGAGCGCAATGGGCTTCTCCTCGCCATTCGCACGCCGCTGAGCGCGAACGATGCTGGACGACAGAGCGCCGCCGATGCGCGGCGCGAGTGAAGCATCCGCACTGGCGGCGGCGCACGGAGCGGGTTCGTCGTCGAACCGGCCTGGCGGGGGGCCATCTTCCCAGGTCACGAGCCGCGCCTGCTCAACAGGCGCACGCCCGCTACCCGGTCGCTCGAAGGCTTCGCTTTTGTTCCTTGTCGACCGCGAGTGTCGAGCCACGCTCGAAACGCCCCGATGTCGAATCGCGGTGACTGCCCAACGAACGTGACGGGGGCACCCTCTTGGACCAGCCGCGTGATCGTGGCGGGCGACACGGTAAGGGTCCGCGCGAGTTCCCGCTTGTCTACCAGTGGCGCAATCGATGGCATGGGCGCTTGTGCCGCAAGGGAAGCGTCCATCTCGGAACGCACAAGCCCACGCAACTCGTCCGTTGAAAGAGCCAACACGACCACGGAGGGCGCGTTCACGGCGCCACCACAATTTCCGGGGCCGGTAGGCCCAATGTCCGGGCGGCCTCGACGATCCGCGCGGCGACGGTCGAGCGGACGGGCTCCGAGCGATAGGCGCGTAGGACCGTGTCCGGGGTGACGCATGCCGCGGCAGCAATGCGGACGCGGTCATGCGGATTGATGGACGACTTGGAGTTGTTCACGGGCAAAAGACTGCCTCGTTTGCCCCTCTTCCGTCCGTACGCGCGTTAGCTACGCTTCGTGTGCCGCACCCAATCTTGACGCCACGTCTCTACGTCGCGGGGCCCAGCCTCTATTCCGTCCCAAATCGTCGCGATCAACCTCCACGGCCTCCGCTTGCTCGTTGCAGCCGAGGCGATGGCGCTGCGAAGACGGCGCATGCGTTCGGGCTCGACCATCCTCGCCGCGAGCGACGGATAGTGTTCCGCCACCAGGCCGGCGACCTGCTCCGCGTATACGCTCAGGCGTTGGCCGTCCAGCTCGGGCGGGCTCGGGGGAGTGACGCCGCGGCCTTCCCGCTCGTGGATACTTCGGATGCTGTCGGCATAGAAGAGCACCCAAGACGTCAGGAGCATGCGCGCATCGCGGTACGGGGCTCCGTCCTCGTCCCGGATTCCGCGCCACGCTCGGAGCATTCGTTCCATGCGCTCGCGCTCCAACCGCTTGTGAGCGTCGACGCTTCCAAATCGGGTCACATGCTCCTGCGTGTCGGGACAGAGCACGATGTTACGTGCGGACTCGGCGCAGGCTCGAACCTCGTCCGCGAGCATGAGCAGATAGCGATCGTCGTCGGTGAGCGGCGCCGAAGCGTTCGCTTCGTCCTCGTGTGCCTGCTGGCCACGTATAGAGTGTTTGGGGGGCATTTTGCACCGTGTCCTGTGGCGGCGTTTCGGGGTAAGCGGCCCGGGCGCCAAGCTTCCGTCGAGTCTCGCCAGCGACGACCGGGCAAGCTGCTGGTTCGCAGTTCTACCTGCTGTTGGCACCGCGTAGCCCCGATCTGCAGGCTCCTGGATCTTTGTTCAGTCGGCGTGTTAATCTGGCCGCAGCGGAGTTGGATTGAACGACGCCGAGCGTGAGTGGCTTCAGCTGAAGTTCAAGGGCGCGTTTCACGAGAAGCGAGGCACTGCGTTCCAGGATTGGTTTGCTGACATCATGGCCGCTGCGCATCCCGGTGACTTCCAGCGCGTGCGAGCGTACGGGGCTCGCGGCGACCTCAAGTGCGACGGCTTCCTCCCCTCGAGCGGCGTCGTCTACCAGTGCTACGCGCCTCGGGAGACGAAGCTGAAGCAGCTCCTAAAGAAAATCGAGGCCGACTTTCGCGGAGCCAGGAAGCACTGGAAGCACCAGATGAAGGTATGGACGTTCGTCCATAACGATCTCGAAGGGCTACCCGCCGACGCCGTCCAGGCGATCGAACGGCTCCGGGCAGCGAACTCGGGCCTGAAGATCTACGAGCTGGCGTACGAGGGACTAGAGAAGGTCGTCTTGAGCTTGCCGGACCCCGATCGCGTCCGGATCTTTGGCCGACCCCCGACCAGGAGGGACTTTGACACCCTTGGCTTCGAGCAGCTGGCTGTCGTGCTCGCCCACCTAGCAGCCGCGGCGGCTCCGCCCGTCGATGTCGAGATCAAACCGGTTTCCCCCACGAAACTGGAGGCGAATGCCCTTTCGGATACAGCTGCAAGCTACATGCGGATGGGACGCCAGCGCGAGCCGCTCGTGGAGGACTACTTCTCGAAGCATCCAAACCCGTCGTTCGGGGAGGACGTCGCCAACGCCTTCCGCGCGGAGTATCGGCGGCTTCGGGGCCTCGGCTACGACGCAGACAGGGTATTCGCCGCGCTCCAAGAGTTCGCGGGTGGAAGCACGCGGGGCTATCTAAGCCACGAGGCAGCGGTTCTGGCTGTTCTGGCCTACCTGTTCGAACGATGCGACATCTTCGAGCCGCCGCCCGACGGGAGATCCGCGTGATTCTCCCGACGAAGCACCTTCGCGAGGATCGAGCTCTACTGACGCTTGGAGCAGAGTTGTTTGTCGTTTTGCGCGAGGCCAAGACGGTGTCCCGCCTGTGGAGCGACTTCAGCAAGCATCGCAGCCGC
This sequence comes from Polyangiaceae bacterium, assembly GCA_049512415.1. GTDB lineage: Bacteria > Myxococcota_A > Polyangia > Polyangiales > Polyangiaceae > Palsa-1150. Next base: position 7,027 of record JBEKXD010000114.1, read on the forward strand.
GGCTCAAGCCCCGTCACCTACGACTGGTTCGTGCTTACGCTCGATCTCCTGTTCGCGCTGGGGGTCGTGGAGTTCGCGCGCGGCCGGGTAATGAGGACGCGACCGTGATCCGCTCCCTCACCAGCTCCTTGGACTCGTTTAAGAGCTTGCACTTCCACGATGGGCTCAACGTGATCCTCGCGCAGAAGAGCCCCGGAGCAAGCGATCGGCAGACTCGTAACGGTGCCGGCAAGACCAGTTTCATCGAGCTCGTTCACTTTTTGCTCGGCGGCAACTGCGGGCCGGAGCACTTCCTGCAGGTGGAACTTCTGGCGACCCACGCCTTTGCAATTGATTTTGACCTTCGCGATTCGCCAATCCAGGTTGAGCGGACCGCGCGGGCGAAGTCGAAGGTCGCGGTCACAGGAGGTGACGTGCGAGCGTGGCCTCGAGCTCCCAAGTTGGACAAGAAGACCGGGCACCTCGTCCTGAGGAACAGCGACTGGCGCGCCGTGCTCGGAGCCATGATGTTTGGCATCCCCGCAGACAACGAGGAGGACGAGGATCGGCGTTTCGGCCCGACGTTCCGGTCGCTGTTCCCATACTTCGCTCGACGACAGAACGCCGGCGGGCTGGTGTCACCCGAAAAGCAGTCCGAGGACCAGCAGCCCTACGACCAGCAGGTCGCCCTGTCCTACTTGCTGGGGCTCGATGCCAGCATTCCGCAGCAGCTGCAGGAAGTGCGACAGCGCGAGAAGGCACTGAAGGAGGTTCGGAAGGCTGCCAAGGAAGGAGCCTTCGGAGAGTTCGTGCCTCGAGCTGCTGACCTACGAACGAAGCTGACGGTGCATGAAGCGCGGCTGAGCCGCCTGCGCGGCGAACTCGACTCCTTTCACGTGGTTCCCGAGTACCGACACCTGGAGGAGGAGGCAGCAGACCTCACGAAGCGGCTCGATGAGGATGCGAACGAGAACCAGACGGATCGGGAGCTTGCCCGACGCCTTGAAGAGTCGATGAGGACCGAAACGCCGCCGCAGTTTGCCGACGTCCGACACATGTACGAGGAGGCAGGGATCATTCTGTCGGCCCTTGTGCGGAAGCGGTTCGAGGAGGTCCAGATTTTCCACCGCTCCGTGGTCGAGAACAGGCGCTCGCATCTACGAGCCGAGCTGGAGGCAGCCCGGCGGCGTCTGCACGAACGCGAGATCGAACAAGAACGGCTGGACAGGCGGCGCGCCGAGATTATGAGCATCCTCAGGTCGGGAGGCGCCCTTGAGCAGTTCGCGAAGCTCCAGGGCGAGCTGGGCCGGCTCGAAGCCCAAACGGAGTCGCTGCGCAGGCGTTTTGAAGCAGCCGAGACCCTTGAACGCAACGGGGCCCAGCTCCAGGTGGAGCGCGCCCGCCTCTACCAGCGACTCAAGGACGACCACCATGAGCAGAAGGAGGCAATAGATGTCGCTACCCTAGCCTTCGAAGATCTCTCGAACGCCCTCTACGAAAAGGCCGGAAGCCTGACCGTAAGCGATACCGCCAACGGGCCGAGCTTCGAGATCACCATCGAAGGGTCGCGCAGTAAGGGCATCAGCAACATGCAGATCTTCTGCTTCGACATGATGCTGATGGAGTTGTGCGCGCGTCGCGGGATGGGGCCCGGTTTCCTGATTCATGACTCGCATCTCTTCGACGGTGTGGACGGGCGACAGGTCGCACACGCCATCGAACTTGGCGCGGCGCGCGCGCGCAAGCTCGGCTTCCAGTACATCGTCACCATGAATGAGGACGCGGTCCCTCGGACCGAGTTCACACCGGGCTTCAGGTTCGACGAGCATGTCGTTGGCGTTCGTCTCACCGATGCGGTCGACGACGGCGGGCTATTCGGAATTCGCTTCCAGTAGGACCCAGGGACCCGTGCGCCCACGTACGCAGACCGTCCCCCTCCCGCCGCTGCTCGCCCGCGCGGTGGAAGCGTCCGCGGTGGCCCGAAGGCAGCGTTGTCGTCGGACAGCGTCGCACGGCGCATGTAGTTTGCTCGACGCGCTCGGAGCGCTGGCGTGTCTGCCGCACGACCGCGTCGAGGCTCTACCTCTTTCCCTCCACTAGCGATCCGGTCGCCCGCATCTCACCTCTTCGGCTCGCGCTCGCGCGCGGAATCGATGGGCGTCACGTTCCCGAGCTTGCGGGTACGCTTGGCGACTTCCAGCAACGCGGCGGCCCTTTCGTATTCCCCCGCGTTGACCGCGAGCTTGATCGCCAGTCGCAGCGCTTCGTCGCTCGTCGTGGGGACGAGCGCGCCTCGGGCGTCAACCGATCCAATTCCGTTAGGGGCAGCATCTCCGGCGACGTCGCGCGAATCGGCGCGCTCGCCACTCTCCGCCGTGACGTTTCGTGACGAATCATCCCGATGCACCGTGAAACAAGCCGGATCATGATCCACCCCTTCGCCACACCGAAGCGGTGCAACCTCGTGCAATCCTTCACTTTGCGCACCGACGCCGCCCCTTGACACGGTAGGGGTCGTAGGTTCGAAACCTATCGCGCCTACAATGATTCCGAGGAGTTGCGTGGTTGGGGGCGAGCGCGGTGACCACGAATCGTTACTGCCCGTGACGTTTCTCGCCCCTCCCGGGTCGCCGGCGAGCGGTCCATTGGGCAAGCGGAAGCGCCGCATCGGGTATCGTTCGCACGGCGCGGGCGCTCATGGCACACGAGGCGTGCACCTAACGCTTCCGCGTGCGAGGCGGGCCTTGTCACACGGGATTCGCACCCAAGGGAGCCTTTTGGTGGCAGCTCGTGAACGCACGTGCACGGCGGTCAAACACAAGATCGCACACCGGAGCCGACGTTGGACACGGCCCGGGCCCGCGTGGTGCCTCAGCGGATTTCCGGGCCGGCTCGCGGTCGGGCGTGTCCAGCAGAACCCTGGTGCCCCGCGTGGTGGCAGCTCCGGTGCTCTGGGACTGCAATCACTGGCAGAAAGTCTCAGAAGCGTCTCTCGTGGAAGGCCAGAAAATAGGCATGGGTGCGCTTGAGACGCGACGATCTTCGGAAGCATCCAACTTCAAGTCGTCGCGAGTTGCATGGCACTCATGGTACGTAACCGGCGCGTGCTTTACGCGCATTGAAGCCTTGCCCTTCGCCGGGCGTGGCCTCAAAATAGGAGAGGAACCCCGTGGACGAACGCGAACTCACCAAGCTCTGGTACCTTGCCGCTGGGATCGTCAGGGCCCCCACGCAGTGGAGTAAGGCCTTCCAAGCGATCGAGTCTAACGGGTCCCCTCCGTCCCAGGACCTCCTGAAGTCGCTTCGTGCGCTCAGGGAGGCGCTGGAGCGGCACCCGTCCCGTTCACGGGACATGGACTGGCTTAGAACGGTGGCCCAAGAGCTCTTGTCGAAGGGCGCTGAGCCTTCGAAGGATGCAGGTCGGGCGCTCGCGTGGGCGTTGGAGAACAGGTCGCGAACCGCCAAAGTTGCCTAAGACTCTTTGGTGCGTGACCCGAGCCGGATCGGTTCCACTCCGCTAAGGACAAGTTCCGCAGCGTTTCCATCATCGCTACGTCCATCCGCGGCCCACTCGTGGATCCAGCTAGCCGTTATGGTTAGAAGCAGCGCTGAATCCCCTTCGCGAAGAGTGATCTCCTTCGCTGAACCCGTCGAGTCTTTCCACAGCGCCACAACGCGCGACGGAGCATGGTCATTCGACCAACTGCGAGTCGCCATGCCTAGGGACGTTAGGGTCAGTACAGACGACCCCGGATCATCTGCAAGAACGCTGGCGTATCTCGCCGGCCACCGAGTCTTCAATTGGGGTCCATCGAGCAACAATGCAATAACGAGGTTCGGACCAACTCCGCGGACCAACTCGCCTACCGGTTCTTGTCGCGCGAGATCCTCACAGATCAAATGACAGATGGTCAGCCACCCGTTGGCCGTGACGAAGTTCAGGCTTCGTCTATGTATCTCAATATTCTCCCACCATTTCTTGCGCGGATGTAGGGCCGCTCCGAGGTGATACTGATGTATCTGATTCCTATCCAGGAACCATCTATGGTGTTTGTCTTGTTCAAACGTCCTCCAACGCCCGCTATGGTAGAGGCCCATATGAGCGTAATTCCTTCGTTGGGCGCGCACGCCGGCGACGAACATTTGGACGTTCATCGACGCCAGGGTGCGCTCCAGCCTGACAATATCCCTGACATCGATCGCAAGCTCGGGAAGGATTACCCCATGAACCTTTCCTCCCCGACGCACCGCTTCGCGTAGCACCTTCTTGAGGCGCCTCGCGTCTAGTTTGTCTCTCGGATGATAATCGAAAAATCCGAAATTATTGGGATCCATGTTCCCGAGCCGCCCATTCGCTTGGGTAAAGGCGTTTGGTTCTATTCTCTCAGGCCATGGTAACAACAGGAGATTGAGGCGCTCGTCCGCGGCAGGGCACATTTGGCCTGCCGCCGACCAAGTGACACCAACTTCCGATCTGTGACCGGACAAATGGTGCGACATCGAACGGACGGTGATCCCAGATTGGGGCGTACGAAGCTTAGGAAGGACACGTACAATCTTGGGGGGGACTCGCGCCAGGCTCCCGGTATCGGCAAGAAGGAACTCGGCGACCAGCGCAAACACGTCGACATCGGCAGGACCAGAGCTGCTCCCGTCAGCCGCGGCTAAATGACTGTCTGGTATCCCCACCCCGGCGCAGGCCTCATCGGAGGCCGCGTGCAGCTCCAG
>JBEKXD010000115.1:0-11072 GCA_049512415.1 Polyangiaceae bacterium
TCGAGCGCATTGGCGTCTCCCTGGAGCGGATTGCCGTTTCCCTCGACGAGATACGCCCCCACCTCGAGCGCATTGGCGTCTCCCTCGACGAGATACGCGCCCACCTCGAGCGCATTGGCGTTACCCTCGACGCGGTACGCGCCCACCTCGAGCGAATTGGCGTCTCCCTCGACGAGGTACGCGCCCACCTCGAGCGCATTGGCGTCTGCCTCGACGAGGAGCCAGAATGGGGGTGATTTTCGTCGAGCCCGAGCGAGGCCGGCGGCGAGTCGCCCGGAGCCTACTTCCTGTAGGCGAGGACGCTCGCCACCGGGATCGCGAAGGGATCGGCGAAAAGCACCCCCATTCTAGAGAGGGATCCGGTAGCCCAGCGTCAATCCGAACTCGAACATGGCGACGTTGCCTTGGAGCGTGGGGCAGTCGCCGATCGGGTCGCAGGATGCCTGCTCCGCGATCGCGCTCGGCAAGAACCATTCGCTCGCTCCGAGCGCCAACCCGATGACCAACCTGTCCGTCACGAGATAGTCGGCTCCGACTTTGAGCCCGCCAGCGAAACCCTGGGTCGATTCCGTCACCGACTTCGTGCCCAAGAAGGGCGGAACGTCGTACCCTGCGTCGGTTGTGAAGCGGTCGGCGATGATGACCGCCCCCGCCGAGAGCCCAACCCAGGGTTCGAACCACTGGGTGTGGACTGGGAAGTATCGAACTTCGCCCGCGAGCGTCAGATAGCTCCGCGTGTGCGCGCGAGTCAGCCCGCTCGCGCCGCCGTAGTTCGGATCCGAGGTCGGCCGCGGTGCAAAGTCGACGGCGGCTCCGAATCCCCAAATGGGGGTCGCCCGATAGAGAATGAGCGCGCCGAGGAACATCGTGGCGTCGCCATTTCCGACGGCGCCCAGCGGAGTAGCGCCCCCACGGTTGCCTGCTGAAATGGGCGCAGTCGGCAGGGTCAGGATCCCGCCTTCGAGCACCGCGACGGTGTGAGCTACGACGGCGGGAGGGGCCCCTCGGGGCGGCGCTTGCTGGCTCGCAGCGTCTTGCGGGATCAGGACGGCCAACGTCGCGAGTGCGCCCAGGCCTACGAACGATCGCATCGGACCTCACATCCACGGAGCCGCGGCACTCGGCGCGACGGCGGGCACCGCGGGAGGACTGGGCGCTGGAGGTCCGCCTACGAGAACGCTGCGACCGCTTCGTGCGAGCGTCCCGTCAGACGACCGCCCAGTGAACACGACTTCGAATCGGCCCGCCTGAAGGAAGGCGAACGTCGCCCGATAGACCCCTGCCCCGCCCTCGACGGCATCGAGCGCGGTCCCCGGGGCTATTCCGGGTCCGGTGATGTGAAACACCGCCCCCTGAAGCGTGGCTCGGCCGGACGCGGGCCCGCTCGTGACGTGCGCGACGAAGTCAATCGGCTGCCCAGCGCTCGGCCGCGCAATGGAGACCTCGAGCGAGGCACGCACCGCACCGACCGGGGAAGACGCGACGCTCGCCGGCTCGCGCGCCGACGCCAGAGGCGGAACCGACTCCGACGCGGGCGCCTCGGCCAAAGCCTCCAGATCGGCGACGAGCTTCTGGGACGCGCTGTCGCTCGGGTCGAGTTCGTACGCAAGTCGTGAGAGGCGCAGGGCCTCCGCCAGATTGCCTTCGTCCCGCCTCGCGCGCGCCCCTTTGACGATGTCCGCGGACGCCAAGGATCGAATGCGGAGAAGCTGCGGCTCGTGGGGCCACCTGCGCAGACCTTCGTCCGTGATGTCGCGAACGTTTTCCCCGCGTGGCACGTCCCATCGCTGGTGCAGCAGCGCCTCGCTGGCTCGCGCGACCTCCGCGTCGAGCGAATGCCACGACCTGCCCGCGGAAGGCGACAGTGTGAAGCGCGTGCCGATCAGCACCATGCCGACCACCCCAAGTACGAAACAGCCTGCCACCAGGCCGACCGTCCATGTGCGATCCCTGACGCGGGCACGCCAGGACGGCCGCACCGCCGCGGAGGGGGTCTGATGAGGCGCCTCTCGGGGCGCGCTGGCCACGGCAGTCCCCTTTTCGGACTCGGGCGCGCTGCCTACGGTCGACACGTTCCCTGGGCTCAGCGGCGGCGCGGGCACCGTCGGATGCACCGGGCGCCCCGGCGGCGGAGTCACCTCGTCCAGGGTCGCATCGAGTCCGGTCGAACGCTCCGGCAGCCGCAGGCCGAATGCGGCCGCGGGCGACCAACGCGTGGTCGAGACGGCCAACGGTCGCCGTGGCCCTTCGCTCACCTCCGTAGTCGCTGGCGCCCGAGGAGAACCGGCCTCCGACGACACGACCCCTTGCGCGGCCACAGCCTGACGGATGGCCTGACCAAGCGCCCGACCATTGGGGGCTCGGTCCTCGGGTTTCTTGGCCAGGTTTTGCATGATGACCGCCGCCAGGCTGTCGGGCACGCCCGAGGCTCGCGCGAGGGACTTGAGCGGCGGCGGCGGCTCATGGATCTGGCTCACGAGGAGCGAGGTCGCCTGTTTTGCCTCGAACGGCGTCCGACCGGCCAACATCTGGTAGAGCAGAGTGGCGATCGAATACACGTCGCCCTGCGGGCCGACGCCGGCGCCCTGCGCCGCCTCCGGCGAGATATACCTTGCAGTGCCGAATATCAGGCCATCCGCCGTGGCCATCGAAGGCTCACCTCCTACGAGCCGTGCAATGCCGAAATCGAGCACCTTGACGAAGTCCGAGTCTTCGCCGCGGCGGACGAGCATGACGTTCTCCGGCTTGATGTCCCGATGAACGATGCCCCGCGCGTGAGCTTCTCCGACGGCATCGCAGAGAGACTCGGCGATGTGAACGGCCCGTTCGATTGGCATGGCTCCGCCGGTCGCAGCGAGGGCACTCTGGAGCGACAACCCGTCGAGATACTCCATGACAAGAAGCATCGCTCCGTCCGGCAGCGTCCCGGTGAGCAGGACTTGCACGACGTGCGGATGCTGGAGGCGGGACGCCACCTTGGCCTCCCGCTCGAACCGCGCGACGACGACGGGGTTCGCGGAAAGCTCGCGGTGTAGGATCTTGATCGCAACGTCCCGCTCGGTCCCCCTCTGAAAGCCTCGGTAGACGCGCCCCATCGACCCGAGTCCGACCAGCTGACGGATCTCGACGGATCCGGCGATCTCACGACCGATGTACGGGTCGGCCGTCGCCGCAATCGCGCAGGTCGCGGTGGCCAGCGGAGCGCCGTCCAAAGAACAAAAGAGTGCCTCCTCTGGATACCGCGCCCGACAGGTCGGGCAGGCTTTGGGCAAGCCGGCCTCAGGGCGCGTGTTGCTCGAGGCAGCTGGCTCACCCTCGGAGATCACGAGCCCGATGGTAGCGCTTCGCGGGCCCCACGCGCACCCGCCGAGACGTGCCCGGCGACCCCAGAGCGCACAATCGTCCGCGCACCCCTTGTCGCACCCTCGCGCCGGTTGCGTGCGGCTCCCCCGTCTGCTTAAGGTGCGGCGCACCGTGCCCGAGGACGAGACGCAGGAGGCCGCTGATGGCGCCTGGTCGCTGAAGCTCCCCGATTTCGAGGGGCCACTCGACCTCTTGCTTCATCTCTGCCAAAAGCACCAGCTCGACATATTGAACATTCCAGTCGGGTTGGTGACGGAGAAGTACCTCGAGTATCTCGCGACGATGGAAATCCTGCAGCTCGACTCGGCGGCCGAGTACCTCGTCATGGCCGCTACGCTCGTCCACATCAAGTCGAGGTCGCTGCTGCCGACACCCCCGCCGGACCAGGAGGACGAGTCCATCGACGGCGAGGACGAGATCGATCCCAGAGAAGCGCTCATCCGACGCCTGCTCGAGTACCAAAAATACAAGCAGGCAGCTGAGCAACTCGTGAGTCGCGGGATCGCCGGTCGTGATGTGTTCCTTCGCGGAACTCCGGCCGAGACCGTGACGGGCGGCGCAGTGCAGGTCGGCGAGGACAGCCCCCATCTCGCCCCTCTGGCCGAGGTGCCCGTCTTCGCCCTGCTCGACGCGTTCCAACGCGCGCTCCAGCGCCGCAAACTCGACATGTCGCACGACGTCGTGGCCGACAGAATCAGCCTCACCGATCGGATCGGCGAGCTCTCCGACATTTTGCGTCGGCGCGGGCGGGCGACGTTCGAAGAGCTTCTGGACGGCGCAACGACCAAGTTCGACCTCATCATCACGTTCCTGGCTCTATTGGAAATGACGAGACTCAAGCTTACGCGCCTGCTGCAATCGGCTCCGCTCGCTCCGCTTCATGTCGAGTTGGCTGCAACGCCCGCGAGTGGCAGCGGGGACGGAGGGGAATCTTGAGCCGCAAGAAGCCGACTCCCATGCCTTCCGAGGCGTTGCCGGAGGCCGAGAGATCAGGCGACCTATTTGAAACTCCAACCGCTTTCGGAAACCCGGACGACGGAGTCTCGGAGGCCTCGGGCGACGACCCGCGGATTGGGTCTGCGGCCTCGCTAGCTGACTCCGACGAGGCCAAGGTGCCTGAAGCGGCCAGGGCGCTGACCCGGGACCACCTTCGGGGGCTTCTGGAAGCGCTCGTGTTCGCGAGCGACCGGCCCATCAAGATTCCCGAGCTCGCGCGACTCGCATCCGCCCCGCTCAAAGAGGTCCGGGAGCTCATGATCGAGCTACAGAGCGCTACCCTGGGGAGAGGCGTAACCCTCGTCGAGGTCGCCAACGGGTGGATTTTCCGAACGCACCCACAGTTCGCTCCGTTCGTTCGACAGATCACGGGCGAGCGTCCCGTTCGACTCACGCGGGCGCAGGTCGAGTCGCTCGCCATCATCGCCTACCGTCAGCCCATCACGCGGCCCGAGATCGACGACATTCGCGGCGTCGACAGCGGAGCCACCCTCAAGCTTCTCCTCGAACGAGACCTCGTGCGCATTCTCGGCAAGAAAGACGAGCCGGGCCGTCCCATCCTCTACGGCACCACAATCCAATTCCTGGAGTTCTTTGGCCTGAAGTCACTGAACGACCTTCCGCCGCTGCGCGAGGCCACCGAGCTGAGCGAAGAGTCGCAGCGCATCGCGGAGGAGGAACTCGCCGGGATCGCGACCGCGTCGCAATGGGCGGAACCGGCGGCTCCCGAGGAGCGGTCGGCGGACGAATCGGGGCAGAAGGAAGGTGAACCCGCGGAAGCCGACCCCCCGGCGGAACCACTTCGGTAGCGGCCCCACCTCCGGCCGCTCGGAGTGCCTCCCCCGCGGCTAGAAGGGTGGTGATTTTCGTCGAGCCCGAGCGAGGCCGGCGGCGAGTCGCCCGGAGCCTACTTCCTGTAGGCGAGGACGCTCGACGCCGGGATCGCGAAGGGATCGGCGAAAAGCACCACCCTTCTAGCGGAGCGTCAGCGCTCGCGCCGGATCCGCGTACGTGCCGATGGGGTAGCGACGCAAGTACATCTCGGCAAGCGGGCGGGCCGCCTCCCTGCCTTCCAGCTGCTCGACGAGAAGCATCTTTCGGCCGAGCGCTTCCGACGCATAGATCCCGTCCGATACCTCCGAGAGGTAGGTCTCGAACCAGGACAGGGCCGATCGGGGCTCTCGCTGGGCCTCCGCCAGACGGCCGAGTGAGAAAGCCGCCGCATGGGCCTGGTCGGAGTTGGGGAAGCGATGCCGCTCTGCGAGCAGTGCTCCGCGAGCGGCGTCGTAGTGACGGAGATAGCGAGCGGCATCGGCAAGCGCCGCCAGGTCGTCGGGAGCGCTCGTGGCAAACGCGCGGTCCAGGCCCAAGTCTTGAGCTTGGTCGAAGATCTCGCCAAACTTGCCATCGGCGAGCGCAGCAGACCAGTGACGACTCGAACCGCCGCCCGTGCGCGCTCCGCCACCCGAATGCGATGCCGACCCAAAATCGAGCCCCGGCAGAGGCTCCGACCTCGCGATCGACGAAGGGGACGCTCCGCGGCCCCCCTCGAGGGCACCGGGAACGGATTCCATGGTCGACGCGTCTCCCGCGCCCGCTGCGAGAGGGGCGCCGCTCGACGACCAAAGCGCGTCGTCGCGAGAGCCCGACGCTCCGCGGCCCCCCTCGAGCTCCCCTTCGGACGCACTGAGATCGCGAATGAGGACGTTCCTCGCTCGCACCGTGAGCCATTGGCCCGCTTGAAGCGCGAGCGGAGTGTCGAACACGGGTCCACTCACGGTCACCGAGCCGTTCTCGAGACGAACGTCCAATCGACTGCGGGACACATCCCAAGAGAGGCCGAATGCTGTGCCCTTGACCGCGATGAGAAACGGTCCCGCATCGAAGATCCACCGTGCTCCGGGCGCATGAACGACGTACGCGTGCGCGAACCCCTCGTCGAGAGTCAATCGGGCACCGTGCTCGTCGACGGCCCTCACATGGACGCGCGCACCCTCGCTCATGTCCACCTCGCTCCCATCTGAGAAGCGAATCGTTGGACGCGAGCGCGGCGGCGCCTCCACGAGCCCGTCGCCCCGCGCCTGGGCGCCATCGACTCGAAACGACATGACATCGGGTCGCAAGTGACGAATCGAGAGAGCCAAAGCGGCCAGAGCCCCACACGCGCCGACTCCCACCACGACAGCCGCCGCGCGAAACGCGGGCGTCCGACGGCGCTCGATGATCCGCGAACGAATTCGACGCAGGACAGCGTCGTACTGCGGGTCCGACATGTGCCCCAGGTGCAGCCGAGCGGAATCCAAGAGCTCTGCGACTCGAGGGCTCAGCACCTCAGCCTCGTGCTTGGGTGCGCGCATGCCTCCTCCTTCGCTCATTGGGAAGCCCTCAGACTGTACGAACCCAAGGCCGGCTCACGGTCTGCCGCCTGCGACACGGTCAGCGTGGCTCGCTGCAGCCGACGCTTGGTGGTGGCCAGCGATACTCCTAGGGCCGACGACACTTCCTCGAGGCTCATCCCCTCCACGTGGCGAAGCACGAACGCGCTACGCTCCTGGGCGCTGAGACGATCTAAGATCGCGTACAGTCTCCGAAGCGCCTGGCGGGCCTCGACGTCGAACTCCATGGCGGATGGCTCGGGAAACTGCTCGATGCCGGACACGTTGAAGAGGCGCCGGACACGCCGCCGTCGGAGCTCCCGCTTGAGAACGCGAATCGCGATCGAAAATAGGAAGCTTCGCAGGGCGTTGCGGTCGCGAAGTCCCCTCACTTTCGAGAAGAGACACACGAAAACCTCGTGCGTGAGATCCTCCGCGTCTCCAGACGGCCCGAGCGCTCGGTCGAGGAACCGAAAGATCATCCGCCCGTGCTTGCGGTACGTGGCCGTCGCGGCCCAGGGCTCGCCGGCGACGAGCGCGTCCGCAAGCTCGCAATCCTGCGGAGCCGTTTCGGTTCCCAAGGGGGCAACACGCAGCGGGGGGCGACGGGGGGCGGACACGATCACCGTACGAAGCACAGTACCCTGGGTCGCGGACTTCGGCTCAAGCGGCCCCTTCGAGCCGCCAAACGCTGTATGCCAGGCGCCGACGGACCGCCTCTCGGACCGCCGCGTTGTGCCTTCCGATTACATCTTGAGCGGACGCGCCCGGATCCAGGCCCGCCTCTTCCGAGCCGTGGGGAGCCATACCAGCGCTGCGATCGACAGTGCGAAGGCCGTCAGACCAACCCACAACGTCCGCGGCCGATAGCGGAAGCGCACCGTCGCTGACTTCGACGGCACGACGCCGGCGACGGTATCGTGCCATGAAAGAGCTGCGGCGCCATCCGCCGACCACCCCGGATCCCAGTTCTGATTCAAGACCACGTGGTCGCCGGGGTTTGCGCCCTCGACGCGAACTTCGACCGCATTGGGCGTCCAGCCTGCGATCTCGGCCGTTCCGCGGCCTTCGGCTACGTAGACCTCGCCGCGGTACGCGCCGTCCCCGACGCCGCGAGCTCCGAGGCCCGGCAATCGGCCGCTCCGCCCGCGCAAGATATTATGAAAGCCTGGGAATGTATTGCAGTCAATCGTACCGATATTGGCGACCAACGCGGAGAGTGAAGACGGAGACCATTCGCCCGGATCGTACTCAATCTCGGCAGGCACGTGCTCGAGCGTCCGAAATGGAGTCAACGCGTCGGCAAACGCGGGCATGGCGCGCCCGAAGGTGTGCGTAAGCGGAGGGCGAACGACCTCACACAGGTCGCGGACCATGAACGCCACGTACATCATCGCGCCGATTTCGATGAGGCCGCGCATCCGCCCCGTCCGCGCCAGGAGCCGCTCTGCGGCGGACGCCGCTGCGCACGCGAAAACGAGCAGAGCCGGTAGCATCCACCGGGAGGGGACGTGCTGCGACGCGAAGACCGGCAATCGGTGTAGCAGCGGCCAGGGCGCGTAGTCCGAGAACGCGCCAAAAGCCAAGAGGCAAAGCACGACACCGACAATCCTGAGCGAGCGCTCCCTGACCGTTCGTGCCGCAATCACTCCGAGAAAGATCGCGCCCACGGCGGTCCATCCTATGTACATGCCCCACTCGTGCCAGCCCCACTGGGAAACGCGCACGGGCATCGAGTACACATCCTGGTCGCGCGACGTCAGCATGCCGAAGAACCCGGCGAAGTCCATCGTTTCGGTCGACTCGGTGAGGCGGGGGAAACGCCTGAGCACTTCCATGATGGGCAGGAGCCGAGGCGCTGCAAACCCCACACCGAGTAGCCCACAGGCCATCATGCGCTTGACGGGCACCAGCGATCGCGTCGTCACCGAAAGAAGCGTCGCGTAGCCCGCGAGCACCACGGCGGCGTGCGGGAGTGGGTAGATCCCGCCCGTATACACCAGGAGAGCCAGAAACACGGCGGAGAGCGCGATGTCGCGTCGATGGGGCGTATTGAGCAGCGGCTCGGTGCCGGCGGCGCGGTCGTAGAAGTACAGAGCCCACGGCATGTACGCATAGACGGGATGCCAGGCGTGCCCCACGGCGATCTGCATGATCCAGCGACTGTTCAGCGCAAAAAGAACCCCCACGAGCAGGCAGAGCGGCCGGCTGCGCGTGAATCGCGAGGCTAGCCACCAAGCGCCTGTCGCGCCGAGCAGCGTGGATCCGATCATCTCCACCCGCAGCGCGACGGGAAACGACGCAAACAAATACGCAGGCAGCCACGGCGAGATCACGATGGGATCGGACTCAAATCCGCCCCACACGGGATGCCCACCGCAATTGTAGGGATTCCAGAAAGGAAACTGCCTAAAGCGCAGAATCGTCTTTCGCACCAGATACCGATGGGACTCGGTCATGTCCCAATCGTGGCTGCCGAGCGTGTGGAGATCGAGGAGCATCGGCCGAAACACGCTGCCGACAGCCAGAAGCAAGATGGCCGCGCATACGATGCCGGTGGCCACGTGAATCCACCCCAGAACGGTTCTCGGGAAGCGATTCCCGGTGGCCGAAGAAGCGCGCGGTCCGGCCGACACCGAGGTCATGGTTTCAACTTTGTTCCAAAGACTTCCACCCGCCCGAGGGCCAGGTACCCATGCCGCGCGAGACGCAGTCGTACGCTTCGCGCGGGGCGATGGGACGCCGCGATCGTCCACGGCTCGTCGTATCCGAAGACTTCCTCGCGACGACCGACTTCGGTATATGTCGTGCCGTCTCGCGACAACTCGACTACGAGCGGAATACACTCGTCCCACCACCCGTCCGATCGATTATGCACGACAATTCGGTCGATCGCGTAGTCGCCTTCGAGATCGATGACGAACGTAGGAGAGTCTTCGTTGCCCGTCGCAAGCCCATACGTGAACCCGGGACGACCGTCGACGAGCTCCCGCCCCGTGGGCGAATACGGATGGTAGCTGCTCGCATGCACCGGCTTGCCCACCGCGATGTTGACGGGACCGAGCCAGCGATGCACTCCCATCCATGCGACGAGCAGCGCGACCCCACCCAGCGCCGTGAGGCGCCCCCAGCGCGCCAGGCGAAGACGCGACGGACTCCGCGCCTCGATGTGGCCGAGCAAGGCGGTCGCCGCGCGACCGAGCGCGATGCGCAGCCGAGCAAGGTCCTGCCGCGCGAGCCGGTCCAGGTAGAGGGTGTCGCGGTCGCCAAGGGCGCAGCGCACGCGATCGGCGTCGCCCGGTGTTGCGTCGCTCGGATCCGGATCGAGATCCGGTACGAGGGCCACTGCACCCGGCCACGCGAGATCTCCGTCTTCGAAGACAGCGCTGTGGGCCACGGCCTCGGCTCGCGTGAGCAGGGCTACCGCGTCCCGACTCAGAACGCAGGCGGCCAGACAGGAGGTCGCACGTCGGGCGGCCAGGAGGCGTCCGAGCGCAGCGCCGCGCAGCGCGGTCACGAGGGAACGTTGGTCGGACGTGTACGACTGGGCGACGCGCTCGGCCCGTTCGAGAAGGAAGAATTCGCGAACAGGCGTCAGCAGGGATAGGTCGGTGACCGTCATTCGCGAGGCGACACATACCATGCGACGACCCCAAGTCGCCAACGCCGATCTCGGTCCCGCCTCTCGAGAGGCTCCCCCTCGCTACGCAGGTCCTCGAACGTATGCAATCGTTCGAATCACACCCACCAACCGCTCACGCTCTTCGGCGTGCAGGTTCACGAAGCGTACGCCCATACCGGGATTCGGATTGTCTCCGTCGGCCCGCACCGGATTGATCCAAGCCACCTCGCCTTCGAGCTTGAACGGCGGAACTCCAGGAGGTTCGAACGACATCACCAGACGCGTGCCGATAGCCACCGGTTCGGTCGTCTTGACGAAGATCCCCATCGCGCTGATGTTCGCGATCGAGGCGTAGAGGAACGTGTCCTCGGCGACGCAATCGACGGCCCACTCCACGTCGTAGCGGTCATGGCTCCTCCTGTCGTCGCGACGCGGCGCCGGATCCGGAGCGTCGAGCACGGAGTCGGACGCGGGCGGCCTTTGGTTCTTGTGGATGATTGCCATCGTAGGCTCTCCCGAACTGGTTTGGAATGGAACGCGTCGCTACTGAACCCGCAGCGGCCCTGCATCAATTCGGTTGTCGCCGTCGTTCGGACCGCTCTTGATCTTGAGGCGAGTATCGCCGGTAAACAGGCCGAAGTAGATCGCGTAGTTGCCCGGCGAGAAGTTCGGCTCCAGCTTGAACTCGTGATCGTCGAGGATGATGTCGCCCGGCA
>JBEKXD010000116.1:0-10880 GCA_049512415.1 Polyangiaceae bacterium
AACCGTTCGTTTGGACCAAGACGGCCGACCAGATCCTCGCCAAGATCGCTCGATTCGCTCGCGCTACCCTCGAAGACCACGGGCTCGACGAAATTCGCGACACTTCAGAGACGGGACACTAGCCGTGGTCTTTGAGGGCGACACTCGCCAATTCGGCGCGCGGGGTGAATGAAACGGCGGCGACTAACCTATCTTGCCATGAGCACCGCGAACGTAGCCACTCCGCCCACTAGCAGCGCGACGAGCCCGACCGCGACCGGCAAGACCCACGGCCGGCGGGGAGGACCTCCGTAATCCCCGACGTCCGCCTGAAGCGCACTCGCGAAGGCTGCATCGAGCGCCTCCTCCGGCGCTGACACCGCGTCAGCCGGCGGCCGCGTGGCAAACGGGTCCGCGACCACAGCGAGCGGCTGGACGCGCTCGGCCATGAGTCTCGGCATGGCGACATCGATCTGCTCACCAATCTTTTGTTGCGGTGTCGTCGCCCACTCGCGATGGTGCCCGGCGAGGCCGTACGCATGGCCCACCGCATCCGCCAATGCGCCAACGCTCGGGAAGCGCGCCGCGGGCCCTTTGGTGAGCGCCTTCAGAATGACGTGGTCGAGATCGGGCGGAATCGCTTGCGCCGCGCTGCGGATACGCTGACTCGGCGGCACCGGTTGCTCGGTGAGGATCGCGAGCAAAATGGACGGACCGTTGACCCCACCAAACGGGACTTCCCCCGTGACGCACTCGTACGTGACGGCCGCGAGCGCGAAGACATCCGCCCGAGCATCGATCGAGTCGAGCCCCTGAGCCTGTTCCGGCGACATATAATAGGGGCTTCCGATCGTAGTCCCCAACATCGTCAGCTTCTTTCGCTGTCCGCTTTGGTCTTTGACGGACCCAAAGTCGAGAAGCTTCACAACGTCGCCCTCCCGCGTTCCGCACAGGAACAGGTTGTCGGGCTTGAGATCACGGTGGATGAAGTTTCTCGCGTGCGCCTCGTCGAGCCCGACCGCCACCTGAGAGAGCATGCGAACGAGTCTCGCCGGACCGAGAACCCTGTCGCGTCCTAGGACACAGCGCAGCTCTTCGCCGTCCAGGTACTCCATGACGAGGAGCCACGTGGACGAAGCCGGATCGCGCTGAAAGTCGAGGACGCGCACAATGTGTTCGTGCGGGAGCAGGGCACTTATTTCGTATTCGCGCTTGAAGCGCTCGAGCGACACGTCGTCCCTGGCGACATCTTCGTGCAGGACCTTGACCGCGATGCGGCTGTCGGTCTGCTTGTCGATCCCTTCGTAGACGCGCCCCATCCCGCCGTCCGCGATCACGCGACGGATCTCGTAGCGCCCGCACAATCGCGCTCCTATGTGGCGGTCCTCGCCCTGGGGCATCGCTGGCGCTGAACTTGCCGCCTTGAGGTGCGTGCCGTCCGCGGGACAGAACCCCGCGTCGTTATGAAATACGCGCTGGCATATCGGACATATCTTCATGTTGGCGAGGTCCGATCCGTTCCGCAGACCGCTGCGACACCTCGGTCACCTTCTCAGCGCACACACTGGATCCGCTCGTCCGACGACAGGCGTGTCCTATCCTTCGTCGGACGACGTGGCGGACGTACCGGGCTGCGGTGGAGCAAAATAGATGATCCGATGGCACGACGGACACTGATCGAGAATGGGCTCCCGGCGCAATCGATGAAACAACTGAGGCGGAAGCGCCATATGACAAGCTTTGCACGTGCCGTCGGTCGTTTGGGCGATCGCTGCTCCGCGCTTGGTGCGGATAAGCTCATACCGTCGGTAAAGCGATGCCGGCAAGACCTTCACGGCAGCCTCGCGCTCCGAGCGCTTTCCGCTGGCCACACCGTCGACTTCCCCGAGTCGCGTGCGGACCGCCCCTTCGCGTGACCCGAGGTCCTCGGCAAGCTTTCGGTGCTCCGCTTCGGTCGACTCGATCTGCTGGCGCGCGGCTTCGGCGCTCGACGTAAGCTTGCCGATCTCCTCCTCTCGGTCGCGGACCAACTTGCGCAGTTCCTCGATCTCACGCTGCGCTGCATTCGATTCGCGCTCGGTTCGCGAGCGCGACAGTTTTTCGCGCGAGCGTTCGAGCTGTTGCGTCATGTTGCGCACGTCCTGTATGAGCTCCCCGCGCGTCTTGTCCATGTTGGCCAGCGCACCTCGGTCTGTCGTGAGCCGCTCGTCCAGCTTTGCGATGGCCGAACGCAAGCTCTCGAGCGTCGCACGCTCCTCCGCTAGCTTGCCCTGGAGGTCCCTGAGTTCCGTGTCGATGACAGCGAGTTTCTCGAGCGCATGGATCTGATCGGGGATGCTCAATAGCGTGACTCCGTCGTGGACAGAAGCAAGGATCGGGCGCGTTCACGGCCCGAGGTCACGGCGGACGCTTGCCCTTCCACCAACCCCGTTCGATGCACCTGTGGGCCCACCTGGGTTCGAACCAGGAACAGCCCGGTTATGAGCCGGGGGCTCTGACCGATTGAGCTATGGGCCCGTCTTGTGCTTTCGCGCCTCGGGTTCAAGGCTGCGCGTCCAGCGTGCGAACTAACCGCGTTCACTCGTAGAAATCTAGTCCAATCCCGTCGGAGACGGAAGCTGCCACGTCACGGGGCCTCGCAGACCGCTACCGCGACCGTCGGCGGGCTCTCGTTCTTCTCGGCGGGGACCACGGTAAGAAAGCGGGTTGACGTGGCGGGATGCGCATTTCCAGTGGAGCTTGCGATGCCGAGCAGCGGTCGCGCCTCCCCCAGCCCATCCTCCGCGCTCGGGGCACCCGCCGGACGCCCCGTGAGCGCCAGCGGGAGCATCCTCAATTCCTCGTGATCCCCGACCCATGTCACCCACGGCGGGCGAGCGTCCACCAGCGCGGGCGCACCGCGTCCCAAGCCGCCCGACGAGAGCACGAGGGGGGCTTCGGGACCCGCCTCCGAAGTGCGGACGATGAGCAGTGTCCCGCCAGTCCCGTCCGTGAGTTCGCCATCGTCGCGAGCTACGACGAGGATGGCGGAGTCGCCATCGAGCCGAAGAACATCGTACGAAGAAATATGACCCCGGTCGGAAGTCAGCTTGCGAACTGGACCCCTCGGCGCGGCTCGACCGTCGAGGGCGAGCATCTCGACCCACCCGCTCGTACGAACCTCCCCCGTGGCTTCCGGACCGCCCACGCTCCTGATGTCGGAGTCAGCGTCCCTTGGCGCGGCCGACTCCGTATCCGAAGCGCTCGCGATCCAGAAGGCGACGAACCCCGACGCAACGGGAAGGATTCTCGGCGACTCGGCGTCGGAATCCGCAGGGGAAAGGTCGTACGCAGCCGCTACGCGCCAGTCCCGGTCGATCACGGACGCACGAATGACTCCGCGTCCCCCGACCTCACGGGAGCGAAGGATGGCCGGTGCGCGGGGAGGGACAACCTCGTCCCACACGACAACGCCCGCTTGCGGCGACAACGCCAGGTCAAACGCCAACGACTCGTCCGCTTGCTGCGACGCCGTGGCGAGCGCGCGAGCTCCCCCTGCGACCGACCGCTCGATCGCCACCAGAGCCAGACGGCGCGGAGCCTTCGGATCGACGCCCGGCCCTCGCGGAAAATAGGCCGCGACCAGTCCGCCGGCACGTCTCACGATCCGAGGGGGCGGGGCCTCGGCGAGCGTCGGTCCGAGGTCCGCAATCGTGGCGACCGCGACATCCGCACTGACCCACGCCACGGCACCGACCAGGCCCTGGTCCGAGCCGTGCGTCAGTCCCAGCGCGTAGCCGGAATCGAACGCGACTCCGTCTCCTACGGCGATTGAACTGGACGCCCGCTCGGAACCGAGCGCCGCGCCCCTGCCTTCCGCGTGACAGCGCGCCGCCGCGGAATCGCTCGGAGGGCCCTCGGCAATGTCCGCCTCGGCGGCCTCGAACCCTGCAACCAGGCCGGCCGCCGTAGGGGTAGCCCTCGGGCAGCCGCCGAGCACGAGGCCGAGGCAACCCAGGGTGGCCAGACCTGCACGACGACGGGCCCCTGGCCTAGGGCGGGTCGAGGAATCCATCGAGAACTTCCAGCGCGAGCTCGTGGCGTTCGAGAGGTGGCATGACGTAGGCACCGGCCACCCTGTGGCGAACGGCTGCGAGCATCTCGCGTGCAATGGCAACGCCCTCCTTGCGCGCCTGGGCGCCGGTTCCCGCCTTTCGCATGCGTTCACGAATCGGCTCGGGCACGCTCATCCCCGGCACTTCATTGTGCAGAAACTCGGCGTTTCGGAAGCTAGCGAGCGGCAGCAGTCCGACGAGGACGGGAAGCCCGAGGCCCTTGCAGTCGACGAGCAAGCGATCGAGAACGGCCGGATCGTAGACAGGCTGGGTCATGACGAGCTCCGCTCCGGCCGCCTTCTTTTCCCTCAGGCGCTCGAACTCGCGCTCATAGCTGAGGGCAGCGGGCTCGACCCCGGTCGCCAGCACGAAACGGGTCGTGGCGCCCAGCGGCTTGCCAGCCGGGTCCACACCGTGGTTTAGCCGCGCGCCGAGTTTGAGAATGCCGATGGAATCGACGTCGTACACGGACGTCGCATCGGGATAGTCGCCCATCTTGGGGGGGTCGCCCGTGATGATGACGAGATTGCGCAGGCCCAGGTCATGAGCCCCGATGAGGTGGGCGACCATCGCAAGCAGATTTCTGTCGCGGCCGCACACGTGGAGCACAACCTCGATGCCCGCCTCGCGCTGGATACGGACGGCGAGTGCGATATTGGCCATGCGAGACTGCGCGCGGGCCCCGTCGGGAACGTTGACCGAGTCCACCCCTGCCGCCTTGAGCATTTTCGCGGCGGCTATGGATCTCGATGGATCGAGGCCGATCGGGGGGTTTACCTCCACGGAGACGACGAACTTGCCGCGGGCGAGCCGCGCTCCGAATTGACTGCGCTCGGCGAGTGGCGGCGGTTCCAGCGCCCCCGGAAGCCCGGCAACGGAAACCACGGGGTCGGGCCGAGTGGAACCGACCGTCGCGGGGACGGCTGGAGCCGGCGAGCGCTCCGTGGTCGGGCTCGCCATGCGAGCCGAGTCCGCGATGCGCCGGATGTGCTCGGGCGTCGTACCGCAGCAACCGCCGAGGAGACGCACACCGATCCTCGCCATGCGCATGGCGTAAACCCCGAAGTACTCGGGCGTCGCCACATAGACCATGCGTTCGTCGACCCGACGGGGAAGCCCGGCGTTGGGGGCCACGAGGACGGGAAGTCCGACGGGGATCATGCGCTCGGCAGCCGCGAGCGCTGCCATTGGACCCTCCGAGCAGTTGACGCCCACGATGTCGGCACCGAGGTCCTTGACGAGGCGCGCCACTTCATCGCAGCCCGTGCCTTCCGCCATCGATCCGCTGTCGTCGAGAGAAATGCTGGCGACAACCGGTACGCGACCGCTCGCCGCGGCGACAGCGGCTTCGACGGCGGTGCGAAGCTCGGGAGTCTGGCGAAACGTCTCGACGATGAGCGCGTCGACGCCGGCCTCGAGGAGGGCATCGGCCTGCTCCGTGAAGACGGACTTGGCCTTCGCCAGGTCGTCGGAGTTTCGCCGGCCGCTCTCCCCGAGGAAGTATCCTGTCGGCCCGATGGCACCGAAGACGTACGCACGCTGTCCGGCGACCGCGCGGGCCAGCCGGACGCCGGCCGCGTTGAGTTCGCGCACGCGCGCCTGAAGGCCGTATTTCTCGAGTCGAAGGGCATTCGCACCGAACGTGTTCGTCT
Organism: Polyangiaceae bacterium; assembly: GCA_049512415.1. Classification (GTDB taxonomy): domain Bacteria; phylum Myxococcota_A; class Polyangia; order Polyangiales; family Polyangiaceae; genus Palsa-1150. The sequence continues at coordinate 5,726 of JBEKXD010000116.1, forward strand.
CGAGGACCTGAGCGCCAGCGGCCAAATAGTCCTCGTGGACCCGAGTCACGAGCTCGGGCCGCGACACGTTGAGGTCCTCGTAGCAAGAGCTGAAGAGTACGCCCCGCTCGTAGAGCTGCGTGCCCATCGCGCCGTCGAGGACGAGAACCTCGTTTTTTAGCGCCTCCATTACGGGACGATCGAGTCGTGATGTGCTTTTCGCCATGGGACAGCAATCCGCTTTTTAACGAGGCCACGTACGACCTCCGCCCGAGTTCCGCAAGCGCCTCGGCGCCGCCGCCATCGCCGGACGGCCATCGAGCCGGGTACGTTACCCCTCTCGACCGGCTGTCGCGAGACTGTTACAGGCTCGGCATGCGGAGAATGCTTCGCGACAAGACCGATAGCAGCTTCCCCGGGATGGTTTGTGGGACTGTTTTGGCGTGCGTTCTGGCGTCGTGCGGCCGCCCGACGGGAACGCCTGTCCGCGGTCCGGTGCGGGCGAGCGCTCCCGCCCCTGCCCGAACTGCGCCGACGGCCGACGCGGGGACCGTGAACCCGTGGCCGCCGGGCCTGTTCGAAGCTCTCGCGAGCCACGGCGAGCCCCACGGGGCTCCCTTCGGGCTCCCCCGCGACTCGCGCGGACGGGAGCGGTGGCTCGCGTTCGTCGGGAGACCGGACGCCGCGACGGGCGCGTGGCACGTGACGCGACGGGAAGATGGCACCATCGAGGTGAGCCCGGTCGATAGGTTCCCCATCGGCGTCCGGGTCGTCTCCGGCCTCACGGAAGGCGGCGTTGTCTATGTCCTCCTGGAGAGCGTGGGCGTCCTCGACCAACCGGCCGGCATGCGGTCGGTCTGGATCGATGCGAGTGCGGGGTCGTCACCCTTCGAATCGTCGCCCATGGCGCTCGCGGACGTCGGGGACACCGCCGTGCTCGCCGCCCGAGTGAGATCCGCTCAGGCGCGCGAGTCGACCGAGCGCTCCGCCGCGGCGCTCTGGACGGCCCTCCGCTCGGCGAGCGCATCGGCCACGGCGCTGATTCGAAGCCTGCCTCCCCGAGGCGCGGACGTGCAGCTCGCGTGGCAGTCGACTTTCGCGCAAACCGTCGGGCACATCCGCTCGGACAGTGCCGCCGGGTCGCCGCTCGTGTCGCGAGCTCTGGACATCGTGCGCGCCACGCTGACGACGCGGGCCTGCGGCCTGGACGCCTGCGAAGCGTGGACCGAACGAGGGCACGCGGTCGTACGCTTTGCGCTCGTCGATGCTCGTTGGGCCGTGCGCGCCGTCATCGAAGATGCCCCTGTGCTCGTGGCCGCCGGGCAAGCGTCCTCCCACCCGCATCTCGTAGAGGCGATCAGCGAAGCTCCGCAGGCCGACGCGATGCTGCGGGCGCGAGCGCGACACATTGAACACATCCTGGGCCGGGCTCCGCTGACGGCCACCGGCGGAATCGTCGCCGTCGTGCAGACCGATCTCGATCCCAGCGCGCCCGAAGTCGCGATCGAGGAGGGGGGCACGGTTCGCTTCTTCCCGATTGACTCCGGCGCGCTGCGCGCGGAGGCAAGCGAGTCCGCTTGGGAGGCTGCGTTCGCCGACGTCGACGGGGACGACCGCACCGATGTCGTCCTGAGAATGACCGCCCGAGACGCCGGGGGGCGCCCGTTCGGCTTCGCGCAAGCCTTCATTTCCCCGCAAGCTTCCGTTCAGGCGACTGCGGTCGAGGCCGATCTGCCGAGCGCGCTCGCCCTTGCGGACACGACCAGCGCCGACGCCGCCGCGCGCAGCGCCATCGCCATTCCGCTTCGCACCGTGAACCGCGAAGAAGCGTGCCGCCTTCTGGCAAGCGCGGGCACCGTGGCCGGCTTTCGCCGCGCGGCCGCACCCGACACCCGCGTACTGCATTTCGACGAGCCGTCCCTTCCGACGTGGCGCCCCAAAGTGGTGGGTCTCGGCAAGCTGACGAACGACGATGTTCGCGGGCTAGGAACCCACTGCGCGGACCTAGTATGTGATGCTCGGCGCCCCTACTGCGCCTGGACGGCAGGGTCCGATTCCGAGCATCTGTGGTTCGGCTGGACCGAGGATCGTCTGCAGCTCGTGGGAGCGGCGGACTACGACGGCGAGTGACGGCTCATCCGGGGGGCCAGGAGAACGCCCGTCCGCCGAGGACGTGACAGTGCAGGTGGAACACGCTCTGACCCGCGGTCGCGCCCTGATTGACCACGAGCCGATAGCCGCTTGCCGACAGCCCCAGTTTTGCGGCGACCGATCGGGCGGCAAGAAGCACGCGCCCGAGAAGCTCCGCGTCGTCGGTCGAGACGTCTTCGATGCCGGCGACGTGTTTGCGTGGAATGACGAGGGCATGCACTGGGGCCGCGGGATGGGCGTCCTGGAACGCGACGATGTCGTCGTCTTCGAAGACAAAGGTCGCGGGGATCGTGCGGGAGACGATTTTGCAGAATATGCAGTGGGGGGCGCCGGAGCTCGTCATGGCGAGGCGAGAGCGTATCGCTTCGACCGGGTCGGAGCCAGGCCGTGCTCGCCGGTTCTTCCAGCGGCCCGGCTCGGCCTGAGAGGTCGAGTGGGGGGCTCATTCCTCGACGAGGTGGAAAGTGGAGTTCGCGGTCGAGTTCGCGGTCGCGCTGGTCGGGGTGGACGCTTCCCTCCTCGGCGTGGACGCTTCCCTCCTCGGCGTGGACGCTTCCCTCCTCGGCGTGGACGCTTCCCTCCTCGGCGTGGACGCTTCCCTGCTCGGGGTGCCGCGCTTTTGCCGCTGAGATCGCCGCTTCCCTCATCGAGTTAGACGCTTCCCTCATCGAGTTAGACGCTTCCCTCATCGAGTTAGACGCTTCCCTCATCGAGTTAGACGCTTCCCTCATCGAGTTAGACGCTTCCCGCGTCAAGGTGCCGCGCTTTTGCCGCTGAGATCGCCGCCTCATTCATCGAGATCGCCGCTTCCCTCATCGGGTTAGACGCTTCCCTCATCGAGTTAGACGCTTCCCTCATCGAGTTAGACGCTTCCCTCGGCGAGGGGATCGCCCACGCCGTCGAGATAGACATCTCCCTCGATGAGGCAGAGCCCTCCCTCGAGCAGGGGGCTGCCCATCTTGACTACGGCGATGGTTCCCCCGAGGTGGTGACCTCCGGGTCGCGCTCTCCGGTGCACGAGCCGCCGATGGAACTCCTTGTCCTCATCGAGGGAAGACGTCCCCCCGGCGAGGGGTCAGACGGTGGCTTTGCCGACGTCGATCTCGGCTAGGCGAAGTCCTCGCGCCAGGCTTCGCAAGGACGTCTCGAGCATGGCTCGGTCCTCGTCGGTCGCTCGCAGCTCGGTGACGCCGAGTCGGCCCGCCAGAACCCTCACGCATGCGAGCTCGATGCCCGCGAGCCGGGCGCTGCGCAGCAGCCGGACTCCGGGCAGCGCATAGGTGAGCTCGCACTCGTCGATCGCGTGGGCAATGTGCAAGGACTCGACGCGACCCGTGGCGCCGGCCAGGTGACGCACGATTCCCCGGAGCAGGGCCGCCCGGGCCTTGGCGCGTCGAACGTCCTGGTCCTCGAAGAGCGCGAAGCTGCGATTGCGCGACACCAGGTTTGGAACGAGCGTCATTCCAACGACGAGAGCCTCGCGGTCGCTCCGCTCGAGCACCTACCCCTCCGCGTCCTCGGCATCGGTACTTCGCAGATCCGCAGCCGGCGCCTGCGTGACCCCTGCGTCTTGCAAGCGCTCCGCTTGATAGTGGGTCCGCAGCGCGGTGACGAGCTCGTCCAGATCGCCCTCGATGATGCGATCGAGCTTACTCAGCGTGAGCCGAATGCGGTGATCGGTCACTCGGTTCTGGGGGAAATTGTACGTCCGAATCTTCTGACTGCGTTCGCCCGTAGAGACCATGCTCCGGCGCGTCGCGGCCTCCGCGGCCTCTTGTTTCTCGCGCTCCATGTCGAGCAGGCGCGCGCGAAGCACCTTCAGAGCCTTCGATTTGTTCTTGAGCTGCGAGCGCTCGTCCTGACACTTGACGAGAATGCCCGTCGGCTTGTGGATGATCTGGACGGCGCTGTTGGTCGTATTGACACCTTGGCCCCCCGGACCGCCGCTCGCCGCAATGCTGACTTCGAGATCCTTCTCCTCGATATGGACCTCGACGTCGTCGGCCTCCGGAAGCACGGCCACCGTCGCCGTCGACGTGTGGATTCGACCTTGCGTCTCGGTGACGGGCACGCGCTGCACCCTGTGGACACCGCCCTCGAAGCGCAGGTGCGCGTAGACCTCTTTGCCCGTGAAGAGGGCGACGCATTCCTTGGTTCCGCCCGTCGCGCTCTCGCTCAGATTGAGAATCTCGACCTTCCAGCGATTGACCTCGGCGTAGCGCGCATACATACGAAAGAGATCCGCCGCGAAAAGCGCGGCCTCTTCCCCGCCCTCCCCGCTCCGAATCTCGAGGATCGTGTTCTTCGCGTCGGTCGGGTCGGGCGGGAGCAGCAGCATCTGAAGGTCCGCCTCGAGACGACCGCGCTCGCCCTCGAGAGTCGGGAGCTCCGCCTGCGCCAACTCCCGGAGATCGGCGTCCCCCAAGGCTTCCTGATCCTCTCGAATCCGACGCTCGAGATCCTGATATCGCGCGAACGACTGAACGAGCGGCTCCAGATCGCTGCGTTCCTTGTTGAGGCGCGTCAACTTGGCCCGATCCGCGAGGACATCCGGGCGGCACATGATCTCGTCGAGCTCGCCGTAGCGGCGCGTGAGCTGAACGAGTTTCTCTAATGGAAGCATCTCACGCCTCTGCCGCTCTCACGCTGCACCATCGACCCGGGCGACGGCTCGCAAGCGGTCGGCACCGAGCAGGGCCTCGTAGGTGGGGAATACGACATCTCCCGTCGCCGCGTCGGACAGCGCGTTGTGCTGCCGAAAGAGGGTCACGCGCAGGCTGGCGAGCGCCACTTCGAGCTGGTCGTCGGTGGGTTCGGCCGTCGTGATTCTCTGGACGAGAAACCCGGGCCACAAGAGCAGTCGAAGGGGGCCCGTGCTGCACGTCCTGGCAAGGACCCTTTGTAGCTCGAACGTGATCGCGGCGATCACGGGCAGAAAGGGCAGCTTCTCGCCGAAGAAAATGAGGTTGTCGGCCAGCCTGCTCCCCGTCTGTATCCGCGGGAGAGCCGCACCGATGGCCGAAAA
>JBEKXD010000117.1:0-10864 GCA_049512415.1 Polyangiaceae bacterium
CGCGGTCCCGACGCAGGCGCTCCCGCTGCTAAATCCGATCATTCGCACCCTGTCCGAGCGCACCATCCTGCAGATACGCAACGAATTTCCGGGCTGGGATATCTACGCGATGCAGGCTGAATTCGACGAATGGCTCGACGCTGATGCGACGCGCGAGCCCAAGAACTACGAGGCCGCGTTCTACGGCTTTGTGCGGCAGCACCATCAGCGCAACCGCGAGGCGGTTTCCTGAGCGTTCCTGATAACCCGATAGAAACAGTGTCTCAGAATCGTGTATCGATGTATTTCACCAGCTTAACAGGTTTTGCATCGGGGTATCGGGAACAGGCCTCAACTTCCGGTGCCAAAATCGCGATAACCTGTGGATAAGTCCGAACATAACATGCCCCGTTCGGGTTTTCGGGAACAGAACCACGGGGTATCGGGAACGTTCGGTTCGGGACATCGGGAACAATTCCTCGGGGTATCGGGAACATGGCTATCGGACAAGGTATTGACGCAGAACAGTAATATCGCGTCGCGCGGCCCTGTAACTCCTTTAACAGTATCATTTAACATTCTAACAGGGAAACCGTTCCTGAAAACCCGAGTACGCCGATGGCAACTGGAATCTCAAGCCCATCGAGGGCTTTCGCTCCCTTTGAATGGGACCTCTAGAGGCCAATCCCTTCGCAGCATCCCTACCCAAACGGAGCGGCCTACGGCCGCATAGACCATCAACGCTCGGCTTGCTCGCCTACGGCTACGCCGCGCTTCGCGCACGGGCTGCGCTACCGCTCCGCCCGAAAACTGCCTACAGGGTATCAAAGCGCGCTTCGAGGGGAGCGGCAGAGCCGTTACCGTCCGAACTCGCTGCATTTCCCCGAAGGTTGACGGTGAGGGCGCGGTGTGGGATACTTTGGCGTAATCATTGAAGGAAACCCGCGATGCCGTTTCACTTGCCGCCTGACCTCGAACGTCGCGTCGCCGCTCTCGCCGCGCAGACGCACCGCGAGCCCGAGGCGGTGCTGGCGGAGCTCGTAGGCGCGGCGCTTGACGAGGATGGCGAGGTATTGGCCTCCGCCGACGCCAGAGCGCGCCCGGCGGGCAGGAAGAGCCTCGCGCGATTGTTCGCCGAATCGCCGCTCAAGGGTCTCGACCTGAAATTTGAGCGCGACCCGGACGCGGGCCGTCCGATCAAGCTGTGACCGGCTTCCTACTCGATACGAACGTCCCCTCCGAACTGACGCGCCCTCAGTCCGATCCCCACGTCGAAGCCTGGCTCGATGCGGTTGATGACGAACAGCTCTTCCTGAGCGTTGTGTCCCTGGGCGAGATGCTCAAGGGACTCACCGTGCTTCCCGCCAGCAAGCGTCGCCGCGAATTGCAGCAGTGGATCGACGAAACGCTGCGGCCCTGGTTCGACGGCCGGATATTGCCTGTGACCGAGCGCATTGCCGAGCGCTGGGGTGTTGTGGCGGGAGAATGCCAGCTTAAGGGCAGGGGCCTGTCGATGGCGGACGGATTGATCGTCGCCACGGCGCTCGAGCACGACCTCACAGTCGCGACCCGCAACGTGCGGGACTTTTCCGATCTCGGCGTCACCGTCTTCGACCCATGGTCGTCTTCGTAGTCCGTCGTCCCTTTCCGGAAGCACTTAGAACACGTTGCCCCCTTGCGTCCGTCCTCGCGCCTAACGGCGCTTGCGGGCGGCCGATTTCCCCCAAATCCCGTGCTCGGCGTTGCGTTCCCTGGGCGGGCTCCCATGCTTCGCCTTTGGCTACGCAGCGCACGGTCGCCCTTCCTCCGGCTTCCGCCGGAGCCGGGACCGGAACGCGCTGCGCGCGGTCAGGGGGAAATGAAGACGGCTCGGCCTTCGGCCAGCGCCCGAGACGAGCCCAGAAGAAGCCCGGGACTCGCCCTCGAAGAGAACGATGGGAGGCTACGGCGGACTCGCCCCGCATCAAGGACGCGTCGTCCGGCCAGAGCGCCGGGCTCGCGCCGCACGCGGACGGCTCCGCAAGGCCTCCGCCGTTCCTTGCTCCGGGCCTCGCTTCGCCGTGGAGTGAGATCGTGGCGAGGGCGAGGGACGCCAGTCCCCGACCGCTCGCCGCTGGGGCGGCTTCGGGCTCGGGACTCCCATCCCGCGAAGACGATGCGAGCGGGAACGCGCGCGGCGCGGGAGTCGAAGTCCCCCCAAGGGGCCGAGCGGAAGGTGCTCGCAACTGAACGCTTGCCTAGATGCTCGTATTTTCACTATAAATCGTCGGGGCCCATGCGATCGTCATCCTCGGGCGAGTGGGCGTTCCTGAAGCGATCGCTGGGGAGAGAAGCAAATGCCGAAAGGCACCACGAAGCAGAGCGCAGTCCAGGGCTCACACGCCAACGGGAAAAGCAACGGCGCTCCGTCGAGCGCTGCCCGCGCCGCCGAGCCGGTCGAAGTGCTGCCTGGCGAGAAGCTGACGGTCGACCGCCTCGAGCGCTATCTCTGGTCCGCCGCCGACATCCTGCGAGGGTCGATCGATGCCTCCGACTACAAAAACTTCATCTTCGGCCTGCTGTTCCTGAAGCGCCTTTCCGATCGCTTCGAGGAGGAATGCGAGGCCCTGGTAGCCGACGGAGACGACCCCGAGGACAAGGTCAACCACCAGTTCTTCGTCCCCAAACGAGCCCGGTGGAGCCAAATCCAGAAGGTCGCAACCGACCTGGGAACCGCCCTCAACAAGGCCTGCTCCCAGCTCGAGGAAGCGAACAGCTCGCTCGAAGGCGTGCTGGGCGGCATTGACTACAACGACGAGCGCAAGCTGGGCGACGCGCGCGCCCGCGACGTCGTGCTGGGCCGCCTTGTCCAGCACTTCTCCAAGCTCTCACTGCGCAACACCGACCTCTCCGAGCCCGACATGTTGGGCAGAGCTTATGAGTACCTGATTGAGCAGTTCGCCGACGACGCGGGGAAAAAAGGCGGCGAGTTTTACACGCCGCGCATGGTCGTAAAGCTCATCGTCGAGCTGCTTGCTCCGAGGGAGCGCATGCGCATCTGCGACCCGACGGCGGGCTCCGGAGGCATGCTGATCGAATGCGCCCACTACCTCGAGCGCCACAAGCAGAACCCACGCAACCTGTCGCTCTACGGCCAGGAGAAGAACCTCGGCACCTGGGCCATCTGCAAGATGAACATGCTGCTGCATGGCCTGCCCGATACGCGGATCGAGAAGGGCGACACGATCCGCGACCCCAAGCTCCGCGATAGCGGGGAGTTGATGCTGTTCGACCGCGTGATCGCAAACCCGCCATTCTCGCTCGACGAATGGGGCCGCGAGGTAGCCGAGCACGACCCCTACGGGCGCTTTCGCTTCGGCGTGCCGCCCAAGACCAAGGGCGACTTCGCCTTCGTGCAGCACATGGTCGCGACGACCAACATGAAAGGCATGGTCGGCGTCGTCATGCCCCACGGCGTGCTGTTTCGGGGCGGGGCGGAGGGTGATATCCGCCAGGGCCTACTGCACGAGGACCTCCTCGAGGCCGTCGTAGGGCTGCCGGCCAACCTGTTCTACGGAACCGGCATCCCGGCCGCGATCCTCGTTCTGAATCGTGCAAAAAAGCCGGAGCGGAAGAAGAAAGTGATGTTCATCGAAGCGTCGCGCGAGTTCCGCGAGGACTCGGCACAGAACTACCTGCGCGCAGAGGACGTCGCGAAGATCGCTGCGACGTTCCACGTCTTCACGGATGTCGAGAAATACGCAAAAATCGTGAGCCTCGACGAGATCGAGAAGAACGACGGGAACTTGAACATCAGCCGCTACATTGAGACAGTGGATACCACCGAAAAAGTCGAAGTGGTACACGCCTTGGCCACGCTCCGGGAGACGGAGACTAAGCGAGCTGAGGCCGAGGCGAGGATGAACGGCTACCTCAAGGAGCTCGGGTATGACGCCTGATGGGTGGAGCAACTCGCAGGTTCGCGATCTGCTCTGTGCAATCAGCACAGGCGTGAGCGTGAACTCGGAGAGCCGCGCCCGAGTCGTTGGTGAAGTCGGAGTTCTGAAGACAAGCGCAGTAACCTATGGTGTCTTCCGACCCGAAGAAAACAAGGTCGTTGTTGCCAAAGACCTTCATCGAGTCCGAGAGAATCCGAAAGCTGGATGTGTGCTCCTAAGTCGAATGAACACGTTGGCTCTCGTGGGTGCTTCCGCCTATGTTGAGCGCGACTGGCCTGACCTCGTCCTTCCAGACCGTATTTGGCAACTGCTTCCGAACCTCTCGCTAACGGATGGGCGCTGGCTGTTTCATTTCCTCTCTGCGCCCGACACACGTTTGGTACTTTCTGATCTGGCCTCCGGTACCAGCGGCTCGATGAAAAATCTTGCGCAGGAGAAGTTCTTGGCGATGCGCCTCCTTTTGCCGCCTGTCGGCGAGCAAAAGAAAATCGCCGCCATTCTCTCCTCCATCGACGACACAATCGAGGCCACGCAAGCGGTCATCGACCAGCTGCACGTTGTGAAAAAGGCCATGATGGCCGAGTTGCTGACACGCGGTCTACCAGGACGCCACACACGCTTCAAGCAAACAGAGATCGGCGAGGTTCCGGACCAGTGGGAGGTGGTCAGGCTCGGCACCGTCGCGACCGTCGGCAACGGTTCGACGCCTAGCAAACAACGTCCTGACTATTGGCAAAATGGCAGCATCCCGTGGCTACCTACTGGCAAAGTCAATGACCGGGTCATTTTTCACGCTGATGAGTTCGTAACCGAAACAGCACTCGCAGAGTGCCCCATTCGGTTGTTGCCCAAAGGGACACTCCTGATCGCCATGATTGGGCAAGGTAGGACGCGAGGGAAGGTCGCCTACCTTGCACTTGAAGCCACAATCAATCAGAATTTTGCCTATGTTCGCCCTTCGGCGCAACTAGCCTCATGGTTCCTGTTCGCCTATCTAGACCACAAGTATGAGCACCTACGCTCCGGCGGACGCGGCAGCAATCAGGACGCACTGAACTGTCAAATTATCAAACAATACCCCGTTCCGCTACCGGACCTGGACGAGCAGCTTGAGATAGCCGAGGCAATTCGGTGCGTTGAGGAGCGAATCGAGGCGGAGGCCGTTACCGCGTCCGCGCTCGCAAACTTAAAGAGTGCCCTCATGTCCGTTCTTCTCACGGGCGAGGTGCGCGTGAAACCTGACGAGGCGGCCGCGTGAGCCCGCCAGGCAGAGGCTGGAACGAGGAAAATCTCTCGGAGAACCCCGCTGTCCGGCAGCTGGAAGCCCTCGGCTACTCCTTCGTTTCCGCCGACGTCCTTGAAGCCGAGCGTGAATCGCTGAAGGACGTTGTTCTCGCGAAACGGCTCGCCAAGGCGCTGAAGCGCCTGAACCCCTGGCTCTCCGACGATAACGTCGCCAAGGCCGTCCGTGCCGTCACCCACGTCCCCGCTACATCGCTCATCGAGGCGAGCGAGAAGCTCTACACGATCCTAACCTACGGCACTTCGCTGGAGCAGGACCGGGGCGACGGAAAGAAGGGCCAGACGGTCCGCTTTCTCGACTTCGACAAGCCGAAGAACAACGAGTTTCTCGTCACGCGTCAGTACCGCGTGCAGGGAGCAAAGAAGCAGATTCGTCCGGATATCGTCGTCTTCGTCAACGGCATCCCGCTCGCGGTCATCGAGTGCAAGAGCCCAACGCTTGGCGAAAGCTGGAAATCCGAGGCGATCGACCAGTTCTCGCGCTACCAGGAGGTTGAAGCCCGCTACCGCGAGTTGGGTTATCCCCGGCTGTTCGAACCGGTGCAGGTCATCGTCGCAACCTGCGGCCAGGCCGCCTGCTACGGCACGGTCACGACGCCCCACCGCTTCTACGCCGAGTGGAAGACCATGTGGCCCGTGAACGAGGCCGACCTTGCCCGAACGATGGGCCGCGCGCCCTCGGCGCAGGAAGTCCTGTTCCAGGGCATGTTGACGCCGGAGCACCTGCTCGACCTCGTCCAGAACTTCGTCGTCTTCGAGCGCGATGCCGCGACAGGACGCACGATCCGCAAGCTTTGCCGCTACCAGCAGTTCGCGGCCGTCAACAAGGCGATCGCGCGCGCCAGGGCCGCAAAGAAGCCCACAGAACGCGGCGGCGTTGTCTGGCATACCCAGGGCTCGGGCAAGTCGCTGACGATGCTCTGGCTGGCCTTGAAGCTCCGGCGCGACCCGGCGCACGAGAACCCGACAATCGTCCTTGTGACCGACCGCAAGGACCTCGACACCCAAATCACGAGGACGTTCCGCGCCTGCGGCTTCCCGAATCCCGAGCAGGCGCAGAGCGTCCGCGACCTGCGCGAGCTGCTCTCGAACCCGACCGGCAAGACGATCCTCACGACGGTGCAGAAGTTCCAGGAGCTGCAAGGGAGCGGGCAGGGGCCGACCAAGCGCAGGGAGCGCGAGGAGTATCCGCAGCTCTCCGACGCCAGCAACATCTTCGTGCTCGCCGACGAGGCCCACCGGACGCAATATGGCGGGCTCGCCTCGAACCTGCGCAAGGCACTACCGAACGCGTGCTTCTTCGGGTTTACGGGAACGCCGATCGACAAGAAGGACCGCAGCACCCTCGAAACCTTCGGCAGCTACATCGACACCTACACGATCGAGCAGGCCGTGGCTGACGGCGCGACGGTTCCGATCTTCTACGAGGGGCGGCTTCCCGAGCTGCGCATCATCGGTAACACGCTCGATGCCGTCTTCGACCGCGTATTCGCCGACCGCAGCGACGAGGAGCGCGAGGCGATCAAGAAGAAATACGCGACCGAGGCCTCAATCGCCGGAGCGCCCAAGCGCGTCGAAGCCATCTGCCTCGACCTCATCGAGCATTTCACGCGGTATATCCAGCCCGGCGGCTTCAAGGCGCAGATCGTCGCCTGCTCGCGCGAAGTTGCCTGCCTTTACAGGGACACGCTCGACCGGCTCAACGCGCCGCAGTCCGCCGTCATCATCTCAGGGACCAACAAGGACGACGATAGCCTCGTCCGGCATCACACTTCCGAGGAGCAGCGCAAGGAGCTCGTGGAGCGCTTCCTGAAGGCGGACGACCCGCTGCAGATACTCGTCGTCTGCGACATGCTGCTGACCGGCTTTGACGCGCCGGTCGAGCAGGTGATGTATCTCGACTCGCCGCTCAAGGAGCACACGCTGCTGCAGGCCATCGCGCGCGTGAACCGGACGGCCGACAAGAAGACCTACGGCCTGATCGTCGACTATTGGGGCGTCTCCGAGGACCTGCAGGAGGCGCTCGCCATCTTCGCGCCGGGCGACATCCAAGGGGCGCTTGCGCCCAAGACCGACGAGCTGCCCCGGCTCCAGGCCCGGCACGCCGCCGCGCTGCGCTTCTTCGTGAACGTGAAGAACAAGGACGACCTGGACGCCTGCGTCGCGGTGCTGGAGCCAGAGGACGTGCGCGCCGAGTTCGACCAGGCGTTCAAGCGCTTCGCGCAATCGCTCGACATGATGCTGCCCGACCCGAAGGCGCAGCCCTATGTGGGCGATGCGCGCTGGTTGGGCAAGATTCGTGCGACGGCTGCCGCCAAGTACCGCGACGAGAAGCTCGACATCTCCGACTGCGGCGCGAAGGTGCGCGAACTCATCGAGGAAGCCGTCATCGCCGAGGGCATCCAGATTCTCGTGAAGCAAATCTCGCTCTTCACGCCCGAATTTGAGGAGAAACTCAAGGCGCTCAAGGGCGACGAGGCCAAGGCCAGCGAGATGGAGCACGCGATCCGCCACGAGATTCACGTGAAGCTCGAGGAAAACCCTGCCTTCTTCCGTTCGCTGCGCGAGCGCCTCGAGCAAATCATCGAGGATCGCAAGGCGAAGCGGATCGATGCTGCCCAGCAGCTCAAGCTCTTTGAAGCGCTGACGAAGGAGATGCGCGGCCAGGCGCAGGCCGCGCAGGACTTGGGCCTGTCCGAGACCGGCTTCGCCATCTACGGTCTCATCGCCGAACCCAGGCCCGCGACCCTCGCGGAGCCTCAGGGCCCCCCTTACGGACAGGTGGACGAGGCGAAGAAGGAGCTCGCGAGCCTGCTCGAGGAGCTGCTCGCGCGGCAGACCGAGATCGTCGACTGGCAGCACAAGGACGACGTGCAGCGCGAAATGCGCCGCCTGATCAAGAAGCAGCTCAAGGTCGCAAGCTACCCCGCCGCGAAAATCGACACCGTCACTGAGAGCGTCGTGGATCTCCTGAAGCGCAGGGGAGGCGGCTCATGACCACGCTCGAACGCTCCGAGGTTCGCTTCGGGACGACGACGATCGGCTACAGCATCCGCCGGAGTGGCCGCCGTGCGACCGTCTCGATCGCCATCGACCCCCAGGAGGGCGTGCTGGTGACGGCACCCGCGCCCGCCACGGTCGAGCGCCTCGACGGCATTGTTCACGCGAAGGCGCAGTGGATCGTCCAGCGCCTCAAGCGCCAGAGCGACGTTCCTCCCGGTCCCTCGACCAGGGAGTTCGTCTCGGGCGAGACCTTCCTCTATCTCGGCCGCCAGTATCGCCTCCGCGTCGAGATCGCCGAGGAGCACGGCGACGTGCGACTCGAAAGTGGCTGGCTGGGCGTGCCCATCCCCCGCTACCTCCGGGCCAAGCTGCGCCCGGCCGCCGTTCGCACGGCGCTCATCGCCTGGTACAAGCGCCACGCCCGCAGGCGGCTCGGGGAGCGCGCCAGGAGCTGGGCCGAGAAGCTCGGACTTCCCCTCTCTCGCGTCATCGTGACGGAGCAGCGCAAGCGCTGGGGCAGCGCCTCGCCCTCCGGCGCGATCCGCCTCAACTGGCGCATTATCCAGGCCCCCATGTCGCTCGTAGACTACGTCATCGTCCACGAACTGATGCACCTGCGGCACCCCGATCACACGCGTGCCTTCTGGACGGCCGTGGAACGCGTCATCCCCGACTATGAGAGCCGCAAGGCCAAACTGCGCGCCCTCGGGCTGCAGATGGACTGGTAGTCGTGACCTCGACAGCCACCGCCCGCCCTGAACTGAGCGCTTGCGCAGGTGGCCGTTTTTCCACTACAAAAGTCAGCATGGCCGGGCACGGTCGCGCTTCGGAAGGACGGGGTGGGTAGCAGTCGGTCGGTACGCGGCAACCATCGGCCCGGCTCGCAACAATGCCCATAATGACGGCGGGGGTCTTCGCACTATATGAGCACGGACACAAAAACGAGCGCCGCCGCTGGGCCCGCGATTCCGGCCACGGGGAGGACCGCACAACCTGAGCAACCGGCTCCTCCTCCCTTCAGCGGAATACTAATCACAGAGGTCAGGGTACGGAATTACCGATGCCTTCGCTCCGTGAATGTCGAGCTGGATCTCCTCACCGTCCTTATTGGACAGAACAATGCTGGAAAGACCAGCTTCCTCAACGCGCTGTTCTCCGCCATCGGTGCCGGTCAACGGATAATCTCGGCTGATGATGTGTTTCTCCAGAACACCGAGGTCTCGGCCCCGAAGGACAGGACCATCGCTATTGACATCCTGATACGGCCTACAGATGCTCAGGGCAAGATTGTCGACGCATTCCCCCAGGGCAGCGCCTGGCTCGAACTCTGGGGCCTTGGCGTAGTCCAGGACGAGGATGAGCGAGACCTGGCTGCGATCCGCACCCAGTTCAAATGGAATACCATTAAAGGCGAGTACGTTCTGGAGCGCCGTTTCCTGAAGGACTGGCAGAAAGACGGTTCGAAATGGGCAGACTCAAAGCCGGTTGAGAAGGTAGCCGCTGTTTCTTCCCAGCAGATCGAGCCGCTGGCAGTTTACCTGCTCGACGCCAAACGCGACATTGCGGACGACCTGCGTACCAGAAGCTCCTTCTGGAACAAGATGGTTGAGGACCACGGTCTAAGCGCTGATGACGTTGAGCGCATCGAAGAGGATCTGTCCGAAATCAACAAAGATATAGTGGAAAGCAGCCAGGTCCTGAGCCACATCCAATCGCATTTGAAGAATTTTCACGAAACCCTTGCGTGTGATGAGGACAGCGTCGCGATCACGCCGCTCGCTCGTCATCTCAGGGATCTGTCGCGAGGCATGGACGTTGTGCTGTCGACACGAGGAGCTCCGCCGTTTCCCCTTCATCAGCAAGGCATGGGTACCCGGAGTCTCGGCACTTTCTTCACGTTCTGGGCCTTCACCACCTGGCGGCAAAAACAAGGCAGCTCTGGAGCGGTCCATCCGATGATGGCGATGGAGGAGCCTGAGACACATCTGCATCCCCAGGCGCAACGCGCCCTATTTCGTCAAATCCGGCGGATGCCAGGCCAACGCATCATCAGCACGCACTCTCCCTATATCTGCGGTCAGTCTGAGATTGCCCATATCCGACATTTTTCCAAAACAGCCGAAGAAACATTCGTATGTCGCATCGATATGGGGACGGCGGAGAAGAAGCTCACCGACGAGGACCTTCGCAAAATCGACCGCCAGGTTATGAACACGCGCGGCGACATGCTCTTCGCTCGGGCGCTGGTTTTCTTCGAAGGAGAAACCGAAGAACAGGCCTTGCCAGATTTCGCGGAGAAGCGCTGGGGCAAGCATCCGAACGACCTCGGTTTCAGTTTTGTAGGCGTCGGTGGCTACGGCAATTACCTTCCGTTTCTGCGCATGGCGCACAGTTTCCGGATTCCTTGGTTCATTTTTTCGGACGGCGAGGCCAATACCGTCGCTGCGGTGAACGCCGCCTTGGAGGGAATCGGAGAGAAATCCATTCCCGACAATTCGCGTGTGCTTGTTCTGCCGGGGGGCAAAAATTTCGAGCAGTATATAGTGACGCCGGAAACGAAAGATGCGCTCATAAACATTATCTTGGATAGAAGAGCGGCGAACGCCCAACATCTGGCTGCTCTTAGGAAGGAGTGGGCGACC
>JBEKXD010000118.1:0-15686 GCA_049512415.1 Polyangiaceae bacterium
CGAAGGAAGTCGTCGGGGTATCGAAGGAAGTCGTCGGGGTATCGAAGGAAGTCGTCGGGGTATCGAAGGAAGTCGTCGGGGTATCGAAGGAAGTCGTCGGGGTATCGAAGGAAGTCGTCGGGATATCGAAGGAAGTCGTCGGGGTATCGAAGGAAGTCGTCGGGGCATCGAAGGAAGTCGTCGGGGTATCGACGTACCGCACTGAGGTATCGACGTACCTCGAAGTGGTGAGTGCGTCCCGCGAGGCGAAACCGTGCCCAATCCGACGAGGTATCGACGCACCCCGACGAAGTATCGACGTGCCCCGCCAAGGTATCGACGTGCCCCGCCAAGGTATCGACGTGCCCCGCCAAGGTACCACGAAGAAGGCCGGCGTATTTCGGCCGAGCCCGAGCGAGGCCGGCGGCGAGTCGCGCGGAGCGTACTTCCCGTCACCGGGATCGCGAAGGGATCGGCCGAAAGACGCCGGCCTTCTAACCGGCGGCTTGATACTCGGCTTGCCCCTCGGCGGGCGTCGACCGCAACACGTAATCGACGAGCGACGGATCGCGCGCCGCCATTGCGAAGACGCGCGACGACGCCCGCCCCAGGTGTCGCTTCGCCGTCGCGAGCGAGATGCCCATCTCGGCGGCGACGTCGACCAGCTCCAGCTTCTCGACGTATCGCAGCTCGAAGACGCGCCGCGAGCGCGGAGCCAGCTTGCCGAGGATGGCGTCGAACCGGGCGAGGGCCTCGCGCGCGACCCCGTCGTCGCTCGTGGAGTGCTCGAGGATCTCGGGAAGTTCGCCCGTTGCCGTCAGTCGCAGCCGCCAGCGACGCCTTCGGCGCAGCTCGCTACAGGCCACGCGCAGCGTGATGCCAATGAGGAAGCTTCGCAGGGCGCTAGGCTGGCGAAGCCTCGGGAGCTGCTCGAACAGCCTCGAAAAGACCTCCTGCACGTGGTCGTCGAGGTCGTGGGTGCCGATCCACCGAAGGAGCTTGGACCGGACCTGAACGCAGTAGCGGCGCCAAATCAACGCTGTCGCCCGCGTGCTGCCTCCGCAAGCCGCGCGCGTGAGATCCTCGTCGGGCGTGTCGCTCGCCACGCAAAGCCACGCGTCGGATATCGGTGGCGGCTCGGGGAGCGACGTCGACTCGGCCGCGTCGCGCTCCGCCTTGAGCGCGAGCGGATAAACCGGTTCCCTGTCAAAGCTAGGACACTGTCCGGCAGCGATGCCCGCACGCACGGCCGCCAGAGCGTGGGCGTCGAAATAAGCCCCCGCGCTCTCGGGTGAAACAAACAAAGCCATGCGGCACAGGATAGGCCGCGTCTTTCAAGAAACGATGTCTAATTTTTCAAGGCGCAACAATTCCGCCACGCGTACGCATGGGCGAACAGAACCTGGGTTGTCGTCTCTTGATCCCTCTAGCCATAAGCTAACGTTCGCCGTTCTGGCGGGGGCGAACTTAATCGGTCTGAGTGAACTGACTGGCGGGCAGTCCGATGGGTCAGCGCTAGAGCACCATGTCCGTTTGTCGCGTCTAGGAGTGCTTCGAGGGAGCGGGGGCGGCTCACAAAAAGACTCAAGGGGCCCGCGGCGTCCCCGTGTTGTGGGAGGGGCCCATGAGCGCCGGGAGGCGTAGCGAGACCACGGGCGTGCGAGTATCCGTAGGGGCCGTGAAGGCGCGTCTGTACGATGGCGCCCCGCGTCTGCCGGATGGCGACGGCCTCGACCTTCGTACCCTGGTGCGCGGCGAGTGGCTGGAGCTGGAGGTGGGCCCTGGGCGGGGCTGGTTTCTGGTCGAGCGAGCGGCGGCGGAGCCCAGAGCGGCCCTTGTCGGCCTGGAGGTCAGGCGCAAGTGGGCCTCGATCGTGGACCAGCGGCTGGGCAAACGCGGTCTGGGAGCGAGCGCCAGGGTGTTTGCGGAGGATGCGGGAGCCACGCTGCGGCGCCTCGGCCCGGACGCCTCCGTTCGCAGGGTGTTCGTCCACTTTCCCGACCCTTGGTGGAAGAAGCGGCACCACAAGCGGCTCGTCGTCAGGGAGGCGTTCGTGGCGGACGCGGCGCGAATGCTAGAGACGGGCGGCGAACTCTTCGTGCAGACGGACGTCGAGGAACGGGCGGCATCTATCGAAGCGCTCGTCGCGCTGGACGAGCGGCTCGTCCCCGCTGGCGATCACCCTGGCACCCCGCTCCTGGCGGACAATCCGTACGAAGCGCGAAGCCCGAGGGAGCGCCGCGCCATCGCGGACGGATTGCCGGTCCACCGAATGCGATGGAGGAAGAAGGGGTAGGGCCGGACTGGGACGGCCTCGACCCAGGACCGCGCGCGACCTTCGTCCACGGCGCGACCCGCGACCGGCGCCCCCCCCGGACCCGCAAACCTCGACGGCGCGCACCCGAGCGTCCAGCCTCCGGAGCTCGCTGGCATCCGACGTTACGCGTCCACGACGTCCGCAGTCACCGAGACCCCCCAGAGCTGGCCGGCTTGGCGAGGCGCCGCTTCCTCTCGAGCGCCCGTCGCTCACTCCACGACGACCGCGTTGTCCTCGATGACGCGCCGGTAGTAGTGGGCCGAATCCTTCGGAATGCGCTCGCCGGTGGCATAGTCGACCCAGCACAGACCGAAGCGCTGCTTGAAGCCGCACTGCCACTCGAAGTTGTCGAGCAGCGACCACGCGAAGTACCCGGCGAGCGGAACTCCGACCTTTAGCGCGCGTCCTGCGGCCACGAGGTGGTCTCGCAGGTAGCGAATGCGCGCGCCGTCCGCGACCCGCCGCCCGGCATCCGGAGCGGTCGCGTAGCTCGCGCCGTTTTCCGTGATGTACATCGTGCGCGGCCGGTACTCGAGATACGTCCGGACGAGGGTTTCGAAGAGGCCATCGGGGTAGACCTCCCATCCCATTTCAGTCCACTCCGACTCGGGGGCCAGGTGCACCGTGCGCGGGTGGTTGTCCGTCTCGGCGATCGCGCCGCTGCGCATGACGACCCTGAAGTAGTAATTTACGCCAAGGAAATCCAAAGGCGCGGCGATCGTGCGAAGGTCGCCGTCCTTGACGCAGGGCAGGCCGCTGGGCGGGAGAATGCCGGCGTCGATGGCATCCGCGACGATGTCCGCGGGGTACTGGCCCCGATAGATCGCATCGAGAAACCATCGGTTTAGCTCGCCGTCGCGGCGCCTCGACGCATCGGCGTCTTGGGGGCTTGGGGACGCGGGGCCGCAGGGAGCAAGATTGAGGGCGATGCCCACGTGAGCGCCGGGAGCGTTCTGGCGCAGGACTCCCACGGCTAGGCCGTGCGACAAGAGCAGGTGATGGCTGGCCGCGAGCGCCACGCGGGCGTCGCGCAGCCCCGGAGCCTGGGAGCCAGTCCGATGGCCGAGGATGCTCGAGCACCACGGTTCGTTGTGCGTGATCCAGTGCTTGACGCGATCGCCCAGCGTGCGGCTCACGACGTCGGCGTACGACGCGAACGCGTCGGCGGTCGCGCGGTCCGCCCAGCCTCCTTCGTCTTGCAACGCCTGGGGGAGATCCCAGTGGTAGAGCGTCACGAAAGGCGTGATGCCGCGCTCGAGAAGCCCGTCGACGAGGCGAGCGTAGAAGTCGAGGCCGATCCGGTTGACCGAGCCGCGGCCGCTCGGCAAAATCCGCGGCCAGGCGACGGAGAACCGGTACGCCCGGTGGCCGAGCGCCCGCAGCAGGTCGAGGTCCTCGCGCCAGCGATGGTAGTGGTCGCAGGCGACGTCCGCGCTCGACCCGTCTTCGATGTTCCCGGGCACGCTCGCAAAGCGGTCCCAGATCGACTCGCCACGACCGTCCAGCCGTGCTGCGCCCTCGATCTGATAGGCCGAGGTCGCACTACCCCATACGAACCCCCTTGGAAAGGTGACGCGCAAGGTCATGGTCGCGACCCATAACGCGAGCTCGCCTAGAAAGGAACGTCCTCGCCAAGTCCCGTGCCCCCGCCCCGAAACCAACGTGTATTGTACCGCGCGCCATGACAAGCCACGGCCATTTCGACGACGAACGCCGCGAATACGTGATCACCAGCCCGGACACCCCTCGATCGTGGGCCAACTACCTCGGGTCCACCGAGTACGGCGCCATCATCACGAACAACGCCGGCGGGTACAGCTTCTTCAAGTCCGCCGCCCAGGGCCGCTTCACGCGGCTCCGGTTCAACGCGGTGCCGCTCGATCAACCGGGGCGCTACATCTACGTGCGCGACGCGGGGAGCGGCGACTACTGGTCGACTTCGTGGCAGCCCGTCGGCAAGGCCCTCGACGGCTACCGAACGACGTGCCGGCACGGCACCGGCTACACGGTCATCGAGTCCGAGTACACGCAGATTCGGACGTCGACGACGTACTTCGTCCCGCTCGGGGCGCACTACGAAGTGTGGCTCGTTCGCGTCGAGAATCGCGCCGCGGCGCCACGCACGCTCGACCTCTTCACGTACGTCGAGTACGCGAGCGAATGGCACGTTTGGCACGATACGTTCAATCTGCAATACGCGCAGTACATCGTTCAATGCAGCGTCGAAGGAGGCCTTCTGTCGCACGACATAAGCGACAACCTTCCGGAGCGCCCCGACGCCTTCGAGTTCCGCGACCAGAGCCGACATAGCTTCCTCGGGCTAATCGGAGCCGAGGTCACGGGCTTCGACACGGACCGCGAATCGTTTCTCGGGGCCTATCGCACCTACGCAAACCCCATCGTCGTCGAGCGAGGCGCGTGCACGGGGAGCCTCGCGTACGGCGACAACGCGTGCGGAACTCTCGCGACCCGCATGACGCTGGCGCCCGGCGAGAGCCGCGAGTTCGCGGTCGTCATGGGCGTCGGGCGGGCGAAGGTTGCCGGGCGGGCCGCGCTGGCCGAAATGGAGTCGACCGAGTCCGTTCACCGGGCGCTCGAAGAGGTTCGCACCTACTGGCACAGCAAGATCGGCAGCGTGTCGGTCAAGACGCCCGACAGCGACTTCGACAGCATGGTCAACGTGTGGAACGCGTATAACTGTCTCATCACGTACGCGTGGTCCCGAGCCGCCAGCCTCGTCTACTCGGGGGAGCGCGACGGCCTCGGCTATCGGGATACCGTTCAGGACTTGCTCGGCGTGATGGCCGCGATCCCGGACGACGCCCGGGCGCGCCTCGAGCTCATGCTGACCGGTCAGGTCTCGACGGGAGGAGCGATGCCCGTCGTCAAGCCCTTCGCTCACAAGCCCGGCCACGAGCCAGCGCCGAAAGAGGACGAGTATCGCTCCGACGATAGCTTGTGGCTCTTTGACACCGTGCCGGCGTACGTGAAAGAGAGCGGCGACCTCGCGTTCTTCGACCGCGTGCTTCCGTACGCGGATGCGGGCGAGGCGACGGTGCTCGGTCACCTGCGGCGCGCGCTGGAGTTCAATCTGGATCGACGGGGCGTTCACGGACTGCCGTGCGGCCTTCTCGCCGATTGGAACGACACGCTCAAGCTCGGCTACCGGGGCGAGAGCGTCATGGTCGCTTTTCAGCTTCGCCACGGACTTCGGACGTACATCGAAATCGCCGAAAGGCTCGAGCGCGAGGCCGAGGTCGCATGGGCGCGCAAGGCGCTCGCGTCGCTCGACGCCAGCATTCAGCAGCATGCGTGGGACGGCGCTTGGTTTGTCAGGGCGTTTCGCGAGAACGGTTCCGTCATCGGGACCAAGGCCGATCCGGAGGGCTCGATCTTCCTCAACGCGCAGTCCTGGGCCGTGATTTCGGGCGGAGCGACTCCCGAGCAGGCCGCGCGCGCCATGGAATCGGTGCGCGAGCGCCTGGCGACGCCGTACGGCCTCATGCTCTGCGATCCACCCTTCGAGAAGACGCCTTGCGCCGAAGTCCGTGCGGTGCTGTTCAATCCCGGAACCAAGGAGAACGGAGGCATCTTCTGCCACCCCCAGGGCTGGGCGATCATCGCCGAGACCCTGCTCGGCCAGGGCACGCTCGCGTACGACTATTACCGGGCGTACATGCCCGCGGCCTACAACGACCGCGCCGAGGTGCGCGAGATCGAGCCGTACGTCCACTGCCAGTCGACGCACGGCCGCCACAGTCCGCGACACGGCGCGTCGCGGCTGCCCTGGCTGTCGGGGACCGCGACGTGGTCGTATGTGACGGCGACGCACCACATTCTGGGAGTCCGGCCGGATTGGGACGGCCTCGTCGTGTCTCCGTGCATCCCCGCGGCGTGGGACGGGTTCAAGATGAAGCGCCGGTTCCGAGGAGCGACCTACGAGATCACGGTCGCCAACCCGCGTCATGTGCAGCGGGGTGTGCGAAGTCTCAAGGTTGACGGCAAGATCGCGGACTCGAGCCTGCCGATCCCCCAGGCCGCCGCCGGAAGCGAAGTGCGAGTAGAAGTCGAGCTCGGCTAGTGTCCCGTCTCTGAAGTGGAGTGAACCTGGGCGAGCTGCTCTGTGCCAACGTCGCCCGCGTCGCACGCGGTGCCCTCAAGAACCACGGGCTCCACAAGAGTCACGACACTTCGGAGATGGGACACTAGAAGGCCGGCGTCTTTCGGCCGATCCCTTCGCGATCCCGGTGGCGAGCGTGCTCGCGTACGGGAAGTACGCTCCGCGCGCTCGCCGCCGGCCTCGCTCGGTTTCGGCCGAAATACGCCGGCCTTCTACGGTCTGGACTTGATGGGGGCGGTCGGTGCGATGTGACCAGGGCAGAGTGTGCGGTCGCGGTCGCGGGTCGGGGGTCGCGGGTCGCGGTCGGCTGGCCGAGGGGCGTCGCTTGAAAAAGCCGTGTTCCGCACGCGGGTTCGCGTTAACTCGACCTTGAATCTCGTGTACGGTCCGCGGCACCGCCCGTCTGTAACCGTGGAGGAACCTGATGCGATTCGGTCATTTCGACGACGCCCGCCGCGAGTACGTGATCACGACGCCTCGTACCCCGTACCCTTGGATCAACTACTTAGGGAGCGAGCAGTTCTTCTCGCTCATTTCCCACCAGTCGGGAGGCTACTGCTTCTACCGCGACGCGCGACTTCGCCGGCTGACTCGCTACCGTTACAACAACGTCCCGACGGACGTCGGCGGCCGTTATTTCTTCGTTCGCGACGCTGGCGAAGTGTGGACCCCGTCGTTTCTGCCCGTCAAGCGCGAGCTCGACTTCTACGAGTGCCGCCATGGCCTCGGCTACACGCAGATCACGGGAGCGCGCAAAGGCGTTCGAGTCGAAACGCTCTTTTTCGTCCCGCTCGGGCACAACGCGGAAGTCCACCGCGTCTCGGTCAAGAACACGTCGGGAGATCGCAAGAGCGTCAAGCTCTTCTCGTACATCGAGTTCTGTTTGTGGGACGCGAACGACGACGTGACCAATTACCAGCGTAACTTCAGCACGGGCGAAGTCGAGGTCGTGGGCAGCACCATCTACCATAAGACCGAATACAGAGAACGCCGTAACCACTACGCCTTCTATCATGTAAATTCGAAGGTCACCGGATTCGACACGGACCGCGAGACATTCCTCGGGCTCTATAACGGCATGCACGAACCGCAGGTGCCGCTCGCTGGCAAGTCCGCGAATTCGGTGGCCAGCGGGTGGGCGCCTGTCGCCTCGCACGGCCTCGACATCGAGCTCGCTCCGGGCGAGGAGAAGTCGTTCGTGTTCGTCCTCGGATACGTCGAGAATCCGCCCGAGGAGAAGTGGGAGAACCCCGGCGTTATCAACAAGAAGCCGGCGCTGGCTCTCATCGAGCAGTTCTCGACGACGGACCAAGTGAATTCGGAGATGCGCAAGCTCGCCGCCCACTGGACGGCGCTGCTGTCGAACTTTCAGCTGGAGTCCCCGGACGAAAAACTCAATCGGATGGCCAATATCTGGAATCCGTACCAGTGCATGGTCACGTTCAACATGTCACGCTCGGCGTCGTACTTCGAGACGGGCATCGGGCGCGGCATGGGTTTTCGGGATTCCAATCAAGACTTGCTCGGCTTCGTGCACCTCATCCCGGCGCGTGCGCGGGCCCGCATCCTCGACATCGCCGCGACGCAGAAGGCGGACGGCAGCGCCTATCACCAGTACCAGCCGCTCACCAAGAAGGGCAACAACGACATCGGCAGCGGGTTCAACGACGACCCGCTCTGGCTCATTTTCGGCGTCGCGGCGTACATTCGGGAGACGGGCGATTTCGGGATTCTCGAGGAGAGCGTGCCCTTCGACAACGACCCGAAGAACTCCGCGACTCTCTTCGAGCACTTGAAGCGATCGTTTCACCACGTGACGCACAACCTCGGACCGCACGGCTTGCCGCTCATCGGCCGGGCGGACTGGAACGATTGCCTCAATTTGAACTGCTTTTCCGAGGCGCCAGGCGAGTCCTTCCAGACGTTCGTCAACCCCAAGTTCGAGGGCGGTCGCACCGCAGAGTCGGTGTTCATCGCGGGGATGTTCGTCGGAGTCGCTCCGGACTACGCCTATCTTGCCGCGCACGTCGGCGAGGCGGACGAGGCCAAGCGCGCAGCGGCCGAGGGCGCCAAGATGGAGCAGGCCGTCCTCGAGCACGGCTGGGACGGCCGATGGTTTCTGCGGGCGTACGACTTCTTTGGAAACAAGGTCGGCAGTCACGAGTGCGAGGAGGCCAAGATCTTCATCGAACCCCAGGGTTTCTGCGTGATGGCGGGCATCGGCACAAAGACCGGTCAGGCGCTCCAGGCTCTCGACTCCACCAAGGAGCTGCTCGATACCAAGTACGGCATCGTTCTCAACAACCCCGCCTTCACTCGCTACCACGTGGAGCTCGGCGAGATCTCTTCGTACCCGCCCGGGTACAAGGAGAACGCCGGCATCTTCTGCCACAATAACCCGTGGATCATCATCGGCGAGACCGTCGTCGGGCGCGGGGATCGCGCCTTCGAATACTATAAGAAGATCGCGCCCGC
Source organism: Polyangiaceae bacterium (assembly GCA_049512415.1). GTDB lineage: Bacteria > Myxococcota_A > Polyangia > Polyangiales > Polyangiaceae > Palsa-1150. The sequence continues at coordinate 8,892 of JBEKXD010000118.1, forward strand.
CTATCTCGAGGTAGAAAGCGAGGTCCATCGCCTGGAGCCGTACGTCTACGCGCAGATGGTCGCCGGCAAGGACGCTCCCCGCCACGGGGAAGCCAAGAACTCATGGCTCACGGGAACGGCGGCTTGGAACTTCGTCGCTCTCTCGCAGCACCTGCTCGGGATTCGGCCCGACTTCGACGGATTGCGCATCCATCCGGTCATCGGCCACGAGATCCCGTCGTTCGCCGTCACTCGCAAGTGCCGCGGTGCCGAGTACGTAGTGCGTGTCAAAAACGTGTCCGCCGGCGCAAAGGCTCCCAAGCTGGTCGTGAATGGCAAAGCGATTGAGGGCGACCTCGTGCCGTATGCCCCTGCGGGCAGCCGCGTGGTCGTTGACTGCGAGGCGTAGAAGCCATGTCGAGCCGTTGGTCTGCCGCAGGGGGGCGCTACGCGCTGACTCAAGGTGAGCTCCGCTTCGAGGTGGACCCTCGTCTCGGCGGCCGTATCACGTCATGGCGCCTCGGAGCGCTCGATGTGCTGGCGGGGCCCGAGGTCCATCGAGCGAACTGGGGCTCGACGTTGTGGACGAGCCCCCAGAGCGACTGGGGATGGCCTCCGCCCGCCGAGTTCGACGACGTCGAGTACGTCGCGACGTTGACCGAGGACGTTCTCACGGTCGACGGTCCTGCGAGTCCGGCGCTGGGCTTGGCTCTCTCCAAGCGTTTCTCGCCGCACGCCAGCGGCAAGGCCATCGTGCTCGAGTATCTCATCCACAACCGCGGCGACCGTCCTCGTGCGGTGGCGCCCTGGGAGATTTCGCGCGTGCGGGCGAAGGGGCTGTCCTTTTATCCGAAGGGCGCGTCGCGGTCGGGCAGCCTCTTGGTCGAGGAGCACGACGGCGTCGTCTGGTATCTGCACGACCCGTCCGTACTGGGGGACCCCGGCAAGAAACACTTCGCCGACGGGACCGGGGGGTACGTCGCCCACGTCGCCGGGGAGCTGCTCTTCATTAAGAGCTTCAAGGACATCGGCCCGGAGGCGCAGGCCCCCGGCGAGGGCGAGATCGAGATCTACGCCAACGACCGGTACGTCGAGGTCGAAGTCCAAGGGCCGCTTACGAGCCTCGACCCGGGAGCGTCGCTGTCGTGGACCGTGATGTGGCAACTTTGCAGGCTTCCGGCCTCGCTCCACGTCACGCCGGGGGCCTTGGCGTCGCTGGCGGCCAGCCTCGCAAAGGTGTCAAGCGCGTAGGTAGGTGCTGCGCCGCTGGCGAATTTCCTTGAGCACCGGGCCCCTCATGGGGGAAGTATGCACGCGCAGATGCGCTTGCCGCCGGTGCCGCTGGACACCGCCGCCACCACGAGAGGGTCGGCGGCACGCGCCCCCATAGTCGGCGCCCGCCCCGGGCGCTGGAAGGTCGGCCTCATTCATCAGTGTGCCGGCGGCTGCGCAGCTCCCGCCGCCAACCACGCTGCCACCGCCGTCCGGTGGGGCCGCCGCGGCACCGGCCACGCCGGCCACGACCGAAGCCCCCCAGGCGCTTCCGCCGCCGGTGTCCGCGGGTGGTGGGGCGCAGGAAGCCGCGGCTCCGCCGCCGCCGAGTGAGTTGCCCCCGCCCTCGTCCGACACGAGCGGCGCCACGAAGGGAGCAGGAGCGGATGCGGCCGGGTCCACGTCATCGAACGCCAGCGACTGGAAGTTTAGCTGGAACGGCTACTTCCGCGCGCCGCTGCGGATCGGGGTGGGCCAGAGGTCGCCGTGCCCTGCCGGCACTGCGCCCAACAACACGCCGGCCTATTTTGCGACCCAGACTGCGAGCGCATTTTGGAAGGGTCTTGGGGCCGCCAAGGGGGGTGGAGGGAGCAGTCCGTATCTCGGGGCCTACTGCGCCGCGCCGGGCCAGAGCACCACGACGTTCCACTCGCCGTACATCCCCGACGATCAATATCTGGGGTGGACCTTCACGCGGCAGTGGGAGCAATCCTGGGCCGAGGTCTTTCTCAGCTACGGAAACGACATCGTCAAGGGGACGGTGGGCATTCAAGGGTATGACTTCACGGACGCCAGCATGCTGGGCAATCAGGCGAGCCCGGCGCAGTTCGGAATCGGCCAGGGCTGGGTCACCCTCACCCCGCAGCTCCCCCTCGAAGGCGCGACCCTCAATTGGAAGGTCGGCGCGTTCTGGGAGAAGTTCGGAATGGCGGGCAGGTACGACGGCGGTCCGTATGACACGTACATGTTCGGCCGCACCCATCAAATGGGCGAGGCTCTCGCGGGCACGTACAAGTCGGGAGACCTCACGTTCAGGCTCGAGCACGGCTTCGGCGCCCACCTCGAAATGGTCCCGGCCGGAATTCCGATCGGCGGCTCCCAAACATCGCTCAACTACCTAAACTACGGGGCCCAGCAGAATAACGACTATCCGCCGGGAGCGTCGCCGGGCTTCACGCTGCTCAATCACGTGCACGCGGGAGTCTCCTATCAGAAGAAGATCGACTTCAACGTCCACTACATGAATGCGTGGAGCCAGGACGATCGCGAAGAAGGGACGCTCGGGTCGACCCCGTCCGGGGGCACGGCCAATCTGATCGATACCTCGTGGCAGCCCGATGGCCATCTCACCGTCGTCGGCGCCGAAGCGCGCTTCTCGGGCGGCTGGCTCGGGGACCTCTACGTCGGGTACTCGCACATCGACGCGAAGAACGTGACTACCGTGGGCCCGGCGATCGAGGTCCTGCACTCCTCGGGCGGGGGCGGTCACAATGGCGGCAACGGAATCTACGAGAACTTCTTCAACGGAGTGGGCAACGGAACGGGCCAGATCGACTCGGTCCAGCTCTACTACACGGGGCGCACGGTCCTCGGATTCGTCGACCTCAAGTACGGGCTCTTCGGCATGTACTCGACGGTCTATGGCACCGATCCCTCGAGCATCAACCTGCTCACCGGCACCCCCACGACGGGGACTCAGAAGCTCAAATACGGTGCCGACCTGGTGGCCAACCTGGCTCCATGGTTCGGTATCGGCGTCCGCGGCGACTACGTGCAGCCGGACTCCCACGACACCAACGAGTCGTTCGGCGTGATCTCGCCCAAGCTCGTATTTCGAGCGAAGTACGTGACGCACGAAGAGATCACCATTCAGTACTCTCACTACTGGGATGGGTCGGACACGCTTCCCCAGCAGTGGCTCTCTCAGGTCGGCGTCAAGAACATCGCGACCCTCGCGGGCTACAACGGCTCGATCGGGGCACTGCCTGCGAGCCTCGCGACCGGGTATAAGAACTACGCCGGCCCGGTGTATCCCAACGACACGAACGTCTTCGGTATCAAAGCCACGATGTGGTGGTGATTCGCGAATAGGGGGGACGGCGGCAAGCCGACGCACGGAAGCCAGGACGCGAGAGTCGCCTCGACGTCCTGGTGGCGTTTAAGGCGGGCAGGGTCCGGCTCCGGCGAGGACCCGCGCTTCTCCTTGACACATGAGACCGCTCGCGGCATGTTTTCTGCGCTCGGAAAGGGGTGCTCGGATGGGGCGCGCGTCGGCGTCGTGCGTAAGCGGCAGCATAGGGATTGGGGCAGCGACGAACTAGAGGCTCGAGGCGGTCCTATTTCCTTTTGATTGAGGGATCGACAAACAATTGTAACAAAGGCGTCGCACGACATTCGTCGTGAGAGGCACGAGTACCCTCGTGAGAATCCTCTCGAGGGCGAGGAGGGTTTCCATGAAAATACGTCAGGTGCTTTCTCTCTGTCTTTTCGCGGTCGCCGCGTGCGCGGTGGCGACGGGCGACCACGGCGCCGGCCAAGAGGAAACGGTGGCGCAGGAGTCGTCGGCGTTGACCGAGGCGGTCACGGCGACCGTCACGGTCGGCAACAAGAATAGCAAGGGCTATCCCGTGACGGTCCGTGTCACGAACACGGGCCCCGCGGTGACGACGTCCTGGACCGTCGTGCTGAACAAGAACTCGACGGCGGCGATCTCGGCAACGTCAGGAGGGACCTTCGCTCAATCGGGAACGACGCTGACGGTGACGCCCGGCACGGCGGCGATTGCGGCGAACGGAGGGTCGACGACCTTCGCGTTCACGGAAGCTGCCCGTCCCACGCTGGTGTCTGCGACCGGCACGGCGGCCTGCAACGCTGCGACGTGCGCCACCGGCTGCTGCACGACGAGCGGCGCGTGCACCACGACGGAGACGGTGGCGGCGTGCGGCGTGGGTGGCAAGGCGTGCGTCGCGTGCACGGCTCCGACCAACGGAACCGTCGCGTGCAGCGCCGGCAACTGCGCGGACACCTGTCCGACGGGCGAGAGCTTGTGTTCGGGAAGCGCGTGCAAGAATCTGCAGACGGATAACAACAACTGCGGCGGGTGCGGGAACGTCTGCGCGAGCGGCGCGACGTGCACGGCAGGAAAGTGCGTGACGCCCTGCAACGCGACGACGTGTGCCAAAGGGTGCTGTACGACCGGCGGGACATGCAGCACAGCGGAAACGACAGCGGCGTGCGGATTGGGCGGGACGGCCTGCGTCGCGTGCACGGCTCCCACCAACGGGACCGTCGCGTGCAGCGCTGGAAGCTGCGCGGACACCTGTTCGACAGGCGAGAGCTTGTGTTCGGGAAACGCGTGCAAGAATTTGCAGACGGATAACAACAACTGCGGCGGGTGCGGCAATGTCTGTACCGGAGGTGCGACGTGCACGGCAGGACGCTGCGTGTGGACGTGCAACCCGACGACGTGTCCGAACGGGTGCTGCCCGGAGCCGGGCGAAAGTGAAGGATGCGTGACGACGGAAACGATCACGGCATGCGGAACGGGTGGCAACGTCTGCCGCAACTGCCCCGCGACCGGACCAGATAACGCAATTACGACGTGCAGCGCGGGACAGTGTGAGTACTCCGCTCCCCCTGGGGATTCTCTCTGCGGCTACGCCTATGTCAACCTGCAGACCGACAACAACAACTGCGGAACCTGCGGCAATGTCTGTGCGAGCGGCGCAAAGTGCACTGCGGGAACCTGCGTAGCGACGTGCAACCCGACGACGTGTGCCAACGGATGCTGTACGGCGAGCGGGACGTGCAGTACTGCGGAGACTCCGACCGCGTGCGGGACTGGCGGCTACGCGTGCTCGGATTGCTACTCGCAGGGACCGGTCCAGAACGCAATCATTACCTGTACGGGCGGCGCCTGTACTTATACGAACCCGTCGCCGAACGACAGCCTGTGTCCAAACGGCTATTTCGACTTGAACACGGACCCCAACAACTGCGGATCGTGCGGCAACGTCTGTCCGGGAACCTACGCAGCGTGCTGGAGCGGCGGCTGTTGGCCGCAGACGCTCTTCACCGACACCATGGGAACTCCGGCGAACATCGCGGTGAATTCCTCCACCGGGATCTACTACTTCACCGACTCGTCACTCGGCACGGTGACGATGCTTTTGAACGGGACGCCTGCGACGCTGGCGACCGGACAGAGCGCGCCGACGCAAATTGGTGTCAACGCGACCAATGTCTTCTGGCTGAACAGTGCAACTGGCGACGTGTGGACGTACGCGGACTCGAACGGTTGGACCGGTGCCGTCGGCAATAGCGCGGACGCCATCGCCGTCGATCCGAATGGTGTCTACTATACGATATCGGCGCCAGCGACGAACGGCGCTGCGGTGGAGGAGTTCTGGTGGAACGGGTATGTTCAAACGAATAGCGTGTGGTACGCGGGCGGGGCCCCATGGCTCGCGCCCATGGGCATCGCAGTCGACACCCAGAATGTCTATTGGACGGCGGGTCCAGGCGCGGCGCCAGGCAGTAGCGCCGGCGTGTGGATGGTGCCGCTGATGAACCAAGCCTCCAGTCCGGCCCAGATAGCCTTCAACCAAACTTCGCCCACGGCGATCGCCGCGAGCTCTGGCTATGTGTTCTGGATCAACTCCAACGGCACGAGCGGCACCATCATGGGCGCGATTCCCGCCACCGGAGAGGTCGTGCCGATCGCTACCGGGCAGGCCAATCCGTACTCTATCGCGGCCGACGCCACGGGGGTCTACTGGATCAATCTCGGCACGAATCCTCCATACGGCGCCGGAACGGTGATGAAGGCTTCACTGGCGAATGGCCTGGCGGGTGCCACGCCCGTGGTCATCGCTTCGACGATGAGCGGGGCCCCGGTCGGTATCACCCTCAGCAGCGGGTTTGTCTACTGGGCCGACGACAACCTCGGTTCGGGCGCCGGGGGTGCAATACGATACTTCCCAGAGACCGCTCGGTAAGCAGTCGGCGACGCGAAGAAGCGCATTCATCAGAGTGACGGCGGGAGCCCTCGCGCTCCCGCCGTCGTGGTCGTGATCGCCAACCGGAGCCCGCCTCGGACGTGATGCCGGCGGCGCAGGAGGAGGTGTCCTGTCACACGGGCCGAGGCCTTGGCCCAGGCGGCAAGTCTACGGTTCCTCGCCCCAGACGAGGGTTCCATTCAGCGTCGCCGTCATGTGCGGATTGGGGGCATAGCCTCCGTCGGACGCCTGGTACGAGTAGTCGGTGGTTGGGGTGAATGTCCCGGAGGCGTACGTGCTGGGATAGTAGCGCGCGACGACCGAGGCCGTTGCGTCGGCAGTCCCCACGGTCTGCGTGCCCGTGGCAAACGAGAACTCCAGGTAGTACGTCCCATTCGCGGCGCTAGCCGTCGTGCCAGGGGTACTGCCCTCGGTGGCCGTGACATCGCTCCCGATAGACACGTAAGGGTTATCTATCGATGCGCTGTCGCAGGTAAACGAGAACCCGAGCGGCTGGGTCCCCGTGTTGAAATAATAGCGAACCTTC
>JBEKXD010000119.1:0-10015 GCA_049512415.1 Polyangiaceae bacterium
CCGACCCAGCCGGCCCGATTGGTCCCGACTCCGATGACGTTTCGGCCGACAGTCTGGTCGAAGACGTAGTCCTTGTCGACGTGGGTGTCGAAGAAGACCGAGCGGGCCACGAGCGTCATCGGGCCCACGGGGCCCGCGTACGCAGCGCCGCCCTCGTACGCAACGATGCTTGCAAAGGGCGTTGCAACGTCCTGCGTGATGTAGATGGGATCGATGGACCGTACGCCCTGCCCGTAACTCGCCGAGAACGTGAAGTTGTCGAATGGGCCGAGGAGCAGCGACGCCTTCGGCAGCACCGCGGTCGACACCGTGTCCGCGCGCTCGTTGGGCTCTACGTGCACGCCATAGTCCGTCTGGTCCAAGCAGCTCGTATCGAGGGGAGGCGGGAGCGTCTGCGGCGCCGGCGTATTGATCGTTTGATGAGCGCAGAGATTGTTCACATCGAACGTGAAGACGTCGGCTCGCACCCCCCCGCGAAGAGCGACCCAGGTCAGCGGACGCAGGTTGAGCGCGCCGTAGAGACCGACGTCGCCGAGATTGGATTCCAGATTGGTGTCCGTGTGATAGGCCTCGAGCGTGACCGGCGACAGACGCTGCTGCTCGCCCCCGACTTGGTCGTATCGGGCGAAGTAGCCGAGCTCGAGCTGCTGCGTCTCTCCGAATGCCTTGCCCGAGATGCGGGCGAATCCCCGGGCGCCGACCGTGGTTTCGTCCACGTCGAGATCGATCAGGTCACCGCGCTGACCATGAGACGTCTGCCACGGCTCCTGGACGTCGAGGAGGAACCCGGTGAAGTCCTCCCGCAGGCGCATCGTGCGCTTGATGGCGAAGACCTGTTGCCCGAAGACCGTATCGCCCGCCTTCTTTTCGATGTCGGCCGCGATCGACGCCCGGAACGAATCGCCGCCCTGGGCAGGGTCGTACGTGCCGTAGAATCCAATGCGGCCCGCCTCGTAGTCGTCCTCGCGGATTACGCCCGCCGAGTGAAAGTCCGTCGCGTAGACTTGGCTGGTCACGCGCCACGTCCCCTGGTCGATCTTTCCTTCGTACTGGCCGTAGGCGCTGCCCCGCTGTGCGCTCCGGTTTTGACCGAAGCCGTCTGTCTTGTAGGCCTCGGCCGCGGCGAACGTGTGTTCGCTCTCGCCCTGCGGGCCCCACATGACGAGGGCGCGCTGCGTGTTGAAGCTGCCGACCGTGTACTTCGCCGTGAGGCCCCGCTTGTCCAGGCCGAGCTCGTAGTCGGCGCTCCCGGCGACTGCGTAATTGCCCTGGCGCGGGTCGAACGGTCCCTCGACTACCCGGAGATCCTGAACGAGCTCCGGAATGATGAAGTGCGTATCCGCGTAGCCATTGCCGTGCAAGTTGCCGCTCTCGTTGATGGGCACACCCCCCACGGCGAACTCGATGTCCTGCCCCTCCCGGGCATCGAAGCCCCGCAAGAAGACCTGCTCGGCGTGACCCTCGCCTCCCTCGTTGGTCAGCAGGATACCCGGAGCCAGCTTGAGCAGCTCACTCGCGTTCTGGTGCGGCACGTCGGCCAGCGCTCCAACGTGTAAGTTGAAATCCGAGGCCCCGACGCTCGGCGGCGAAGAGCGGCCGCGGACCTGCACGTCCTCCGGAGCGGCTCCCGCGGGGACGGCAGAATGCCCCGAAGGGGGCGCGAGCCCCGAGACAGCGGACAGCGCGGGAGCGGCCGGCACGGCGTTGTGGGTTTCCGTCGTGGGCTCTTCTGGAGGGGCAGGACTCACGAGTTCCGGCGGAGGGGCCGGGGGTGCGAAGTGAAATGGAACCCGAATGCGACTTGCTACGGGTTTGCCATCGCGCATTGCGGGCACGAATCTCCACTGCCTGACCGCGACGACGGCCGCTTCGTCCAGGTCAGGCGCCGCGGACGTGAGCACTTTGATGGCGCTCACGTGCCCGTCGACGTCCACCGTGACGGTGAGCACGACGTCCGCGTGCTTGCGCTCGCCGAGCGCGGACGGCGGGTACACCGCGTCCACGTGCTCCACGACGACAGGGGGTTTGACGTCCGACGAGGCCGCATCGGCCGCCAACGCCGGCGACGCCACGGCGAAGCACGTAGCGAGGACGCACCCGGAAAGTACGTAGTGGATGGAGAGCATGCCCGGCGTTGACTCCTCGACACTTCATCAGATGTCGAAGTGTTGAATTGCTAGGTCCGAAACTCGGAAAGGACGAATACCCGTTACCCTATTTCTGCGGGTACGCAAGCGCGACGTCAACCAGAGGTCGACGTCGCTCACCGCCGAACCGCGGCCCGTGGTTGCCCCCGGTGGGGGCCTCACCGTCCGTCATCCTCGTCTACGACGGACGCGCGAACCTCCGCCGCGTGGTCGAGGGCGCTGCTTATCAGTTGCCTGACGTGTTCGTCGCTCAATGAATAATAGATGTGCTTGCCGACCCTGCGCCTCGTGACGATTCGTTCAGCGCGTAGCAGGCGAAGCTGCTGCGACACGGTCGACAGTCCGCTGCCCGCGGCCGCCGCGAGTTCGGTCACGCACCACTCCCCTTCCGACAATCGGTCGAGGAGTTTGAGCCGCGTGGCATCGGCCACGACGCGGAACAGGGCCGCGGCACGACCGAACGCTTCTTCGTCGCGTCTAGGCGTCGGCTGCACGCGGCGCGCGTGCTCGTCCAGTACGCAGATGGGAATAGACGGAGTGTCGTCGCTCGTCGAGGACATGACTCTCGCACCCACGGTCGCGCCAGGGGCCGGTGCAAGTCAAGCCGTGCTGGCTGACTCCCCCTAGTGGAGCGTCGTCTGCGCCTCGACCGGGCGACGACCTTCGGCCCTGCCGCGCGCACTCTGAACCTCCAGGGCCGCCTGGATGAATCGGGCAAAGAGGGGATGCGGCGCGGCGGGCCGGCTCTTGAACTCGGGATGGAACTGACATCCGACGAAGAAAGGGTGCACCGGCAGCTCGATCATCTCGACGAGGTGCTCGTCGGGGGACAGGCCGCTCAGCCGAAGCCCGGCCTGAGCGAGTCGCTCGCGATACTCGTTGGCCACCTCGTAGCGATGACGATGCCGTTCCGAAATCTCCGTCGCTCCGTACGCCTCGGCCGCGATCGAGCCCGCCGCCAAAATGCACGGGTAGGCTCCGAGGCGCATGGTCGCCCCCTTGGCGCGCACACCCCGCTGGTCGGGCATCAGGTCGACGACTGGAGCCGCCGTGTCCTTGTCGAACTCGGTGGAGTTCGCCGCGGTCAGGCCTGCGACGTGGCGCGCGAACTCCACGACAGCGAGCTGCATTCCCAAGCAGATTCCGAAGTACGGGACACGGTGGGTTCTCGCATATCCGATGGCGGCGATCTTGCCTTCCGTCCCGCGGTCGCCGAATCCCCCTGGGACGAGAATCCCGTCCATGGTCCCGAGCAACGCCTCGGGCCCCGATTGCTCGACCTTCTCGCTGTCGATGTACTCGAGCTCGACGCGGCAATCGCTGGACAGTCCGCCGTGAACGAGGGCTTCGTGAAGAGACTTGTACGAGTCCTTCAAGTGGACGTACTTTCCGACGATACCAATCTTGACAGACCCGCGGGTGGGGTTCTTCATGCGCTCGACCACGCGCTGCCAGGCGGACAAGTCCGGAGTGCGACTCCAGATGTTGAGGCGTTCGGCAATGAGTTCGTCGAGCCCCTCCTCGTGAAGCATCAACAGGACTTCGTAGATGCACTCGACGTCTATCGCCGCGACGACCGCTTCCACCGCGACGTTCGAGAATAGCGAAATCTTCTCCTTGACGCTGCGAGGCAATGGCATCTGCGTGCGGCAGAGAAGGATATCCGGCTGAATCCCGATCTCGCGCATCTCCTTCACGGAGTGCTGGGTCGGCTTGGTCTTCAGTTCGCCCGCCGTGGGGATGAACGGCACGAGCGTGACGTGAACGCTTATCGCGTTCTGGGCCCCCGCTTCGACCTTCATTTGACGAACCGCCTCCAAGAACGGAAGCGATTCGATGTCCCCCGCGGTCCCGCCGATCTCGATGATGGCCACGTCGACCCCCTCGGTGGCGTCCCGCACCTTCGCCTTGATTTCGTCTGTGATGTGGGGAATCACCTGGACCGTGGCGCCGAGGTACTCACCGCGCCGTTCCTTTGAAATGACGCTCTCGTAGATTCGCCCGGTCGTGAAGTTGTTCTGCCTCGTCATCCGGGCGGTGGTAAAGCGCTCGTAATGCCCCAGGTCGAGGTCCGTTTCCGCGCCATCGTCAGTGACGAATACCTCGCCGTGCTGGTAGGGACTCATCGTCCCTGGATCGACGTTGATATAGGGGTCGAGCTTGACGTGCGTAACCCGCAGCCCGCGCGCCTCAAGCAGAGCGCCGACCGATGCGCACGCGAGGCCCTTGCCGATTGACGAGACCACGCCCCCGGTGACAAACACGTATTTCGTCGGCTTGCGGCTCATCGCGGTTCGCCTCCATGAACGCTGCGGCCGCGATTAGCACAGCTGGTCGCGCTGTGCGAGGCGTGCCCCTCTCCCTGAGACCGTGGTATGCTCGTGTTTTATCTATCGGATGGCCTGGGCAATGCCGCGTCGCTCTTTCGCCTTGTGGCTCTTGGCTGCGGCCTTCCTTCTCCTTCCGGGCGATGTCCGCTCGCAGGGACCCGCCGCACCGGTCGACGCGGGAGTCACGCATGGGGCGACGGACCGTGATCCGGAGATGGACCCGCTCGTTCACGCTCTTGCGCGCGAGCGGGCACTGGCCGGCGCCTCCCTGGGAATCGCAGTGCTCGATGTGGACTCCGGAAGGGTCGTCGCCGCGGTCAACGAACACGCGCCGCTCAATCCGGCGTCGAATGCGAAGATCTTCACGGCAGGGGCTGCGCTGGCGACGCTGCACGGGGAATTCCGCTACGAGACAACGCTCACGGGAAAGCTCGATCGAGATGCGGTCGCGGGACCGCTCGGCGTTCGCGGATTCGGCGACCCATCTCTGTCGACGGCCGACCTGTGGGACATGGTCGCGCAGCTCAAGACGCGGTCCGTCCGTCGCGTCGAAGGCGATGTCGTGGTCGACCAGCGTTTCTACGACGAGCAGACCACGCCGCCAGCCTACGAGCAGCAACCGAACGAGTGGTCGAGCTTCCGCGCTCCCGTCAGCGCCGTCGCCCTGGACGAGAACTGCATCACGTTGACGGTACGCCCGTCCTCTCCCGGCGCGCCCGCTCGCGTCACGTTCGACCCGCCGGGCTTCGTCGACTTCGACGGAACGATTCGCACGAGCGAGACCCCGGGAGCCGACACGGTCGAACTGATGCTCTCGGGGAACGGGCCCCGGATGTCCGCCAGGGTCAGCGGCGCGGTCGGCAGCGACGCTCGGCTCGTTCGGTACACGCGGCGCGCCGAGGACCCGAGACTGCTCGCGGGATACGCCCTCAAGGCGCTCCTCGTCGAGGCGGGGATCTCGGTTTCGGGCGACGTGAAGCTCGGCTCCGTGCGCGGCACGACGCTCGCGCATCACCAGTCGGCGCCCCTGTCGTCCCTCCTTTATGCGCTCGGCAAACACAGCGACAACTTCTACGCCGAAATGGTCTTCAAGAGCCTCGGCGGCGAGGCCAAAGGTCGCCCGGCGAAGAGCGCGGACGCGTCCGAGGTGGTCGACAAGTGGCTCGAGCGAATCGGCGCGTCGGACGCCGACATGGTCATCAAGAACGGCTCGGGGCTCTTCGACGCGAATCGCGTGACCGCTTGGAGCACCGTGCAGGTCCTCAAGTGGGCGTGGCGCGATCCATCCGTACAACCGGAGTTCGCAGCTCAGCTCTCCGTCGGGGGTGTGGACGGCTCGCTCCACAAGCGATTTCGAAGCGAGGCGACGCGTCGGCGCGTGCGTGCGAAGACGGGGACTCTCGACGACGTCATCGCGCTCAGCGGGTATCTCACGCGCGCCACCGGCAAGGGACCGCTGGCGTTCTGCATCCTATGGAACCACGTGGGGGGCAAACAGGACGCGGCGCGACGAGCCACCGATCGGCTGGTAGAGCTTCTCGCATCGCGGTGGCCCTAGAAGTGGGGGTGTTTTTCGTCGAGCCCTCCGTCCACCCGATGAGCACGACCCCGGGGATTCGCAGCGCCTATTGCCGCAAGTGCCGCCGTATCTTCCCTAGCGCCTGCTCTTGAAGCTGACGAATCCGTTCTCGGGACAGGTTGTACCGGTCACCGATCTCCTTGAGAGTGAGCTCGTCTTCGTCGTTCAGGCCGAATCGCCAACGGATGATGCACGACTCGATCGGCGTCAACGTCGTCAGTAGCCTCTGCACCTCGGCGCTCCACTTCTGATTCTCCAGCACGTCGTACGGCGACAGCGCCCCGTCGTCGGGTAGGAAGTCGACGAACTTGCGCCCGTCCTCGTCGCCAACCGGCCGATCGAGCGAATACGGCGTGTCGGTCCACGAACCCTGGGCCCTGTCGAGCTTGTCCTGAGGAATGCCCGTCTCCCGCTCCAGCTCGCTGAGCGTCGGCTCCCGCCCCGTGCGCGCGAGAACCGCCTGCGTCGCCCGTTGGATTCGATTGTGCGTGTCCAGCATATGGACCGGAATGCGCACGGCTCGCCCCTTGTCCGCGAGAGCACGACTTATGGCGTGGCGAATCCACCAAGATGCGTAGGTCGAGAACCGATACCCGCGCGTGTGGTCAAAGCGCTCGACGGCCTTCATGAGGCCGATGTTGCCTTCCTGAATGAGATCGATGAGAGGCAGTCGACCGCGGTTGTATCGACGGGCAATGGACACGACGAGGCGGAGGTTCGCCTTGACGAACTTGTTCTTGGCCATCCGCGACCGGATGGACGCCTCGTCGATCTTCGCCAGGCAGCGACGATATCCTGAGGTGATCCGCCACACGGAGGGATGCCGGGATACGGGCGATTCCGGTCCAGCGGGGGTCGGCGCTTTCGCCTCTCCAGATGCGCGAAGGTCGAGGCTCTCGGGAGACGGCAGGTTCGCGAGGTGGCGCACGATGCTCTCCGCCCTCGCGATCCAGAGACGGTCGCTGTCCGCCAAACGGATGTCCTTGGCCAGCGACGCGCAAGCCTTGTGGTATTTCTTCTCTTGCTCGTGCGAGAGCTTGCTGCCGTGCCCCGCATGCGCACCGATGATGTTTCTCAGGACGGCGATCTGTGGCAAGTCGAGCCGCTCTTCCTCAGCCGTCGGCAAGTCGTGTTCCAGCGAATCGAGCGCGTAGTCCGCCGCCGGGCAGTAAGAAAGAATTGCAGTCCAGTGCTCGATCTCGGCCCTCTCGACCTCGACCGCGGTTGCGAGCTCTTCGTCGGGACCCATGACGGCATGGGTGGCCATCTCGCGAAAGTAGAGAGCGAGGACGGAATCGCTCCCGAGATCGTCGGCGACGCGCCTCTCGTGGGTCGCAATAGGCGGCGGCGGCAACGAGTCGCCCACTTCTGGCATGACGTCGGCGGCGACGTAGTCCACGTCGAATTCGTCGTGTATGAGCTCAGGCTCGGAAGTGCGCGGCGACGGAAACGCCGACGGCTCATCCACCTCGGCGTCGAGCTCTTGCTCAGGAGCCAGCGAGTGGGACTGAGTGACGCCAAGTTCGCTTGCGCCTCGGGACATTGCCAGCGACGTTGCCCGCGAGGAAATAGCGCGCCCGTCCACATCCCCGTCGTCCCGCGGGGCTACGGCAGCGTTGCCCTTGCTCTTGCTCATGACAGGGGTCCCTTCATTGACAGGGGTAATCCGATCGGCCCTTCGCGCTCGAATGGGAGCGCGGACATTCGCCAGGGACCTCGCAGCAGCTTTCATGCCCGCGTCGTTCACAAGGTGCGCCGACGGTCGACCGAGCGCCTTGGCTCGATGGACCCGGCTCCCGGATACCTTGGACCCACTGTGTTCCTTGCTCATCGAGAAGCTGCCTGCTGCTTTCGTAATGGTCGCCGGCGTGCGCGACCGTCATGGTGTCGCTTCGGTCTCCAGCGATGATGGGTCGAACCTTGCGATTATTGGGCCGCACTCTTGAAGGGGGCGTGCCCCCTTCAGATGGGACAGTCATTTCGTACTACGTCACGTCGGTCGCTCGACTTCTGCGTCGAAAGTGGCAATTGCCTCTCTTTCTGATCGCCACGGTCACACACGCAGTAGCGCACGCAGTCGTCGCGCTCGCCGCAGCGGGCATAGCCGTCCTGCTGGCCCGCGGGTGGGACGCCTCGGGCGCGCACAGCCCAGGCGACACGTGCGGCCTCAGGTGGTTGCATGGGCGCGGCGCGGGCAGCGGAGCCCTCGGCTCGGAAGCGGTCTGGCTCGCTGGCGTCGGTCTGGTGGCGGTGTTCGTCAAGGGTACGTCGGGTGTGTACGCCACGTACGTTCAGACCTGGATTGGCGGGGAGCTTGCGACCACGCTCCGTCTCGGCATCCTCGACACCCTGCTCGATCGTCGTCCGGAGTGCGCGCCGCGACACGCCGATCATGGTGAGCCATCCGTGACTCAAACGGTGCGGGCCGTGTCGGCGCTCACCCTGAGCGTGCGGGAGGTCGAGCATGGGCTTGACCGGGGTCTTCTCGGCGGGGCTCGCGCGGTGGCGCAACTCGTGCCGCTCGCGGTGGTCCTTGCCGCAATCTCGCTCCCCATGGCCGCAGCGGCCGGCGGTGTCCTGGGAGGGTTTTCGTGGGCGCTCGGTCGAATGAGAGCGGCCTATCGTCGAGCCACGGGGTGCGCTGCTCGCGAGAATGAGAAACTCCTCGAGGCTGCTGATGAGGCAGTGAGGCAGGCGGACCTCTGGGTTGCGTTCGGTGCCGAGCGGATGGCGAGGAATCGAGTGGCGATTCTGGGGCAAGCCCTGGCGCGGGGTTCAGCATCCCTCCACGCGCGGGCAGCGGCCATGAGCAGCGTCAACGAGGTGCTCGCCGCGGCTGCGCTCGTTCTGGCCCTGGCTGCGGCGCGCGCCGGCTTCCTCGGTCCTTGGACCGACGGCGGAAGTCTCATCTACTTTGCAGTCGCGTTTTTCCTTGCCTACCGACCCCTGCGTGAACTGTCGGATGCACGCCTCGCGCTCGTGCGCGCGTCCGACGCTTATTCGGACGTTCGTCGCTGGACCCGAGCTCCCGCGCCTTCAGCATGTCTGCAGGGGGAGGAACCCGATTCTGCGTTCGCGAAGTCCTGGTCCGCGGGTGTGCTCGAGATGCGCAGCGTGCGGACTCGATACGGCCACGCGCGCCCGCTGTCGCTTCGCGTGGAGCCGGGCACCGTGGTGGCCATCGTCGGGCCGACCGGCATTGGGAAGACAAGTCTGCTGCGCGCGCTGCTCGGCCTCGAAACATCCGCCGAGGGGGACGTCTGTTTCGACGGGACCCTCCTGAACGCGTGCCCTGCCGGACCAGGCGGTCGCCCCTTTGCCTGGGTTCCGCAAGACGCTCCACTGGTCGCGGACACGCTCGAAGCCAATGTCCGGCTGGGTGCGCCCGGAGCCCCCGTGGGCGAAATCCTGTCATCGTTGGGGGCGCCGCACCTGGTCGACGCCCTCGGGATCACCCGCCTCGCGAGCCAAGGGAACGTTGAGCGCGCGGTTTCGGGCGGCGAGCGACAGTGGATCGCGCTTGCGCGGGCTGTGGCAACCGAGCTGCCGGTGCTCCTGCTCGACGAGCCGACGAACGGGCTGGATGCCGAGGCGCAGGGCCTCGTCCTGGCTGCCATTTCGCGGCTCCGAGGTCACCGCACGGTCATCCTGGTGACCCATCGGACCGAGCCTCTCGCAATCGCGGACGTCGTGGTACGACTGCAACGGGACGATTCGGTGGGAAGGGCGGCCTAGAACGCCAACACACTCGAGATAGGCGCGCTCCTCGTCGACGGAAGCGCCAATCCTCTCGAGATAGGCGCGCCCTTTGTCGGGGCAAACGCCAACTTGCTCGAGCGAGACGCCTACCCGCTCGAGGTGGGCGCGCTCCTCGTCGGGGCAAACGCCTACCCACTCGAGGGAAACGCCTACCCACTGGAGATGCGCGCGCTCCTCGTCGGGGCAAACGCCTACCCACT
>JBEKXD010000120.1:0-18097 GCA_049512415.1 Polyangiaceae bacterium
GGGTTGGCCAGCGCTGGTGAATCGTTCGGCTCGTGCGTATCGGGGTCGGCTGCCGAAGTGACCTGTACGGTGTACGCGTTGTCCGAGTCGAAGCTCGCACCATGGCTGTCTGTGACTTGGATGTAGTAATCGCCTGCGCCGGGTACGCGCACAGTCGTGCCGATAGCCGATGGGCCAGCGTCCGACCCTGCCGGCGCTGTGAGGTCCTGGACGAGCGTCCCGGAGGCGTCGTCGGACGCGACGAAGATCTTGACGTCGAGGTCGACCGGCGTCACGATGCCGGCGGGATAACCGGCTGCGATGTCCACCAGATCGTTGCCTGGCGGAACTGTGATTTGGTACCAGTCCGAGATTCCCTGGTAACAGATGGTGTTCTGAACGGCTTGGCCGGACAGGAGCGTCGTCGCGGTCGCCGGCGCATTGCCCACATTCGTGGAACAGCCGGCGAGACCACCGCTACCGCCGTCCGGCGAGGCCCCGCCCTTGCCAGAGCCAGACTTGCACGCCACCAAGTGCGCGCACAAGAGGCAACCTAGCAGCACGCCTGCAAACAGCGAGACGCTGTACGTACCGGCCCTATGGTTGAGGAACAATGCAGTCTCGGTTCTCATCGAAGCCGACTCCTCCGTCAGGCTCAAGGCCGGGCGCCTTGAAAGCTTGTTGCGGGACGACCATCGACCCGCTCGGCGGATCCTTGGCCTCGGGTGACTCATGATATTTTGGACGAATACAAGCAATCTGGTGCGATCCCGGGTCATCGGGATCGTCTGCGGCGGTCGTCGTGACATGCAGCAAGATAGTATTGGTCCCACCACTCTGGGCACCCGGTACCGTCGAAACGGTCGGGGCGAGCGTGATGTTGTCGACCCCGAACTCGTAACAGGTTTGGCCGGACGATGAAGCATCCGGCCTCCCGGCGTCGGTCGGCACCAGCTTGTAGCGGTAGCCGATTTGCGAGAAATCCGCGGCGTCGTTTCGCAGAGGATCAGTGTGATTTGTGAGCTCGAATCCGTTGGGAGCACTGTCGAAATCGAGGTCCCCAAAGGCGTCCGCGATGACGGGGTTCGTACCGTTGCGGTATTCGAGATCGTCCGACATTCCGTCGCCGTCCGTATCCTGAAGCTGCAGGCTCGTTCCGATGTATCGCTCCTCGCAGTTGAGCAGGCCGTCCCCATCCGCGTCTTCCCGGTCCGTTGTCTGGACGCAGTCCGCGTCGTCCGGATAGAGTGGGTTGAACCCAGAATTGCGCAGCCGGTACTCCAAGAGATCCGAGAAGCCGTCGCCGTCGGTGTCGGCCAGCAAGGGTGACGTGCCGATGAGCGCCTCGAGATCGTCGTCCAGACCGTCGCCGTCCGTATCCACTCCGACTCCCGTTCCGCCTCCCGGCGCTGCAACCGGCCGCTCCGTGACGTTGGTGACCACGAAGGTCTTGAGCGTGAACGTGCGCACCAGCGACGTGAACTCGATATAGAAAAGATTGATCGGTTGGTCGGCGTCGAACTGCCGGTACGTGCCGTTCGCCAGGTTCGCCATCGACGAAAGAAGCGTGCTCGCCTGGAGCACCTCATCGGGTGGCGTTGCCGGTCCCGCGATGTATACGGTGTTGAGCGATACCGCGCCTACCTGCTGCGTCGTCTTCAAACCGGCGATGTTGAGGACATCCGTGCGGACGTCCGGCGGAAGACTCTCACCGGGCCCCGCGTTGTCCGGGTCCGGAGCTCCATCCGACATGAATACGATCTGATAGCGAGAACGGGCTCGCGCCGTAACGTCGAGATCGTTCATGTCGGACTGCAGCATCTGAAATGCAAGCGACAGGGCCGAATCGTAGTCCGTCTGGCCGTTTACAGCAGCGAACGACGGGACCGCAGTGAGGATCTGGTTCTCATCAGTAGTGAACCCGCTCAGCCCGCCGGGTCCCGTGGTCAGGATCGACGCATCGCTCGCAAAGGAGATAAGCCCGTAGGCAAGGCCGTTGCCGGGCGGATACCGATTCACGATGTCCATGACGGCTTGGCCGCGCCGCGACAGACCGTTCGGCGGTTGGGGATCGCTGACGGCCATACTTCCCGAGATGTCGACGACGAAAAGAACTCGAACCGGAAACTGCCACGGGTCCGGCTGTCCCGTGCAGAACTGCCCGGAGACCGAGAGCTTGTCGTCGGCGGGCTGGGCGACCGTCGGCACCTGTTCGAGGTCGGCGTTGGTGCAGCCTAAGGCGACGGTTAGCGCCAGTAGAGTGAATCTGCTTCGCGAGCGAAGCCCGAATCTCCGTAGCAAGCGGTACGACCCGCCCACGACCCCGGCCGACGTCCTGGCGGACGGCACTAGTCCGTCCCCGCGTCAACGACGCCATACCCCGGCGTAACTCCCAGAATGACCCCGTCCGTCAAGTCCTTGCAATTCGCGTGCGGATCGAACCCTGAGATGTCGGTGAAGTCCGAGTCGGTGAAGCGAACGACTCCCGTAAGCGGGAGCTTGGCGACGCCGTCTTCGTAGAGAACGTTCGCGCACGCCCGGCGCACGGTGGCAAAAGTGGTCGGGCTGTCTTCCGCTGTCTCGACGACGTCGTAATAAATGCGGTTGCCTCCGCGCGGCCCGATGCCATTCTGCGTCGTCGTCATGAGACGTAGGTGCTGGACGTCGAACTGGTAGCACGACCGACTCCCGGACTCGGACGCAAGCGTGTAGGTGAGCGCGAACGGCCGCTCGCTTGGCGAAATCGGAGCCGAGGGACTCAATCCAATCTGTATCTCACTCAAATTAAGAATGCCATCTTGGTTGATATCACCGTATGCATCTGTCGGGTCCAGAGGATTCATCCCGTTTAGTACCTCGAGCCAGTCCGATATCAAATCTCCGTCGGTATCAGGATTCAGCGGATCCGTCTTTAAGAATGTCTCTTCGCAGTCCATCAACCCATCACCATCGCTGTCCACGCCGGGAATCAGGCAAGGCGTCACGGGTTTGGTGGGATCGAGCGGATCGAAACCACTGGACTCATAACGCACCTCGATAAAGTCGTCGTAGCCGTCGCCGTCACTGTCCACCGGATTGGGGCAAGACGCCGAGATGGCCGCGCACGTGCCGATAGCTTGTTCTTCCTCGTCGGTCAGTCCGTCGGAGTCCGTATCACTCTTGCTCGCGCTCCCGGTCTCAATGGCGCTGTGGTTGGATGCGTAGGTCGCTACGATATCGCTCTTGACCTGAAGCGAAGCGAAGTTGATGTTGAGAAAGTTGATCTCCGTGTCAGCCGTAAACTCCTGGAACGTTCCATTTCCTGCATTGGCCATAGCCTGGAGCAGAGCCTCTCCAGCGGGACGGTCGAGGTCGAGAGGCACGGCGAGCGGGTTGCTTAGCGCGTCGACAGGGAATAGAAAGTTCGTGTCGAGCTCGACAGATCCCACGTGGTATTCACTCTGAAGTCCAACGATCTCGCTTACGGCGTTCAAGATCTGAGGCGATGTGTTGTAGTTAGCCCCATTCTGGAGCTGAGCGTAGAGCGATGGGTCGACGGGCGGATTGAATGCGCTGGCCCAGTTGGCTCTCGGAACCGTACAAATTAGGTAGTCAGGATCGCACGTATACTGCTCTTGCTGTTGGTCGTTGGCATCGAGAATGGTCGTCGGATCGCAGTGCGTATGCGGCTGGCACGTCGTCGCGCTGCAGGGAGTCGTGTCTGCGCTGCATAGCGGATCGGGCGTGCCGTCCGTGAACAGAATAACGATGTATCGGGAGCGAGCCCGCTCGGCCGGCGTGCTCTGCACCAGGTCCTCTGTCAGCACCTCGTAGACTGCCGCCAGTGCTCCCTGATAGTCAGTCAGATTGTCGTTTTGACCCAGCGCAGTCGCTATCGTCCCGAGATCCGGAGTGTTGACGAATCCGCCGGTGACGTTGACGATCGCCGAACTGAAGGTGATGACGGCGAACTCCACGCCGGGAAGTCCTTGATACTTGTTAATGACTTCCGTGACCGCCGTCGTGCGGACGTCGGCCGGGTCGGTGACCACCATCGAACCGGAGACGTCGACGAGAAATAGAATCTTGATCGGAAACACCGCGTCGGCAGGCGGTGTCGGGCAGACCTCACCCACAAGTTCGAGCTCGTTGTCGATCGCGATGACGGGCGGCGGCACTCGTTGCAGTGGCGGATCGCTGCAGGACGATCCGACTAGGGCCGCCACGCCAAGCGCTTGTATCATGCAGGCCCGCCCAATGCGCCCGAGCCAGCCGCCAGAGGGGGGTCGCATCTTACCTATCATTGTTGTCTACCATCGTGGCCGTTGGACGGTCAAGCATCCACAAGGCGAATTCTCGCGCGTGTCCGACCCGCGGCCCCAGGGTCGCGCCACACGGGGGCATATCTTCATAAGAAACGAAATGACCGGCTCGTAGTTCGTGTGTACTTCTCCTGTGTACGTCGTGCGACGGAAGCTCACGATCGAGCGGCCGGGTAGCCCGCAGGATGCGTCCCCCGGGGCTATACCCGGCGACGACGAATGAGTCCGGCCAGCCCCAGGCCTGCAAACGCGTACATGGCTCCGAACGGTGCCGTCCTGATTCCTACAATACCTACCGCGCAGGAGACTTCGCCCCCACGGGTTTCAGTACTCTGCGCGATGGAATTGGCCGCCGTTCCGGCGTCCGAACCGCCGTTTAGACTTACCGTGATAGGCTGGGCGGCTGCCGCTGCCGGAGTGCAAGCCGAATCGCAGGCTGCTCCGATGACTTGACCGACGTTGTTGTTCACTGTGGCGGCGAAGCCCGAGGTTAACGGCGTCCAGACGTCGCCGCACGAATTTACCTTCTGATCCGGGTTTGGAGTGCCTGTGCAATTGTCGCAGACGTCGCCGACACCGTCACCATCCGCGTCGGCCTGGTTTGGATTGGGGACGTAGGGACAGTTGTCAAGCGCGTCGTCAATGCCGTCGTGATCTGAGTCGTCTGCCTGTTCATAGGTTTGGCCAATGTCCGTGTAATTTACGAGGATGCTTCCTCCGCATCCGCAACCGCATCCACCGCCATTGTTGTTTGGGGTGCCACATGTGCCACTGGCGCACTCCCCGGGTTGGCCAGCCTCTGGCGTCTGTTGCGCCTGGGCGGGCCTTGACACGAAGCACAACGAGACGGCGACGAACGTTGCCGTGGCGACACACACATTTCGCGAGCGGACTTCGAGGGATTGCATGTCAACTCTCCGTGGGTTGCGGTCGTGGCGGCTGACCGGAGTCCAATCGACCCACTCATCGTGCCAGTCAGAGCCGAGCGACCTCTGCTCGACGAACACCGAGCAATTGCCGAGCTACCAAACATCTTGCTTGGCGTGCTCGCCTCAGTCAATCTGTTTGAAGGCGGGTTTCTCAGGGAAGCGGTTGAGCATAGCGAGCGACGCTCCCGCGCACGGCCCGGACGTAAAACGGAAGCGGTTATGTCCCCGGCCGCAGAACTCGATACACAACGCGTTGCGCAGAGCTGCGCATTCTTGCGCAACGCCAAGCGCAGCATTGCGCAACCAGGCCCAATCGCCCTCGACGGTGAGATCAGATCGAATCCACTCACATTGGCCTCTGTAATCGAGACACAGTCAGTGGAACTTCGTGCGAAGAGCGCGCATCGCGGATAACGTACAGGTCACATGCTCGCGCGTAAGAGGGCGGGAATGGCTCGCGTTGAGCATTCCCATGGAACGGGTACAGTGCTCGCTGTCTGGCTCGAGCCAGAGGACGCGATGGAGCCTGCCTGGAGGTGCCCTGCTGCTCGAATTGCGGGAATGCACGTGCACACTTTGTTGGGGCTGGCAGTGGCCTTGGGGTGCACGGCTTGTTCGAGCGCCCCACCACCGCCGGCGATAGTCGTGGCGCCCGATGCGGGAAATCAGGTCGTGGACGCCGGAGCAGGTTTCGTCTTCACAGCGCTGGGCTGTGGCTCTGCTGGTACTCAAAGTGTGATCGCGGTGTCCGGCGCGAAGATCGGCGTAGCAAGCCTTGCTACGACGACGACGACGCAAACGTGCACCATCTCTCCGCTCGGCCCGACGCAGACATCGCAGGTGCCCGTGTGGAACGTATGCTACGCCGAGTCGCAATCGGACGGCTCGTACGTGAGCACGGTCGTGACCTCGCAGCCCTACACGGACCCCACTGGCGTCGGCCTGGCATTCGATTCGATGGGCAATCCAGGGATAGCATTTACGGGGGTCGGCGCACCGCCTGCTTCGGAACGATGCGGAGCGAACGACGCCTTTCTGACGACGGCTACGGGAGGCATCTTCGGTGAGCCCGTCCAGGTCTCGAACGGTTCGATGAGCAACGAACAGGTCACGTCGCAAGCCGGCAATTGCTCGCAGAATGTGTGCAATTTGGGAGATGTCACGGGGTGGTGGCCGGCGCTCGCCTTCGATCCGAGCGACCAACCGCTGATGGCATATCGTGACGTTCACTACGGCTTTTCCGACGACGACTTGACGCAGTCGTGCGACCTCGAGCTCGCCGAAGGCGGCGGCAGTACGTATTCCGTTTTGACGATCGACGTCTCTCGCGGCGGCGGAGAATACAATCGAGTGGCGATCACTCCCGCCGGGCTTCCGGTCGTCCTTGACTTCAGCACTGGGTCGATGCCGGGAGTCTACGTGAATCAGACGACGACCCTCGGGAGCCTCGCCGATCAGGCGGCCGATGGAGGTTGGTCTTCCGAACAGATATTCAGCGGCCATGTCGGCCCGCAACTGGGTTTTGGAATCAATGCGCAAGGCCAGTTCGGCGTGGCGTACTTCGACTCCGACATATCCGAACTGTTCTACATCGAGTCGAGCGACGGTTCAACCTGGTCGACGCCCCAGCCGGTGGATACGAACGGGCTGACCGGCCAGTATCCGTCGTTGGCGTTTGATCCGATCGGTGAGCCCGCCATCGCGTACTACAGATGCAGTGGCAATCACGCCGACAAGACGTGTGATGCGACACAGGACGGACTATACCTCGCCCGTCGCACAAGCGGTGCGTGGAGCACGGTTGCCGTTCACGCCGACCCGAATGTCCTTGATGGCCTGTATCCTGCGTTAGCACTCGCTGGTGGCAAGGCGGTTATCGCATTTCAGAGTACGTCGTACGACGCTGTGTCGGCGACCAACTCGGCCACCTGGTGGGTAGCGGAGGAGCAGTGATTCGGCGCGCCTTCGTAATCGCGGCGTCACTGTCGATGCCTTCGTGCGGCGACAGTTCGAATCAGCTGTACGGGAGTGCGTCCCAGTTATACGACTTATCCTTCAATAGCGTGACCATCGTCATGCAAGGAGATAGCGTATCCATCGAGTACATAGGCTCTCAAGGGGATCCCGCCATCCTGGTCGTGGACTTCGCCAATATTGTGAACGTGGCAAACAGCTCGATCGACTTGACGCAGCTCGATTCCGGTCAACCGAGAGGCGTGCTCCAAAGCGTGGGCACGGTGACAACGGACCTGTCCATCGAGCAAGGCACGGTCGTGTTCAACGAGATACCGAAAGTTGGATCGAATTTGTCCGGACACTTTGCGGCTACGCTGTCCGACCCGGCCGGGTACACGCTGGACGGCAACTTCTCTGCCACAGTTGAAGCTCCATGAAAACCGCGGCCGCGAGGAGACGCTCAGTGTGGGTCCTGACCGCCGCCGGCATAGCCTGCGACTTCACCTCGGGCGCGAATCTCAACGTCTGTCAGGATTCGATTCCGGCCCCCTGCGGGGCCATCGCGCATTGCGTCATGGGAGAGTCCGACTTCGTGCAGGGATCCTTTCCGGGGTCGCAGACATTGATTGTTCGAACGAGCGTGCCGAAGATTATTACATTTCAATTCGTTTTCACAAATCGGGAAGCGGCGGGGACAAGTCTTACCCTTACGTCGACGGAACCCGATTGCTCGGAGCAGTTCTCGTACACCAGTCAGGGTGATCTGTTCGAGCTGGCGGGGCCCGACGGGGTACTGTCGTTTCCGATTCAGATGACGACCGCGGGAGACCACCTCGTTCAGTTTCAGTCTGACGCGTATTGCAACTACGAGATGCGATACGAATAGGCGAGTCAGGTCATGAAGAAGTCGGTGGTTGGGAGGCGAAAGGAGAGGGGCTCGTGAGTGTGCGCAAAAAGACTCGAACCGAAGCGGAACGAGGACTCCGGATTCAAGAAGCCTTCCGGCGTAGGGATCGCTGCTCAAGGACGAGTGGGTGGGCGCAAATGGGTGCCAAACGTGCTGCCGCGGCCGCCATGATCTCTGCCATCCTCGTGCATGCGCACGTGCACGTCGCATTCGCCGCAGACCTCGCAATCTCGCCCGCAAGCGCAACGCTCGCTCCTCGCGCCACGCAGGCATTTGCGGCAAGTGGTGGGAGCGCTAGCGGATATGTCTGGTCGATGGCCGCCGCCCCTTCGGGCGGCACAGTTACGTCGTCCGGACTGTACACGGCGGGCCCGGCTCCGAACGTGGTCGACCAGGTGCAAGTCACGGACTCACTACTGAATGTGGCTACGGCCAACGTAACCGTGACGGCGAGCCTAAGTATCGCTCCGCCCGGGATCACGCTCGCCCCGGGCAACGTGCAGCAGTTCATTGCCTCCGGAGGCAGTCCACCCTATTCGTGGTCGCTCGTCGCGAACGCGTCTGGAGGCACGGTGTCGTCCTCGGGGCTGTACACCTCCGGCCCGACGGTCGGCAACGATACCGTGCGCGTGGCCGATTCGGTCGGCAGTGCATTCACGGTTCCCGTCGATGTCGTCGCGGCTGTGCCCTTGGGCACGCCATGCACGAGCGCGGGGACGTGCCCTGCAACCGCGAGCGGCAATGCCTATTGTGTCGACGGCGTGTGCTGCGATTCGGTATGCTCGGGTCAATGCCAAGCATGCAACACCGCTCAATCGATAGGGTCGTGCGTCACGATTGCCGGACCATCCGTGTTGCCTCGCCCTGCCTGCCCGATGAGCGATTCCAACAACGTGTGCACTCAAACGATATGCGACGGACTCAATCCAACATCGTGCGCCCAGTTGGTTGGCGCCGACGTGGTATGCGTCGTTGCTACGTGCATCGATGGGGTGGGCACGCCGTCCGCGGTCTGCGACGGCGACGGGGGCTGCCCCGAGGTCGATGCGTCGTCCTGCGGAACCTATGCGTGTATCGCCGGCGCCTGCGCAGCATCGTGCACGAACACGTCCGAATGCAGTCCAGGAAACTATTGTGACGTCACGTCCGCTACGTGCGTGTCGCCACTGCCATCCGATTTGCCGGACGCGGAGCCGGCATCCGCTTCGACGACAAGCGGCACGGGCTGCGGCATCGTGCGCGCCGGGTACGCGCACTCGTTGACACTCGCGCCGCTCTTCTGCGGTGCCATTCTCGCTCGACGTCGTCGCCGATTGTCACCGACTGAAACTCGCAAGCGCGCGCGTCGATGAATGTCACGGCTGCTGCGTGAACTCGAGCCATACTCCTTCCGCCAGCTCCGGCGGAACGCGAATGCTGATTCCCCCGTGTCCAAGATAGCTCGACAACCGAGCGCCCGACCCCTGTTCGATGACTCGAGCCGCAACGTCCACGCTGCCTGCGATGAGCGTGATTCCGGCGATCCCTGGACCCCCACGGCTGCGGAGGAATCCAGCCAGCTTTCCCTCGGTGGACGTCGGCGCGACAAGCCATAGCTCTCCCGCGCCCGCCCGCAACACTTGGCCGTGGGCTCCAAGATCCAGATCGTCGAACGACTGGCCGACGGGAAGGCCAAGCGATGCGTAGCCTTGGCTCGCAGCGTTCAGATCGTCAACTGCAAGCCACACTGCGCGCAGGCCCAATGCGGTATTCTTATGACGTAGCGCGCGTCGGGCTCGAGGATCGTCGAGTTCGTGGAGATACTCGTCGCGCGCAGCGCGCTGATAAGAAATGAGGTACAGAGGATCGCGGGTGTCTGTGAAGCGCGCAATCCACTGAGCTTTGTCGACATCCGAGCAAACCAATAGTTCTAGGTACGTCGAATCGGACAAATAAAAGTTACTATTGCGAATACCGTTCGGAAGCGTGCCCTCGATGGGACGGCTGAACCCGAGCATGTCACGGTAGACGCGAGTCGCATCCGTGAGGTTCCTCACCGCGATCCCGACGTGATCGAGCCCCCGCTCGCCGCCCAAGAGGGTTGCGGATCGTGCTTCACGCGATACGGTCCCCGCTCGGCCATCAGACCTCTCGTCCGCTGCATGTTCACCAACCGAGCGTCCGCACCCGGCGCTAATCATAAGCACACAAAGCGCGAGA
Organism: Polyangiaceae bacterium; assembly: GCA_049512415.1. Lineage (GTDB taxonomy): Bacteria > Myxococcota_A > Polyangia > Polyangiales > Polyangiaceae > Palsa-1150. Next base: position 10,272 of record JBEKXD010000120.1, read on the forward strand.
GCAGCTCGGGTCATCGTGTACTGGTGGCAGTCAGAGTCCATTCGCTCGAAAGCGATCAACCAGATGTCTGCCAACACGCAAAGCGTTAGCCATGATTGTGAGCGTGCCCGGGACTCCTCCGGACGTCGGCATGAATGAGCCATCAGACACATACAAGTTGGGAACGCCGTGAGCCTGGCAATTGACGTCGAGGACGCTGGTCGCCGGATCCCGCCCAAATCGGCAGGTGCCCCCTTGGAGCACCATGTCCTGACCGTCGTCTTGCGTGATCTTCGAAGAGTCTGGTCCGAGAGCATCGAGCACCAGCCTTCCACGCGCCGCTAGAAATCGGTTTATCACCGCGTCGAGCGAGTGACGGCCAAGGGTGATCCGAGCGACGGGCAGTCCCCAGCGATCCGTTACATTGGGATCCAGGTCGACGTATGTTCCAGGTGTTGGCAAGAACTCGCCAAAGGTTTCAAACGTAAGCGTACGCGCGCCTGCGGCCTCCGCGCGGAGAGCCTCCTTCAGACGGAGCCCCCACCGCGCGTCTACGCCGGACCCCGAAATCCGTTCGGCTGTCAGTATAGGATTTGGGTGGGCCAGCGCAAACACGATGGTCCCGGCCTTACGGAGCCCCTCCACGGGATGTTCGAAGTAGTAGTAGTCCTGGACGGAGCGCTGCACGAAGGGAGCCTCGTCAAGGAGCCAGGGCGCGCCGTCCCGCCCCGTTCGCCTAAACAGGGCTTCTCCCCTGGCCTCTCCAGAGAACACAAGATTCTTGCCCACGAGTCCGTTCGAGTTTGCAAGACCGTTGGGAAACGTGGCAGATCTCGAAAGCAGAAGGAGTCGCGCACTCTCGATGGCAGTGCATGCCACGACAACGCATCGCGCGCGCTGCACGACGGTGTCTCCCTTTCTTGTCCTATAGACCACGCCCGTCACGCGCCCGGTCCCATCGACCGGAATCTCGGTCACCATGCATTCAGAGCGAACTTCGCAGTGTCCGGTTGCCTCGGCGGCGGGCAGAAACGTCGCCAGAGTAGAGCACTTCGCGCCGATCTCGCATCCGTACGACGCACACAGTGCGCAATACATGCACGCCATCCGGTCGCGGTACCCGCGCGAGATGATGGCGCGTGGAGTCGGAAAGGGGTGAATGTCGAGGCGGGCGCACACCTCGTCAATCTTCCGAGCAACCGAGTTTTCCGCGAGTGGAGGACACGGAAAGTCCGCCCGGCGCGGTTCCTCGAACGGATGCGCGTGCCAGACCCCCGACACGCCCAGTTCTCGCTCCACCGCATCGTAGAACGGCTCCAAGTCCGAGTATTGTATAGGCCAGTCCTCGACGGTCGAATCTTGGATGGCACCGAGCGTGGATCGCAGCTTGAAGTCGACGGGGTGGAGCCTGTAAAAGTATCCGGACATGTGGACGGTCCCCCCTCCGACGACCGTCGAGACCCAGCCAGCGCTCGTGCGCGTGGCCGTAACCTTGTCGCCGACGCGAAGTGTATGGGGGTCCTCGGTGATCGACGGCGTAAAAAACGTTCGGCGGCACATCCGGACCTCGTCGTGGTCGAAGTCCTCAGAGCAATGGCGTCGTCCCTTGTCGATCACCAGAACACGAACGCCGGCTTGGGCGAGTGCGTACGCCGCGGGGGCTCCGCCGGCCCCACTCCCCACAACGACGACGTCGACAGGATCGCTCGTCATCACTTGGGATAGGCTGGATGAGGGTGCGACGCCATGGTGAGCGGCGGGCCCGGGCGAAAGCCAGTCATGGCAAAGCCGCGTCCCTCCGAATTCCCACCGTACTTTGGATCGCTGAAAGCACCCTCCAAGGTGAGGCTGAGAATGAGCGAAAAAAATGACTGACCGCCGTCATGCCCACGCTGCCAGCGTCCGAGGATCTCGTCCTGTTCGGTCGGCGTCGCGTCCTGAAAGGGCCTTCCTTCAAACCGCGTGCGCGACTGCCTGTCGACGATCGGGAGTACCCGAAGAAGAAGATCGCGCACGGGCGCAAGCTCAGGCTCCGCAACAGCCCGATCAATGTACCCCGGAACGCCCAGATCGATGGCGCCGGGGTCCTCGTCGCGAGGAAGCAACCTCTCGCAGATGGCCGACAAGATGGCAAAAGCCGCAGGCGTGAATGTGCGACGCGGAAAGGAACCAGCTTCGGCCGCAGACGGCTTCGTCTTGCTGCCCACACGCTGGCAGCCGACCTGATCCGTTGTATACTCGACGGCACCCAAACCCATCATGAGTTCGCAAAAGCCACGCCGCGTCGGCCGGAACAGTCGACAGCCTCTCGACATCATTTCGCAATTACCCCGAATCTCATATTCGTGAATCCGGCCCGCCCAGCCGTCTTCAAAACGGTGGTAATTGTCTCCGCATCCGTCCGTTTGTCAGCGAGCAACAACGTGACGGATGCGTCTGCGAGGTCACCACGTCCCGCCGACTCGCGGCTGATTTTGATGTTGTGAAGGCGCTCGAACAAAGGGCCAACGTTTCCATTGGCCTCGAGAGGCTCTACGACGAGGCCGTGTTGAATAGTCCCGACCGCCACCCCGCCCACGTCGATTCGGCTTTCAGTAATCGTGATGGTTATCTGGGGAGCGAGCGCTAGCTGGCTTGTCGACGACGGAAGCCTGAGTCCCGATTGACCCTCGAGCTCGACCGACTGTGATGTGTAAGACGCAAGCAGAAAGAAAAGAAGATTCGACAAAATATCCATTAGTGCGGTCAGGTTAAGAGCCAGACTGGCCATGGCTCCGCCCCCTGTCGGGGTCGCACCGAGAACGCTTCGGCCAGCCAAGCTCATTTGATCACCGTGGAGATGACGACCGTCGGAAACAGCGACAGTCGACGGATCGTCCCAGAGAGAATCATCTCGGTCTCGCGGGCTGCATCCATGGTTGCGACCATCGTTTCATAGGTAATGCCCGCCTCGGGAGTAAGAATCATGGTGTCCGATCGAGGATACATCTTCTTTATTGAGAAAAGCATCGCAGTTAGGGCGTGATAGTCGTAAATGCCCTCTATGACGGGAATACGCTTGTGCCACCGATCGAGCTCTTCAGGCGACTGCGCGCTGCCGACGATAGCCACGTCGAGCCCGCCCTTTTCTACAGACACGTGGGCCGTGACCGTCTGTCTCGTGTCAGCCAGGCTACTGTCGTAGGAGGACTGTATGGGCACGGTGGCATTGATTCCCATCACGATAGTCGTCCCAAAGCAGGCGAGCAAAAAGAACAGAAGATTGGAGAGAATATCCATGAGTGCCGTGAGGTTCAAAGTGACGGCCGCAGCGGTGTCCTCTCCGAAGATATTTGTTCCCGGCTTTCGACCGTCGTCGGCACTCACGTCCGCGCTGCCATCCATAGAAGACCTCCGTTACCGAACAGCGCCTTTGCCACCGCTCCGAGCGTCGGGCGACGACAGAAGGTGGTCGATGATGGTGGACGTCGCATCCTCGATCCGGATCATCTCCTTCGATTGTTTAGAAAACACAATCAAGTAAGCGACGACAGTAACGGTGGCCACCGTGAGCCCGAAAAATGTATTGTAGAACGCCACCGCGACACCTTTCGACAACGCGGCCTGGCGGGCGGCCGCGTCGATACCCTGCATTCCGGAGAACGAGATGATGAGCCCGTGAATGGTCCCCAGCAGACCGAGCAGGGTCGCCAAGTTCGACAGCTGGGGCAGAGTCGCCGTTCCTCGACGCATGCGTGCGAGCTCCGTCACTGCCGCCCCTTCGAGGCCACGACGAATCTCCTTTTCGCTTCGATTCGCTCGCTGCAGTGCGGCAACCAGAATCTTCTGCAGTGGATGGGCCCCGCCGCAAATCTGTACGGCGTGTCCGAATTCACCTTGGTCGACGTAGGCTACGACTTGATCGCGAAGTGCTTCGATGTCTAGGCGGTAGAGTATCCAAAGCGTGCACAAACGCTGAACGATAACGGAGACGGCGACCAGTGAGGCAGCGAGAATCCCGTACATGAAGATCCCGCCGGACCGTATCATATGAATGACGTCGAGCATCCCATCCTCCGCAATCCATCATGGAGTCGCCTTGTCTTGAAGCCGCTGAATCGCCAAAAGCGCATCGGTGTACGTTCCGCGAATCTCTATGGCCTTCGCGTAGCTCTGTTTCGCGAGGTCCGTCTTGCCTATGGCCACGTAGATCTCGCCTCGCTGATAATAGGCGTCCGCCATGTCAGGAGCTAGCGCGATGGCACTATCGAGCTCGCTGAGCGCTGTCGGTAGGCGGCCTTTGTGATATTCGAGAAACGCCATCAAATAGTGGGCGCGCGCAAGATGGGAGCCAGGCGCCTTAAGAGCGGCCTGGAGAGTCGTCTCTGCGAATGCGTACTGCCTTTGCCGGTACTGAACCTCTGCAAGCTGGACTCTGAGATCCTGCTCGCCCGGAAAGACCTTTATGGCATCCGTCAGCACGGCGGTCGCCTGGTCCAGATGTCCGCGCCTTTCCTGAAGCTCTGCAAGGCGCTTGCGCGCCTCGACCTCACCACCGTCCTGAGATATGGCGCTTTGGTAGGCGTCGCGGGCGCGATCGTAAGCGCCGAGCCGCTCTGCAAGGCGAGCGAAGATCAGTCTGTTCTGCGCGTCCCGGGGTGCCAATTGCATCCCTCGCTCGTACTCGGTGAGAGCCTCGGCGAGCATCCCTTGTCTCTCGAGCGCCGCTCCCAAGCCCATCGCAACGTCCGGGCTGTTCGGTGCTCGAAGCGCCGCCTCCTTTGACGTCGCCACCGCACCCGCCACGTCCCCTTTTGAGAGCAGCGCCCGACCGAGCATGAGATAGCCGAGGCCGTCTGATGGATTGAGCGCGATCGCGTCGTTGAAGAGGCGCGTCGCGTCGTCGTAGTTGTGCTTCTCGAGGGCGACGATTCCCAAGCCGAGGCGCGCTGCAGGGTCTCTCGGCGCAAGCTGTTGGGCCTGCTTGTAAGCGAACATGGCGTTGGCGGTGCGCCCTGCGCGCAGGTAGGCTTCGCCGAGCATCGTGAACGCGTCCGAGTTCTTCGGGTCGAGGCGCGCGGTTGCTTCTAACGCAGCTACGGCCTCGTTCAGATGGCCGAGTCGGAGCTGAGCGACACCGTAGTTGTAGCGGCCGTTGACGAATGTTGCGCGGGCCGAAGAAGCCTGGTGGAAGGCAACTAAGCTCTTAGACGTGAGGCCCGTACGATCGTATAGGACACCTAAGTTGTTCCAAGCCTCGGAGAGTGCGGGAGCGAATTTCACGGCGCTTTCGTACGAGGCGATCGCCGCAGAAATGTCGCCCGCCTTGGCCTGCGCCCGACCCAAGTTAAAGTAGAGGTCTCCGTCGCTCGGAGCAGCCCGGAGTCCCTCTTGGAAGGCTGCAATGGAGTCCGCGAGACGAGAAGCAGCGCCGAGAAGATTCCCATAGTTGTTCCACGCTGAGGCCGATTGCGGATACTCCGTGGTCAACCGCTTGTAAGCCTCGAGGGCTTTGGCTGTATCGTTTGCCCGCACGTACGTATCCGCGAGCTGAAACAGTCCGTCGAAGGGCGGGGGCGAGATTCCTGCGAGGGCCTCCTCAAGGCTCACAATGGCCTGCGCATAGAGACTCTTGCTTCGGTATGCGATGCCCAAATTGAACAGAAGGTCGGGCGATCGTTCGATGGCGAGAGCTTGGGTCCACGTGCGGATAGCACTGTCAGCGCGGCCCAAGGCGTAGTACGCCGATCCCGCGGCAAGAGCCACGTTCACGTCGGCCGGCGCCATGGCCGTGGCGTCGGTGAACGCTTGCTCGGCTTGGGTCCAATCACCGCGCTGCGCGGCTTTCTTGCCTTCCTCAATCCGCAACAGCGGTCCGCTGGTATGCGAATCCGCTCTCGTCCCGGCATCGGAGGTGAAGCCCGGCGGGGGCTGGATAGCCGAACCACCGGAGTCCAGCGTGGTGTCATCGAAGGCGCGCGCCGTGGGCCCCCAGGCTGCGATGCAGGTCAGGAGGACGAGTCCACTTCGCAATCGCGCGGCGTTCGCGAAGAGGATTGCCTCCCAGATACTGGTGGGCTGCCCGTGCGAGCGATTGCGGCAAGAGTCACGACCGATGGTTCGACTATGCGTGGGCCAGAGTCCGTCTCCGTGGATGCATTGGAGCGCCAGTGGCATGGTCAATCCCCCCAAACCCCGGTGTCATAGTCACCAGTGGCGCCAACATACTGGTCCTCCGCGGCCTTCCACGCATTCAGCCGAGTCTGCACGCGCGTGCGGGACTCGACTTCATCGGACGATGCCGCTTTCAGAGTGCGGTCCAAGTCAGCGACCGCGTCCTCGAGCGGTTTCAGCGAAGCCAGCGTCGCCCGGCCGATTCGCGCCAGTTGTCTTTGGCGTACGAGATGAAGGCGTGCCCGGTTCAGCTGCACATCCACCTCCGTCTTGCGAATGGCAGCCTGAGCCACGTCGACGAGGGCCGTCGCGCACGCGACGCTCATGTCGAATACATTGTGCGCCTTGGGAATCATCGCAGACATCCGAGAATTCAAAAGTCGCTGGCTCGTTTTCTGCCATCGTAGTCCAAGCTCGGCTTGGGCGCGTTCCGCTGCAGCCTCGCGCTCGGTAGCCTCGTCGAGTCGATTGCGGGCGATGACGACATCGTTCTCAGCGTCGAATATCTCTTGACGATATTCACGAGGCAGTCGTTCGTATTCCTCGCGCGTCAACCCAATCGCTCCCGCACCGCAGCCCGCGGTCAGCATGAAAACCATGATGCACCCGAATCGGGCAAGACGGCGACTCGTCAAGCGCAGTGCTCCAATGGCACTCTGTTGCTTCATGGCGCACCCCGTGGGCTCTTCTTGTCCGTCCTGACCTGCCCGAGAAGCGAGATGTCCGGGTGATCGCTCGGCCCGCGAGGCGAAGTGGGAACCGCGCCGCTCTTCTGAAGCTCGGCTCTCGCCAGATCGATCTGCCCGAACGCTGCGCAGTGGGCTGCGAGGTTCAGATGCCAGTGGGGTTCGGACGGATCAGTGGCCACGGCCTCCTTGAATGCGGCTGCCGCTTCCTGCGGGTCGTTGAGCTGGTAGTAGGTCAGGCCTCGAAGGTTCTCGACGGCCGCCCTTCGACTCCCCACCTGTTCGGCTCGCTCGAGAAGCAGAAGGGCGATCCCGGCGTTCCCGGCCGCAAGATGGAGCTCGGACAACTTCAGCAACGCGTCGATGTCCCTGGCATTCTTCAGGAGCGCCTTCTGAAGCGCAGCAGCCCCAGGCGGATCCCCACCGGTTCGGGCGACAGCTTCTTTGTACATGGGAGTCGAATCGGACAGCGGTTGATTGGTCAAACAACTCTTCGCGGCATCCGAGAACAGGCCAGCCCTCCGCGCCTGGTTCGCGCAGGCCGTTCGCAGTTCGGCGGACCGCTTGTCCGCCGCCGCTGCCTGAGCCTCGAGCGCGGCTCTGAGCTTCTGCTTGTCCTGCTCAGGGAGACTCGCCGGCAGCTCGAGCCCGCGAAGGAGCACACCAAACTTCGCGTTGGCATCGGCCACCCTGGCCAAACCCGCCATCGACCAGCGCGCGTCGCCTCCCTCGACGACCGGCTTGAACGCCGCGTCTACCGCCGCGAGCGCCTTGACGTTCGCGTCGAGAGTTGCAGCAAGATCCGACTTGGTCCCAACGGCGCGAAACTCGGCATACGCAATCTCGCCCAAAAGGAATCGGGCGCGACCCGTGATGTCCGCGGAGCCGCCCGACGTCCTGCTCAACGCGGCTCGAGCCTCGGCGTTGTCGTTGTGCCGGAATGCCAGATAGCCCTTGAAGAACATCGCCGTCGGGCTGCTGAGCGAGGTCGCCGCGAGTACCTGATCT
>JBEKXD010000121.1:0-9859 GCA_049512415.1 Polyangiaceae bacterium
TGCGACCAGTACACGTGCCAAGCGGGCGAGTGCGTGGGAACGCCCGCCGTCACCTGCAAGGCCAGCGACGCCTGTCACGCCGCAGGCACCTGCAATCCGAGCACGGGGGCGTGTTCCAACCCCGCTCAGCCGAATGGCTACGATTGCGGCACGAATGAAGTCTGCAATAGCGGCACCTGCGTTTCGTGCCAATCGGGCGGAAGCTGCAACAACACTTGCCAGACGGGTGGAACTCTCTCGTGCGCGTCGGGGACCCAGCAATGCATCAACACGACACCCTCGCCTGACGGTACGTCGTGCCTCTACGGAGGAGGGGAGAGAGGATCCTGCGTGGGAGGAAAGGCTTGCCTAGCCAATCTTGGTCAGGCGTGCGTCACGAGTGCGGACTGCGTTACGGGGGCTTGCTCCCCGCAGGGAATCTGCATGGGGGACGCCGAAGTGGCAGGCGAGGTCTCGTGCGGTTGGCTGTCGTGCCCGACGAGCGAGGGGTGTACCAACACGTGCACGGAGGAGAATATGTGTGTCCAGTGCGGGGGCGGGGGCACCGGAAATACTTTCTACTGCGACGGACCGAACGATTGCAATGCCGGGTCGGTGTGCTGCATGGAGGGCAGTTGCGGCGGACCGTCGAGTCAGTGCTACCCGGGAACGACCTGCCCGGTCAGCAATGCCCCTTGCATTGCCTACTATCAGGTGTGCTCCCCAGACAACACCGCGTGCCCCAGCGGGACGACTTGCCAATTGACCAGCGACACGCTCCCGTTCATTTGCCAGTAGTCACGCCTCCGCGTCTGGCTCCTTCCGGGTCCCATCGTGGAAACGGGGAGCGCTCATAACCTAAGCGTCGCACGACAGTCGTGCGCGGAAGACTGCGCTTGCGAGACTATCCACGCGAATGATGAGGATCTCCATGATCACGCGTCAATGGCTGTCGATGAGTCTTTTCGTGGTTGCCGCGTGCGCCGTCGCGCCCGGCGAGGATGGCGCTGCGCCGCAAGACGGAATCGTCTCCCAGGCGTCGTCCGCGCTGGATGAGGCGGTCACGGCCACCGTGGCGGTCGGAAACAAGAACTCCCACGGCTATCCGGTGACGGTGCGCGTCACCAACACGGGTGTTGCGCCGACGACGTCGTGGACCGTCGTCCTGAATCTCAACACGAAGACGGCGATCTCGGGCACCTCCGGTGGAACGTTTGCCCAGTCGGGAACAAAGCTCACCGTGACGCCGGGTACCGCAGCGATCCCGGCGAATGGCGGATCGAAGACTTTCGCGTTTACGGAGGCGGCCCGTCCGACGCTGGTGTCCGCGACCGGGACCGCCGCGTGCGACGCGACGACGTGTGCCGACGGGTGCTGTACGGCGAGCGGAGCCTGCAGCACGACAGAGAGCGCCACGGCGTGTGGCCTGGGCGGCAAAGCGTGCGCCGTGTGCGCGAACAGTGCCCCCGTCTGTTTGAAGGGAGTCTGCGAGGCGTGCGCTCCGGGGACGACGCAGTGCTCGGCGAACGGCGTTCAAACGTGCGGGACCAACGGCCAGCTCGACGAAATTCGCGACACTTCAGAGACGGGACACTAGGCTTGCTTCGGCTTCAAGAATGTGTGGAGGCCGCACTCCGTCTTGCCTTTGCCACGCCACCGGCCGGCCCGCTCGTCTTCCCCGTCCGCCACGGGCTGTGTGCAGGGCCAACATCCGATGGACAGATATCCCTTCGCCCTGAGTGGATGCTCCGGGAGGTCGTGCGCCGCCATGTATTCGCGGGCCTCCGAAGCGGTCACCGTCGCAAGCGGGTGGACCTTGACGGGGCCGTCGGTCGTGGCTTGCAGGATCGGCACGCGCTCCCGCGTCCGGCCCTGATCCCTGCGGAGACCGCTCACCCATCCAAGCGAGCGCTCGATCCACGGCTTGAGCGGATCGACCTTGTTTCGGGCACAGCAAAAGTCCGGGTTGCGCGCTTGGATGTCCGCTCCCTGCGCTGCGAGAAACTCGGAGGTCGGCGTATGGGGTCGCGCGATCTCGACGCGGAGACCGAGCCTCTCGGCGAGGGTGTCCTTGTAGGCGAGCGTTTCGTCGAACAGAAAGCCGGTATCGACCATCACCACGGGGAGGTGTCTCGCCACACGACTCCACAAGTGGAGCATGACGGCACTTCCGGCGCCGAACGAAGACGTGAAGAGCAGTCGCTCACCGTAGACTCCCACGGCGAACGCGAGGCGCTCCTCGGGAGACGCGAGTTCGAGGCAAACGTTCTCGCGCTCCAGGTCGATCCCGGTCACGAGGCGCATTCCCCCGCGCCGATGGATACTTCGAACCCAGTGGTCGCACCCACGTCGACTTCCTCGCCCTTCGCGGGACCGAGCGATACGAGCTCGCCGAGGGCGGTCGCGACGCGCTTGGGATCGACACGGCGAAAGTAGTCGGACGGCGATTCGCTTGCCGTCCGCTCGGTCTCGAAGAGGCTCATGAGGGCTGCCACCGCCTCCGGAACGCGCTTCGCGATGACCTTGACCACCTGTCGTCCGAATCGGGCTCCGTTCTCATCCACGCCGCCACCCAGGTGCAACTGGTACATAGGCACGGTTACGCCATCGACGGTCTTCGCCGCGCCATGCCACCCGATGTCGGCGATGTGATGCTGGCCGCACGAATTCGGGCATCCGCTCACCTTGATGGTCGCGCCTCGCCCCGCACCCGCGTCCGACAAGCCTAGGCGATCGGCGATCGCGCGCGCTACCTGTCGCGACGATGTCACCGCGAGGTTGCAGGTCTCGGCGCCTGGGCACGACGTGACGTCGCGGGCGGTGTGGACTCCCGCGCGGGCCAGGTCGATGGCGCTGAGCGCCGCGTGCATGGCGGGGAGTGAGCGCTGATCTACCCATGGGACCAGAAGGTTCTGGTCCACGGTGAGGCGGACCGTTCCATCACCGAACTGCGAAAGCAGCTGCGCGAGCGCACGAAGTTGGTGACTGGTGATGTCGCCGAGCACGAGCCGGATGTAGACGGCTCGATACCCGTCGTGGCGCTGTTCGACCACGTTGGAATCGCGCCACTCCACGTAGTCGGCGTCGGGATCCGACCCGTGGTGGACTACGGGCGGGGCCGGCGTGTTGTCCAGCCGTTCGGGCAGAGCCAACGGGGGCGGTGCTTCGGCGTCGACCGCGGCTCTTGCCTCCGCGTACTTGGCTCGAAAGCCTTCCTCGCCGAGCTTGCGCAGCACGTACTTGAGGCGAGCACGCGACTTGTTCTGTCGGTTTCCGAGCGCGTGAAACAGGCGGACCACGGCCTCGCATAGACGTCCGAGCTCTTCGGCGGGCAAGAAGTCCTGGAGCGTAATTGCCGCCTGCGGAGTGGTCGACAGCCCGCCCGCGGCATAGACCTTGAAGCCGGGCCTTCCATCCTGGACGCGCGCTACGAACCCGAGGTCGTGAATCGCGCCGAGCGCACAATCGTGTCCGCACCCGCTGAACGCAATCTTGAATTTTCGTGGCAGACTGCTCGAAAGGGGGTGCCCAAGGAAGTGGCGGACGACGGCCTCCGCATGCGGCGTCACATCGAACGGCGCATCCTTGCAGACCTCGGAGAGCTCGCAAGCGGTGACGTTGCGCACCGAGTTCCCGCACGCCTCACGCGTCGTCAATCCCGCCTCATCGAGGCGTCGCATGGCGGCCTCGGAATCCTCAAGCTTGAGAAAGTGCAGTTGGATGTTCTGTCGAGTCGTGACGTGACCAAAACCTCGAGAGTAACGATCGGCGACGTCCGCGATTGCGACGAGCTGGTCGGGGCCCAGGCGTCCAAAAGGAATCTTTATGCGCAACATTTGGGCGTCGGCTTGCCTCTGCCCGTAGACGCCGCGCAAAAGACGAAATGCTCGGAACTCGTCTGGACCAATCTCGCCACGCTCGAAGGAAGCGAGCACGTCGACAAACTCGACGATATCACGCTTATCAGAGAACTTGGGAAGGTGAACGGGACGATTCATGTCGGGTCTCGAGGCACATGGGGTGGGAAAGCTGGGATCCATCTTCAGGCGTCGATACGCTCCGCGCCGTCGCTCGATTCGAAGTATCCGAGCTCCTGCATCTTGGAGAGAATGCGGGCGGTGCCCTCGTCGACGGAGATTGCGCTCGTGTCGATGCGAAGCTCGGGCGAGAGCGGTTCCTCGTAGGGATCGCTGACGCCGGTGAATTGAGAAATCTGGCCCGCGAGGGCCTTCGCGTACAGCCCTTTGACGTCGCGCTTGATGCATTCGTCCAGGGGCGGCGCGACGTGAATCTCGATGAAGTCTCCGATGGTTCGACGCGCCTCGTCGCGCGCGCTGCGGAACGGGCTGATCGCCGCGACGAGGACGAACACGCCGTTGCGCGCCAGAAGGTGCGCGACGAAGGCTATCCGGGCGATGTTGGTGTCGCGGTCCTCGCGTGAGAACCCGAGGCCCTTGCACAGGTGCGTGCGCACGACGTCGCCGTCCAGGATTTCGACCTTCTTGCCGCGGGCGCGCAGCTTCGGAATGAGCGCTTCGGCAAGCGTCGATTTGCCGGCTCCTGAAAGGCCCGTAAACCAGAGCACGACGCCGTCCTTTCGCTTGACCATGTTCTAGCTCTCCACGTTCGACTGCCGGTAGGCAGCTATGAGTAGCGCGGCGATCTCGGGCCTGGAGTATTCGGGCGGCGGAGCCTCGCCGCGCCCTAGGAGCTCGCGGACCCGCGTTCCAGATAGGGTCACGTGCTCAGCGTCGCCATGGGGACACGTCTTGATGGAGGCGACCGATCCGCACGCGCGGCAGTAGAAGCAGTGCTCGAAGAAGAGGGGCTGAATCGCGAGCTCCCCCGGCGCAAGCGTATCGAAGATGCGTTGCGCGTCATACGTTCCATAGTACGCGCCGACGCCGGCGTGATCACGCCCGACGATAAAGTGAGAGAAACCGTAATTCTGCCTTGCAATCGCGTGAAGCAAAGCCTCCCTCGGGCCGGCGTACCGCATCGCGAACGGGAACACGCTGAGAAGCGTCCGCTCCTTCGGGAAGTACTCGGAGAGAAGCACTTCGTAGCAGCGCATGCGCGTAGGAGCCGGGATGTCGTCTCCCTTCGTTTCGCCCACGAGGGGGTGGACGACCAGTCCATCGGTCACTTCGAGCGCGCATCGCAAGAGGTACTCGTGGGCGCGGTGGATGGGGTTGCGCGTCTGGAACGCCACGGTGCGTCTCCATCCACGGCTAGCGATCACGGCGCGGAGCTCGACCGGATCGCGATGGCACTCGCCGAACTGGCGCTCGACCGTGCGTCGCGCGAGCGTGATGCGGCCCCCTAGGGCGATGTGGCCCCGGCGAGCCAAGAGGTACGCAACACCCGGGTGCTTGGAATCGGTCGTCCTGTATACCTCTCGGGCCTCCACGTCCACGTCGAGTGGATACATCTCGTCCACCGTGAGCGTGCCCACGGCGTTGCCGTCGGAATGGACCAAACCCACATCCGACCCCTCTCGATAACGCCAAGCGTCCTCCGGCGGGATGCTCAGTGTGATCGGGATCGGAAACAGCGACCCGGAGGCCAGGTGGACGGTGTCGATCACCGCTCGGTAGTCCGCTCTGCGTAGGAACCCGTCAATAGGGGAAAATACGCCCGTGGCAATGAGCTCGGCATCGCTCCCGGTCCGCGCGTCCAGCCGAACCGCCGGCAACGACGCAGCTCGCCGCACCTCGTCAGCGGCCGGGCCGCTTTGGAGGAGCCGGTCGACGAGCACCCCTCCATGTGCAGGGACGTCGTGGCGAGCGCCGCGTGGTAGGTTGGGGCTCGCAATCGATTGCAGAGCAGCCACGTCGTTCTTTGGGTCCGAGGGTACGGTGGGGTTGACCATGTGTTCGCTATTGTGGATGATATGGAGAATAAAATGGAGGAGCAGGCACCCGCACGCAAGTCGAATCGCCGCAGCGGGTCTGTCGGTGACGAGGTGGGAGCCGCCGAGCTCGGTCGTCGCGTGGCGGACAACCTTCGGCAGCGCCGAAAGGCCCGAGGGCTTTCCCTGGACGATCTCGCTCACTCATCGGGCGTCAGTCGGGCAGCCCTGTCCCAAATCGAGACTTGCAAGAGCAACCCGACGGTCGGAGTGCTGTGGAAGATCGCCGTCGGTCTCGGCATCCCGCTGTCGGAGCTCATTGGCACGCCCCGATCTGGGGCAGTCGTCCTTCGGCGCCAAGATGCTCAACTCTTGCGGTCGGCCGATGGCAAGTTCGAAAGTCGTCCGCTCGCTCCTGCGGGCGCCTCGCCGCTCGTCGAGCTCTACGAGCTTCGCCTCGCCGCCCGATCGACGCACGCGTCCGAGGCCCATGCGCCGGGGACGCACGAGCTCATCGTGGTTCTGACGGGCCAGCTCCGGATGTGGGTGGCCGATGAAAGCTACGACCTTAGCACTGGAGATTGCATCGCCTTCTCTGCGGACCGAGCCCACTCGTATGAGAACCCAGCGGGGTCGGAAGCTCGCTATCACAACGTAATCATATACGAGCACTGAGCGTTTCCCGCGAGCGCGTTGACCGGGATAGGACGTTCACTAAATGGACACGGTGTCTCCTATGGCGAAAGGCGCGGCGACGGACTGGCCGCGCCGTGGGATCGCGGGAAAGGTGTGGCTAGTAGGCGCAGGTCCCGGCGCCGAGGACTTGCTCACGGTGCGGGCAGCCCGCGTGCTGCGCCTCGCCGATGTCGTCGCGTACGATGAGCTCGTGTCGGAAACGATCCTCGCGCTCGTGCCGCGCACTTCGGAGAGGATCGCGGTCGGGCGACGGGCGCACGGCTGTCGCCACCACGATCAGACTGTCCACCCGCTCGTCGTCGAGCGGGCGCGCCAGGGCCACTGCGTCGTCCGTCTGAAAGGCGGCGATCCGATGGTGTTCGGACGCGGAGGCGAAGAGGCTGAGGCACTGGCCGCCGCGGGTATCGAATTCGAGATCGTTCCGGGAATCTCAGCCGCTCTTGGGGCAGCGGCGGCCGTCGGCATTCCTCTGACGCACCGTGAATGCGCCTCGAGCGTCACGTTCGCGACCGCTCACGCGGCGGGCGACAACTCCCGGCGAGATAGTCAGCATGCGACGGCAAAGCCCTCCGGAACTCTGGTCTATTACATGGGCCTGGAACGCATCGACTCGACGTGCGTCGCCCTCATTGCGAGCGGCCACCCTTCGAACACGCCGGCTGCCGTCGTGTCACGCGCCACCCTACCGGACGAGCGAACGGTCGTCGGAACCCTGACCGACATCGCGTGCCGCGTCCGCTCCGCAGGACTCGTGACTCCGGCGATCCTTCTTGTGGGTGATGTAGTTTCAAGGCGGGTGGCCCCCTCGAGTTGCGTGCGGGAAACGGACGCGTGACAATCCGGGTCAGGCACGCGCGGTTTTGCGGGTGCGCAGCGGCGCATGCACCGTGACCCGACCGCCAGGTTCTGGCATTCTGGGAATCGTGGCGAAGGGAAAGCTCACGCGCCAGGAGCTCGGCTGGCTGTTGATGCAGGAGGCGCAGGGGGCCGCCGAGCGTTTGCGCAAGGGCGTCACCGCGCTCACACAGGCGCCACCTCCTCCAGGTGTGGATGCTATGGGTGTGGATGCGACGCTATCGGCGCTCGACGACGCCATGAAGGGATTGGCGCATTTGCATTCGCGTCCTCCTGGAGCCCGCGGACGCAGGGGTCGCATTGACGTGGCTGCTCTGCTCTGGGAGGTGGCTCCGGAGGCGCGTGTCTCGATCGCGCCTGGGAGCGGAACCGAGGTGTTCGGGGATGAGGCTGAGCTGCGCCGTATGCTGCACGTAATGGTGGGCTTCGGCAGCGGGACGGGCAGTGTCATCACCATCCGTCGTGAGGGGGATGAGGTAGTCACGGGCATCGTGCTCGGGCCGGAGGGGTCGACGATCTCCGACACCGAACGCGCATGGCTGGCGCGTATGGCTCTTCGATACGGTGGGCGCTTCGAGCTTGAAGGAAGCACGGAGGTGTTGTCGTTGCCGGCGGAAGGCGTGGAGGAGGTGCGCGACGACGTCGCCAGGCTTCGCAAAGAGCTCGACGAGGCGAGAAAGCAAGGCGAGGTCTACGCGCGAGAGCTGGCCTCGGTCCTGTCAGCCACCGAAGAGAGCGCTCCGATGTCCACCGCGCCGCCACCAGCAACATCAGCCGTTGATAGGCAAGCGGTTCTCGTCCGCTTTGCAGGGGGCGTAACTGCGGCGCTGCGCATGATGCTATCGCCCGTGGGCCGCGAGCTCTCCGAATTGCGGGCCGTGGCGACCTCCGGGAATGGAGCGCCCGCCGGTCTGGAAGCGGCTCCGCTGCGCACAGCGCTCGAAGAGCGGATGGAAGCCATTCGAGGGAAACTGCTCGTAGTCCAGGATTTCTTGAGCGAGCTCACCGCGATCGGGGATGCCGACCCCCTCGAAGCCCGTCGGTCCGTCGACCTGGTAGAGGTCGCGCGGGCGGAAGTCCGGGCGTTGTCGCCGAGAGCCCTCCGAGCCGGAGTGACGGTGGACGTGCAGACAATTCCGCCGGACCCCGGGATCCAGGTGATGGCCACGGTCGCGCCGCGCTCGGCGGCGGCGGTGCTGCGGGCGCTCTTGGCCCATGCCGTGTTGGCGACGCCGCGGGGCGCCCGTGCCACGGTCACCGTTCTTGCGCCGGACGCTGCCGACGACAAGGGGCCGCGACTCTGGGTGGACGATGCGGGGGCGAAGCTTCCCGAGGCAGCAAGGCGCGCCCTGCTCGATCTCGACGTGGAGCCGGGTACGTTCGGTCGACCCTCCGGAGTAGGCCTGTTCGCTGCCACTCAGGTCGTGGCGGCCCAGGGGGGCCATTTGGAACTTGGCGACGCACCCGTCCATGTGGGCCATGGATCCGACTCAGGCGGCGGCGTACGGGTAACGGTGGGCTTCCCGGCTTGAGTGCAGGGCATGGACGATGGGCAGCTCGTGGCGGTATCCCCGCGGCACGCGGTGCGCCTCGCTAGCGAGTACGCCCACGCGATCGTCGAGCCGCCCTCACAAGACTTCGTCGTTCGGACGATCGTGAAACGGGAGACCCAAGGGATGCCGCTCATGTCGGCGGACCTCGTGATCGCGGGGATCGAGACCCGATCGAAATTCCCGCTCGCCCGGCGCTTCCCGTTGCACTTTCGAAAGACGTACTTTCCGGCGCGTCTGCACGGAGATCCCAGAGAGGAATACGAGCGGCAATCTGACGCCGTGGCGCTCATCGACATACCGCCACCCATCGGGTACGAGGCGAACGTGTTTCGCACCTGCCTCCTTCCCGGGGTGCCGTATGCGAGGCTATCGCCGTTCGCGCGAGAATCGGACGAGCGCAATCTGGCCAAGGCACGCGAGCTCGGCCTCGCACCCGCCGCGGGGCTCTACCATCTTCTCGAGAGCGCGTTTTCCAGCATGCGCCGTCTCCACGACGGGGGACTGGTCCACGGGGATGCGGAGCTCCACAACTTCATCGTCTGTCCATCGCCCCTCGAGATCGTGGTCATTGATTTCGAGGTCGCCGCACGGAGAAGCGACCTGACTTCGGACGTGGAATCGGCACGCATGAGAGCTGACTGCGCTCCGATGCTTCGTGAGGCAGTCTTCCTGCTGTGCGCGCTCGGTCCGCAACCGGGCAGATTGGCCGAGCTGGCGCGCGAAAGCCTATCCGAACTTTTCAAGGATCCGGAGCGCTTTCGGCGTGAGATCAGCGCCCACGAGACGCCCGCGGTCTAGAAGGAGCGTCTTTCGGCCGATCCCTTCGGTGCGCCAGGAAAAGCCTGGGTGAGGAGGAAGCGATGTAGAGCGACTACAGAAGCAGAAACCTCACGGAGCAATCCAGCGGGTTCGAATCCCGTCCGGC
>JBEKXD010000122.1:0-17840 GCA_049512415.1 Polyangiaceae bacterium
GATCCCCGTGCGCGCCACGACACGCTGCACGGGCTGATGTTCGAGCTCCGGGGCCTGCAGCGCATTGGCGATCGGCCCGCGACGGGGGACGCGAACACCACCGATCCGAGTGTGGGAACGCTCGCCGAGGGCGGCGCCCTCGTTCGCGAAGAGGACGACACGTTCGAGCGCATCGTGTCGCCGCACGCCGGCCCGCCGCAGCTCGCGGCGGCGGGACCAGCCGGCGCGTTCGAGGTAAGCATGCAGTTCTCGGAGTCGTCGGAGCCGCCCACCTGGCCGCGGCCCGAGCGCGCAGGCTCGTTGGCCAAGCCGCCACCGCTCGCCGCGGGGCCGAGAGTCGGTAGCGAGGCGATGACCGGAGCAGTTCGGGCCGAGGTCTCACAAGAACATGGGCACGTAGCTGACCAAGCGCTCGATACGCCGATGACGGGCGAGTCGGGGCCGAAGTTGGAGTCGCATCGCCCTGGAAAGCCCTCGCGCGGCGGGGCCAAGAGGATGGCTTTGGCGTCGGTAGGCGTCGTCGCCCTTGCGGCTGTCCTCGTGAGCACGAGAATCCATTCGAGGGAAGGTCGGACCGTCGGCGTACTGCCGGTTGCAACGTCGACCTCGGGCGCCGTGTCTACGGCGACCGACTTCGGCCTCGGCGCTCCGCCACCGCTGTCGATTTTGGAGGCAGCCCGTGCGCCGGTGGCCCTGGCGGAAACGGTCGTGAGTCCGATACTGGGCGCCCATACGGAACCGGGGATGACGAAGGCGGCAAGTGCTCGGCCGGACGGTGGTGCGAGCGGCCCTGGTTTGTCGAAGGCGACCCCCGCGCCTCGACCGGCAATCAGAGGCCCGTCGGCGAAGGCCTCCGTCCCCGACGACGGGCGTGACGAGCTGTACGTGCCCGCGGTGACACGATGAGCGATCCCGATCGCACCAACGACTCGGAGCCGACGGGGCGCCCCCTCGCCAGCGCGGAGAGTCCTGGCTCCGACGCCGACGAGGCCACGACGCCGAACGACGCGTCGGGCAGAGATGTCCCAGCCGGCGCAAGTGAGCGCGACACGGACGACTTCTTGCGCTGGCTGCCCACGTTGGCGTTGGGACATAGGCGGCGCGCGCAGCTCGTCGAGCGCCCGTCGTCCGACGGCGCCGATTTCGCCGCGTATGCCGGCGAGGGACGCCCCGCGAGCACGTCGGGTCAACCGCGGCTCGAATCCGCCGCGAACGTGCAGGTGTCGCCGCGCGGCGGGGGACCGCAGGGCTTGAAGGACATGGAGCGTGATGCGCCGACCGTTCTGACGCCAGAAAGGAGCGCGCGACGCACGTGGCGGATTATTGGGTGGGGAGCGGTCGGCCTTTGCGCAAGCGGCGCCGCGATAGCCGCCTGGGTGGAC
This sequence comes from Polyangiaceae bacterium, assembly GCA_049512415.1. Taxonomy (GTDB): domain Bacteria; phylum Myxococcota_A; class Polyangia; order Polyangiales; family Polyangiaceae; genus Palsa-1150. The sequence continues at coordinate 1,383 of JBEKXD010000122.1, forward strand.
CCGCCCGTTGCCATCGACCAGCCGTTGGGGCCTCGGGAAGGCGTCGCGACGGCGCCGGTGCCGAGCGGCCAGACGGTGGCTCCGCCGATCGAGGCGCCGCAGCCGACGGCCACGCTTTCAGCGGTCCCATGTCGGGCAAGCGCGCAATCGCTCGAAGCGAATGCAGCGAAGACGGCTGCAGGGCCAGTGGCCGCCCCCTCCACCACGCCCTCAGCGGACGCGACTCGCAAGGCAGGTTCGGCCGGAGCTCCGAGGACCATCGATCTGTCGGCGAGGGGCCGCGCCGCGCGGCTGGCCGCGGCGCAGAGCGCGCCGGCCAAGGACCAGTACTTCGAGGAGCCATGAGGAGGCGCTCTCGACGCGAAATGGTTTGCATCGCCGCGTGCGTCGCTCTCTCGGCGAGCCCCGCAGCAGCCGGCGAAGCGAATGCCCCCGACGCGAGCGTTGTGCTCTTCAAGGAGGGCGTGACCGCCGGAAAGGCGGGCGACTTCGTGCGCGCGGAAGCGGCCTTCCGATCCTCGTACGCGATTCGCCCAAGTGCATCGACCCTTCGCAATTGGGCGCTCACGGAGATGCGGCGCGGCAAAATGGTCGAGGCACTCGGTCATCTCCGGGAGGCCCTCAAGTGGCCGGGGTGGACGGCCGAGCAGCGGAGCATCGTCGAGCAGAACCTCGACGATGCATACGGCGCGACCGGGCATATCGAGGTCCGAACAACCGACGGAGCACGGGTGGCCGTCGACGGAGTCTTCACGGACAGGGTGGCGCCGATCGAGGCGCCGATCGACGTAACGGCCGGGAAGCGCCGGGTCGAAACACGGCTCGGAGCCGAGATCGCCCGTGCCGACGTCGAGGCGCCCCCGGGCCAGATCGTGCAAGTGAACCTGCCCGTCGCCTCCCCGAACCAGGAAACGACCGCACCATCGCCGGCTTCCGGTGCAGCGCCGGCTGCCCGACAGCTGGTGGGCGTCCAGGCACCCAGTGCGCCTTCGCGCACTGCAACCTGGTGGAGCGCGCCGCACGCCACCGCGGTCGGTCTCGCAGCGGCGGGCGGTCTCGGCGTCGCCCTCGGGGTCTACTTCGAAGCCCGCTCGAGCAGCGCCGCGTCCGAGGTGCGTTCTCTGCGCTCGGCCTTGGCCGGCCAGTGCACGGGGCTCGCGAGCGCGCCGGGGTGCGCGGGCCTGCGCGACACGATCGGACAGGTTTACACGGACGAAACCCTCGCAGGTGTCGCGTTTGCCGCCGGCGCAACCGCGGCGGTCGGTGCCATTGTTGTGCTCCTCCTGGCCGGACCCGGCGCCGTCGTCCGAACCGGATCGGTGCAATGGATCCCGCAATTCGCGCCGGGCGCAGCCGGCGTCGCGGGCCAGTTCTGATGGGAGGGCAGGAGGACATGCGGAGGTCGTTTCCATGGTTTTTGCTCGGCGCCGGAGTTCTCGCGGGCTGCGGGCCCTCGGTTGCCGAGTACTGCGCAGCCGGGTCGCCCGAATGCAGCCCCGCCGACGCGTCGGTAGGCGACGCCGCGCCTGACGACCGAATTGACGCGAAGGTCGGCGACTCCGCGCTCGACGGCGGACTTGAGGCGGCGTTAGGGGACGCCGCGCCTGACGACCGAATTGACGCGGAGGTCGGCGACTCCGCGCTCGACGGCGGACTTGAGGCCGAGGTCGCGCCGTCGGCCTGCGACCCGACGAAGTCTCCTCATGACGAACCTTGCGTGGTCGACGCCGCCTTCGGCATCTTCGTTTCCCCCGCGGGGTCCGACACCGACCCAGGGTCGAAGTCGGCTCCCGTGCGAACCATCGGCCGCGCGATGGACATGGCCAAGGCGGCAGGCAAGCGCGTCTACGTTTGCGCTGGCTCGTATCCGGAGCAGCTCGTGGTCGGCTCGTCGCGCGATGGCGTGAACGTGTACGGAGCGCTCGACTGCGCGACGTGGTCGTACGGAGCCGCGAACAAAGTCCGCGTGGCGCCTGCTCTGAGCGGGTACGCGCTCAAGATCCAAAGCCTGCAGACGGGCGCGACGTTCGAGGACTTGGAGTTCGACGCGCAGGACGCACCTTACGGCGCTGCCGGAGCTTCGAGCGTCGCGGTCTTCGTCAGCAGTTCCCAAGGCGTGCAGTTCGATCGCGTGGTGATGCTGGCCGGCAAAGGCAACGACGGCGCGCCGGCAGGCTCCAGCACGGCGACGAACTGGTTTGGCACGCCGCCCGCGTATGCGGAGCTCAATGGGAACAACGCCGAGGATGCCGGAGGGGCGCCGAGCAAACCGTGTACGTGCGCCGACCAATCGCAGACTTCGGGAGGAGCGGGCGGCGGCCCAATGAACATCCCGTCTCCGGGCGCTGGAACGCCGGCGTACTCGGATGCCGGAGCTGGCGCGGGTGGCATGAATGCCGTCGTATGTGGCAGCGGCGGAAGTCCACCCGCGAACGGGGGCGACGCGCCCGTCCCTACCCCGAATATGTCTAGTGCCTCGCGGGGAAGTTGCTCGCCGAGCGGCTGTGTGCCGGGTACTGGGAGCGTCGGCGATAATGGCAAGCCCGGTCAGGGCGGCGGGGGAGGAGGCAACGGTCCCCTCTCGACTGGGTCGGGTGGGGGGGGCGCCTGCGGGGGTTGCGGCGGAGCGGGGGGCAAGGGGGGGGAGGCGCGTCCATCGCGCTTCTCTCGTTTCAGTCGAGCGTAAACCTCGTGGCCTGTTCCCTCTCGACGAACGCTGCGGGAAACGGTGGTGGGGGAGGAATGGGGGAAGCAGGACAAGCGGGAGGCTCGCCGGGAATGCCGACTGGCTCGGGCGTGGGCTCTGGTTGCGCCGGAGGCGCCGGAGGCGCCGGCGCAGGGGGCAACGGCGGACAAGGGGGGCCCGGAGGCCAATCGCTGGGGATCGGTTACGTCGGCGCACCGCCCACGGTCGACGGCGTGGTCTTCCCTCAAGCGACCGTTGTATCCGGTATTTCGGTCGGAGCTGCCGGTTCAGGTGGCGCGACGGGGTTGGGGGGCGCATCGGCCGCGAACAGCACGGGACCCGCGGGCGCGATGGGCGCGCCGGGACAAGCCGGCCTGGCGGCAGCCGTCGGGGCCCTACCGTGAGAGGCCGCATCGTCCTGGCAGCGATGCTCGTCGCAGCGTGGCCAACGTTGGCGCTTGCCGATGGCGAGCCGACCGCGAGCGCCTTGATTCGGCAGGGCGCCGACCATTTCAAACACGAGGACTACGAGGGCGCCCGGGCCGCGTTTGCGCGCGCCTACGAAATGCAGCCCAAGGCGGCGACGCTGTTCAACCTCGCGCTCTCCGAGCTCAATGCGGCCCATCCCGTGGAGGCCGCGGCGCATCTGCGCGAGTACCTGACCTACGCGGACGAGCCTGCGGCGAAGCTCGAGTCCGTGCGCACCAAGTGGCTCCCCCGCGCCGAGGCGCGCACCGCGCGCGTCAACATGTTTGCGCCAGCGGGAGCGCAGCTTTTCGTCGATGGGGCGACGCAGCAAAGCGTCAAGGCAACCGCGGGGCCGAACGCGACACCTGTGACTTCGATCGTGGTTGCCGCCGGCGAGCACGAGGTGACAGCGCGGCAAGGGACGCTCTCGGAGACGCAGCATGTGACGGCCAGGGGCGGAGAGCTCGTCGAGCTTCACTTTCAGCGCATTGCCGACGCTCCCCCGCCGCCCGTGCCAATCGCGTGGACGCCAGGCCGCGAGACGCAAGAACGCGCGGAGAGCGGCGAGCCTCGCGCGAAGTGGATCCCGGTCGTCGTACTCGGGTCGGCAGCGGTCGTCGCCGCGGGACTCGGAGTGGGGTTCGGCATTGCCGCCGCGAACAAGGCAAATGTCGCGCAAGACGTGCAAGGCCAGATCGCTCCCGGCTCCGCCTGGAACGGCAATCAGTGCCGGGGTCCGAGCGCCTCGCCGCTATGCACACAACTGAAAGGGGACGTCGACACCAACCGCGCGTACTGGACCGTTTCGGTCGCCTCGTACGTCAGCGCCGGCGTGCTTGGCGCAGCGTCGCTCGCCACCTGGATACTCTGGAAGCCAAAGTCGGGAGCGGTCGCCGCCCGTCCGATGCTGAGCGCACAAAGCGGCGGCGTTGTCGTCGATGGGTGCTGGTAGCGCGCGCGCACGCGAGGTCGACATGGGGTTATCCAACGACAAGTACCCGCGCGACTTCCGAAGGGTCATCGCCCACGCCCAGCGCCTGGTGAAAATTCTGAGCGAGATCGAACGATCCCGACAAGACGTTTGGTTTCGTGGCCGCGCGGAGGAGGTCCGCGGCGCCGTGTCGCTCGCGATTGCGGACTGGCGTTCGGGCGCACGTGATGCGGAGGACGCCGGCAAGCTCCTCCTGTCGTACATCGACAGCCTCCACCGGAGCGCGTCCAAGAAGCTGCGGTGCGGGATCGCCCTGGCATGCTGCGATTCAGACGACGTCATCACGGCCGTGGCGCCCGACGAATGGAGGTCTACGGCGACGGGCATGACCACGGGCGTGGCCCTGAGCCAAGTCACCGGCGAACCGACGGTGCCCGGCGAATGGGTCGATAGCCCGGCGATGCTCGCGCGCTTCCAGGAAGGGCTGCCCCTGGTCGAAGTGCACGCCGGTGCGATTGCGCGACGCGTGGGTCCCGTCTGCACCCTCGATGATCTCCGCGCGCTTGGGCGAGAGGGCTTGCTCGACGCGGCGCGCTCGTTCAACGAGAACCGCGATGTGCCGTTCGAGCGCTGGGCGTCGCTCCGGATTCGAAACGCGATGATCGACGGCGTCAGGCGCTGGGGCGCGATTCCGTTTCGGGCGCGCCAGAGGATGCAAGCTCCTCCGCAAGAGCCTTCCCTGGGCGACGGCGACGGCGTCGGCGGCTTCGGCCTGACGCCGGAAGACGCGCTGGCGAAGGCGGAGATCGCGTCGCTCGTGCGAACCATCGTCTCCGACCTTCCGAGTGTGGAGCGCGAACTGATCGAGCGGAGCTACTTCAGCGGCTTGACGCTCGCGGAGGCGGCCGTGGCGATTGGCGTCAGCCGTTCCTGGGCTCACCGAGTGCACGCGCGTGCGATAGAGATCATCCAGCGCGAGTTGAGCAAGCGCGACGGCGTTGCGGCGAGGGGAGGCAAGCGATGGCGGCCGAGAAAGTCGTGAAAGCCCCTTTCTGGGCGCCCGGCAAGGCGCCGCCACGGTGCACGCGCTCGTCCGAGTTCGTCCTACGGCTCGTCGCTTGCTGCGGGGCAGCGACGGCGTTCGCGGTTGCCTCGGGCCTCTCGTGCTCGGGCCCTCTGCCCGACACGTGCGTGGAGCTTGGTACTTGCGTCCCACCGCCGGTTGCGTTGGCTGGCCTGGATGCGGGCACGGACGGCTCCGCCGACGTTGGCGCTTCTGCCGATGTTGAAGTCTCCGCCGATGTTGAAGCCTCCGCCGATGTTGAAGCTTCCGCCGATGTTGAAGCCTCCGCCGATGCTGGAGCTTCCGCCGATGTCGGAGCTACGGCCGATGTTGAAGCCTCCGCCGATGTTGGCGCTTCCGCCGATGGTGAAGCCTCCGGCGATGTCGGAGATTCCGCCGATGTGGTGAAGGCCTGCGACCCCACCCGGGATCCGAAGGACGACCCGTGCGTCCTCGACGACGCATACGGCGTCTTTGTCGCGCCGTCCGTGAGCGTCGACGCCGGTCAAGATGGAGGCGCCGTCGAGCGGGGGGCGGAGGACGGTTCGGCAGCCCAGCCCTACGCCACGATCGGACAAGCCCTTACGAACTTGGGCCAGAAGACGCGAATCTACGTGTGCAGCGGCACCTATCGCGAGCAGGTCCACATCACGAGCGCCGTGAACGTGTACGGCGGTCTCTCGTGTGCGCCCGGGGCAAGCGCCCGAACCTGGACGTACACGGGCGCCGCCGCTCAGGTTGTCTCTCCCTCGCCCGCCTACGCGCTCTCGGTATCCGGCGTCTCGTCGGGCGGCGTCGCGATCGAGGACGTTTCCTTCGCGTCGCCCGATGCGACGTTGCCCGGCGAATCCAGCCTGGCCGCGCTCGTCGTTGCGTCGTCCGTGAATCTGGTGCGCGTGGCGCTAAACGCCGGCAGCGGCATGAACGGCGCGCGCGGCGCCAATGGCACCGCCAACCCGAACTACATGGGGCTGGCCCCCAATGGCGGAGCGCAGGTGTGGACGACGCTCAGTGGTCTATTCAGCCCAATCTCGGGAGGAGCCGGCGCCGTAAACCAGTGCCTATTGTTCGGTAGCTCGGCGGGTGGCAACGGCGGCCTCGGCTGCGCGAGCGCAGCCGGGGTCCAGGGAGGCGAAGGAACAGCGGGCACCGCGAACCCCGAGCCCCCCGTCGTCGCGGCCGGACGCGATGGCCTCCCCATCGGCGCCTCCACCGGCGTTGACGGGGGCTCACAGGTCACCACGAACGATCCGGGGGCCGATGGGGTGGCCGGCGACGGCGGCGTAGCTGCGGCGCCTCAAATCTTCGGGGCTCTATCCGCCAGCCGATGGACGCCGACGGGTGGCGGAGACGGCACGGGGGGAAGTCCAGGCCAGGGCGGCGCCGGCGCAAGCGATCCCCTCTACGGCCAGTGCAGCGTCCAGCAGCCAAGCCTTGGTGGCGGGGGCGGCGGCGCGGGTGGGTGCGGCGGCGCGGGCGGCAAGGGCGGTAGCGGTGGGGGAGCGAGCATCGCACTTGCGAGCGTCGGCAGCACCATGAACCTAACGAGCTGCTCGCTCGCCACGTCGGCCGCCGGGCCCGGCGGCGCCGGTGGCGCGGGTGAAGGGAGCCGGCGCGGGTGGATCCGGCGGCGCGGGAGGTACGGGGGGAATCTCCGTGGGCGTCCTTGCTTCGAACTCGACCATCACGGTGGATGCGTCGACTACCGAGAACACGGTGCTCGGGGCTCCCGGAGCCGGCGGCGCCGCGGGGCCCGCAGGCAGACACGGGACGGGGGCGTTGGCTACGGGCGAGGACGGCAATTCGGGCGCCCCAGGCAGCCCCGGCACATCGGTCGCCTTGCTCAAGCTCATGTGAGCTTCCGCGAGGCGCGCACCCGGCGTGGCGGCGCTAATCGCTCCGCCTTCTCATGGGGCGCCGCACGATCACCTTCTCGAGCCACTCGGGGCCGGCCACGCCAGCGTCAACGGTGGCTCGCGCCGCGGAGAGGCACCGCGACGCGGCCTTGCCCGCTGTTTTGCCGGCTGCGGCTCATTCCTGGATGGCGGGGAGCGTCCCTCGCTCGAACATTGAGTGATAGCGGTCGGCATTGCGTGTCACGATCACGTGGTCGACTACCGGGATGCAGAGGATCTTTCCCGCGAGCATGATGTGCTTGGTCGTAACAATGTCCTCTGGGCTCGGCGCGGGGTCCCCGGAGGGGTGGTTGTGCCCCAGGACGACGGCGCTGCTGCAGGCAGCAAGGGCTGCGCGGAAGAGGGCTCGCAGGTCGATGCTGGCGATCGTGTGCTGCGCGCCGATGGCAACGATATGCGCGCCCGTGACCTGGTGGTGGCCGTTCACGAAGAGGGCCGCGAAGTGCTCGCGATCGGTAAGCGCGATGAGTGCATGAAGGGCGCGTGCGCTGGTTTGGGCGTCCGTGAGGGTTGTCTCGGCGAGGCGAAGAGGACGACGGGACTGCACGAGGCGCACTTCGTAGACGGGGACTTTCTGGAGCGATGTTTTGGTCGCGTTCATCGGGGAACCTGCCTTGCGGGGAGCCGCTCTCTGTCGGCTCGTTCGTCCCCGCGCGGTTCGCGCGGCGCTCCTTGCCATGAAGGGCTGCTTTCCCCGAGGGCTCCCGCTGGCGGGATACGGGGAAAAGCAGAAGCCCGTTACCCGGAGGGCCGAAGGTGGCAAGGCGCGACGCCCTCGGCGGACCGCGAGAACGAGACGACGGAGAGCGGGTCTTCGGAGGCGCGGCGCACGCGAATGCGAACGAGCGGTCCACTTTGCGACTACCAAAGTTCGACGTGTTCGAGTCGGCACGCGGCTCTCTGTCGAGCTGCGCGCTCGCCTCACGAACTGTTGCGCAGCTGGCGGCATCTCCGAGCGCCCGTCATCGAAGACGCGCTGCCCAAGTACCTCGACAGCACCAACGACACAGCGCTGCTCCTGCGGCGCTTCCATCGGATCGAGCGTGCGCAGGCGCGTGTCCATCGCGATCTGGAGCTCTTGTCCAAGGCGTTCGGCCAATACATCCGCCTGTGGTTCATGGCGCATGCGCCGAGCGGTGCCGAGGCAGGGAAGGCCGCGACCGGCGGTGCCGCGTCGATCACCATCGCGACCGACCAGTCGCGGTGCTCGTCCTTGAGCATCACCCTCAGATCGGCCAGGGGCTGAGGGATCGCACCCGCGTGGCCGATGTCGGCGCGCGGCTTGGGCCGCAGCGCGTCGAAGCCGCTGGCCTTGTAGGCGCCGAGCCAGTCGCGCAGCGTGCGCCTCGATCCGGGGATGCAGTTGCTCTTGGCGGCTTTCTCCCGAAGCCGGTAGAGCCCGCGTGTTTCGTCGCCGGGGTGCACCAGGTCGCTGATCAGCCCGTAGCGAAACAGGGCGACCCGCTCGGCGCGCCCCGTCTCGTCGTCTCTCATGGCGTTCTCCCGTGAATGCCCTCAACGTGAGGGGTGACCCAAGGGCTACCGGGCGGGCGGCTGCGGGTCTGGACCAGGACGTCCAAGCTCCACGTTCGAAATCAACCCCGCGGGAGCAGTGGAACGTGCCCAGACTCCGCCTGCATCGCTGCACCTTCAAGTCTGCGATTGACACTGAAATCATGCAAAAAAATCGCCGCGGATGGCTGCCGGACAGTGCGGGCTCGCGTTCGTCGTCGGTGAATCTCTCCGGGTCGACGACGAGGCGGCTCACCGGAAACGCAACGGTTATCGCCAGGCTTGCTTGGAGCGAAAACAGCCCGTCGGTGTAGCGGTCTTTCATCACGAAAAGCTCGTGCTGGGGCTCTGCGGGCGTCAGGAGCATGGCTCCGGCGACTTCGCCCGGCACGTGGAGCGAGGCGTGGGGGATGTGGACGATGACGGCGGGAGGCGGCGGCGTGCTCACGGAGACCCATACGGGCCGCTGGCCGCAACGTCCGTCTCGAGAATGAGCGCAGCGAAAACCGCCTCCCGCGAGGGTAGGCTTCGCGTGGCGTGCTCGATGTACTGCGGCGCGGGCACGGTCGGCCCCGGAGCGTCGACGGACGAGACGATGCGCCTGACCTGCGCGCGGTGGAACCGCTCGAGTTGATCGATCCCGTCGAACACCCCGGACACCCCCCGAGTGAAGGCCCTGCGGGCGCCCGCCCGCCCCGCGCTCATGGTGTTCAACGCGACCCCGTTCATCATCGAGTGGCGTCCGACCGGGATCGCCTTCCGCCCCGCGGCGCCGTTGTAGGCCCCAACCTGCGGCTTGCATCCCGCGCAGAAGAAGACGCTCCACTTCGACCCGCACGGGATCACGTGCGCCGCGCAGCAGCGGCAAAGCTCGGCGGCGCAGTTGTAGTCAAACGCATTCCACAGCGGCTCCCGAGCCTCGCACCCGCACCGTTGCGCGCGCTCGCACCCGTTGTTCCAGTCAAAGAACGGCCCGCGCAGTACGAGGCACTCGCGGCACAGTTCCATGCGCGCCGCCAATCCGTTCCCGGCCATCGTTCGCTCCATCGCTCCCCGCTCGCGCGGGGCTGGCATTGGCACCTTCCCGCTCCGCGCAGAGGTTGCCGAGGCAATCGCAGGGCCAGGTCCCTCCTGCCTCTCTGAATGACGAACTCAACCTGAGCACGGGTGCCGAAATCGTCAAGGCGGGAGGTGAGGCCGCCGACCCTGCGGCAAGATCGCCCAGCGTTTTCGTAGCCTCCTCTTGTGACCGCTGCAGGCCACGATGTCGGCGAGGACGACCCCTGGGGCCCATCGATGCGCCATCGCTCCTTGCCCACGATCGTACTGGCGTGGCGTCACGCAAGAGACCGGACTTCGTCGCGTGGCTTCGGCGGAAGCACTGGTCCTCGCCAGCCACGGCCATCGCGGTGTTTTCTCCGATGCCGATGGAAGCCGACTCTATCCGACTATTGGCGACGGAGCTCGTCTCAGATACTGTCGGCAGCCTGGTGGGGAGCTTACCGACGGGAGACAAGACGATGACCGAGCCTTGGTCCTCCGTCGACGAGGTTGCGAGGCATCTCGGCGTCGCGAAGGACTCGATCTACCGCTGGATCGAGAACAAGGGACTTCCCGCGCACAAGATCGGGCGCCTTTGGAAGTTCAAGCTGACCGAAGTCGACGCGTGGGTGCGGAGCCGCGGAACGGATGACCAGATCCCCGGCGGACACAGCTCATGACGCTGAGGGCGACGACGATGATCAGGGAGCAAAGCCCGCCGGTCGCGCATCAGCCGATTGGCGGTAATGGACCGAATCTCGGGCGAGACACAAGTCCCCCGAGCGCGCGCAACAGCTCGAAGGGCGCTCTCCTCTATGAAGCATTCGCCGTTTTTCACGCGCTCTCGGACGGGACGCGCGGCGACGAACTTCGCGCCGCCGCGCTTGAGACACGCCTCTTCCGGCAGACCGCCCGGGAGACGCGTAGACGCATTTGGGATTCGATTCACTGGCGGTACTTCGCGTGGAACCCTCCTCGCTGGGTCCTCTCGGACCTCTGCGGTGCCGCGACCACCGACCCTCACGACCCCAGGATTCAGGGGCTTCTATACTTGCACTACGCGCGCAGAGATCGACTCGCGTTCGAGTTTGTCACGGAGTTCTTGTTTCGGCGATGGCAGGAGCGGCAGCTAGGCGTTCGTCGGGATGATGTTCTCGACTTCCTTGCAAGCCGTTATGGAGAGGAGCCCGTCATCAGGACGTGGAGTGAAAGCACGAGGAAGAAGTTGGCTGGCAACGTGCTGTCAGCGCTTCGTGACTTCGGCGTCCTGACCGGGGTCCAGCGCAAGGTGCTCCAACGTCCCGCCGTCCCACCGGAGGTTGCGCTGCACGTTTGCAGACTGCTGCACGCTGAGGGTCTCCGGGGGCGGGCACTCCTGGAAGCTCCAGACTGGCGCCTATTTCTGTGGGAGGCGCATGACATCTCGATGGCCCTCGCCCGGCTCGCTCAGCGGGGCGAGATTCAGTTCGAGCGCTCTGGGCGGACCGTCATCCTCGAGGTCCCCGCGCTCCCTACCCGAGGCGAGTCATGAGTTCGTCCGACTCAAACGCTCCGCCGTCGCGACGCAGCTCCTCCGACTGGGAGTGGAAGCTTCGCGAAGCGGTCGAACGGCTGCGCACGCGATACGACCATATTGGGCGCAAGACGGGCGCTCCATTCCTGGCAATCGTCTACTCCCCGGAGATCGAGCGGTCCCTTCTCAGGGAGTGGCACACCATCGCGGCGACGCTTGAGCCGGAGCTTTCTGTACGCACGATCGACGTGCTTCAGGTCACCGAACGAGTGGTCCAGCAGTTTGGCGCGGCGGCGCTTGTGGACTCGATGAACGAGCCGATGCCTGGCTCGGATCCGACTTCGGAACTCGGTGCGATGTGGACTAGCGCTGTGGCGACGAGCGTTCGCGAGGCCGCTGCCAAACGTGGATCGGGTCGGCCGGTCGTGGTCCTGGAACGACTCGCGGCGCTGTACCCGGCATCCGGTCCTCGCGCGGTCATGCAGACGCTTTGGGACAGCGACCACGCCGCGCTTGAGGGTCCCGTCGTGCTGCTCGTGCCGGGCGTACTCGTCGAGGCACGCGTCTACTCGTTCGTCGGGCGAGTTGAAGAGTTCATGTACCGGGGTGACATCCTATGAAGAGCACGCGAAACGAGGGGCGGCAATGAAACTCGCGGACATTTTTGAGACACGGATCGAAGAGAAGATCGACCCGGTCATCAAGGTTGGTGAGGTTCAGGACGAGGCGAAGCTCGCGTCGGAGATCGGCGCCTACGTGGTCACGCCGACCATCGAGAAGTACGTCGACGAATTTCTCGAGCACTACACAGACACCTTCCGTCTCGAGACCACCGAGATCGGCTCGTGGATCTCGGGCTACTTTGGCTCCGGCAAGTCGCACCTCGCCAAGGTCCTGTCGTTGCTTGCGGAGAATCGAACACTCAGGGGCCACAGCGCCAGCAAGCGCTTTGAAGCACGGGTGCCCCCAGGAGCTCCACGCCGCGCCTCCATCCTGCGGAACCTCGCGCGACTCGACCAGTGCGCTACGCAGGTCTTGGCGTTTAACCTGAACACCTTGGTCGACAGCAAGAAGACGCCGCTGCCGCGCCTGTTGCTCTCTCAGTACTACCAGTCACGCGGCTACAGCTCGAACTTCCTCTACGCCCGAGTGATCGAGCAAGAGATCGACCGACGCGGGAACCTCGACGCACTCCATTCAAAGGTTGCCGCCCTTGCCGACCGGCCCTGGGCCGATATCCAAAAGAACCCAGGGTTCTACGCGAAGCACCTCTATCAGGCTGCATGCGACGTCGCTCCCGACGCGTTCACCACGCCGGACGACGTTGCCCAGGAGCTGAAGAACGCCGAGAAGGGCGAGCTCTTCAACGCCCAGTTTCTCGTCCGAACTATGTTGGACGATCTCGAGAAGCGCGAGAGGGACACGAAGAAGCCGGCGCGCATCCTCCTGGTCCTCGACGAGTCGGGGCAGTGGATCGAGGACGACGCGGGCCGCCTCGCGCAGCTCCAGGCGCTGGTTGAGGAAGCGGCCGCGATGGGCCAGGGCCGGATTTGGATCTTCGTGACGACCCACGAGGACATGGGCGCCATCTTCCAGAACGCCCGGGCCCTGCAGGCCGACATGAAGAAGATTGAGGGCCGCTTTCGCTACAAATGGTCGCTCACGACCGAAAACATCGAACTGGTGCTCGAGGACCGCATCTTCAAGAAGAAGATTGCCGGGAAGGACGCGGTCGCGAAAGCCTACGGTGCCGCGCCAGGGGTTTTGCGCGGCCTTGGCGAGCTCGCCAACACGAGCCAGAAACTACCTGACTGCGATGCCGAGCGGTTCGTCACCCTCTACCCGTTCTTCCCGTACCAGATCCACCTTGTCCCGGAGATCGTGAAGAGCCTTCGATCCAAAGGCGGACGCGGCGAGCAGCTCTCGGGGTCAACGCGCACGCTGCTCGCGATCGCGCAGGACATCCTGCGCGCCGGCCGCCGACCCTACCTGAAGCTGGAAGTTGGAGAGGTCGTCTCCTTCGACGAGGTCTATGGAAACCTCTCCGGAGAAGGCGAGGTCAGTCCCGACGTGCGGCGCGAGCTGTCGCGCATCGAGGAGGTCGTGCCAGGAGCCAGCGCGCTCACACGCCGTGTCGCCGAGGTGCTCTTTCTCATCCGAGAAATCGCATACATCCCGCGAACGATCGACAACCTTGCTCGCTTGCTCGTCGAATCCACCAGCGACGACCTCCCGATCGTAATCGCGCGACTCCAACCGGAGCTCGACAAGCTCATCGCAGCCAAGATGGTCGCGCGAATCGGGGAGGAGTTCGAGTTTCTCACGGGTGAACGGCGCACGTTCGAGGATGAAGTTGCCACCGTCGCAGCCCAGCTCAAGCAGCAGGACCGCGAGGCAGGGCTCGCCAAGCACTTCGTCTACGACCCCGACAAGAAGGCCAACCACCTCCGCGCGCTGCTCGGGTTTGAGACCGTCGCGTTTAAGGACGCCGAGTTCGACGTCCGGGTGTCCATGGACGGAACGTTGGCGCTCCGGGCGGGGCACATCGAGGTGCGAATGTTCTCGCCCCTCGCGGCGCTTGGCGGCACGAAGGTCCCTGACCTGGAGGATCTGAGTCTCCGCGCAGACGAGCAATACACCATCTTCGTGCTGTGCGATCGCATCGCCGGGTTTGACCAAGACCTCAATCGCTTTCTTGCCATGCGGAACGTGGTCAGCACTTGGAAGAGCGATCCTCACAAGTCCGAGGAGGCGCACAAGCTAGCAGCAGAGCGTGAGACGAACGATCTGGACAAGCTCGAGCGTAGAGTCCGTGAGGCGATCAAGACGAGCATCCGCCAAGCCCAGGTGATCTTCCGTGGCTCGGGCCGTGCACTGTCACCGCGCTCAGGGCAGACACCAGGTGAGACGCTGCGGGCGGAGCTCTCTTCATTCTGGCCGACCCTCTTCCCGAAGTTCGAGAAGATGCCCGTCCGCATCACCCAAGAGCAGAAGGCGATCATCGACGTACTCAACGGCGAGAAGAACCTGTCGCCGGAGGTCAAGGCGCTCCGACTCCTCGACAAAGCGGGTGCTCTGGATCCGCACTCTCCGTTGCTGGACGCAATTCGGATCTACCTTGCCAGCAAGCAAAGCAAGAAGGAGCGTTCGCTAGGCAAGGAGCTGCTCGATGCGTTCAACGCTCCGCCGTATGGCTGGGATCGCAATGCGGTGCGCGTGGGCGTAGCAGCCTGCGTTCGTGCCGCGACGATCAAGGTCCTGATCGGCAAGATGCCGCACACGAATCCCGCCGACCCCACGTTGCAGAAGGCGCTCCGCGACGCGCGCGAGTTCGACCGCATCGAGCTCGTGCTCGAGGACTCGGAGGTGGGACCTGAGGTGCTCGAGGAGACCCGCACGCTCCTCATGAAGTTGACGGGCAAGCGGAAGATCGACGAGACGCCAGCAGCCCTCCACGAGGCGATGGAGGTTTTCGGTCGCGACAAGCTCATGCGCGCTGAGAAGGTGGTTGACTGGGCCGATCCCGCAGACCTCCCGCGGCCGGCAGCCTTCGACGCAGGCAAGGAAGCGTTGGAAGCGGTTCTCGCTCTCGCGAACCCCGTCCACCGGGTGAAGGAGATGCACTCGCGCGGCGAAGAATTGAGGCGCGGCGTGGAAGCCATTGACCAGCTCGCGACATTTCGTGAGAAGTGGGGCCCGGCGTTCAAAGATCTCAAGGCGTTGGCCTACCAACTTCGCAGCATCGAGCACTTGCTCCCCGCGGCCGGCGCGATCCGTGCGTTCCTCGGGGAGTATGAGTCTGCGCGTGAGGGAGCTCGCTTCGCGGACCCCGACATTTGGAAAGCCATCCAGGGAGCAAAGGCCGCCGCGTCCCTCGAGCTGCAGACGCAGCTCGGAGCTTGGCGAGACGCGGCGCGCACGTGTGTCGAAGAGGCGCTCGACCGGCTCCCGGCAGACCTGAAGCACCAGCTCCTCGAGGAGGAGATGGCCAAGGAGATGGCTGCTCCACTCGACGCATTCATAGCGGCGCTCGATGTAGAAACCGAGCCTGCACGCGTCGCCGCACTCGTTGTGCGAGCGAGGCGGCTCGTTGACGACCTCGGCACAACGCTCCGAAAGGAGGTCGAGAAGCGTGCGCCAAAGCCGACGGGGGAGAACAGCGGTCCGCCGAAGCCGGTGCGAGAGACGCGGCGGGTAACATTCTCAGACGTTGCCACCGTGCGCCGCGTGCGGACCGAGACCGAATGGGTGGAACTCCTGAAGAAGCTGGACGAGCGCGTCAGGGCACTGTTGCAGGACTTCGACGTGGAGCTCGAATGACGGACTCCAAGGGAGCCCTCAAGTCGATCACTCTCGAACTGCGCCGCGAGCTGGAGGGAAGACATGATGCCACTGGCGATTGGCAACCGGGCGATCTCGAGCGTTGCTTGGCAGCAATCGGCGTGCGCCGCGATCGAGCGCCGGTCCCTGTCGACGAGTTGCCGCACCTCTCCGCGAACGATCGCGAGGCGCGGACCGTCGTGGAAGCGTTCGTACGAAGCCACGCCGAGGCAGGGGGGAGCCGTGAGGCCGCGCTGGCCGCGTTCGTGCGTGAGTCGGCGTACACCTGGGCGAACCGCCTGCTCGCGTTGCGGTGCATGGAGGCTCGTGGGCTCATCGACGAGGTGATCCTCCAGAAGGAGATCTACGGCGGACGGTCACTTCAGCACCAACGCCTCGCGCGGAGGGAGCCAGAGCGCTGCTCCGGCGAGGACGAGGGGCTTCTCGCCGCCCTGTTCGACGAGTTCGCGAGGCGGGGGAAGGAGCTCCCCCTGCTCTTCGATCCGAAGGCGCCGGAAGTGGCGCTGCGCCCCTCGGTGGCCGGGCTTAAGCGATGCATCGCGCTTCTCTCGGGAACGGTCACGGCAAATGGAGAGGAGCCGGCACCGGACGCGGTCTTCAGTGCGGCCGACGCGCTCGGTTGGGCGTACCAGTATTGGAATACAGAGGAGAAATCCCGAGTATTCGAGAAAGTGCGTACCAAGAAGGGCGCGAAGATTGAGGGGGCCGAGATCATTCCGGCCACCTGCATCTACACCGAACCGTACATGGTGAAGTTCCTCGTCCAGAACTCGTTGGGCGCAACGTGGATGGGGATCAACCCGGGCACGCGCCTCTGCGACGGCTGGCAATACTACGTCCGTGACACCGACCGACGGCTCGTGCCGAATAAGGCGGTCTCGGACGTCACGTTCCTGGACCCCGCTTGCGGCAGCGGGCACTTCCTTATCGAGGCGTTCGACCTGTTCTATGCGATGTACGTCGAGGAAGGGACAATCACCGAGCCCC
>JBEKXD010000123.1:0-9658 GCA_049512415.1 Polyangiaceae bacterium
GAGTTCGGGGACGAGTTCGGGGACGAGTTCGGGGACGAGCTCGGGGACGAGTTCGGGGACGAGTTCGGGGACGAGTTCGGGGTCGAGTTCGGGGACGAGTTCGGGGACGAGTTCGGGGACGAGTTCGGGGACGAGTTCGGGGTCGGGGACGATGCCGAACGGTTGCACCTCTCTCACTCCAGACACGACGACGCGTGCCAAGTGCGAAGCGAACACCGGCACCGGGGGAGGGATCGCGTGCCATTTCGGCGGTGACGCGGGCAATTACGACGTCTCCTTCGTGCTCGGCGGCGCCACCGCGGGAAACACGGAAGTGCAGGCGGAAACTTCTCGCGAGATGCTGGCGGCGACCGCCACCGCGGCCGCTCAGACGCTGCCCTTCTCGATGACGGTCAACGTTCGTCAACCTCAGGGGCAACCCGACTGGTCCACGGCTTCGAACGGAACGCCCGGATTGGACATGTACTTCCTCGGCCAGACGGCCGAGCTGCAATCCATTGCCTATGCACCGGCGACGAACGACATCGTCATGTACATGACCGGCGATTCGACGGTCTGTGACCAGGACGGTCCAGGAATCACGGGGTGGGGTCAGCGACTGCCCCAGTACTTTCAGTGTGGTATCTCGCTCGCGAACTACGCCAATTCCGGCGCCATGACAGAATGCTCGCCGGCGACCACTCCGTGCCCGAGCGATCTCTATTTGAGCTTCTACGACGATCCCAAGATGTGGCCTGCGGTCAAAGCCCTGCTGAAGCCCAATGACTACGTCATGATTGAATTCGGGCACAATGACAAGCAGACGCCTCAGGCACAATTCGAACTCTATCTAAATAAATATATTTCCGAGTCGCAGGCAGCGGGTGCGATTCCGTTTCTCGTCACGCCGATCGCTCGAGCGGAGTTCACGGGAAACACGGTGACCGTTCCCCAACATGTCAACGATGTGGGCGTGAACCTGCCTCAGACAATCATTGCCGTGGGCGCCGCCGCCAACGTCCCCGTCATCGATCTGACGAGCTTGACCGTCGCCTGGCTCAACTCGGTCGGCCCCTCCGCCAAGACAGCTTACTACGCGGATCAAGTCACGCACCTCAACGTTGCGGGCGCCCAGATCGTCTCCGGCCTGGTCAAAACCGCCATCCAGAGCCTCGGCATCTCGCCGCTCGAGAACTACCTTCGTTAGTCGAGCCCTCGAGGGCATCCGTTTCGACCGAAATACACTAAACCGACCTGGCGCCGATGAGACGCACGAGTGCCGGAGTCGAAGGGATCGCCCCGCGCGGCCATGGCGAGCCCTCCTACGATCCCGAGCACGTCATCGGAGTTCTCGAGCCCTTGGCCACGGAGTCGCGACGAGCCCGATTGCGCGACGTCATCTCGAGGCGTCTCTCCAGCGTTGCCGTGGTCATGGACGCTCCCTACGACCCACACAACGGCGCCGCCATCATCCGCTCGTGCGAAGCGTTCGGCGTCCAGACAGTTCACGTGGTGGAACGCCACAAGACTCCGTTTGCCGTGGCCCGGGCCGTCGCCCGCAGCGCGGAGAAATGGGTTGACGTTACGTGTCACAAGGACGTCTCGTCGCTCCTTCGTTGGTCGGCAGACGCGCACATGCCACTCGTCGGAGCCCATCCCGAAGGCGAGCTTGCGCCCGATGTCCTTGCGTCGATGCCGCGAGTGGCCATCGTGCTCGGCAACGAGCGCGACGGAATCCGCTCCGAGATCGCCCGCGCGTGCACGGGCCGCGTCCACGTCCCCATGCGCGGATTCATCGAGAGCCTGAACGTCAGCGTGACGGCTGCGCTCCTCGTCTATGCCGCCACAAAGGACCGGATTGGAGACCTCGACCCAGCAGCGCAGCGTCGGCTGTACGCGCGAGGTCTGATTCGCTCGGTCCCGCACGCCGAGGAGATCCTCGCGCGTTGAATCTGTGCGTTGCGGGGGCACGTGAGCGGGTTTACGTTCTCCGCAGTGGTCCGCAGCATCCATGCCTGAAGATCTCTATTCCGCCCTCGGCGTCCGAAAGGACGCGGACGCAGACGCCATAAAAAAGGCCTACCGCAAGCTCGCGGCTCAGCTTCACCCGGACAAGAATCCGGGCAATCAGCGCGTCGAAGCACGGTTCAAGCGCGTGAACCACGCGTACGAGGTCCTTCACGACGCGAAGAAGCGCAAGCTCTACGACGAATTCGGAGAGGACGGCTTGCGCGAAGGATTCGATGCGGAAAAGGTGCGAGCGTATCGAGATTGGTCGTCGCGTCGTGCGCGCTCGTCGGGGGTCGAAGGCGGAGTCTCAGGCGGACAGACCGTGGACATCGAGGACCTCTTTCGTGGCGCATCCTCGGGCGGGGGCGTGGGCGATCTGTTCGGCGACCTGCTCGGTCGGGCGCGTCGTGGACGCGCCGCGCCGGCCAAGGGCAGCGATCTCGAGAGCGAAGTGACCATCGATTTCGCGACGGCTGTCCGCGGTGGAGAAGTGGAGCTGGAGCTTCAAGGGGCGACCGACTCAGCGCTGAAGGTGCGCATTCCTCCAGGGGCGTCCGAGGGCAGTCGAGTCCGCATTCCCGGTCACGGCTCGCCGTCTACGGGCGGCGGAGTGTCCGGCGACCTCGTACTCACGATCCACGTAACGCCCCACGAGCAGTTCCGTCGCGATGGCGACGACCTGCATCTCGATCTTCCTCTGCGGATTGGCGAGGCCTTCTACGGGGCGAAGGTGCGGGTTCCGACGCCGGATGGCGTGGTTTCCCTGAAGGTACCGGAGCACACGCAGAGCGGGAACGTCTTGCGCCTGCGTGGCAAGGGAGTGACAAAGAAAGGTCATCCTCCGGGCGATCTATTCGTCCACTTCCTCGTTCAACTGCCCGTCGAAGGCGGCAGCGAGTTGGCGCAGCACATTGACGAGCTGGCGCGCTACCAGACAAGCGACCCCCGCCGCGGAATTCACTTCTGACGCCGCGCGCCCTTCCTCCCCTTGCCAGGCTTCTTGCCACGTCGAGGCGGTACGGCCTTGCCCTTGCTCGTGGCCTTGGCAGGCCGCTCGGGCGGGGCCGGCTTGGCGCGCCGACGGGCGCGATCGAGCTCGCGCGGGTGGGGCGCGGCCGACACTCTCCGTCCGTACACCGTGCGGCGCAGGATGGCCGCGTCGACGATTTCGACCGTCATGCGATCGCCCAGTGCGACGATATCTCCCGAACGGGCGGCGACCACGCGAAGCGCATCATCGTCGACCTCCCAGGAGTTTCCGCCCAGATCGTCGAGCCGGACGAGCACATCGACGAACGGCGAGTCGAGCTGAACGAATACTCCCGACCCGACCACGGCGGTCACCGTGCCTTCGAAGCGCTCCCCAAGATGGTCTTTCATGAGAAAGACGCGGTATAGGTCCACGATCGCGCGTTCGACTTCCATCGCACGGCGCTCCGCGATGCTCGACGCAAGCGCAGCCTCGGCGAGGCGCTCCCTCGACTCGGCGTCTCGCTGCGGCTCGCCGCCCGACAGGGCCGCGTGCAGCACACGATGCACGACGAGGTCGGGATAGCGCCGAATGGGTGACGTGAAATGGAGGTACGTCTTCGATGCGAGCCCGAAATGCCCGATGTTGACCACGTCATAGGCCGCCTGCTTCATCGACCGAAGGAGCAGCGAATTCAGGACGGGGGCGAGGGGATGATCCGCAAAGGACTTGAGAAGCTCGCCGAGCTTCTTGGGGTCGCGCGTGTCCTCGAGATCGAATGGAATTCCTAGCGCCTCGCACATGGCGGCGAAGCGCTCGAGCTTCTGTTCGTCGGGCGGTGCGTGCACCCGATACACGGTCGGAATCTGGCGCTCGTCACACCAGCGTGCGACCGCTTCGTTCGCGAGCAGCATGAGCTCCTCGATGAGCTGATAGGCCCGCTTGACGCCCGGATCCTGCGCCCGGCGCACGACGTCGATGGGCTGGCGGGTCTCGGCATCCAAGAGGACCTTGGCCTCCGGCAGCTCGAAGTCGAGCGCCCCGCGCTCCATGCGTCGGGCCCGCAGTGCACTCGCGAGCTCGCTCGCGATGCGTAGACCGGCGACGAGCCGCTCCGCCGCGGGCTCCTCGGGAGACGTGGGCGACATGCCCAACGCGCGCGCCACCCCGCCATATGTCAGCTTGGCCTGCGAGCGCATCACCCCGCGGATCACTCTCGTCCCGTGCACGTGCCCGGACGCATCGACGTCGGCCTCCACACAGAGACAAAGCCGGTCGACGTCAGCGAGCAGCGAGCAGAGGTTCGAGGAAAGAGCCCTCGGCAGCATCGCGATGGCGCGATCGGGTAGATACACGCTGCAGCCGCGCGATTTGGCCTCTTCGTCGATCGCACTGGCGGGCGTAACGTACGAGCTCACGTCCGCGATGGCGATCCACGCACGATAGCCTCCGCCGTCGGCCCGCTCGACCCACACGGCGTCGTCGTGGTCGCGCGCATCTTCCGGGTCGATCGTGGGCAGCGGGAGGTGGCGCAAGTCGTCGCGGCCACGCTTCATCGATTCAGGCACTTCGTCCCCGAAGGCCAGCGCCTCCGCGCTCGCCTGCTCGGAAGGCTCCTGGGAGATATCCTCGAGCAGCAAGATCTTCGCGACTTCAACAGCGAGCTCGCCCGGTCTGCCGAGGACCGTCTCGAGCACCCCCTCGGGGTTTTCGGTAGGGCTCTCGGGCCAGCGCGAGATGGCGACGACGACGGCATCGCCGTCGACGCCGCTATTGCCCTGGGGTCCGGTCGCGTCTACGCCGCGCGGCAGCACGATGGGCCCCCGGACGCGGGTGTCGTCCGGCTCGACCCACGCGCTCCTGCCGCGCCGACGCAGCGTGCCCGCCACTCTCCTCTGTCCGCGCTCGAGCACTTCGACGACCTCGCCCTCGGCCCCTCGCGCGCCGCGCGCGACAATCCTCACGCGGACCTTGTCCCCGTGCATCGCCCCGCCCATCGCGCCGAGCGCCACGAACACGTCCGCGCGAGGCCGGTCGCCGCCCGAGGAGGACCGCGCCGACGGGAGGCTTGCGACGAAACCAAAGCCCCGCGGATGAACCGTGAGGAGGCCGTCTTGAATGGTCTCGGACGTGCGCGCGCGGTCGGCGGACAACTTGAAGCGCTGCCCGGGGCGCGCCGCGAGGACGCCCTCGAAGCTGAGGTTGTCGAGAAGGCGTTCGAACCCCAGATAGTCGACGTCCGACACGCTGAGCCTGGAGGCGATCTCGCGAGCGTGGAGCGGGCGCGGTTCCGAGCCCAGGAGGTCGAGGATCTCCGCCCGCGAGGGCAAACGGCTAGGCATGTCGCCGAGGCGTAGCACGCCGCGGCGCGCCCGGGATACGACGGAAAATGACGGCCGGTACGCTATGCTAGGCGCCGCTCGGGATACGCCATGAACAAATCGCGCACACTCGGTGAGGTCGGACTCTGGGCGTCGATCCTGCCTGCGGCCGTCGGTCTTGTCGCGAGCGGCATCCTGCTCGTCGACTACGTGCGCCCGCTGCCGGTCTTCTGCGCCGAGGGCGGCGGGTGCGAGGCCGTTCGCCACTCGGCGTGGGCCATGCCGTTCGGGGTACCGATGCCCATCTTTGGAGTCGCGGGCTTCCTGGCCCTCGGGGCGGTCTCCGCCGTTTCCGGGCCGGTCGCGCGCGTCGCTCAGCTCGTCCTCGCGGCGGCCGCGTCGCTCGGCGGGCTGGGACTCTTCCTCATCCAGGCTCTCTCCATCGGTCGGTTCTGCCCGTACTGCTGCGTCGCCGATGCGAGCGGCGTGGCCAGTGCCCTGGTGGCCGGGGTGCGGCTGTGGCGAATCCCCGATGCCTCGCCCCACCGAGCGACGCCCTTTGTCGGCGGTGCGGCGCTCGTCGCGAGTCTTGCCGCCACGCTCGTCGTCGGTTTCCGCGCTGCCCCGCAACCCTCTGCCGTTCCCTCGATCATCGGCGAGGAGCTGACCCACACGCCCCGAGGAAGCGTCACCGTGGTGGACTTCGTGGATTTTGAGTGCCCCTTCTGTCGAATGACGCACGCTGCGCTGGAGCCGATTCTCGACAGTCACGCGGGCCGCGTTCGAGTCATCCGCCGCCAAGTGCCCCTCAAGTCCCACGCGCACGCGCTCGACGCGGCGCGCGCCGCGTGCTGCGCCGAGCTTCTCGGCAGGGGGGACGCGATGGCCGATGCTCTCTTTTCGTCGCCCGTGAGCGAACTGACGCGTGAGGGGTGCGAGAAGCTAGCCGAGCGCGTGGGTCTCGAGCTCGGGAAGTATCGGGCCTGCGTCGAGAGCCCGGCGACCGACGCGCGTATCGAGAAGGACCGTGCGGTGTTCAAGGAAGCCGGGGGGTACGCACTGCCGACGATCTGGATAGGCGATCAGCAGCTCGTGGGCGCCCAGTCGGCCGCGGCTCTGTCGACGGCCATCGAGACGGCGCTAGCGCGCGCCGGGTCCTAGAAGGCCGGCGTATTTCGGCCGATCCCTGCGCGATCCCGGCGTCGAGCGTGCTCGCCTACGGGAAGTAGGCTCCGCGCGCTCGCCACCGGCCTCGCTTGGTTTCGACCGAAACAAACGCCATCGCTGGAAGGGCTTGTTTTAGGCCGTTCCGTGAGCCGTTTTCCGTCAGTGACGATTCAATGACGCTATTTCCGGACGGTGGAGCGTCCGCACCGGAACCGAGTAGGCAGGCGGGGAGCTCGGGGAATGGCTCGCCGAAACCTTGGCGGACGGCTTCGGCGGAGCGAATGTAGATTTCAGTCGTACTGAACGCCGCATGCCCGGCCCTCTGCTTGATCTTGAGGGGGTCGTCGCCGCGCACGGCCATCCACGTCAGCCCGGTTGCTCGGAGGTCGTGCCAGGTCATCGGCTTGCGGGTCGGGCTGCCCTTGTGAAGCTCGGGGCGGTCAACGCCGGCCTTGAGCAGGAACCGTCGGAGGTACGCGGGCGCGTGCGTCGGGGGCGGCAGGTCGGCCACCGGGCCCGTGCCGCTGGCTTCGTCGTGCATCGCCCTGAGCAGGGGAAGCAAGTTCGCTTCGATGGCAAAGCGTCGACCCTCGCCTGACTTCGTGCTCTCCACCCTGCCCGTGTCGCGATTGAGGGCCCGAGTGATGCTGAGAACCCCATGGTCAAGGTCCACATCGCCCGCGCCCCACCGGAGCGCCCGGAGTTCGCCGTCTCGGGTGAACGTGTACACGGCCAAGGCGACCGCCCGGCGCATCCGTAGGGGTACCGCTTCGCACTCCACGAACCGCAAGAACTCGCTCGGGTAGAGAAACTGTTTGGCCTTGCTCGAACCGGTTTCCGGCGACTTGACGTTCAGCGCTGGATTGTCGTCACGGACGCGCAGTTCGCGGCGCTTCGCTGCCGTCATGTCGCGGCACATCGACGTGACCAAGTGCCAGATGTTGGCCGCGCTTCCCCATGCGAGCGCTCCCTCGCTTATCTTCTCGTCCAGGGCATCCCGCACGCGTTCCACGTCGTCGCGTCCGAATGTCCGCACGTCCAGCGCTCCGAGCGTGGGAAGCACGTGGTCCCGAAGCCGCGACCGATCGCGACGAACACCAACGATCCGCCCCTCGCGGTCTGCAAGCCAGCGCTCGGCATAGGCTGCGACCGTCTCGATTCCGGTTTCGGGGCTCGCGGCCTTGACTCGGACCGCCAGTTGCGCCGCGCAAGCCCTCGCCCGGGGCTCGTCGTCCGCTGGGATCCGTGGGTCGAGGGGCATCCACTTCGAGCGCTTGCCGTCGGCCCTCGTGAAGCGCGCATGCCACTGCAGCACGCCTTCTGCGTTCGGCATCACGCGAACTGTCCCGGTGCTTCGACGTCCCATGGTCAGTCTTTCGCCTTCGCCTTGTTGCGGGCCGCTTTCCTCTCAGCTTTCGCCTTGCGCTTTGCTTCGTCCGCGACCCATTGGGCTCTCAAGACTTCGCGGGTCGCCTCTGCCCTGGCTTCGCACGTCTTGTGGACAAACATCGAATCGCAATTCCACATGCCATCGTCTTGCATGACTGTCTCCTGGCAGAAGATGCATACGGGAGGCCTCTTGACCTTCGGTTTCCCGACGCACGACTTGTGAACCTGCCCGACCCCGAACTCGAGCGTCCGTTCCCCCGGGGGGATGAATTCGAGGCAGCAGGCGCACGCCGCTACGGGTGTTGAAGCGCACGCGGCATGAGTGTACCGCCGCGCAACAATGACCATGTCTTCGCCGAAGATGAGCGGGACGCAGCACACGGGGCACGTCATCTTCGCTGCGGCCCATGCGACACGCGCGGCCCTCATGTCTGGCGATTCATCATCGCTTGCCGTGCCAGTCACAACCTGAAAGCCGTTTTCCCGAATGAGGCGGCACGCTGCAACGGCCGCGTTGCGCGCTTCGTTCTCGCTAGCGCTGATATCAGTGGCAAGCGTGATGAGATGAAGTACGCGGTCAACTGCGGCGGTCATGGTGTCGGTTCCTTTCGGTTCGCGGCCGTGGCGTCAAGCCCGCGCGCGATGGCCATTGAAACTCGTTCGAGCTGAATGACGGCCGCTGTCAGGTTCGCGAGCGCAGCGAACATCACGCGTTCGGCCTGGCCTGCTTCGATGAGGACGTCTTCGGGAAGCACGGGCGATGACTCCGGAGAGTTCATGACGCTCGCCTCCTGGCCTGTTCAAGCGACGGGTAAACGCGAACGCCGTTGGCGACGAGGCCTTCAATGGTGCGGGCGAACGTGTAGCGGTAGCCCGTGACGGACTGAGCTACCTCGAGGGGGACGTCGGTGCTCTTGAACTGCCCCGCGGTCGGGTCCCATTCGGCCCGGACGAAGAAAATGCGTCCGCCTCGTTCGACGCTGTATATATTCATCGGTCACCCGCCTTCCGGCGTGCCTGAATGCTCGCCACGGTCTCCGCTGCGATGGCTTCGACCAAGGGGTCGTGCTCGAAGCATGCGCGGACCAGGCAAGCCAGCGCCACGTCCAGGGCATCGCGCGTGTCTGGCGCGCTCCGCAGCGTGTCGGGAACCGTGTCTTCGCGCGCGTTCACGGGGCACCCCATGAGGCGACCAGGCGGCCTACGGCGACCTCGAGGCGGTCGATGGCCTGCCCTCGCCTGTCAACGGCCTCGCCGAGCTGCGACACCGCGATGGTCATGTCGGCCATGGCCTCGCGCATCTCGTCGTCGGTCACGTCTCCGGGGCTGTCGAGAAAGCGCGCCACCGGAGGGATGGCGAGAACAGAATCGATAGCTACGTTTTGCATACTGAACCTCGTTCCTTGGGGTTTGGTCACGCCTCGCGGTGGTTCCAGCCACGCGCGGGGCACTTTCAAAAGCAGAACTGTATCCCTCCGTCGGCGGAGGGGACGAACGCGCCCGGGCCGACTTGAGCAGCGCAGAGGTACACGCCGGGCTCGCCGGCATAGGGGAGGCATGCCGTGTCGGGCGGGCTTGCAGAGCAGTCGTGAACATTCGCCGCTTCGACCTCACCGGTGCCCGACTGGGACGTCACGAGGGCCACGGTGCAGCATCCGCCAGCGGGGCTGGCGTCGTCGGGCCGGGCGATGGCGGCGCCGGAACAGGCGACCTCCGAGGCCACGAACAGCAGTAGCAGCGGGGTGGCGCGGCTCATCGCTTGCCCCGGGGGGGCTTAGGTTCTTCTGCCATGCGCTTGGCTTCCAGAGCATCTAGGCCGGAC
>JBEKXD010000124.1:0-9550 GCA_049512415.1 Polyangiaceae bacterium
GCCGCTTGGGCGTCGTCCGCTCCGCTGTCGCTCCCATCCGCCGTATCGTCAGATCCACACGCTGCAAGCAGAGTGCCGCCCTGCGCAGCGACGGCGATGACGGCCAATCGTCGAAATGATGTCATCGATAGAGCTTCCATACTGCCGCTCCTTGTCGTGACGAGGCCCGAAGCGAGGATGTGCACCGCCCCAGCGAACGAGCAATTCGGCGTCTCTCAGTGCATACAACGAGGGACCCGTCTGATAATGCCAGTTACGTTGACACGTAGCTTTACTTCACGCACGTATTATTTTGAAACTCGACGGGATACCACCGGGCGGCGGGTCTTGCGGGTTTCTACGCCCTTGTGGGCGGTAATCTAAGCACTTGTCGTCGGTGACGACGACGCATGCGGGATCGGGCGCGAGGCGTCGTCGCTAGCGGGTCGTACAATCAGTGTGGAACGTCGCGGGTACGGTTCGAGTTACCGCGACTGCGCTGCCTCAATCGGCGGTCACGTGCCTACAAAGGACGAAATCCCACCCCAAGGTGCGCGACGAGTCGGCCCATGTTTAGCGTGCAGCTCGCAGGCGCCGGGGCTCCAGAGGCAATGCTCGCCGGTGCGCGAAGAGCGGGAATTGTCGGGTCGTCGTGGTCGTCGCCGCAGGCGTCGAAGCACGCAGACGCGCTACGACGGGGCTCCGAGCCAACCAAGCATGATGCCGATCAGCTGATCGTCGATGGCGAACTAACCGGTCGGGGTAGGGTGGCTCTTGCTTGTCCGTTGGAGCCGCCCCCCGCGACCGAGTCCTTCTCGCCGACTCACCAGCACGCCATGGTCGAGTAGCTCACCTGGCCGGCAGTGAAGTCGAAGTACACGAAGCCGTCCGGGCCTGCGGACAAACCGGGCTGGTCGGGGACGCCGCCGTAGTTCGTGGGCGCGACGGGTCCTTGGGTGCTAGCTCCCTCCGCCACGACAGTGCGACCCTGAATATTTGAGGCATTCCAACCGTTGACAGCGCTCGCCTTGACCTTGACGCATACCGGGCCGGTTGTGTTGAAAGGTGGCGTCCCGCCGCAGGCGCTCAACGAGATAACCTTCGCGCCGCTGGCGCACCCGCTCGCCACGGTCGCGTCGGAGGCGGCGTCCGCGGAGGCATCGCCGCCTGCGTCAGTTCCGCCGTCGCTGGTCTCGACGATGAGACGGATGGCGCTAGTCGCGGTCGTAGAGGTCGTGGAGCTTCCAGTGAGGGTCACGGGATAGGTTCCGGCAACGACCTCACCGTTGGCTGTCAAAGTGAGCACGCTTGTTCCCGCCGTCGGGTTCGCGCTGTACGCGGCGGTTACACCGCTGGGCAGGCCGGTCGCGGTTAGAGTGATGGGACCTTCGGCACTCGTCACGGTGATCGTGTCGCTTGCGCTGCCAGCAGGGGCGATCGACAGCGTCGACGACGAAGGTGACAGCGTGAAGCCAGCTATCGTCACCACGAACGTCTCCACGCTTTGAACCCCGGCGGGGCTAGTGTAAATCGCCACATACGTATTGGTCGTGGCGGGCAAGGCGATGGCATCAAGCACTCGCTGGTTGAAAGTGCTTCCGTCGGGTTCAATCCAGCTCCATGTCCCGCCCGCGGAGGGCGTCGGGGCCAGATTCACGGTGCTCACACCCGTGAGAGTGATGGCGTTGGTCTCCTGCAGCGCCCCTCCGTTCACCTGGATATAGGGGGTGATCACGTTGGCGGCGCCCGTGCCGTTGGGCACCACGGTAACGGCGAATGCAGTGGATGCCGTCACGCTTCCGGAGGTTGCCGCAATGGTGAAAGGGAAGGTTCCGAACAGCGCGGCACTCGTTGCCGTCAACGAGATTTGGCAGACGGTGGTTCCAGGGGTCGCGGTCGGAGCGCAAAATAAGGAGGCAGTTACGCCCGTCGGCAGACCGCTCGCGGATACGTTTACGATTCCGCTTAGTCCATCGTTCCGGACTACGGTGAAATCGAAGTTCGGGCTGGATGTTCCTGGGTAAAGGCTAATCGACGTCGTACCGTCGATACGGAGAGCGAACGTGAAAGGCGGTACGACATCCACGCCAACGCTGGTGGTAGCGGTCTGCGTCCCAGAGGTGCCAGTGACCGTCGCATTGTACTGGACAGTCTGTTGGAGGGCCGAGGCGCTGGCGGCGAGTGTGAGCACACTGGAGCCGGTCGTGGTGGGATTAGGGCTGAACGATGCAGTCACACCGCTCGGCAGGCCGGAGGCGCTCAGCGTCACGCCTCCCTCGAATCCGTTCACGTCCGTCACGGCGATAGTGTCCGCGATGGAGGATCCTGGAGCCTGGACCAGGAAATTCGACGAAGCCGAGAGACTGAAGCTCTTCGCGCCCACGGTCAGGATAAACGATGTGCTTGCTGTCTGCGTCCCGGAGGTCCCGGTGACGGTCACCGTGAAGGTTCCAGCCGTGGCCGTGCTCGTTGCCGTCAGCTTGAGCGCACTGCTTGTGGCTGTCGGGTTGGAGCCAAACGATGCGCTCACGCCGCTGGGCAGACCGGATGCCGCCAGCGTTACGTGGCCGGTGAATCCACCCAATTCATTGACCGTGATGGTCGTTGTGCCGGAGGCGCCTCCGGGAAGGATGGGCAGGGCGGTTGCGATATTCGAGTTGGTCAGAGTGAAACCCGAAGCCACGGGGCCAGCCAGAGCATCGATCAGGTTTTGCCCGTTCGGGCTTCCCAATCCAGTGACTGGATCATAGCCTGGGACGGCATTGAAAAAGTCGTTATTTCCACTGGTAATGTCGTGAAAGTCATTGTGGTAGTCGGCACCCTTGCCGCTTGCATAGATCGCATAGATGGCCGGGTTGATGAAGCCCACAGTGGACTTGCCGGCCTCCACGGCCTGCTGATTCACCAGCGCCATGAAGCCTGCCCATAGCGGCGTCGCAAGGCTGGTCCCACCAACCGGTCCGCATCCGAATCCTCCAACGGGATCCGTCTCGCAGATGTAGAGGCCAGTTCCGGGGTCGGCGTTTGCGGCCACATCCGGGACATTGCGCAGGGTAGTGGACGCGCCGTTTAGCGAGTTGGCTGCGCCCACCTGCCAGCTCGGAATCGGCACTCCATCCGGGCTGATCCCGCCAGAGCTGCGAGCCCACGCTGTCTCCGGCCAGGGATTGCCTACAACATAGGGAGACAAGTCGGTCCCGCCGACGACCGTGACATAAGCGTCATCGATAGATGTCGCGCCGCCACCGTCGCCGGAGGCAAAGAAAATGGTCTGGCCCTGCGCAGCCATTTCCTGAAATGCGGCGTGCTCTGTCAAGGATTCAGAGTCATCCACGTCATACCCGTCCGAGCTGCTGATCTGTTTGGCGAGATTCTCCGTCGCCATCTTGTTAAATGCGTCGACGGCAGGCCCAATGTAAATGCGAACCTGGCTTAGCCCCGGAGCCATGCCGATCACCGCGGCGATATCCAGTACATCTTCAACATCAGTATTGCCGTCGGGGCCAGGGACCTGGCCATCCAGCAGAACATTGACGATGGGCACGCTGTAAGCTTGATTGGCCGTGCTGAAGGTTTGATTGACGTCGCTGAGGTAGTAGCCGCTCGCCTCGAAGAGCCCGACGATTTGGCCGCTGCCGGTGAGGGCGGTGAGAGGGGTCGGGGGGCTTGTGGAGGGGTTCTCGTAGTAGGCTGCCCTCAGATCGCTGCCGAGGTACGAACCATATGGCCCCGTGTTCGTGTAGGGCGCCGCAGCTGCGGGGCGAGGAAGGGAAAAATTATTCAAGCCGGAGATGTGCGCCACCGGCACGCTCAGATTGAGCGAAGGCTCCCGGTCCGGCGCGAAGAAGGTGCGGCTCTCGGTCGGATGCCGATAGGAATTCATCGTGACATGGAAGGTTTTCTGGATCCGATCGACGGTGGCGTTGAGAGGAACGATCAGGCGATTCTTCGGAGTGTCGGTGACAGTCATGCCATTGGCTCGGGCGAAGCCGACGACCGTCTGGAAATCCTCCTCTGTGGGGCCAAACTGCTCGGTGAACTGCTCGACGGAGAGGAATTGGCGATACTTGGAGCTGGATGGGTCGTAGATCTGGCTCAAGAGGCTCGTCAATCCGGTCTGATCTCGCAGAGGCAGCGAGATGGTGACGTGCAGCTCTTGGTCCGCGGGCAGCGAACCTGCCAGCGCGGCCTGCCCATTGGAAACGGCCACGGGAACGTGATGACTCAACGACGACATCGCCGCGATGGTCCTCGCCGTCCGTTCCTCGGGCGTCGTCTGCGAGCCGCAGGCGAAGACGAGCAGGGTGGTGAGGGCAAGGGCCCAACGGAGTGTCGTACGTTGGGATATCAATAGCATTTGTCTCCCGCCTTTCGAGTCGATCGGCGCAGCGCAGCCGCGACCTCCGACAGCCGCAATCCTGCCCGGTGCCCGAGCGATATTCAAGTACGAAACTGCTAAGCAGACTCGAGCAGGTCTTCATCAGCGCCTGCGGCTGAAGTCCTGGATCGCTTCCAATTCTGGTGTGCAACACGCTCTCGCGGTCGCGCCGCCTGCTAAGAGTAGAAGATGGTCAGGCTAGTCCACCGTCGCGCCCGCTGCTCACCTCGACATCGCATTCGAGCACTCCCTCAGCCATGAGCCCCTTGGGCCAGGATCGCCCACGGATCTGACGATGACCGACGATGGCGTTCCGGACGGTGCCCTATCGCCTCGACCAGGGACCCGTCGAGCGGCGACGCCCGGTTCCGCGCTCTGGCGGCGTCGCACCCTGGTCCACGTAGCGGCCGCTGTCCTCGGCGTGCTGGCTCTCGTATTGCTCGTGCGTGGCGTGGGAGTCGTGAAGTTCTTCGCTGTCGTCGCCACGTCTGCCCCGTGGCTGCCTGCGCTCTTCGCTCTCGAGGCCGTCCGCCTCGGAACCGAGATCGCGATGACGTGCACCGTGACTCGCGCGGTCCGAGAGCGTGTCCCGCTCTCGGATCTGCTTCGGATTCATGTCGTGGCCTTCGGGGTCTCCCTCGTCCTTCCCGCAGGACGCGCGACGGCCGAGGCAACCCGTGCGGCCATGTTGAGTCCTTTCGTCGGCGCGGTCGACGCCTCCGCGATCGCATTCTGCAATCAATCGATGGTGCTGCTCGGCGGAGCACTCATCGCGATCCCGTGTCTGGCGAGCGCGCTATGGATGACAGGGCTGTCTCCGCTCGTAGCCACGATCTTTGGATTTACGTGCGCGACATCGATCGCATTCGCTCTATGTCAACTCGGCGCCCGCCGTGCGGAAGTCGGCGGCCTCGTCCGCCGCTATGCGGCTCGTATGGGACCGGCGGCAACCGCATTTCAGAATGCAACGCGCAGTCTGCCGCTCTTCCCGCTGGGGCCTGTGGTGTCGACGTTTGCGAGTCGCGTCGTTCAGGTCATCGAATATGCCGTGTTGCTGTTCGCGCTCGGGCGACGAAATGGAGTGGCCGAGCCCGTCCTCGCCGAGGGAGTGAATCTCGTCGGCGGGGCTGTCGGCGACTTCATCCCTGGTCAGGTAGGCGCAACCGACGGCGCGTTCGCCCTAGCTGCCCGTTCCATCGGGATCACAGCGGCCGACGGAGTGGCGATCGCCGTGATGCTTCACTTCGTACAGGTCGTTTGGGCGCTCGTAGGCTTGAGCGCGCCGCTCTGGTGGCGCCGCGGCGTGCGCACGCCCTAGCAGCCGTTGCACCGAGCCGCCCCGTGCCCCGGAGAATCTAGTTCTTCGACCAGGTGCCGGCACCCACGTCGAGCTTCCAGCTGACTTCGTAGGTCGGCATGGATATCGCTGTGCCATTGAATACGAGAGGCTGGAACACGTAGGTCGGATCCCCCCGAGCTTTCCGAGGCTCCGGAACTGCCACCCTGGTCCGACCCCGACGGCTGGTCCGAAGTGCTGCATGCGGCGAGGGCTACGAGAAGGCACGGGAGAATGACGACCGTGCGGATGCGAGCGAGAGAGGTTGCTGCCTTCATGGCTTGTTCCTTGCTAGAGTCGTATGTTTCCAGGCTAGAAGCACCCGGTGCCGGCGTCGTTGAAGCATGCGTCCATCGCAGACATCTGCGCTTCGCAACAGGTCCCACTCGTCTGGAGCGACCCATCACAGTTCAACACGTCGCTGACTTCGCTGCCACATGGGCAAGTACTCAGGGTGGCGTCCACTTGATACGAATCGCAGTAGGTGACCGCGTCCGACTCGCTCACGTCAGCCCCGTTGCTCGTCATCGTGCAGCCGACCGAATACAAGTTCTTCATGGCCTCCGAACATGTCGGAGTCCCGCAGGTGGCATTGGTGCACCATGATGCGCCGCTCGTGCATACGATTCCGCATTGGCCGCAGTTATTGGAGTCGGTCGATAGGTTGACGCATTGGCCGCTGCAAAGAGTATCGCCCGTAGTACTGCAGCCGCAGCTGCCGTTGCTGCATGTTGACCCGGTGCCCGAGCACACGGTTCCGCATTGACCACAGTTATTGGGATCGGTCGATAGGTTGACGCATTGGCCGCTGCAGAGAGTATCGCTCGCACTGCTGCAGCCGCAGCTGCCGTTGCTGCACGTTGACCCGGTGCCCGAGCACACGGTTCCGCATTGGCCGCAGTTACTGGAGTCGGTCGACAGGTTGACGCATTTGCCGCTGCAGACGACTTCATCGCATGGACAGAGAGTGCTCGTCAGGGATGAGAAGTCGCTCTGCATCGCCGCGTAGAACTGATTCCACGCCGCAGTGACTGTTGAATTATTGGCGCACTGGTTCGGGCAGGAAACATTACCGAAGGAGGAGTCAGCGGACTGGTCGCAGATCTGGTTTCCTGCAAAGGGCAGGACGCAGTTCGCGCAGCTCAGGAAGGCACTCTCCGACTCGCCGAGATTGTACGCGTTCTGCTGGCATGCCGACTCGCAACCCGACTCGAGCCCCTGAGGATTACAGACAGCGGGCTGACTGCACGGGATCCAGTGCGGACACGCAGCCGCACAGAACTCGGACGCGCCCACTCCGCTCGAGCTTGAGCTCGACGAGCAACTGCCGGACTCCAAGACCGCAGCCAAAACGAGCGCCCCGCCTCCGAAACGCCATACGCGCAGTCGCGTCCCCAATCGCTTCATGGCGCGTGGGTAGCACTCTCGCTGCACTGTCTGGTTGATCGAGATCAAGCTCCTAAGCGCGTATCTGTCGTTCGAGAATTGTCGATGGCTGCTGTCGTCGTGCGCATCGCCCCGACAATCGCTCCCACATCCCCGCTGTTGGCGCAGGGTGCCGCTTAGACCCCCCTTAGGTCGTGGCGTCGAGCGACCGTCGCTTCGTCTGAATGGTGCTACCTCGCGGTGCGGTCGTGGTTGGCCTGTGTTTTCTGGCGATGGGCTGCTCGGGGGCTAGCCCGGTTGCGCGGCGAACCCCACACGCTCTCGTGGATGGATCGACGTCGGTCTATCCGATGCTGTCCGGAGCGGCGAAGAAGCTTGCGACGGAGCATCCGGGCTACGACGTCGAGGTGCGTGAGAGCTCCTCGGGCGACGGGATTCGGCGCTTCATCGCCGGGGAGATCGACATCGCCGCCACCTCGCGTCCGCCCAAAGAGGGCGAGTATGCCGCGGCCGTCGAGCGCAATCGCCCCCTTTACCTGACGAATGTCGCGTTCGATGCGGTGGTGGTCATCGTGCACCCGTCGAACCCGATCGCCAACCTTCGGGAAGCCCAGCTTCGCGCGCTCTTCTTCGACGGGAACCTCCGCGATTGGGCAGCGCTGACCGACGGCCAGAAGACGGGCGCTGTCCATGTCTACGCCGCGAGCGCGAAGCAGTCCGGCCTGACGGACTTTCTCGCACACCACGTGACCGGCAAGAGCGACACGCCACTCGTCCCCGGCGCGAAAGGCGTATCGAAGGATCCCGAACTCATCGCGGCCGTCGCCGATGATCCGGACGGCATCAGCATCGCCGCGCTCGGCCGCGGTGCCGATCCAGGATCTCGAGTGAAGATCGTCGACATCGAAAGCGTCAAGCCCAGCGAGCGCAGCGTGCTCATGACCGACTACCCGCTGTCGCGCCGCGTGTACGTCATCTCCAATGGCCGGCCGCAAGGCGTCGAGCGTGAGTTCATCGGATACCTGATGGGCATAAAGGGGCAAACGGCTGCGCGCGAAAACGGCCTCGTGCCGGTAGCATTGGAGCTTCAATGAGAATATTTCACCAGCTTCTCTGCGGCTTTCTGGCCGTCGTCGTCCTTTTTGCCGTGGCGGGCGCCGTGTCGATCCAGAAGATATCGTCGATCGAAGCCGCGAATAACGCGGTCGCGAACGATATCCGAATTCACGACCTGGCCGCCACCTACGAGCGCGGCGGGCGAGAGATACAGCTCGGAGCGTTTCTGTATTCGGAGGGCAACGAGACGATGGCTCGGCAGCTCGTCAGCGTTGGGCGCTCCGATATGAGCGACAGTCGAAAGGCGCTGGAGGCCATGCTCGCGGACTCGGCGAGCGGCGCAGTCTCCGAGATCGTGCGGCTGGACAACCTGGCTCAGAGCGCCGTGGATGCCGTCGTGCGTCAGGTCAAGGACCACGGCGATGTGAAGCGGCTCGACAGAGACCTCCAGTTTCTCGAGGCCCGGGTCGAGGCCCTCAACCTGCTCCTCGGCAGCTTCTCGGACTCGACCCAAGAGGCCGCCAGCGTGTCGCTTTCCCGCGCCCAGGCGACCGCGCGGCGCGCTGTGGAGGTCACCTTCGGTGCGCTGGTCGGCTCCCTGGTTCTCGCG
This sequence comes from Polyangiaceae bacterium, assembly GCA_049512415.1. Classification (GTDB taxonomy): domain Bacteria; phylum Myxococcota_A; class Polyangia; order Polyangiales; family Polyangiaceae; genus Palsa-1150. Next base: position 8,746 of record JBEKXD010000124.1, read on the forward strand.
GTGGCTGCGGCTATCGTCATCGCTCGACGCATCGCTGGTCCGTTGAAGCAATTCACCGACATCGCGGACAAGATCTCGAGCGGCGATCCAAGCCAGACGCTCACGCTCACGGGATCGGGCGAGATCCGTGACCTGGCGACGGCTTTTGGTCGCATGATCAATTGCTTCAAAGTGATGCAATCCATGCTCAACGACGACATCCAGGCAGGTTCCCCGTGAGATCGATTCACGAGGAAGTCATCGGGTTACTGGTCCTGACCATGGGGCCCGCGGCCAAGCCGTTCCTCGAACGCCAGTGCAAATTCCACTTGGGCAAACCCGCCGCGAACCTGACCAAAGCCGACATTCCGCTCCTAGCGAAGTGGGTCGAGATAGGTGTTGGACTGGCTCTCGGCGAGGAGGTTGGCGCAAAAGTGGGCGCTAGGTTGCGCGCGATGGCGTGAGCGGAACGGATCCCCTCCGCGACAGGCGTCCTCCGGGCGTGAGCCGAAGTGGGGGGGCCACGGAACTGCTCCTGCTGAGGACTCAACATGAACGAGCGACGACCGTCACGCTGGCTGACCCTGTGTCTCGCGGTCTTGAGCGCTGCATGCGGCAGTAGTCAAGGAAGTGGCAACTCGAGCTCCTTGCCGGACAGCGGGCTCGGGTCCAATGGCACGGACGGCGCCGCTTCCAATTCAGGAAGTTCGGGCAGTTCGAGTTCGGGCAGTTCGAGTTCGGGCAGTTCGAGTTCGGGCAGTTCGAGTTCGGGCAGTTCGAGTTCGGGCAGTTCGAGTTCGGGCAGTTCGAGTTCGGGCAGTTCGAG
>JBEKXD010000125.1:0-9429 GCA_049512415.1 Polyangiaceae bacterium
CTGAAGTGAGGATTGCCGACAGAACTGCCGCTGCACCATCCATGCGAACTCCCTTGCGCCTTGCGCGAAGCTGGGTCTTGTCGAAGAAGATGACGCCATCCTGCCCAGGACCGCAATTCATCTCTGCGCACCGCCGTCCTGTGCGGCCAATGCGCGTGCGTGGGCTGTTCGAGCGTGCGCCGCATAGGGTGCGTGAGCGCGCAGCGAGCAGAGGTTGCGCCAGGCGATGAGGATGGGGCGCGCCACGTAACGAGCTCTTCGACTGGGCTTACGGCGACCCGCGCCCCTGCGTCTCTGTCGCCTCCGACGGTCCCCAGGGGACGACCGCACCCCTTTCTGGCTATCCTCGCCAGGGCAAAGGATAGTGCTCATGATAGGGACCGCGGTGCTCGTGGAATCGATTCCCATCGGTCTGGAGGATCTGCCGAGCGTGTCCGGCGGCGACACCACTGTCGGGCTCTTGCTCGAACGCGTCGAATCCGCCCGCGAGACGATCGACCTGACTGCGATGTACTGGACGCTTCTCCACGATCCGTCGAGGCCAGACGAGTCGGGTTTCACCGAGGCGCAAGTGCAGGCGATGGGTGCCGATCAAGGACGCCTCCTTTACGAGGCTCTCCGATCGGCGGCCTCGCGCGGGGTGAGGATCCGCGTCGTGCAGGGACCCGGCTTCGATACGACGGGCAATCCAGAGTCTGCGGCCCTTGCGCGCGACTTTCCCAGCCACGTGCAGGTTCGCACGGTCCGGATGGATCCGTGGTTCGGCGATGGAATCATGCACCAGAAGGCGTGGATCTTCGACCAGCGCCACCTCTATGTCGGGTCCGCCAACATGGACTGGCGCGCGCTCACCCAAGTCAAGGAGATGGGCGTCGCAGTTGGAGACTGCCCGGAACTCGCTCGCGACGCGACCAAGTACTTCGAAGTGTGGTGGAACTTCGCGGGGCTGGAGCCACGGACGGACGTCATCTTCGACGAGTCCACCCGGATCTGGCGACGGGTTCCTGACTGGTCCGAGCATTGCCCGCCGGGCGAACGAAAGCCGTCGCCCTTTGACGACGACGCATACGCGACGAGGTACAACGTGGCGAATCCGCTCGAAGCGGAGCTCAACGCAGAGCGTGCTCGCGTTTATCTCAGCGGCTGTCCGCGGGAGGTGCGAGGTCGTGGACGCACGTTCGACGGAAGGGCGCTCGTCAGCACCATCCTCGAGGCCGAGCGCTCGATATCGATCAACGTGATGGACTTCGCCCCGGTCGGCCTCTACGTTCGAAGCGCAGATGTGGAAGTCGAGAAACGCGAACCACCGGCGCGCCTCAATGCTCCTGTCTGGTGGCCCGATCTCTTCGATGCTCTTCTGCACGCCGTGCTCACGAAACGAGTCTGGGTGCGATTGCTCGTCAGCAAGTGGGCGTATAGCTCACCTCTGATCGAGCCCTATCTCCAGGCGCTCCAGAAGGCCGCCGAGGCGGGGAGGACCGATTCTCGATTGAGCGGCGGGCTCCTGGAGGTCAAGAGATTCATCGTCCCTGGCTGGGATGCGACGACCGGCCCAAACCGCAAATACGTCGACCACTCGAGGGTCAACCACGCCAAGTACGTCGTGACCGATCGTCGGGCCAATATCGGGTCGTCTAACATGACAGCGGACTACTTCGCGGGAACTGCCGGAATGAGCCTAAACACCGACCACCCGGGGCTCGTACGTGATTTGCAGAACGCATTTGATCGCGACTGGACCTCGCGATACGCGTCCGTTCTTCCGAACATCTGAGCCCCGCCGGCGGCCCGTCGTCGCCGTCATCCGCCGCGCCCGCACCGCTCCGCATCCTTCCGTTCCACGCGCGCGGGGCCGCTCGCCAGGAGCGGCCCCGGTCGCATTACGAATCCTCAGGGGTACGTGGCCCACGTATCGGGTGCCGCTTCGCCAGCCTTAACTCCCGCCATGATACCGTCCACAATCGACTGGTAGGTCACGGCGCCAGTCGTCCTGTTGAAGATGGCATACGAGCCACCGTTGTCCCACCAGACCGGAACCATGCCGTCCGTCGTCGTATCTTGAGAATACGCCTGGGCATGTGCAGCCCTATTGGCGGTGGCTTGAGCGCTCTCGGAGCCCCATTCGCCGATGACGACAGCCTGCGTCGGCAACCAGCTTCGGATCTGCTGAACGGATTGCTCCATGCTGGTGTAGTCGCTCTGGCTGCCCCAGGCGTACGGGGTCGTGCTCAGGCCGAAATTGGTGGGTTCATAGGTGTGCTGCGAGATCATGAGATACGGGTCGTTGGCGATCGTCGACTTCAAGATGGACTGGATGCCCGACTGGTCGGGGCTGGCGCCGATCGGTTGGATCATGATGATGCGCGTGGCGTTGTTCCCTCCGGTGCCTCGGATCGCATTGACGCACGCCTCGAGGTACGTGTTGAGCTCGTCTTGCTCTACGGTGGAGCTGGCGTTCGCCGTCGAATGCGGTTCGTTGAAGCATTCGAACATAAGATTGCAACTCATGTCCTTGAAGGCAGTGGCGATCTGGGTCCATACAGCGGTGACTTCGGCCGCCGTGGTGGTGTCGTCCGCTTCGCTGGCGGGGAAGGCCACCCATTGGCCATCGGCATCGTGGTGCGTGTTGACGAAGGCATAGAAGCCCGCGTCGACGGCCCACTGCGCCGTCTGCTGAACCTGGGTCATCCACGCCGACTCGATCGTGTACGTGGGCGCGGCGCCGATGTGGTCCGTCCAGGTTACGGGAATTCTCATCGTATTGAATCCCGCGGCTTTCACTGCGTTGATAAGAGTTTGATTGGGCGCGGGATTTCCCCAGCTGGTCACTTCGGGGTCCCCATCGAAGGAGTTTCCGAGGTTCCAGCCCGGGGCCATCAGTTTGATGACTTCGTTCGGAGACGCGCCGCACCCCGCGCCACCGTCCCCGCCGCCGCCGGAGCTCGAGCCGCTGCTCGAACTGCTGCCGCCGGAGCTCGAGCCGCTGCTCGAGCTGCCGCCGCTCGAGCTGCTGCTACTCGAGCCGCTGCTGCTCGACGACTTGCCGCCGGAGGAGGAACTGCTGCTCGAGGGTCCGACGCCGGAGGAAGAACTGCTGCTCGAGGGTCCGACGCCGGAGGAGGAACTACTGCTCGATGGCCCAATGCCAGAGGAGGAGGAACTACTGCTCGATGGCCCAATGCCAGAGGAGGAACTGCTGCTCGACGATTTGCCGCCGGAGGAAGAACTGCTGCTCGAGGGTCCGACGCCGGAGGAAGAACTGCTGCTCGAGGGTCCGACGCCGGAGGAGGAACTACTGCTCGACGATCCGACGCCGGAGGACGAGCCACTGCTGGAAGAGGCGCTGCCAGAAGACGAGGTGGTGCCGCTCGACGATCCACCGCCGCTCGAGCTGCTCGTGGACGACCCGCCGCCATCGGGCGTGGAGTTGCCATTGTCCGAGCTGCCGCACGCGGGGAGCAGCAGTCCCACGCCGATGGCGCACAGCCATGGCGACCAAACTCGACGTTCCAAAGCTTTCGTTGTGTTCTCGCGTTGCATGCGGTTCTCCCTTGAGTGGTCCTACGATCAAAGTCTTAGGCCTCCAGCAGTTCCCTGCGACCGTTCGAATGGCTCACAGCACGACTAATGACCCTCGCTCGACGGTCCAGTTTCTGCGAACCGCAGGCCGCGGTTCGCAGTGGCAGCAAACGGCTTGAGCAGAGGGAAGCAGTAAGACTGCAAAATACGCGTGACACGGGTTCGAGGCCGGGCCGCGTCATGCCGGGTCGAGTTCGTTCTAGCACGCAGCCGGACAGAGGCTTGGACGGGCGACGCGGGAGGTCGCCCACGTCACGGGAATGTCGGGTGAAGGCTTCAGAGCGCGCGACTCGGAGCGTGAGCCGTTCAGTCGGTGCCTAGCTACTGCTATGGGCCTAGGACTTCGATCACACGAACACTCGAGGGAGAACCGCATGCAACCCAAGCACACAGCGCAGGCCTTTGAGCATCGAGTTTGGTCGCCATGGCTATGCGCCATCGGCGTGGGACTGCTGCTCCCTGCGTGCAGCAGCTCGGACAATGGCAACCCCACGCCCGATGGCGGCGGGTCGTCCACGAGCAGCTCGAGCGGCGGTGGATCGTCGAGCGGCACTGCCTCGTCTTCCGGCAGCGCCTCTTCCAGCAGTGGCTCGTCCTCCGGTGTGGGACCGTCGAGCAGCAGCTCGTCCTCCGGTGTGGGACCGTCGAGCAGCAGCTCGTCCTCCGGTGTGGGACCGTCGAGCAGCAGCTCGTCCTCCGGCGTGGGACCGTCGAGCAGCAGCTCGTCCTCCGGTGTGGGACCGTCGAGCAGCAGCTCGTCCTCCGGCGTGGGACCGTCGAGCAGCAGCTCGTCCTCCGGCGCGGGACCGTCGAGCAGCAGCTCGTCCTCCGGCGTGGGACCGTCGAGCAGCAACAGCTCCGGCGGCGGCAGTTCGAGTAGCGGCGGCGGTTCCGGCAGCGGAACAACCGTAGGAGCGGGCGGAGATGGGGGCAACGACGTGGATGCCGCCTCCCTCGGCTCCGTCACCGCGACCTGCCCCGGAGCCGCGCCCGCGGGCGTGACCACGTCCTGGTGTTCCTGTGTGAACGAGGGGCCAGGTTACTCCACGAGCGGCTTCAGCGTTGCCAACAATGTCTGGGGATCGGGTCCGGGCCCCGAATGCATCTGGGCTACCACGTCCACCATGTGGGGATTCGCCACCAATCAGCCCGCCACGAACGGCGTCAAGTCCTATCCGAACATCGGGCTCTCGCCGCGCAAGGTCATCAGCACCCTCAACTCCTACACGAGCACCATCGACATCACGAACCCGGTCGGTACCGCGGGAACCTGGGAGGCGGCCTACGACCTATGGGTCAAGAACCCTGGAGACGCCGGAAACACGCGGATCGAAATCATGATCTGGATGTACGTGAACAAGGCGGGGCCGATTTCGTCCATAGTGGGATCGGTGAAGCCGACCCTGGGCGGATATACCTGGACGGTCCACTACGGCAGTAACGGAAGCAATGCCACGATATCGTTCGTCAACAGCGTGAACGTGACGTCGGGCACGGTGGACATCCTGGCCATGCTGAAATGGCTCATAGCCAACAACACCACCCAATACGGGCAGTTCGACGATTCCTGGTCCCTCGACCAGGTGCAGTGGGGATGGGAGATCACGTCGGATGCCGGACAGACGCAGGGGTTCGTGAACAACAGCTTCTCGGTCTCGTCGAGCTAGCTCGAGTGCCTTTTCCCACTTTTCGTTGGCCACAACCCGTGGGCCATGTCGGGATCGGTGCGGCTTAGAACCGGTCCGGTTCTAAACAAGAGCCGCGAGGCTTCCGTATCCTCGGTAGACGAGAATCCCGACGCGGGTGGGGCGAGGGCCGAGTCGCCAATCCCCGATCTGGGAGGTTCAAGGATGTCCCTCATTGACTGGAACGACGAACGTCTGAGCGTCCACGTGGAGCAGTTCGACAAGGAGCACAAGCACCTCGTGCATCTCATCAACGAGCTTCACGCTGCCATGAAGGCCGGCAAGGGCCGAGATATCATGGGCAAGATTCTCGACGAGCTCGTCGCGTACACGAAGTCGCACTTTTCCGCCGAAGAGGCGCTCATGTCCCGGGTTGGCTATCCGGCCCAGTCGAGCCATCGCGCGCAGCACGCGAACTTCGTCGAGCGTGTTGGAGCCTTTCATGGCCAGTTCACCGCGGACAACACGACGGTCACGCTCGAGGTTCTCCAGTTTCTCCAGGGTTGGCTGGTGGAGCACATCCAGGGCGCGGATCGCGAGTTCGGAGCCTTCGTCAATTCGAGGGCAGCGGTGCCCCGAAATTCTATCGAGCCGCAGATCCGTCAGTCCCTCGAGCCTCAAGCGCGCGTTTCGGTCGAGCCACCTTCGAGGCGGTCGATCGATCCGCGGGCGGCGACATCCGGCAGACCACGCTCGTAGCTCTCCGTCCTCCAGGCGGAGCCCAGCACCTCATCGTTGGGTGACTTCCGCAGGGAGGGTCGTTGAGGCGGCGGTCGACGTGGGTCTGTGGATCGATGGGCCATCGATCCCATAGATGGACGCCCCGTTGAGGGTCGATCGGAACAATGGTCTCAGCACGTCCGGATGCTGCTTCGCGTACAGCGCAATCGAGTGCGTGCGATGAGCCGCTACGAGGCGTACGCCGCGATCCCAAAAGCGCGCCAAGATCGCCGGCGTTTCCTCCGACGTGTTCGCGTGGTCGTGGAGCTCCCATACGTCGTGAAACAGCGAAGGATAGGGGTATATGAAATACCGACTCAGAGCCTGGACGCACACGACGTCATCGTACTCCCACCGCAGCATCGCGTAGTCGGCCTCGGCGATGTTGAGAACGGGCCGCGCGCCGTTGGCCTCGAGCAGCGCGTGCGCTCCGCGGTACTGGTGCGTGGGCAGGTGGGACCGGATCAGCGGCAGCGTGGTTCGACCGTGCAGAACGAGCGCCGCGCCCATCAGGCACGCCACGATGCCCGCCACGAAACGGGAGCCCGACGGCTCTTGGCGACGCGGTGAGAGGACCGCGAGAAGCGCGAAGGCGACGGGAACCGCGTACTCGCGCATGCGCATCGCCTGCGAGCAAAGTGCGAGCCCTGCCAAAGCCATCCCAGAGAGCACGATGGATTCGCGCGCGACGGGAGGGCATCGACGCTTGGCTCGAATCGCGACCCACCCGACGGCGGCGAGCGTTGCCAGGAGCAAGAGCGTCCATTCGCCGTGGGTCGCGAGAAGGCGCAGTGGAAAGCCGTGGAACTCGGCGAGCGGCTGATCGTCGTAGAGCCGTGCGCTGTCGCGACCCATGCTGCCGACGTGAAGCACCGCAAAACGCCACGTCGTCGCGCGAGTGTCCATGTACGGATTGAGCGTGAGACCGAGGGCGAGCCCAGCTGCGGTAATGCAGGGCTCCCACACCTGACCCCGCGCAAGTTCCGAACGCCGAAGGAGCCATAGGGCGGCCGATCCCGCCGCGTGGAAAGGAAGGAGAACGAGTCCGCCGTGGTAACTAAGGGTAGCCGCGTAGGCGATGACGAGAAGAAGCACGCGCCGCTTGACCGTCTTCGCCTCAAAGAAGGCGACGTGGGTCATCGCGAAGAGAAGCGGAAGAATGAGCTGGCCGCCCCGAAGCTGAAGGTAGCGCCAGTCCTGAGTCGAAAACAGTGCGGGCAGGAGCGCCCAGGCCCACGCGCAGGGGACTCGTCGGGAGGAGAGAAACAGGGTTATCGACACGAAGATTGCTGCGAAGAGAACGACGGTCGCGATCTTCATGCCGGCTTCGGCGTCTGGCACCAGAGCGAAGGGCGCGAGGACCAGGTGATAACCCCAGCAGTGGTCGACGGGAATCTCGCGCAGCACGGTGAAGGGAAGACCGCGAGCCACGTCCGGGACGAGAGCTCCGCGAGCGATCTCGCGCGCGACGAGAAAGTGATAGTGGCTGTCGGCACCCGGCTGGAAGCCAGCGCACACGACGAGCAGGACCGCCGCGTACGCTCCGCTCGCGAGCGCGACCCCGAGCGTTTCGAACCATCGGATCGGGAAGGGCGCGATGTTCACTCGCGTCGAGAGTACCTCATGCTGTGAGCATCGCGCCGCCCATAGGCCGGTTCGAGACCGACCATCGGCGACGCGAATCGGGGTCCCTTCAGCCGTGCCCCTCGGAAGTTGGCTGCGAGCTGAGATTGATTCGCGCCAAACGGGCGGATGGGGGCCGGGGCGCGTTGCCTGTTGGTGCGCAACGCCGCTCCGGCCGATCCTCGCTCTCCTTCAGCCCGCGCTTCAGGGGCCGGCGTCGAACCCCGGGGGAACCCCACACGCCGTGGAGCACGACGTGACGAGGCAAGTGCCGAGGTCCACGGTGGACGTCCCTGCGTCGGCGAGATCCATGAGGCATCCCTCCAGGGTCATTCCACCGTCGGAGGCCACGTTTTCGAGGCACGATGTGAGCGTCAATTCGGCGCCTTGGCACTTGGGGTCCGCGATGCATGCAAGCACCTGACTGCCGCAATCCTGCACGGCGCAGGTCTCGCACGCCGCAGTGCTTCCGCCCGAGTCATTGGACGCGTCGGGAATGACGAAACCCGTGTCCGGGAAGGCATCGAGGACCTTGCCGTCGACGGGCGCATCGATGGCGACGTCGCGCGCCACATCCGCCACGACATCGGCAGCCGCCTCCACGATGACGTCGTTCGCGACGTCACCCGTGGCGTCGGCCGCAGAGTCGACCACGACATCGTTTGCGGCGTCTTTCTGCGAGCCGACCGTGCCATCCGCCGTGGCATCGTTCCCGGAGTCCATCGTCGCGTCCGCGCCCCCGCCATCCGCAGCCGCTTGCTCCGCGGCATCGGCGGTTGCATCCGGCCCCACGTTATTCGGATTTCCCTTCGCATCGATCGCACCGTCGGTGAGCGGGTGGGCGGAGTCGGGGCTTGCGTCCGCGCCGAGGTTGGTCTCGGCGTCGTTCGCAGCACCTTCGCTTGCAGCGTCGCCGGGGCTGGATCCCGATTCGTCGGAGCCACACGCTGGCACGATCGCGAGAAGGGTCAGAGCAGAGAGTACGGTAAGGGAACTGCGTAGTGACATGTCTTCCTCCGTAGACCGAACTACCATTCGAGGGAGTTCAACGCTACCGATAGATCAGCGGTTTTCGTTCGCGTACCCTATAATGACTCGAGTTTGGCGCGCCGCAGCGCGCAATCAGGCAAGAAAATTCGATATTGCCAGATGTCGCCGTGGCCTCGAGAATGGCGACTCACGAAGGGAGCTTGGCAGCGACTTGCGGCGGAGCGTCTCTTGCGCCGGCGGGCGCGGCGTCGGGCCGCGGTACACTGGCACTATGCGAATCGCCTTCGGAAGTGACGAACGGACGTTTCTGACCGCGGTCCTCACCGACGCGCTGCGGGCGCGCGGGTACGACGTCGTCCTCTTCGGCGCGATTGCAGAGGGCGACGAGGACGTAGACTGGCCGCTCGTCAGCGCGCACGTCGGAGAGGCTGTCGCGTCCGGACAGGCCGACCAGGGCATCGTGTGCTGCTGGACCGGCACGGGCGCATCGATCGCGGCGAACAAGATTCGAGGGATCCGTGCCGCGCTGTGCGCTGACGCGGAGACGGCGAAGGGGGCGCGCACCTTCAACCACGCGAATGTTCTCGCCCTCAGTCTGCGCGCCACCTCCGAGGGCGTCGCCAAGGAAATCCTCCAAGCCTGGTTCGCGACCGACGTCTCGGTCGATGAGTGGAACATGCGGCAGGTGGAGCGGATTGCTGTTCTCGAGGCCGCTCGGTGCGGGGCCGTCACTCCCGGCGGCGCGTGAACTCCTTGAGGAGGCGGTCGAACCTCTCGCCCATGGGCACTCGCGCCCGTCGCCAATCGGCGCGCAAGCGTCTCGCGTGAGCGA
>JBEKXD010000126.1:0-9413 GCA_049512415.1 Polyangiaceae bacterium
ATTTGGTGCAGGCCGAACGCGAGCGCGCCGACGCTCGTCCACAGGACGAGCGCCACGGTGCGCGGCAAGCCCGCGAGGAGCATCGGCTCGACGAGCGAGCGGTGCAGCGGCACTTCGAGGCCGTCGGGTCGCTCGGTCATACGAGAAGGCCCCCGGAGTACCCGAGAAACCCGAGGCCCCAGCTCACCGCGTTGAACGCAATGGCCAGGCCCATGACGACCCAAAGGGCCTTGCGCATCATCGAGCCGCCTTCCGAGAACGCGATGCCGATGCCGAGACCGATGATCGCCACGGCGCCGACGACCTGAGAGACGGGTCCCGTCAGCGACGTAAGGAGCTGCTGGAGCGGCCCCTCCCACGGCATCCCTCCCCCTAGACCGCCGATTCCGAACGTCCCCGATTGCGCCGTTGCGACGGGGAGCGCGAGAAAGAACGCCAAGAGCAGAAGCTGCGCGGCGCGGGTGCGCAAACGCGTCGTGAAGAGCGAGCCGGGAAGAGAAACGAGTCGGAGCATGGGATGGGGGTCCTTTCGTGGGCTGATTACGCGATGCGTTCGAGAGTCCATTCGCCAGCGGGGCCGAGCGGCCGGACGCGGTCCACGCCGGACACGCGCCGCCCGGCGGGGTGGGCCTTGTCGCGCTGGATGTGCACGCAGAGCTGGATGCTCTGCGCCACGAGCGCGCGTGGGGCCGGGTGCACGACCTCCTCGATGAGTTGGCAGAGCCGATCGAGCATCGCGCGCGTGTCGTTGGCGTGGATGGTGGCGATGCCGCCCGGATGGCCCGTGTTCCAGGCCTTGAGGAGCTCGAGGGCCGAGCCGTCTCGCACCTCGCCTACCAAGATGCGGTCGGGACGAAACCGCATCGCGGCCATGATGGCGTCACGCCACGAGTGCACTCCTGGCTGCACGAGCACCTGCAGGCGGTTTTCCGCCGCACACTGAAGCTCCGGCGTGTCCTCGACGATGTGCACCCGGTCAGTCGTCTCTTCGGCGATGACCCGGACGAGCGCGTTGGCGAACGTGGTCTTGCCCGAGCCAGTCCCGCCGCCGATGAGGATGTTGTCGTGGGCGCGCACGGCATCCGCGAGCGCACCTCGCTGGCGGGCCGAGAGGATCCCGCGACTCACGTAGTCATCGAGCGAGAAGACGATGCGGGCGGGCTTTCGGAGAGCAAAGACCGGCGCATCGACGATCGGGGGAATCGCGGCCTGAATGCGGGCACCCCACGGCGGCGGCAGCTTGGCCGCGAGCGACGGGCTCTGGGCGTTGAGCTCGACCAGCACTTCCGAGGCGACCAGGCGCAGCATCCGCTCGGCGTCCGCGGCAGACACCGTGATGCGCGTACGGACGACCCCCTCGCCGACCCTCTCCACCCAGACGACGCCGTCGGCGTTGAGCATCACTTCGACAACGCGCGGATCGTCGAGCAAATCGGCGAGCGGGCCGAGCGCGCTCTCGAGCGCGCTGGCGCGCCTGGCTCGACTCTCGGACATCTCGGACTTCGGTTGCGACGGCACCTCCGTTCATCGATCAACGAGGCCAAGGTGCTTCGCGAAATCGACAACGGGGAGCGCAATCGCGCGCTCGAGACGTCCGGAGTCCCGCAAGTACTTAAGGAGAGAGCGCGCGCTTGGGGCCGATGATGGTTCGAATTCGGACGCGGAGCGGTCGCGGGCGCCGTCCGCGAATCCAAACTCAGTCGCCGAACTTGGGGCGATCGCCCCGAGCACGCGCCTCGGTTGGAGAAAGCCGAGTGTTGCCTGGTTTCGTTCGTCGAGAGGGTTTTGAGACGACCCCGGGGCCGATGGCCGCACGGAACGAAAGGGATTTCGCAGGGTTGGCCTGACCGGCGGGAACCCCGCCCTAAAAATCGACACGGCCGTTCACTTTTAACGCAACAACTCGCCCTCGCCGTCCGAGGTGGATTCGCGAGGGGTCGGGACCCCGGCGGCTCCGCCCGCGTCGCCGCAGTCGTCCCCGCGATTCACACGCTCGTTTGCGCGATTTGCCGAGTTCTTGCCGAAGGTTCCGGGCAGATCGCCCGGGGCCTACCGCGCCCTCGAGCGAGGACAGATTCGTTCGCCCGCTCGATTAACTGATTGCGCGGTGACTTTCGGTGACCGGCTCGGGCCTCGACTGGCCCGGGCATCCCGACCGCCCCGCGCGTGGAGGAGCGGATGCGGTTTTTGGCAGTCGTGGCCCTGCTGGTGCTTTCGGTCGGCGGATGCTGGTTCGCAACCCAGTACGTCGCGTCGGCGCTCGCGTACGCGCCCGCGCTCGGCCCCCCGTTGGCGACGCTCGGAGAGCAGCACCTCTACGCTCCCTGGCAGTGGATCGTCTGGGGCCGGCTATTTGCGTCGCGCGCCCCGCTCGTCTTTCGCAGCGCGGGCGCAATCACCACCGTCTCCGCACTAACCGGTGCCGCGGCGTCCGCGCTGGCGGTGCTGCGCCGCAAGCCCTCGGCGAATAGCCGCGCCCACGGTAGCTCGCGGTGGGCGACGACCGCGGAGATGAAGCGGGCGGGCCTCCTGCAAGGCGCAGGCGTCGTCCTCTGCCAAACGGGCGATGCCGAGTTCCGGACCACGCTCGACTCTGCGGGCAGAACGCGCGTGACCTCAAGGCGCCTGGGAGCGCTCGTGCGCCACGACGGCCCCGAGCACGTCTTCTGTTTCGCCCCCACACGCAGCGGCAAGGGCGTGGGCCTCGTCATTCCCACGCTCCTCTCGTGGCCGCACTCGGTCCTCGTCTACGACATTAAGAAAGAGAACTGGGCGCTGACGGCCGGCTGGCGGCGGCAGTTCAGCCGGACGTGGCGGTTCGAGCCGACGTCCATCGATTCGGTGCGGTTCAATCCGCTGCTCGAAATCCGAAGGGGCCTCTCGGAGGTCCGCGACACTCAGAACGTCGCCGACATCCTCGTCGACCCGACCGGCGAGAAGGAGACGCGCGACCACTGGCAGACAGCCGCCCATGCCCTGCTCTGCGGCGCGATCCTTCATGTGCTCTATGCGGAAGGCGACAAGACGCTCGCCGGCGTGGCGGCCGTCCTGTCGGATCCCGCGTGCACGCAGCGGCAAACGCTCCAGCGAATGCTCGTGACGGTTCACCTACCGACGGGCCCTCATCCGGTCATTGCCCAAGCAGCGCGCGAGATGCTCAACAAGAGCGACAACGAGCTCTCGGGGGTGGTCTCCACCGCGATGGCGTGCCTCGGCCTCTACCGCGACCCGGTCATCGCGCGCAACACGGCGGAGAGCGACTTTCGCATCGCGGATCTGATGAACGCCGACGCGCCCGTCAGCCTCTACCTGGTCGTACCGCCGAGCGATCTGGCGCGCACGCGGCCGATCGTTCGCCTGATGCTGAACCAAATCGGACGCCGCCTCACCGAGTCGATGCAGGTCGGGGGAACCGCTGCCTACCGGCATCGCCTGCTGCTCTTGCTCGACGAGTTCCCGTCGCTCGGCCGCCTCGAGTTCTTCGAAACTGCGCTCGCATTCATCGCCGGCTACGGCCTCAAGGCCGTCCTCATCGCCCAGTCGCTCAACCAGCTCGAGAAGGCCTACGGCCCCCACAACTCCATCCTCGACAACTGCCATATTCGCCTGGCGTACGCGGCCAACGACGATAGGACGGCCAGACGCATCTCGGACCTGCTCGGCCTAGCGACCGAGAAGCGGCTCCAGAAGAGCTTTTCGGGCTCGGGCCTCTTTCTCACCCACCGGAGCGAAAGCGAACACGAATACGGCCGGCCGTTGCTCACTCCCGCGGAGGTAACCCAGCTCCCGCAGGATGACGGCATCCTGCTCGTCGGCGGCCGCTTGCCCTACCGCGCGCGCAAGGTCCGGTACTTCCTCGACCCACGCTTCAAGGGACGCGGTGGCCTTCCTCCTCCCGACCGACCCGACGAACAAGCACGCGAGCTTCCGCCGAGAGCGCCCAACGATTGGCAAGAGAACGTTCCCAGGGACGCGCTCCCCTTGCCTCCTCCGACGGCCCCTGACGCAGCAGCAACACCCACCGAGCCCCAGCCGCACGTTCCGTTAGACGAGCGTGAGACCTCGGTGCCTCAGGACGCCGAGTCCACGGCGGAGCATGACGTGTGGGCCGGCTACTTCCCCGACGAGCCGGCGGAGGGCTCGCCGCCCGAAGGCGCCGAGCCAAAGGCGGCAGCGAAGCCCGAACGCAACGACCTCCCCGTATGACTCGCTGGCAATTGCGCGCGAGAACTGCAGACAAGGAGCGATGTTCATGAACCCCAAAACGAAGATCAGGAGCGCACGTGTGTGGACGCAATTGTCGGCCACCCTTCGAGACCGCCTATCGAGCTATTGCGCGGCGAGCAACGTCACCGAACGCGCCGTCTTCGAAGCGGCGCTCGAGCAGTACATCAGCGGCGCGAGCGATATGACGCTCATCCTTCGTCGGATCGATCGGCTCGGCAGAGCCGCGGACCGGGTGCATCGCGATGTCGAGCTCCTCTCGGCGACGCTCGCTGTTTTCGTTCGGATCTGGTTCGCGCACACGCCGAGCCTCCGCGAAGAGGCGAGGCCAGCCGCGCGCGAGGACGCCGAGAGCCGCTACCGCAAGTTCATGGACTACGTCGCGCAGGAGTTTACGGGCGGCCGGCGGTTCTTGGACGACTTGCCTCGCGAGGCGGTTGCAGACGATGCGGAGCTCAAAGCCATGGCGGCGGACACCGGCTCGACCGGCAGGGGCTAGCGCGGGGCTTTGCGTAAGATGGCGCGGGCCAGAAGCTCTCTGTAGTCGCTGTCCTGGCCCACCCCGGAACGGCCCCGTGCCACTCGGCGGCGACGCACCGCGCGAGATCCCACTACCCGCCTCTGGCACGCGCCGCCGTGGCCTTGCTCGCGCCCGCGTACAACATCTCGTCGTCCGACCGAAATTACTAGGGCGGCCTTCCTCGCTACGTCGAGCGCAAGCCGCGCGCTAACTCGCGTGCCATGACTTCAGCCTGGGGGCTTCACTCGCGCCGACGCGACACGTGCTGCCCCGACCTTCTCTCGTCATCTTCTCGTGCGGCGGCCGCAGCATCTGCCCGAGTTGCACGGGAATGCGCATGGTAAACACCGCGGCCTTCTTGGTCGATCCAGTGCTTCCGGACGCTTTCGGAGGTAGTACGTCTTGACGCTGCCCCACGAGATCCGCTGGCTCGGCGCGTTGAAGGCCGACGATGCTCACCGGCATCGCACGTATCTTCGTCGAGAGGGTGTTCACCGTCTACGGCGCGCGCCGCGCGATCGGTCGTCGCATCGAGTAGGTGGCTCGGCGCGGGCGCGAGGGACAGGTTGCGAGCGCCCCATATTCAAGCTCAACTGCGTCCGGCCTGAGCGTCGCGGTCAATAGTCATTTGTTTCTTTGGCCCCCGGGCCTCCAAAATCGACGCGAGAGCGACGAATAGATGCCCAGGGCTATTGACGAAATCTTTGACTACGGATGAGATCCGCGGAAGCGGAGCCGATCCGGTCTCGAGCCTGCTTCGGGGAAGTGTGGAAGGGACGAGAGCGTGTCGCAGTACGGTCCCCGACAAGTTGCTGGTGTCGCAGAGGGCCAGATCCTCGCCGGGAAGTATCGCGTGGAGCGCGTTCTGGGCGCGGGTGGCATGGGCGTTGTGGTGGCGGCGCACCACATCGGGCTGGATGAAAAAGTCGCCATCAAGTTTCTCTTGCCCGAGATGCTGGCCAACGCCGAGGCGGTCAGCCGCTTCTCGCGAGAGGCCCGCAACGCCGTCAAGATCAAGGGCGAGCACATGGCCCGCGTCTTCGACGTGGGCACGCTGGAAACCGGCGCGCCCTACATGGTCATGGAGTTCCTGGAAGGCGGCGACCTACACCATTGGCTCCAGCAGCGGGGCCCTTTGCCCTTCGAGGACGCGGTCGACTTCGTCTTGCAAACCTGCGAAGTCATCGCCGAAGCGCATTCGCTCGGCATCATTCATCGCGATCTGAAGCCGGCGAATCTGTTCTGCGTCCGGCGAGCCGATGGGCGGCTGTCCATCAAGGTGCTCGACTTCGGAATTTCCAAAGTCACCCGTTTGGGTGGCTCGCTCCCGAACCTCGGGATGACTAACACGGGCGCGTTGATGGGGTCTCCGTTCTACATGTCGCCCGAGCAGATGGAGTCGTCCAATACGGTCGACGCTCGGACCGATATCTGGGCCCTGGGTGTCATCATCCAGGAGCTTGTCACCGGGAAGGTGCCGTTTCCCGGCGACGCGCTGCTCGAAGTGGCTCGCAAGGTTGCCGGACGAACAGCACCACCCCTTCGCGAGTTCAGGCCCGATGCGCCAGAGGGACTGCAAGCGGTGGTTTCGCGGTGCTTGGAGAAGGATCGGGAGCGGCGGTACCGCAACGTGGCGGAATTGGCGATGGATCTCCTGCCCCTGGGCCCCAAGCGAGCGAAGGCGTCGGTCGAGCGCATCTCCGACATCATCCAGGCTGCGGGTCTCTCTGCTTCGGCGCTCTCGCTACCGCCCTCCTCGGAGCCGACCAATCACCCCGCGTCGCCGGAGACCATCGCTCCCTTCGGAGGGACGGCTGCCGGGACCAGAGGCACCAAGAGGACGGTGGTCAGCGTCGTCGTCGCAACGGGAGCGTTGGCCATCGCGGGTGTGATCTCCCTCGCGTTCATGACGAGGGGGCCCTCCGCGCCGACTACGCAGACCGAACACCCCGATGCCTCGTCCTCGAAGCTCGCCGCATCCCAGCCCCCGCCGGAGACCCCTCCGACGAGTGGGCAGACGGCGCCTCCACTCGTGGCCGTCTCATCGCTCCCTCCGCTTCAAGATCCCATCCCAGAAAGCCGCCCGGTCGGCAAGGCCCCCTCGCCCAAGCCCGCAGGACAGCCGACCCCGCGTCCGAACCCTATGGCGACGGTGAGCGGGCCTATCCAGATCCCGAGCAGCCCCCAGGGGATGGGGCCGACCGCGACGGCCACGTCGCCCCCAGCGCCGCCGCCTCCTCCACGTCCTGCGGCTGCGCAACCGGACTGCGACCCCAATTACACGATTGACCCCAAATCGGGCGCCCACCTCTTCAAGCCCGAGTGCTTTGCCAAGTAGAGAACAGACATGAAACGCTCAGCCCAATTCGCTTGCGCCTTCGGCGTCACCGTGGTGGTGCTTCTCGCGGCGGCGCATCACGCCGCCGCGGCCAACCCCTCGACCGGCGATTGCCTCAAGGCCAACAATAGCGCCGTCGAACTGCGCAACGACAACAAGCTGCAAGCGGCGCGGGCTCAACTTCTCGTCTGTGCCGCCGAGAGTTGCCCGGCGGACGTGCGCAAAGAATGCCTGCGGCGCATCGACGAGATCAACGCGCAGATCCCGACCATCATCTTCGAGGCCAAGGACGGATCGGGCAAAGACCTCGGCGCGGTCACGGTGACCATGGACGGCCAGCCCTTCGCCGACAAGCTGGATGGGACCGCCCTGCCCGTCGATCCTGGCGAGCACAATTTCACCTTCGAAGCCCAGGGGCAACCCACCTTGAAGCAGCAGTTCGTGATTCGAGAAGCGCGGAAGGAGCGGCGCGAGTCGATCACGTTGGGTGAGGCGCCTTCGTCGCCGCCACGGGAGAAGAGGGTCGAAGCGCTGCCCCCTCCACCTCCGCCGCCGCCCGACACAGGTCTCGGCACCCAGCGTGTGCTCGCCGTCGTCGCGGGGGGTCTAGGACTCGCGGGCGTCGGCGTCGGGAGCGTCTTCGGGCTGCAGGCCATGTCCAAGAGGAACGAGGCCCAGAGCGCTTGCTCCACCAACGTGTGCGCGGACCAAAGCGGCTCCGACAAGTGGAGCGATGCCCTCAAGACCGCGCGGATTTCGGACATCGCCTTCGTCGTCGGGGGCGCGGGTTTGCTCGGCGGAGTCTTGCTGTGGGTCACCGCACCATCGCGGTCGGGGGAGGCGCCCAGTGCGCAGGTGGGGCTGGGGCTCGGCAGCGTTCAAGTGATTGGAGTTTGGTGATGCGAGTCTTCATCGTCATTGGGGCTCTGGGGATGCTCGCGCTGGCGGGGGTTGGGTGCGAAGCCATCCTCGGCATTAGCGACCATTCGACCGCCGCCGAGAGCGACGGGAGCGTCAGCAATTCGGGGTCGAGCGGCGCGAGCTCCGGCGGTTCCGCCTCTGGATCGAGCGGGAGCGTGAGCAGCAGTTCGGGACCCGGGCCAAGCAGTGGGGGCGGAAGCAGCTCGGGCCCTGGGACGAGTAGCGGGAGTCCGAACGGTTCGGGATCTGGATCGGGCGGGCACGTTGGGAGCTCCGGATCTGGGCCAAGCCACGACGGGGGCCCAAGCAGTTCGGGAGCCGCTTACAGCAGCGGCGACGCAAGCAGCTCAGGGTCTGGGACGAGCAGTGGCGATGACTCGGGGTCCAAGGACGGGTCGGGATCAAGTAGTGGATCGGAATCGAGCAGTAGCTCAGGCAGCAGCAGCTCCGGATCGAGCAGCGGTTCGGGCGGTCACGGCTCATCGAGCGGGAGCTCGGGGTCGGGCAGTAGCTCGGGGGGTCACGGCTCATCGAGCGGCAGCTCGGGGTCGGGCAGTAGCTCCGGAGCGGTTGCCTGCGGTCGATCCACGTGCGCCACCGGATGTTGCGGCACGGACGGGCAATGCCACACGCAGCAGTCATCGGCAGACTGCGGCACGGGCGGAGGATCCTGCACTACTTGCAGTGGATCCCAGACTTGTACTGGTGGCGGCTGCGTCGAGAAGTGCTCCTCCGCCAACTGCGCAACCGGTTGCTGCGACTCGGCGGGCACCTGCTTCACCACAATGTCCGATAGCCAGTGCGGCACCAATGGAGCGATGTGCGGGCCCTGCACCGGGAGCTACGTCTGCACGCAGGGCCAGTGCGGTTGCGTCAGTTCCCTCGATTGCCCGATCTATCAGGCGTGCAACCTCACGACGCATGCGTGCTCGAATGGGTGCGGGGCATCGGCAACCTGCAACGCAGGCTGCTGCAACGCTGCGACGGGCGAATGTACGCAGGGAACCGCGAGCGCGAGCTGCGGAATTGGTGGCGAAACGTGCAACGTCTGCACGGGGGCGACCATTGGAACCGCTTGCGAATCGACCGGTTCTTGCGGTTGCAACGTGCCGGGAGATTGTCCCACAGGGAGCGCCTGCAACACCACGACGCATAAGTGCTCAAGCAGTTGTGCGGGAGGATTGGTCTGCGAAGGGGCGTGCTGTGACGGGATGAACTGCCAGCTTCCTAGCGCAACGACATGCAGCGGAGTGACGCCCCAGACCTGTGGCACGAACGGAGACTGGGTAAACGGTACGCCCACTGTGGGGCAATGCGGAGTCCAGTGCACGGCGGCGGTCTGCAACGGCGCGCAATACAGCACTTGCACCAATTACCAACTTGGCACCCCATCCATTGTCGTGGGGCAAT
>JBEKXD010000127.1:0-9403 GCA_049512415.1 Polyangiaceae bacterium
GTACCAGTCCCAGGAGCTCCTCACGCTCCTCCGACGTCACGACGAGGGGCCTTGCGCTTCTCATGACCGTTGGACGAGCCAGCCCGCCACGAATTCACTCCACTTCAGAGACGGGACACTAGAACTAGGAGGCCGGATACGAGCCCAGGACACGGAAGAAACGAGCGGCACGCTTCATCTCCTCGAAGGAGACCACGAGAGGACGATCCGTGAAGTGTCCGATGACTTCGACGAAGAAGGCGTAAGTCCAGGCGTTTCCGGTGATCGGAAAGCTTCCGATCTTCGTCATTACGACGCCGTGCTCCGCGAGCAATCGCAAAAGGTCCCCGAGCACGCTCCCCGACTCACTAAGTCCAAAGACGATGCACGTCGCATCCTTCCCTGTGCGCCGGGACGGACGGCTGCCCACCACGGCGCTGCGAAGTCGCTCGATTCCACGGTCGACGATGTGTCCGCGCGCCACGTCGAGGCCGAAGTCCGCCGCGAACGCGTCGCTCGCAATCGCTCCTGCGGCACCGTCGGCGCTGGCGCCCTCCAGGGCGATCCACGGAGTGGCCACATCGACGAAGGTCGGCGTTGGCTCCATGCTGGCGAGGGACCTGGCACACAGGGCTCGGTCGGAAGCGGTCGCGTACACCGTTCGGACATCGCCGGAGTTCGCCGAGCGACTTAGCAGGTGCAGCTCGAGCGTCGTCTCCACGATCTCTCCGATCCGCAGGTCGCTCTCGAGGAGGGCGCGGATCGTCGTCTGAACGGGTCCGTTCTGCGATGTCTCGAAAGGCGCAACCGCGAATTCCGCCCGTCCGTGGGCGATTTCGCGCAGCCCTAAGTCTACCGACGGGACGTCGGCCAGGCTGGATGCGCGCCCAAAGCGCTCGAGCGCTGCCACGTGGCCAGGCCCGCCGCGTGGGCCCACAAAAACGGCCGAAACCGGCCTTTCTAGCGGTACACATTCCGAGAAGACTGTGTGAAGGATCTGCTCGAGCGAGCTCGCAGGCATGTCCCCCGTAGAACGGCCGACGAGCCTACGGAGCCTCTCGTGGTCGTCGACGGGTAGGGAGACCGGCTGACCGCTCGACGATTCCCCGAGGCGGCGCACAAGTCGCGCGCGCTTGTCCAGGGTCGCCACGAGCTCCAAGTCGAGGTTGGCTAGTTCCTCACGGACAGCCCCTATTTCTCGTTTGCTGTCAGTCACCCGTAGATCGTAGCGCTCCAGCCCGAACTCTCCAACGCGTTGCGCAAGGTGGAGGCGATCCTTTTGTTTGTACCTTCCGACCTGAGGCGAGCCTACGTCGGACTTGCGGGTGCCGAGGCACTCGGGCTGGCAGGTTTGGCGTCGGTTTTGCTTGCAGCCGCGGCGCCGGTCGACGAGTCAGACGGCGTCGACGTCGCCGGCTCACCCTTGGATGCCTTTGGCGACGAGTACAAGTCCGAGTACCAGCCGCCGCCCTTGAGGATAAAGTGCGTCCCTCCGCTGATCAGGCGGTGGGCTTCAGATTTCATGCACTTAGGGCACAGAACCGAAGGTGGTTCCGAGATGCGCTGAACTTGCTCCCACGCGTGGCCGCACGCCGCGCATGAATACTCGTAGGTGGGCATAGTCTTTGATTATGGCCGTATTGGCACTCTGTCAAGACGAGCGCCAAGGCCCTCCCTAACCGCCGCGTGGACGCGGTTTGCGGAGCAGGCATGTTTCATCCGTGTGACGCCTGTATCTACAGCCCCGCATTAGCCCTTGCCCTGAACGCGCGGACGGCGGTACACATAGACGGTGTCCTTGACGATATGTGAAGTGACATCACGTCTGGCCACTCATGACTCAGGCCTGGAGAGCGGATGAAGATCAAGAAGCTTGAGCTATTTGGGTTCAAGTCGTTCGTCGAGCGCACCACCCTTCGTTTCGACCACGACGTGCTGGCGATCGTAGGTCCGAACGGCTGTGGCAAGTCGAACGTTGTAGACGCGATTCGCTGGTGCATGGGGGAGCAAAGCGCTCGGCATCTCCGCGGTCGGTCCATGGAGGACGTAATTTTCAATGGAAGCGAATCCCGCGTTCCGCATGATCTGGCGGAGGTGACGCTCACTTTCGAAAATGACGTTCCCGAGGAAATGCCGCTCGAGTATCGGGCCTACTTTGAGGTTGCGGTCACCCGGCGTCTCTACCGCACGGGTGAGAGCGAGTATTTAGTCAACAAAACCCCTGTCCGACTGCGCGACGTGACCGATCTCTTCTTGGGGACGGGCGCCGGGACCAAAGCCTATTCGATCGTCGAGCAAGGCAAGGTCGGGCTCATCGTCAGCGCCAAGCCGGAGGACCGACGCCTGCTCATCGAGGAGGCGGCGGGCATCACGAAGTTCAAAAGCCGCAAGCGGCAGGCCGAAAAAAAGATGGAGCTCACGCAGCAGAATCTTCTGCGCGTCGGCGACATCATAAGCGAAATCGAGCGCAATATCGTGTCGCTCAGGCGCCAAGCCGCCAAGGCGGAGCGATTCGTGACGTACCGTAGCGAGCTCGAAGACTTGCAGCTCCACGAGGCTGCCCATCGGTATCTCGAGCTCGTCGGATGGACCAAGTATGAGGGATCGACCTGTCGGGAGCTGTCCGAAACCCTCGAGCAGGCCAAGGCCTGTCTTCGCGATTGCGAAGCGGGAATCGATGAAATAAGGGGGGAAGTCGACAGCGCCTCGTCAGTCGTCGAGAAGGGGCAATCGGCGAGCTTCGCTGCGGACCATGCCGTCCGCGCAGAGGAGGCGATCATCGAACGGGTTCGCGACCGAATCGAGTCGTTCATGCTGCGCCAGCAGCAGGCCGCGGCGGAGCGGACCGCGATGGCGGATCAGGCCGCGAGACTCGCTGCGGAGAGCGAAGGTCTGTCGCAATCCGTGGCCGCGCTCGAGGCCGAGGAGCGATTTCAAGCGGAGCGTTTGGCGGGCGAGGAGGCCACGTACTCTCGGACCGCTCAGGCCTATACAACGGCCGAGGAACGTCTGGCCGCGATCGGACACGAGATCGGGGCGTTGCGGGCGCAGATTGCCGGCGCGGAGTCGGCGCTCGCGGCGTTGGAACGTCGGCGCACTGAGCTGTCGTCTCGGGTGGAGAGGCTCGGCACCGAGCGCGGTTCTCTTGAGAGCTCTCGCCTCGCGCACGAATCGTCTTCCGGCGAGATCGCGGCGGAGGAAACGCGCCTACAGGTCGAATGTCGCGCTGCCTCCGACGACTTGGGGGAGCTGGAGCGGCGCCTGCTGATCGACAAGGAAGCCGTGCGGTCGTGCGAGAAGGAGTTCGAAAGCGCCCAGGCGGAGCTGTCGACCAAGAAGTCGCGGCACCTCGCCCTGGAAGAAGTGCGGGCGCGCTTGGACGGTGTGGGCGCCGGAACGAAGGCGCTCCTCAGGACGAAAGATTCGTGTCTGGCGGGCCTGCTCTCGGATCACATCGACGCCCCCCCCGAACTCGTTCCGGCGCTCGCCGGATTGCTCGGCGCGCACCTCGAGGACGTGGTCGTCCGAGATATCGACCGAGGGATCGCGCTGCTCGAGCAACTCGCGGCCCAGCGCCAGGGTCGGGCCACGATCGTCTCTCTGCATCCTCGTTTCGTTGCGGCGTCGGTCGTGCGCTGGGCGGACGTCGCCGGTGAGGATCCGGAATCCCGGGGTATTGTCGCTCGGCTTGCGGATGTCGTGCGCTTCGCGCCAGAAGACGAGGCTCTCGTGCTCGCGGTCATCGGCGACGCGCTTGTCGTCCGTGACATTGAGTGTGCCGGACGCCTTCGCGCGAGCGGGGTGGGCGCGACGCTCGTCACCATGGCGGGTTCGGTCGTTCGCGCCGATGGGCGCATCGAGGGGGGCCAAGGGGACGTCGTCGCCGCAGCCGTCCTCGTCAGTCAACGGGAGATGCGCGACCTTGCGTCGCAAATCGACGGGCTCCAGGGCTGCGCATCGCAGCGTCTCGGAGCGCTTCAGGACGCCCGCGCAGCCTTGGTTCGCACGACGGCAGCAGTCGATGAGGCTCGCAGGACGGTTCACGCTACCGAGCTCGCGGTCCTGAGGGCAGAGAAGGACAGGCAGAAGGCGTCGGGCCAGCTGGAAGTCGTGACGCGACGGCTCGAGGCGCTGACTGTCGAAGAAGCGGAAGTGACGTCGGCGCTGCTCTCCTCCGAGTGTGAGCGCGAGCAGGGTGAGAGAGCCGTCGTCGAAGGACAGTCTCGCCTCGATGGCACGCTCGTGCAGCTTGCGGAGGCGGAAGCAATGCTTGCCAGTGCGCGTCAGGAAGTGGACTTCGCGCGGCAAGTCGTCACGTCCAGCAAGGTTGCGATCGCAGCCACTAAGGAGAAACTGGCGGGTCTCAGGGGGACGGCGACTCGGCTGGCCGCCAGCGTCAAGGAGCTGGACGAGCGGGCCGGGCGGCTGGCCACCGAGATGGACGGGAACGAGAGCGTCTTGGGCGGCGCCGAGGCGGAGCTTGAACAGCACACAGCGGCCCTGTCGGCCGCGCAGCATGAAGCTCGACAAGCCGCGCAAGAGGTGGAAAGGCTTCGCCAGCATTTTGACTCTGTGCGCGCCCGGTTCACTGCGCACGAAGCTTCGCTGAAGCAGGCGCGAGAGCGATCCGACGCCGTTCGTGAACAACTCCGACAACACGAAATGGGACTTCGCGAGCGAGAGCTTGCGGTGGCGCACCTGATCGAGAGCGTGGCCGAACGATTTCGGGGGCTGGCGTTGCCACGCGTTGTCGGCGATTTCCACATGCGCCCGCCGCCTGACGACGATATTCGAGGGCGGATCGACGAGCTTTCGAGGCTCATCGAGCGCATGGGTCCCGTCAATCTCGATGCGGTGCGCGAGCATGCCGAGGCGGAGCAGCGGCTCGAGTATCATGCTGAACAGAGGGCGGATCTCGAGAAGGCCGTAGGTGACTTGACGCGGGCGATTCAGCAAATGAATCGAGAGTCGAAGCGCTTGTTCGAGCAAACGTTCCAGGCCGTAAACGCGCGCTTTCAGGTGGTGTTCCCGCGCATGTTCTGCGGGGGGCGCGCAGAGCTTCGGTTGACGAACCCGGACGACATTCTGGAGAGTGGCATCGACATCGTCGCTCAGCCACCAGGGAAAAAGCTGTCCAGCATCGAACTGATGAGCGGCGGTGAGAAGGCGCTCACCGCGGTGAGCCTCGTCTTTGCCATATTCCAGATTAAGCCGTCCCCGTTCTGCATCCTCGACGAGGTGGACGCACCGCTCGATGAGGCCAACGTCGCTCGATATAACGACATCGTGCGCTCGATGACGGATCGATCCCAGTTTATCCTCATCACCCACATCAAGCGCACAATGCAGGCCGTCGACGTGCTCTACGGGGTAACGATGCCGGAGCCCGGCGTATCCAAGATCGTCAGCGTCAAGATTAACGAGGCAGCCGATGTGCGGCGCGCCGAGGCCCGCGTCGCCTAGTGTCCCGTCTCTGAAGTGTCGCGACTTTCGTCGAGCCCGTGGTCTTCGAGGGTAGCGCGAGCGAATCGAGCGGTCTTGGCGAGGATCTGGTCCGCCGTCTTGGTCCAAATGGAGACGATCCCGATAAAGCGCAGCGTTTCGATCTCGGAGGCGAATGGCAGAAGAGTGGGAAGTCGGACGATCGGAGCGAACTCAGAAGAGTTGGTCGGGGTCGGTTCGACGGATGTCCGCCACGGCGCGACGATAGCGGCGAATGGCGCGACGTAGTCCTGCAGCGCGGTCGAGGAACTCGAGGCGGATTCGAAGCCTGTCGCACTCGAGCGGGTCGGTGTGCAAGGTGGGCCAGGCGGTGGACATTGCGCAGACGGCGACCCGCAGCGCAGTGTCGAGGACGGCGACGGCGGCGAGTTCGGGAGAGTCAGCGAGCGTTTGAGGTAGCAGTTTCACCCAGGACCTCAGGCGGCGGGCAGAGACGGGTCGATGGTGCGGTCGGATCGACGGGACTTGCCGGAGATGGGCACGAGCACACCACGGTGGACCAAGCGATCGGCGATGGCACTGGCGGCGGCGGTGTTGTGAAACAGCGAGCCCCAGTCCTTGAAGGGCAAGTTGGTCGTAACAATCGTTGAGGCGCGCTGATAACGCTTGTTGAAGACCTGATAGAGCAGGTCGGCCCCTCGGGCGTCGAATGACAAGTACCCGAGCTCGTCAATGAGCAGCAGGTCGTAGCCGGACCAAGCCGCCAGGCGGCGCGCGAGAGTATTGCGGGCTTGGGAGGCGACCAGTTCATTGACCAAGTCGGCGGCCAGTGTAAAGCGCACGCGGTAGCCTCGCAGACAGGCCAGCTGTCCGATGGCATTGGCCAGATGGGTCTTGCCTACGCCCGAGGGTCCGAGGAACACGACGTTGGCACGCTCACGCAAGAAGTCGAGCGTTGCGGCGCGCAAGACGATGTCGCGATCAATGCGATCGGGGTAATCGAAGTCGTACGAGTCGATGGTGGTCAGAGGGAATAGGGCGGAGCGTTTGATGGCAGCCCGAGCGCGCGACTCGAGTTGTACGCGCAGCTGCTCGCGCATGAGCCGATCGAGCAGGGTCGACGGGGAGTCATTGCGCGCGATGGCTTTCTCCAGAGCAGCGTCGAGCTCGGCGGCCGCGTGGTCCAACCCGAGCCCCTTGAGCACGTCGGCGAGCGAGAGAGTGGACAGGGCATCGGCGGTGGGTCGAAGCGGATCAGGACTCGGATCGGGGCTTGTCGGAGGCAGGGGAATCGGGACTTGATTCGAGGGTTTCTTGGCCGTCCTGGAAGAGGGCATCGTAGGTCTCCAAGTTGTGGGGTGTGACGTCGACCGCGTCGGCCGAGGCGTTGCCGGTGACAACTAGGGGCTCGCCCAAACCGCGGGCAAAGCGACTCTGGTCGATGAGAGCGCGCACGTAACGGGCGCCGAAGGTGCGTGCGACCAGAGCACGAGCCATGGCGTCGACCACTTCGGCCTCGCTGTAGCGAACGAGCAGACGATCGAGTTTTCGTATTTCGCTATCGAGATTGATGCGGCGACGCGCGACTTAGTGCAGATACTGCCGACATTGAGTCGAGAGGTTGGCCAGTCTGTCGCGACGCTTGGGGGTGCGCGCTCCGGGGCGTTTTTCGAGCAGGGCCTGGATATGCTCCGGATGCTCGAGGGCGCGGCGACGGTCCCAGCAGCGAGGATGCTCAGCGATGACGACGTCGTCGCAGACGACGCGCACGGACGCTTCGCTGACACGAAGAAAGACGGAGCGACCGACAAAGCGATGGGAAACCGAATAGGTATTGGTATCCAGACGCACGCGAGCCCCCTGGGAAACGATGGCGGGCACAATCAGGTCGGTATCGGCGGGACGGTCTGGCAGTGGGCGCAGGCGAGTGCGTTCGCTGAGCAGCCGATCGCAGGGACGCTCTCGCGTCGTGGCATGAAAGCGCCGATTGGCCACCTGGTCGCGCCAGGCGGCGGCCTGGCTACGCACATCCTCGATTCCCGTGAACCAACGGCCGTAAAAGAAGGCGTGGCGGATGTACGTGATGATCCCTTCGGCGCGGCCTTTGGCTTCGGGATACCGAACGGGCGCGGCGGTGGGCTCGAACAGGTAGTGACCCGCGAACGCCAGAAATGTGGGATTGAACTGCACCGTCGAACCGATGTGATGCAGCACAACGCTTTTGAGATTGTCGTAAAGGCCCTTGCGCGGGATACCTTGGAAGAACTAGAAGACGCGTCGGTGCATACTGCAGAAGGTTTCCATGCGCTGGTCGAGGGAGAAGTCGAGAAACAGAGCGCGCGACCAGGACAAGACCATCACGAACACGCTCAGCGGCCTGTGGGTCGTTCCGATGCGCATCGATCCAAACGAGCCCCAATCGACTTGAGCCTGCTCGCCGGGCTGCACTTCGACGCGCAGATAGGCCTTGCGAGAGCGTCGACCTCGCAGATGAACAACATAGCGACGAACTGCGGCGACGCCGTGAGTGTATCCACGCTCGCGAAGCTCGGAGAGCAAGCGCGTGGCCGTCAGCTCCGGGTACTTTTCCAGCCGCTCGATGATGTACGCCCGGTGGGGATCGAGCACGCTCTTGGCGGGCCGCCGATTCTCATCGCCGGTGTCGGATACCGCCCGCCGAACGACCGAGACATGGACGCCAAAACGGCGAGCCACAGTGCCCATGCGCCACTTCTCGCCGAGCACGAGCCGCCGCATCTCGGCGCGAATCGCCTCGTCGATCATGGCTGTCCGGTGCCCGTGAAGGTGAGCAACTTTCGCGCGGAACCAAAGCCCCCCATCGAATCGAAGAAGCGTCGGCGTCGACTGAGCGCGCGATGCTCAGGTCGCGTGGCCCAGATGACGGATACCTCGAAGCTGCGAATATCACCGACCAGGCGTGCCCAACGCTCAGGCTGGAGGCGGACGTCCGAGGCGTCCGCATCGAGCACAGCCGTGCAAGGGAACCCCGTACCAGCAGCTCAGCGCCTCCAGTAGCGACGGTACGGCCCTGTCGGAAGCCGGCGGGCATGGCAGCCGGGCTTTGAGTGCCGTGCCCTGCGACGGCGCCGAAAGCATCACCCGAACTTCCGAGCCCACCGGTTCGATCGACATCCAGAGCGGCGAGGACATGGACGAATACCTCCAGTCGGACACGCGCAACGAACTCGGTCCGTCGCGTAACCGACTGGACTACGGCAGGTGCCGCGGTGCCGGAACATGGATGCGTCACCCGCCCTCGCTCACGAACTCGAGATCGATAGGCACGCTGTCGGTCTCGATGGTCCGCCTGTCCCTCCGGACTCGCCTGATACTTGCGACCGACTCTTCGAACCGTGTCTCCACGCGCCTCGGCCGAACATCGCGGCGAGCAGTACTTGAATCGCCGATCGCATGACCGGCAAATCAAGAAAGTCCCCTGACATCGCGGGCATACCCGCTCTCGTA
The DNA here is from genome assembly GCA_049512415.1 of Polyangiaceae bacterium. Classification (GTDB taxonomy): domain Bacteria; phylum Myxococcota_A; class Polyangia; order Polyangiales; family Polyangiaceae; genus Palsa-1150. Next base: position 8,908 of record JBEKXD010000127.1, read on the forward strand.
GTTGCACGGACGGCGCAGGCCGCCCCGGAAAGTGGACACCGCATGGCCTCTCGTGCGATGCGAATGCGGCGATAGCGTTGGACGACGACGGCGTCGTCCTTGACGGCTCGGACCGTGAATCCGGGCCGTCTCCCTTTTCGCCGTTACGCTCGGTCTGTCAGACTGGCCAACTATCCGACATCTGCGTGCGCCTCCGATCGGGCGACTCCCCCGAGATCGAAACGCTGCGCTTTTTCGGGATCGTTACCAAAATGTGGGAATACCGCAGGTGACAAGTGCCGATGCGGGCTACTTCGGCCGGGCGACGATCGAGAAGCTACAGGGCCGCGCAATCGAGCTGCTGGTGCCACCCAATCGGCAAGCCCACGGCGAGCTCGCCGTCGTCACTACGGCGGGGTTCCCACGAGGCGTCGACGACCGAACGGATGCGAGCCAAGGTCCAGAGCGCTGCGGGTGCCGCGCTCTATCGCCTGCGCAAGGCGATCGTGGAGCCGGT
>JBEKXD010000128.1:0-9155 GCA_049512415.1 Polyangiaceae bacterium
GGTTCCACTGGGGGCGGCGGACTGGTGGCCGGCGCAGGCGGAGGAGCCGCCGTGCTTGGGGGGGGTGGCGCACCCGGCGCAGGCGCCGCTTGCGCATACGACGGTGTCTCGAAGGCCAGAATCGAGGCCGCAGCTACGATCCAGCCGTTATGCAAACGCAACAAAAACGAACTCATTGCAGGACCTCCCGAGTGGTGTGACTGGACACAAGACTCCCCCAAACTCGCCATTGGACGGTGCGGTGAGCCTCCAATGGGGAGGCGATCCATGACATTCTCCGCTGTCGACTGTCGTCGAATGCGTCTCGCCAAGACCGTAGTGCCTCATTCGCGAAAAAAGGCATCAAAGCAACAGGTCATCGTATCTAGGTCGCGTAAAGGGCATAAGCAATCTCAAGAACTCAGTCGATGCGCAGCCGATAGCCTACGCCGGACTCCGTGATGAAACGCCGAGGTCGTGCGGGGTCTTCCTCGAACTTGTGGCGCAGCTGGGCCATGTACACGCGAAGGTACTGGGCTTCCTTCGTATACGCTGGCCCCCAGACCGCCAAGAGCAGCTGTTCGTGCGTCAGGACGCGGCCGGCATTGCGCATCAGGACGGCAAACAATCGGTACTGGATCGGCGTCAAATGGGCTTCCCGCCCGTCGACCAAGGCCACCCTCCGCGCGAAGTCGATGGCTAGGCGACCGATCGTGAGGACCGAGTCGAACGATGCGTCGTTCGCGCGCTGCGCATGGCGCAGCCACATGCGAATACGCGCCAAGAGTTCGCCGGTTCCGAACGGCTTCATCACGTAGTCGTTGGCGCCCGCATCGAGGACGGCCACTTTGTTGTGTTCGGCGCCGTGCGCCGACAGGACCAGAATGGGAACGTCCGTCCATTCGCGGAGTTTGGTCGTGACCGCGGTCGCGTCCATGTCTGGAAGGGCGAAATCAAGGACCACCATATCCGGCTTGTGCGCTGCGGCCTGCACGACTGCCACCGAGCCCGACTCGGCGTCGACAACTCGGAAGCGCTGATCGCTGAGGATCCCCCGGACGTACTTTCGCATGAGCGGGTCGTCGTCTACGACGAGCACCAGGGGCATCGCGGAGCGGACCGTCGTAGAGGCGGAGGGTAGCGACGAGACCGCCAGTTCGGTGCGCGAGATCGCGGAAGGCGTATCCATGAGGAATGCTCTCGGCAGTGCGATGTTTGTATTTGTAGTAAAGTAGGTATAGTTCGCCCTGCCTAAATACGTCATAAGAAGAAGGCGTGTTCTCATAAGGACTTTATCAAGGTCTCGGTATGGTCCGGTCGACTCCGAGTCCCATCCCTGGATACGAAACGAAGGAGCGTCCGCGAAATGAGGCCACCGAGGGCCTCCCAACCCAATTTTGTGCTTTCTTTATGAGCGTGTGTGTTGCGCAAAAAGAGAATCTCGGAGCTGGAAGGGAGGGACACATCGCACGCCGTGGCCCCCGTGAGGGCCACGCGCCGCGGTCGGTTCATGGCGGCCTCGTGAGCGCGCTCAGCCACGCTCGTCGAGCGCACTTCGTCAGTTACCAGGCCCGGACCGTCTGCAATGGCGTGGCCCGCGACGGATCCGACCCTAGCCTGTCATCGCGGCCGGGGCGCCATCCCGATGAAGGGCCTCCCAGGCGACCCGGCCGCGCCACCCCCAGCGTGGACACCCGACGCGACCGCCGCGACCACGCGGCGATGGTCCTCACGCGATCAGCGCCAGCAGCTCCTCCCTCGTGATCGCGGTCGCCTGACTCGCGCCCCCGAGGGCGACGTCGGCAATCTTCCGCTTCTTCTCCTGGAGCACCAGCATGCGTTCTTCGACGGTGTCTTTCGACACCATCCGGTGAACCATGACCGGACGGTCCTGTCCGATGCGGTGGGCTCGGTCGGCCGCTTGGTCTTCCACGGCCGGGTTCCACCACGGGTCGAGCAGGAACACGTGGTCGGCCGCCGTGAGGTTTAGCCCCGTCCCCCCTGCCTTAAGGGAGACGATCATCACCGGCGGTCCGTCGTCCGATTGAAACTCTCGCACCACCGCCCCTCGATCCACCGTCGACCCGTCGAGGCGCGTGAAGCCGATGCCCGCCCTCGCGAGGTGCGGTTCGACCAGGTCGAGAAGGCTCGTCCACTGCGAGAAGACGAGAGCCTTGTGGTGCGCCGCCACGGATTCCTCGAGGGCTTCCACGAGTCGCTCGACCTTCGACGACGACTCTGCCCGCTGTCCCGGGACGAGCGCTGTGTGGCAGGCCGCCTGTCTCAGGCGCAGGAGCGCTTCCAGCGCGGCGAGCGCTCCAGCGCCTCCGCCCTGCGCGAGCTTGTCGATGACGGACTGCTTGGTCGCGGCCCGCACGGCGTCGTAGACTTGTCGCTCGCTTTCGTCGAGTTCGACGTGCAGAACGCAATCGGTCCGTGGGGGTAGCTCCGGCAGCACTTCCGCCTTCGTTCGGCGCAGGACAAAGGGGCGGATCTTGGCTCGCAGCCTTTCTGCGGCCTCGGCCTGGCCGCTCGCAATGGGGCCGACGTACCGCTCACGGAAGTCGCTGACTCCGCCGAGCAGCCCCGGATTGGCAAAGTGCATGACGCTCCAGAGCTCTTCGAGGCGGTTCTCGACGGGCGTCCCGCTCAGGGCGACTCGGAACGCTCCGCGCAGCTCGAAGGCCGCGCGCGCGGTCTGGCTGTCGAAGTTCTTGATGGCCTGCGCTTCGTCGAGCACCACGACGTCGAACGTGCGTTCCGTGAGGACGTGAGCGTCCAATCGAAGGACCGCGTACGTCGTCAGGGTCACGTCTGCGTCCTCGTCGAGCTCGCGCTTCTGTCCGTGGTAGACGGTCGAGCGAAGCGCCGGGCGGAACCGCGCGAGCTCGTCCACCCAATTGTGGATGACGCTCTTGGGACAGACGACGAGCGTACGACCGCGCAGGGCGCAGATGGTCTCGAGGGTCTTGCCGAGGCCCATGTCGTCGGCGAGGATCGCTCCGAGCTCGGCGTCCCGAAGGAAGGTCAGCCAGTCGACCCCGTCCTGCTGATAGGCGCGGAGCTCGGCTCGGATGCCCTGAGGAAGCTCGGCGCGCGGGATTCCCGTGAACCCTTCGAAGAGCGGAGTCAGGCGCGCGAGCTCCGGCGGGCGCGGGGTGTTCATCGCGTCGCAGAGCTCACCGAGCGCGGGCAGGGAGGCTCGCCGCAATGGGCCCCCGGCTTCGCGCGCCGCGAGCAAGTCCGCGACGAGGTGCCCGTACTTGGCGAGCCAACCCGCGGGCAGGGGAGCCCAGCCGCCCGCGTCGAGCGGGACGAGGTCGAGTCCGTCGCGCCAGGCCCGTATTACCGTCGCGGCTTCCGCGCGTCTCGGGGCCGCCGAGTCGTCGTCGTCGCAGTCGAACGTGAGTTCGAACGACTCGCCTCGAAGCTCGAGCCGTGGCTGGAGTTCGCGCGACGCGAACGTCGCGTCCGTCTCGCCGTCGTTCGTACGCCGCTGCCAGTCACGGAGCTTGGTCGCAAACCGAATGGCCTCAGCCCCGTCGAGGTCGACGCGGCGGCCGGGTGCGAGGTTTAGTTCATCGCGCAGGCGCTGGACGAGCGAGTGTTCCTCGCTCGGTCTACGCACGGGCACTTCGCGGCCGAGCAGCGTGAGCGAGTCGCCGTCCACTCTTGCGATCGAAGGGCTGCCGTACACGAGCGTCGGAAGCACCGAGAGCGTGTGGCCGTGGTGCGCGAGGTCCATGTCGATCCGAGGGTGGATGTCGGCCGTTCGATTCCGACGCGGAAGCTTCCTCGTGAGGACCGTGACCTCGATGGTCTTCTCGAGCTCCGGCAAGACCTTGGTCACGAGCTCGACGGCCTCCGCCTTGGCGAACGTGCGTGCGGCCGGCAATCGTTCGAGCAGCTCCCCTGTCGTGTCGGACTGCTCGATCGGCCGGAGTGTGTCGCCGCAGCGCACGACTCCGCGAGCGACGACCTCCGTGATACTCGGATCTCGATCGAGGCGGAGCACGAATCCCCCGCGCGCATCCTCCAGTACAGCCTTGGGCAGGACGCGCTCTCCGGAGATCCGCACCGGGCTCCCTTCGAAGGTCACCTCGGCACCGCTCGAGAGCGCTTCGAACACGTCGCCGACGCGCGCCGGATAGACGAGGTCGCGCAACCCGAGAATCCGTTCGATCGCGAGGTCCTCGTGGGTGGGCGTCAGCGCCACGGACGTCCCCGCCACGACGCCGCCGGTTCGCGCGAGATCCGTGCTGAGCAGCCCCTTGAGAGGGACCTCGCCCCCGTCGGGGCGTACGACCCAGCGAGTGAGCGACAGAACCCCGTCACGGCGGCCAAGCCGGTAGACCAGCCGCGCAGGGCGGGTCGCCGTGCTCTTCGGAGCGAGCACGTGCTCGCCCTGGGATCGCGGCGGATCCCCTGGCGCAGCCTGTCCATAGGCGATGACCGCGGCCGTCACGTGCTCGCAAGGGTCGCGCGGGCTGCTGCAGTCGCACGACCACTCTTCGCTCCCCACGTAGAGCGTCACGGTCAGCGCGACGGCACGCCCGGGCGAGCGAACACGCGCGACGATCTCTTCCCCGTCGAGGGATGCGAACGTCACGGCGCCGTCGCGCGCGAGCTTGACCCCATTCGACCAGAGGCCGGGCAGACTCGCCGTTCGGACTGCGTCGAGGAGGTTGGGCATTCGGGGCTCTTCATAGCGCCTTCCAAGCGCGTCCGGATCCGAATGGCGGGGACGCGCGTGTCGGGCACGGCCGCCTCAAAAATGCAGGGCCGGCAGAGCTCGGACCGTTGCCCGAACGATGTCGGCGACCGGAATGCTGCCCTCGGCATGAAAGGGCACGCGGACGCTGTCGAGGACGCCGCCGAGGGACGCGGTCCCGTCGACAGAGTAGGCCACCGGGTGGCCCAGGGCCGCCAGGGGCGCGAGCGTGCCAACATCCTTCCACGGCATGGCGACTTGCACGTCGACTTCGGTCGTCTTGCCAGCCGGCAGGACCATGGCCTTGGGCACCGAGACTGTCCCCACATCGTTCGTCTTGTCGAAAACGAGGTGGGAGGTAACTTCGGCTAGCTTCAGGTCGACCGAGTTCGAGTTGTTGGCGCTGAGAACGACATCGAGTCCGATCCCGTTGGCATCGACGCGGGTCACGACGACGCTCTGGGCGGATACGGTCGGCACAACCGGACGCGAGCAGGCGGCAAGCCACATGGCTCCCACGAAAGCTATGGCGCGCACGCGTCTACCGAGCCTCGAACTTCGCGGTCTCGTAGGTGATCCGGTAGCGATTGCTGCACTCCTCGCCCTTCTTTGGCTTCCACTTCGTGTCGACGACGAACTTCCCCTGGGTGCAGCGTACCTGCTTGCCCGACGTGGAGCACGTCGCCGCGAAGTCTTCCGTGCACGGCTCGTTCTCCTCGACGAGGCTCTTGTCGCACCGAACGCTGTAGTTGCCCGGTAGTTCGCAGCCGAGCGGCCCGAGGCAGTGCAACTGGGTTCGGTAGTGGCCGCCCGAGCACACGAGGACGTTCTTTCGCGTCACGTCGCAGGCGCCGGTGCCCTCTTCCGTGCAAGCCTCGTCCTCCAGAGCCATCGTTCGGTCGCACCGCACGCCGCCTCCGGGCTCCGTCACACACCCGAGGGGACCGTGGCACGTGCGGTGCGCAGCCAGCTTGCCGTCGACGCACGTCAGCTCAGTCTGCTGCTTGCTGTCGCACACGATGGAATCCGGACGGCACACGTCGCCGACTTCTCCTGTCGGCAAGCACTTCGGATTGCCGTTGTCGTCGATAGAGCAGCCCGGCCGGCAGCTCCACTCGATCGCGAACTTGGAATCCCGACAGCGCAGCTCTTTCGTTCCGTCGATCGAGCACGCGCGAGAGCCTTCGTGCCCGCACCCGTCGCCCACCTTCGCCCTGGAGCTATCGCACGTGAGCGCCTTGCCCGTGTCGTTGCACCCGCCGCTGCCCTTGCACGTCTCGAGAACGTACTTGCCGCCGACGCAGACGAGGTGGCTCGCCTTGTCGCTACAGCTGCCCGGCGTGCTGCTGCAAGCGTCGCCTTCTTTGGCGCACGATGCGCACAGTACCAAGCCGAGGAGGGTGGCCGCGAGGAGGGAAACCGAGGCAGAGCGGAGGGTGAGCACGCCCGCGATAGTACGGCTGCGGGGGGCCTGATGGAACGAAATGGAGCGCCAGCGCGGCGCGCGTGGCCAGGTCATGCGATCCTCGAATAGGGAGGTGTGCATAGGCGCTAAGGTGTGCAAGCCGTGCTGCTGGCCGGGGCCACCGCGTGCCTCGCGTCGACCCTCGTGCGCGCGCGCATGCTCCGCGCCGCCGGGGTCTCACCTCGGCGAGAGGAGCGAGAGAGCGTTGCCAGGACGAAAACGCAAGTGAGAGACTTTCTGGGATTCGCCCTTTCGAGGTACGTCGGCCTGCCAGCCATGTGACACTTTGGTTTCTTCGCGCTCGCCGTCGCTCTCTCGCCTTGCTATCAGGCGTCGAGCATGACCAAGCCCCGCGAGCGGGCCCTCGGAACGTTTGACGCCGCGCTTCTCGTTGTCGGGAGCATCGTCGGAGCGGGCATCTTTCTCGTGAGCCCTGCGGTCGCTGGCCACCTGCGCTCGCCTGCGGCGTTTCTCGCTACGTGGGTGCTCGGGGGAGCCGTGGCGCTGGCCGGGGCGCTCTGCAACGGTGAGCTCGGGGGCATGCTGCCGCGGTCGGGTGGCGAGTATGTCTACCTGCGCCACGCATACGGTCCGGGCGTCGGATTTCTCAGCGGCTGGACGAGCTTCTGGATCGTGTTCCCGGGGTCGATCGCCGCGATGGCGTCTGGGTTCGGGCGAACCGTGGTCTCGATGGTCGGATGGCGGGGCGGGTGGGCGCCGGCCATCGTCGGAATCGCGGCCATCGTCGCGCTCACGCTCGTCAACGCGGGCGGGATTGGTGCCGGCAAGTGGGCTCAAAATGCGCTGTCGCTCGCCAAGCTCCTCGCGTTCGCGGGCCTTCTGTTCCTCGGTTTTTGCTCGCCTCACTCTCGGGGGGCACCCGGCGGCCTGACGCGATTTTTCGTCGGAGGCGACACGCTGACGGGAATTGCCGCGGCGCTCATCCCCGTGCTTTTCGCCTACAGCGGCTGGAACGCGGCGACGTACATTGCAGGGGAGATGCGCAAACCCGAGCGGAATCTAGGCAAGGCGCTCGTTGTCGGCACGGGCCTCTGCATCCTGCTGTACCTGGCCGTGAACGTGTCGTACCTGCGCGCCATCCCCATGACGGAGCTCGCGGGAGCGGTCGATCCCGCTCGTCTCGCGGCCGAGCGCATCGGAGGGCCGTGGGCGGCGAACCTGCTCACGCCGCTCGTGGCGACGTGCGTCCTCGGGTCGATGCAGGCGAACGTCCTCACCGGACCGCGGATCTGCAAGGCGATGGTGGACGACGGGCTATTCTTCCGCATCGTAGGCTCCACGGGCGCGAAGTCACGCGCGCCGTACGTCGCCCTGGCCGCACAGGCTCTCATCGCGATCGGACAGCTGGTCAGCGGAAGCTTCGAGCAGCTCCTGACGTTTACGACCGTCGCCATCGTCGCCTTTTCCACGCTGACGGTCGCCGCGGTCGTGATCCTACGCCGCCGAAGTCCCGCGACTCCGAGAGCCTTTCGCGCGCCGCTGCATCCGCTGCTGCCCGTGTTCTTCGTAGCCGTCAATCTCTGGGTGCTATGGGAAGTCGTGATGGCGAGCCCCGGCGAGGCAGCCATCGGGCTCGCGATCGTGGCGACGGGCGTCCCGGCCTATGGGCTCTTTCGGGCCTGGGCGCGACAGATTCGAGAGGAGCTCGCGGAATGAGCCGAGGCGTCTTCGCCTTCGTCGTGATGGTCGGTTGCGCCCAGGGGGCCAGCCCCGGCGCGCTGTCGGTCGCGCCCCCCATGCCGACGGCGTCGATCTCCGTCGCCGCGGGCGCGGCCGATGGTTCGGATTCGGCGATGCCGTCGGTCGAGGCGGCGCTCGACGCGGAGGCTCCGGGCGACGCGGCCCCCGCGCCGGAGCATGCCGACCCGGTGGTCGAGGGGGAGAGCTTCATCGCGCAGGCCCGCATGCTCTTTCGAGTGGCCGCGTGCGGTGCGGTCGGTGCGGTCCCCTCGCGCTTCGACGCAGACGTTGTCGACCGGCACTGCGACGACCTGGGCCGCGCCGAGGATGAATACCGGCAGACGTGGATCGACGTGGCCACGCCAGTGTTCGACTCGCTACGCCCCAAGGACCTGCCGACCGTCGTCGTCTATCCGTTTGGCGGGGGTGACTTGCTGAGTGCGCTCGCAACGTTCCCGGACGCCACCGAGGTCACGACGATCTCTCTGGAGCCCGCTGGCGATGTCCGCCCGATCGAGACCATGGGCGCGGCTCGGCTTCAGCACGAGCTCTACGTTCATCGGGACCACCTCAAGCGCCTTTTTCTCAAAGCGCACTCGAAGACGGACAACCTGCGCCTCGAGTCCAAGACGGTCCTGCCGGGAGAGCTCGTATTCGACCTCGTGGCGCTCGCCGTTCACGGCTACGAACCCGTGGCCCTGAGGTACTTCCGCCTCCGGCCGGAGGGCACCATCGCCTACCTGGAGCCCGCGGAATTCGAGGCGCGCGCAGCCGCCTCTCGCGGGGCGTTCGACCACGCGGAGCTCATGTTCCGTCGGGCGGGCGAACCGCGGGCTCCGGTCCGCGTTCTCCGGCACATCCGGTTCAATTTGGACGACTCCCATCTCAAGGCCGACCCGAGTCTTGTCGCGCACCTGACGAGCAAGGGGACTGTGTCGGCAATGACCAAGGCGGCGACGCATCTCCTATGGGACGACCATTTCTCCATCATCCGAGGGTGGCTCGTGGACCACATCGCCTGGATGGTCTCGGACTCGACCGGGATACCGCCGCGCATCGCGGGGCCAGCGGGCTTCGTGCAGGACACGTACGGCGTCTTCGACGGTCCAGCGCTCTTCGGGGCACCCGACGCACGCGACAGCCGCGACGTGAGGAGACTTTTCGCGACGCAGCCAAAGCGGGAGTTGGCGTTCCGGTATGGATATCCTGACCGGTCGGGGCACGCGCACATGATTGTCACGCGCCGCCCTTAGAAGGCCGGTGTCTTTCGGCCGATCCCTTCGCGATCCCGGTGGCGAG
>JBEKXD010000129.1:0-9130 GCA_049512415.1 Polyangiaceae bacterium
GCTCGTAGTCGAGCATGCATGCTTTGAGTGCGCTCATCTCTGGGATGAGCTTCGTGGCTATCGTTTCCATGTCCCAATCCTTTCGGTCCTCATCAGGCAGCGCATCACGCTCGGACGCCAGCCACAAGGGCCAGCGTTTCGGCCTAAGCATCCGCGATCGGCGGCGCTGCACCTGCCTCGGAGAGCTCGCGGTGCATGAGCGCTCCGATGCGCGCCTGCGCCGTGGCGTCGAGATATGGCGCGCAGAGCTCGAACGGGGTGGGACCGTCGTAGCCTTGCGGCACGGATTGAAGGTGCGCGACCACCTGCAGCAGCGTCTCATCGGTAACGCTCGCGGCGAGCTCGCAGAACTCGGCGGCTTGTTGGCGAAGCTTGTCGGTTGAATCGGTCATGACGTCGGTTCCTTTCGGTTCGCGGCCGTCGCGTCGGGCCCGCGCGCCACGGACATCACGATGCGCTCGAGCCGCACGACGGCGCTTCCGCCTGATTCCGGAGGCCACGCCAGAATTTGAAACCGTCATGATTGCCGGCTTCGAGGCATGCAGCTTCGTGGGTCACGATTTTCTCGGTCCGCGACATGAACCGGGTCCTTCGGACGCCGGAATCACGGCGCGTGTGTCGCCGCGACCTCTGTCTTGTCGCGGTGCAGAACCAGTCGCGCGCCCTCAAGGGCGGGGTCGCACCATTCCACGCCATCTTCGTTCGAACGCGCCCCGCCCAGAACGAACTTGATTCCGCTGCAGACCGCGCCAGACCACAAGGACGCATCGCGACCGGCGAGGTGGGATGCCGGTGGCTTCAGACAACACACCGGAGGTGTGCGCGCGCCTTGACCTGGCTCCGAGCGATGCGCGATGCCGCGTCCCGGCGATAGATGGCCGAGAAGTACGACATCAAGCGCATTTTTGGGCACCGCCGCAATGCGCCCCCCGCCGCGGTTGCATGGAGATCCGCGTTGGTGCAACCTGCCCGTATCAAGGACGGTCTGTATCTATGCAACACGCATCCCTCACCCTTTTGCCCTCGTTGGCCCTTGTCGCCCTCATTGCTTGCGTATCCAGTTGTGCGTCTGACGCTTCCGACGACTCGCCGAATTCGCCCAATCCGGCAAACGATGGCGCGACTGGCACCGACGTGACAACGGCCTCCGATGCCCGCACGAGCACGCCCGTCGACGGTACGACGCCAGCCTACGACGGGGCCACGATGGCCTCCGACACCGGCACGACGACAGCCAAGGACGGGGCCACGACGGCCTCCGACACTGGCGTGACGACGCCCATCGATGGCACGACGGTGGCCTCCGATGCCAGCACCTCGGCCTCCGACGGCGGTGCGTCAGCGACCGACTCCGCGAATGTGGTCGACAGCTTTGTCGGCCCGGGCAGCTACGCGCTCAACCCGCCCAATGTGTGTTCCAATCAGTTCTCGACTCAAGGTTGCATGAAGGGAGTCGCGAGCAGCGCGTGCGCGGGGGTCTGCGCCAACGACTACGGAGGGACCGCGGCCAACGTTTGTGCGGGAGGCGGCACGGGCATCCCTGTCAACTACGCGTGCCCGCGCGACATGCTCTATAGCGACGAGATGAACCAAGCCGTGATCGACGACGGATACGGAGGCGCGTTTAACTATGGAATCGTCGGGCACGACCGCGACAACGGATCAGGGGGCATCGACCAAGGCCTGACCGATGCGTGCTGCCAGTGCTATCAACTAGTCTTCGACTATCCTTCCGAGAATCAGGCGTGGGTAAACCCCAACGACTCTACGAGCCCGCAATCCGCGGTCACCATTCCGATGCCGATGGTCGTCCAAAGCGCAAATATTGGGACGAACGGCATTGGAGACATGGATCTATTTATGGGCGCGGGCGGATTCGGCACGAACAACGGCTGCTATGTGCAGGGCGGTACGTGTCCTGGAGGGCCGTGCATGTATTCGGCGTTCCCGACGACCAATGGAGGAAGTGTCAAGGCCGCGGGAGATTCGTTCGACGCGCCGTCGCCGGATGTCTGCAAGACGGCCTCGACCAATTGGGTCACCGAGGCCACTCTGACATCATCGAGCTGTGCGGCCGACACGGTAGACGCTTGCAGTCAAATCGTGTCCCCCAACGCGCAAGTTGGCGCCGAGACGGTTCGGTCATGCATACAGTCCAATGGCGTCGAAGCCAACGATGCGGGCCAAGTTCCAGGCGACTATCACCTTAATTGGTATATATGGGCTGAGCGCGTGGAATGCCCAGCACACCTCACGCAAGTCACGGGCTGCAAGCTCGCGAGTCAAGGTCTGCCGAAGCCCGATCCCACCGTCGCCACAGCTGCACAGGCAAAGGCCGCCGGATTTTTGCAATTCGCATCTGACGGGTCAAACTTCAACACGACGCAGATGCAAGACTGCTGCATGCCATCGTGCGCGTGGCATAACAACGTCGGCGGTGCGACGACAGGCGGATACGATTCAATTTATTCGTGTGACCAAAACGGCGTTCCGTGGACGACTGATGTCACGCGCACGAATTAGAGCTCGGCCGGAATGGCGTGGCGAGTCCTTGCGGTGCAGGCCGTAGGCGGTTTGTCGCGATCGTCCGCCTACGCTCCGGAACTGCCATCCAGATGGACTGGAAGCGACCTCGCGAAAGAGCAGCCTTTCGATCCTGCCGATCACTTCGTCAAGTTCATGCAATGGTTCGCCATTCGGCCAAAGATTGCGAGATCGAAACGCTTCGCATTTTCGGGATCGCTACCAGCCTGACGCGACGCCGGTGCTCGTCGAGCGCGTCCACGAGCTCTACGAGGAGTTGGGGCGCGAGGACGTGCGCGCAGTTCAAGACTGGGACAAGAAGCACCAGGCCGAAATAGAAGCCCGAAAGGACCGCTCCACCAAGTGAGCCTGCGCCGTTCAAGGCCGGCGTCAATCCACTAGTGCGGAGGGGCGACCGGAGGCACTACGCTGGCGACGCTGCTTCGCACGAGCGCCGCAATCGCATCCGCGAGCCTGCCCACCAGATCGCTCATGGCTGAAACCAGCGCGGTCGTTGTCGTGCCACGCGGCACTTGTCGGAGCTGGATTGTACGCGCGGCTAGGGGGGCGTGGGCGTCGCCTCTCACAATGGCAACTTCTGCCTCGAGGGTTACTTGCCCAGCGTCGCCGATGTCGAGCCGCCTCACATCCACCTCGACGGCAATGTCCGCGTCGGCAAGGATGGATCCGTCCTCGGTGAACACAACGCTCCCCGTCAGACGTTGCTCGACGTCCTGGGCCAATACGCGCTCCAGCATCTCGTCGAGCGGGGCCGCCCAACGGTCGGTGTCGACCAAGCCCAAGCGGTGGTCGACGACGTGCTGGACGATCACCTGTCGGTCCAAGTAGCCAGCGATCGCCGGACGGCGAAGCTTCAGGGTGTGAACGGGGCCAGGCTTGGTCGCGCCGCTCTCGGCCGAAAGAGCGTAGAACGTGGATGGGGGCGAGGAGCCACATCCGACGGCCCCCTGCAGGCACAGAATCGCCGCAACCCGGGCCGCAGGGTTCAACGTACGCCTGCCTGCGTGTCGCGGCCGCGCAGGAGCGATTCAGGGTGTCGATCGAGGTAGTCGGCCAAGCTCCGGAAGCTTCGAGCTGCGTCGTTGACCTCCCGCATCATCCTCTCCACATCGTGCTGGAACTCCGAGTTCTGTCCGTAGCCCGAAGCCCCGAGCGCTCCGTTGGCACTCTGGGATAGGACAGACATCTGTGCCAGGACCCCCGGCAGCTCCAACAGGGCGGGCGTCGCGTCGTCGTTGATCGCCTTGACCAGACGCTGGACGTTCGCGAGCGTTGCGATTGCGTTCTCACCTAGCTGCGCGAACGGAATCTTGTCTACCTTGTTCGCAATGTCGGCCAGCGATGCGGTCAACCCGTCGATGCCACCGCCCTCGCTCGGCAGCACGACCGCGTCGCCCTCGCGCGCCAGGCCGACGGGCGCCTTGCCCATCGAATACTCGACGGAGAGGTCCTTTGCCCCGGTGAGAAGGTTGCTCGACTCGATCCGCACGTGCATCGTGCCGCGCGAGAAGGCGTTCAGCACGTCGGCCGATACCTTGGACGGGTCCGTGCGATTCCTGCTGAGGACGCGTTCCGGCTGAAGATCGAACGCGACGCGCGCCACCATGGCGAGCGCGTCCGGGTCATAGACGAGCTTTACGTCGCTGACGCTCCCGACCTGCACACCCGATACGCGCACGGGTGAACCCTTCGACAGGCCCTGAACGGACGTCCGGAAGTAGCTCACGTAGGGAAGTCTCTCGATATAGAACGCGTTGTCCGCTGAAGCTTTGTCGGCGAAGAGATCGAAGGTTGCGGCCTCGGGGGCCGGGCCGTCGCTGCCTTCGGCGGCCGGGGTCTCGAAAGCAATTCCACCGCTCAGGAGTGTTTGGATCGATAGGACTTCGACTCGCAACCCCTCGGCCCCCATCGCGATTGACAGGCCCGACGCGTTCCAGAACTGCGTATGAGCGTGGACGAATTTGTCGAATGGCTCCCGAACGAACACGCGCAGTGTCACCGGGCCGAGCGAATCGCCCAAGTCATAGCTGAGGACCTGACCCACCTCCACATCGCGGTAATAGACGGGTGAGCCGGTGCTGAGTGAGCCGAGCTCCTTGGCCTTGAGCACGTACACTTGCCCCGGCTCGTCCGACTGCCGGCCAGGGGGCTGCCGTAGCGCGGTGAAGTGGCGCTGCCTCTTGCCGCCGGGGTCGCCGGGATCCACCTCAATGTATGGCCCGGAAACGAGAGTCTCGATGCCGGAAAGGCTCCCGGCCGACAGCCGAGGACGGACGACCCAGAAGCGCGCGTGGTCGGTGCACATTGCGTCGGCCCCCCCGACCATCCGCACCTCGACAACGACGTTCTTCATGTCCTTGGACAGCTTGATACTCTCCACCCTGCCGACGGTGACCGCCTTGTGCTTCACCTCCGTCTGAGCGACGGTAAGCCCTTCGGCCGTGGCGAGGATCAGCGTCACGGTGGGACCGCGATCCGCGACGGCCAGAAAGGCCAAGTAGAGGACCAATCCGGCGGCCACGATCGGGATTAGCCAAATCGGTGAGAAGCGCCCATGCGGCTTCACCTTTGCGATCGTGGGCTCAGCCACGTCGCCTTCGTGCGAAGAATCAGACGCGGACACCGGCCAGATCCATTTCTTCTCCGTCTCGGCCTGCGGCGTCCCACATCAGGCGCGGATCGAATAGCTCTGTGATTGCCATGGTGAGCAGAACCACCGCACAGAAGGCCAGCGCTCCCATCCCCGGCAGGATTGAGGCGATCGTCCCAAACCGCATGACGCCAACCAGCACCGAGAGCATGAAAATGTCGATCATCGACCAGCGCCCGACGAACCGGACAATCCGGAAGAGGCGCGTTCGGCCCAGCAGCCGGGCAGGCGAGTGGCGCTGGGTCGTCACGAAAAGGAACACGAGCGAGACGAGCTTGAAGATAGGAATGACGATGCTGGCCACGAGGACCAGCAGGGCCAGCGGCCAGAGGTGGTTTTGGGCCAACTCAACGACGCCGTGAAGGATCGTCGTGGGCTGTCCTCTTCCCATTCGCCGGATGATCATCACGGGAAGCACGTTGGCAGGGATGTACAGGCACGCGGCCGCGATGAGCAGCGCCCATACGCGGTCAATTCCCCCCTTGCGCCGCGAAAGCCTGTGACTGCAACGCGGGCATCGATCGCCCTCGTCTGCGCGTGCGACACGACGGCACTCGATGCAACCAATCAGGCCGGGGGACGCCAGGCGTGCGGCTCCGGCTCCGGCAGGAGCGCCTCCCTCGAGCCTCTGCCAGATCGCCTCGTAATCGAGTGTCGCGTCCGTCGTGAGCATGGCGACCATCGTTCCCCCAAGCGCAAACGCCGCAAGGCCAACGTTGACGACAGCCATGGCATTGAGGCGCGAATAGGCGACGATCGACCCCAGGACGAAAACTTCCACCATGGCCCAGGGAGATATATGTTCGAGCCAGCCGAAGAGCCAGGCCAGCCAGCGAGGTGGCCGCACCGCGAATAGACCGATGAGCACCGTGAGCTCGACGACGAGCTTCATTGCCGGCATTACCACGAGCGTGAGGACGACGATGACAGCCAGCGGCAAGAGACCGTAGTGGTGCATCATCTCCGGTCCGGAGAAGACGGACGCGACGCTTGTACGGCCCAAGATGTGCACGTTGCCGAGGGGCAGAGCGAGGGTGAGCAGAAACAGGAAGGCTGCAGCGACCGCGTTTAGACGCGAAAATAGCAGGCCATGGGTCGACACTCGGCGCAGCGTCGCGTCACACCGGACACAGATCACCGCTTCGCCGTCGCGGACTTCTGGCAGCTGCTGCATGAGTCCGCAGTCGCGGCATTCGCGCCAGTTGGGCAGATCGTCGATGGCGACGGCGTACGGCATGAATCTCGGAAGACACACGCACGGTTCGGGCCAGAGTCCCGGGGGGCGCTCACGCGGCTCGCGCCACCATCCCCCGCCGAGGGGGACACGCAGCACGGTCAAGCTTGACTGATTCGTTCACGGGAGCAGCCAAGCCTTCGCTTCGGCGACCTGATCGTTGCGAAATGCCTTCACCGGGCAGGGCAAGAGGACGCGGAAGAGGTTGACGGAGTCGAGGATCCATTTCGCGTCGGCGACAACTGCGCACTTCTCGCTGGATCGCATACGCGACTAAGGAGCGACCGTGGCAAAACGCAAGGCAGGATGCGGCGCGACAGCCGGCGCGGAAGAGTCTGCGACCGGGCTCACGAAGGTCGTCCGTTTAAGCTACCGGGTCCTCCGGCTCGTCCGCGTGCCCTCACCAAACTCGGCGCGCGGCACATCATGCTCGAGATCCTATGGGAGAATATATTGGCGTTGAATTCTCGCCGCTTCGCCCTCGTGGAGCTACGCGGCTGCGCTCATGTACCCCACCCTCGGCCCAGCTCAGCTCACTTTAGCCTGATCTCCCCCAACGCTTTCTCGAATTTCGTTGTCAGGTCTGCGATCTTACTGTCGAGTTCCTTCAGTTGGCGCTCGTAGGCGGCCTTGGCGGCCGTATTCGCATCCCCCAGGTCGTACGCCTTCATGCGCAGCGAGCTTCGCTGGTCGTTGAGCTTGGCGATCTCGCCTCGAATCGCCCACGCCGCCTTGAGCTTGTCGACGACGGCAGGGTCGGACTTCCCGTCGGCCAGGTACTGCTTTACTGCGGTGTCGGCGGCAGGAGCCATCCAATCCACCGGCGTGCTGGTGGTCGCCCGCTCGTCGACTGCGAGTTCGGCGCCGGCGTGCGCGCCGACAGTCACCGGAATGAGTGCCGAGCTCGCCCCGGCGTTCTCCTGCGTGCCCTGAGGCGGCGAATGCAGACGGGTGTTGGGCGCGCGAGGATGCCTGACGACGACCTTCGCCGGCTGTCCCGTGTCGTTGCGCACCCGGTAGACCGTGCGAGTCGCGCGTTCGACGTTCAGCGTCAATTCACCTGAGACACCCCCGGCCAGGGGTCCGTTCACTTCGTCCGAATGAACCTCGTGGGTGACTTCGATTCCCCCCTCGAGGCCGAACGGGAGGATGGCCGAGGCGCCCGGCGCAAGCGTCTCGGTCACCGCCTGTCCGAGGAACGCGTCCCCTGCGAACATCGACATCGGGCCCGCTTCGAGCGTGCCCTCGGTGCGGTTCTCGAACCTCACCGCCCGAAACGGGTGATTGGACGCGAACGGAGGGGCGTCCGCGGGCGAGTAAACAAACGCGAGCTCTCCCAGCACGGGGCGGTCGGCCACCATGACCATCGAGGCGCTGTCGTTCGGAATCGACAGCTCCGCCGCCACGTCGTACCGGGTCGAGCCCCCCTGCGTCGTCATCGTGGCGAGCGGCGCGTTGCCCGGGGTCGCGGTGTCCGCCGACCGCTCCATCAGTCCGACCTGGCGGCGCCTCGCCGCGGCTTCCTGGTCGACCGCGGACGCGGGGGCACTGGAGGTCGACTGGGAGAACAGCTGGGCGGTGCGGACGGACGCGTCGACAGCGCCGTACCTGTACCCATACGCGCCCGGTGGCATCACGGGCGTCTCTTGTCCCCGATCGCTGAACTGTGGGCGCAGCGGGGTGACGGAGCTTCCGAGGTCGGAGGCGTACGCGATCGGGGCGCCCGACACGAGCGAAAGGCGCACGTTCTTCCAGTCTTCGCCCGAAGAGTTCTCGACGATGCCCCAGATCTGAAGGGTCGCTTGGCCGTCGCCGCGAAGCGCGAGCCGATACGAGGGCTTCCAGATCGGGCAGGAGGCGATGTATCCCACCGTCAGGTCGTGCGCCCGGCCGTCGAGCGACAGGACGACTGTCTCCGCCGAGTCGTTGCCCCCCGTGGGATCCAGATGGACCGCGCGCACCGGCGACCGCCCCGATTCCCGCGAGTCGTTCGTGGTCTCTCTCGCGGCGAGCGTGGCCAAGAGATCGCTCACGCCTGCCTGCCTCACGGTAAAGCGCACTTGGTCTTGGCTGACGTGCCCGCCGCGCTCGAAGTAGGCGATTCCATTGCGAAAGACGACGACATGCTGGACGGGGAGGGATGTCGTCGCACAGCCGGATTCGGCCGCCCCGACCACGACCGCAAGTCCGAGGGTAAGAGCGGCTCTCCGATCGCTTCGACGATTCGTGGTCCACATGGTGGCCTCCGCAGCTTTGCGCTGTCTGCTTCGACGCAAACCCGTCGGGTTTTCTTCAATCGACGGCTCGAGATATGTGGTCAGGGTGATGACCTGACCATTGAGGGCGATCTGGTGAGTCGTAATGGAACGACGCATAAGAAGGCCGACCTTGAAGGGTGCTGGCGTGCTTGTCATGGGCGCGGGCCAAACGGATCCCGGAGTGGGGTCGTCCGCGCACGCGACAAGTGCTTCTCTTGGCTCGAACGACGAGCCGTTTTCAGCGAGTTGGCCATGATTCGGCTTGACGGGGTCACGACTCGCATTGACGGAGGCATCACTCCACTTGACGGTGGCATCGCTCCGCTTGACGGAGGCATCACTCCACTTGACGGAGGCATCACTCCACTTGACGGAGGCATCACTCCACTTGACGGGGTCACGACTCGCCTTGACGGAGGCATCACTCCACTTGACGGAGGCATC
>JBEKXD010000130.1:0-9118 GCA_049512415.1 Polyangiaceae bacterium
CGCGGACGCGAAGGTGCACGCACGCTACGTCATGAGCACGCGCGCCATGCGAACGATCCCCGATGCGGCGCTCCCGCGATTGCCCGATGGCCCGCTTGCAGACGAACCGAGAGGGGCGGGAATCGTCACGGGCCGTGACGATTCGTGGTCACCGCCCTCGCCGCCTCCCCCTCATCTCCGCGGAATCATTGTAGGCGCGATAGGTTTCGAACCTACGACCCCTACCGTGTCAAGGTGATTTTGGCGTTTCTTGGCGTGTCTTAGCGTTTCGCGAGCTGAGTGATTTCAACGAGATGCGTTTCGTGGCGTTTCCTGAGCGTTCCGGCCGTTACGCCCGAAGTGGGGAGGAAAGTGGGGAGGGTCCGAGGGCGAGTGGGGAGGGTTCGATCGCGCCACCGAGTGATCCTGCGCGCTATATAGCTCGACTGGAAAGAGGTCCGATGTGCCCTCCGGGTGATCTCGTGGCGCAGGGCGCTCAAGCGCACTAGCCTTTCATCATGGACCGCGGAGTGGTTGTGCGTGGGCGTCTGCGAGGCACGCGCATCGACCTCGATAGGGCCATCGACGAACTGGACGGCGATGTCGAGGTGAGTGTGCGGTCCGTTTCCGAAGTGCGCGCGACCGTTGCGGATGTGCTGGCGCTCGTCGCAAGCTTCACGCCTGGCACTCGAACGAAGGACGACATCGATCAACAGGTCCTCGTCGACCGCGCGGGTTGGGATCGTGAATGAGGCGTATCTCGACGCGTGTTGTTTCATCTACTTGGTCGAGGGCGCGCTCGCGTGGCGTGCAGCGGTCGAGCACCGAATACGCGGGCTCCCAACAACGATGGGGCTCGTGACATCACGCCTTTCGCGTCTCGAGTGTCGTTCCAAGCCACTGCGCGATCGAGACGCACTTCTCCTCGATCGCTACGAAGCGCTATTCGGGAACACGCGCGTGGTCGAAGTCAGTGCCACGATCGTCGAGACGGCGACAGAGCTTCGGAGTCGCTACGGCTTTCGATCGCCAGATTCGATCCACCTCGCCACGGCAATCGAAGCGCGCGCCGACGTCTTTCTCACAGGCGACGCGTTGCTCGCTCGCTGCGCAGAGATCCGGGTGAGCGTACTTATTCCGACGCCGTGAAGGGCGGTGACCTGTTTCGTTGGGGATGATCGCTTGCTGTTCGCGGTCTCCATCGTGGAATGGACAAGTCGGCGGTGAGCGTTTCGCCGGCGAATGCGTCACGGACCCGTCACCGAGGCGAGCGCTGTAACGAGTTAGGCGAAGGGCCCGATCTACAATAATAGACTATTTCACTTCATCGAACTGAGTTTCACGATGGTGAATCACCGGGCTTCGTATTGACGCAAATTCAAACGCCATGATACAGGTTCCTCGGGACTGCGACGAAGTGACAACCGGAGGACTATCCATGAGCAACGCACACACGCTGGCTGCGCAGGCGGCCCGACAACTTGCGAACACGACAAAGACCCCGCCGCAGTGGAGAGGTGTCACCCCACGATGGCTGGTCAGCTTTCTGCCCTGGACCCCAGTCGAAGCGGGTACGTACCGTGTCAATCGCGTGATTGACGGCAGCGAAGGCGGAATCGCCATTCAGTGCAGCCCGAGCGACAGCGACGAGCTGCCGCAGACCAGCATCGACTACGAGGAGCAGCCGCGCGAATACACGCTGAGCACGGTGACCACGACGCTAGAGGTGCAGACGCGCGTCTCGGACCTCTATCGCAGTCCCATGGACCAGGTCCGCGAGCAGCTCGCGGTGCTCGTCGACATGGTCAAAGAACGGCAAGAGAGTGAGCTCGTCAACAACGCGGAATATGGATTGCTTCCAAGCGTCGCGCCGTCGATGCGGATGTCGACGCGCACAGGTGCCCCGACGCCCGACGATCTGGACAGCCTGATCGCAATGGTATGGAAGGAGCCTGCGTTCTTCCTCGCGCACCCAGCCGCGATCGCTGCGTTCGGGCGCGAATGCACGTGGCGTGGCGTTCCCCCACCCACAGTCACCCTGTTCGGATCGCCGTTTGTCACTTGGCGAGGATTGCCCCTCGTCCCGTGCGACAAGCTCGGCTTTGTGGACGGAAAGACGAACATTCTGCTTCTTCGCACCGGGGAGAAGAAGCGAGGCGTCGTCGGGCTCTTCCAGCCCGGATTGCCGGGCGAAATCAGCCCGAGCCTCACGGTTCGCTTGATGGGAATCAACGCCCGAGGCGCCGCCAAGTATCTGATTTCCCTGTACTGTTCTGCGGCGGTCTTGACGGACGACGCCATCGGCGTGCTCGAGAACGTCGACGCGGGTCAGTTCCATGAATACAAGTGACCTTGCGTTAGGGTCGGCCCCGGCCGACGCGTCGGATGACGTCGCCCTCGCGCTCGCCAAGCAAATCGAGCTGTTGGCCAATCGTCTCATGGTCGACGGTGCGCCTCCAGGTGTCACGTCGCCGGTCCTGGCACCGGCGGCCCCGCCGATGCAGCAGGTGTCCGCCGCTCCTGTCATGCCCACGCGCGTCGCTCCCAGCGCGATGTCGGTCGGCGCGGCAGGAGTGACGCCCTCGCTCACGGCGCCTCCAGTGGCCGGTGTGCTCGCGAGCCCTCCGGTCGCGAGCGCGCCGCCGCCTCGGGAGTCCGATTTCCGGTCCGTGGCGACATTCATGTCGGAGTCGGTTGGCCTGAGCGCCCCCCTGTCGGTCGCGCAGCCCGAAGGCGCAGCGTTGGAAGTGCCGTATTTCCTGACCGTCGCCGGATTGCCCGGCGCGGCGTCAGTCGACGCCCCGTCGGTCGCTGCGCCGAGGGCGGTCCCATCGGTGCCTGGGCCGGGTCTCGGCGTGCCGTCCTCGGGGTTGCCACCGGCTCCCGCCGCTCCAGTCAGTCCGGTCGACGCGCCGTTCGGCGAGTCCCTGACGCGTGCGATAGCGTCGCTAGGCTCGAACTGGTTCGAGCCCAGGCTCGTCGAAGGACTCGATCTGCCCCACCGCCCCTTTGATGCCAATGCGATCAAGCAGGATTTCCCAATCCTGCGAGAGCGTGTTCACGGCAAGCCTCTCGTGTGGCTGGACAACGCAGCGACGACACAGAAGCCAAAGAGCGTGATCGATCGGCTCGCGTACTACTACGAGCACGAGAACTCGAACGTGCACCGCGGAGCGCACACTCTGGCCGCGCGGGCAACCGACGCGTACGAGTCAGCGCGCGCCTCGGTACGTCGCTTCCTCGGCGCGCCGTCGGTCGAAGAGATCCTCTTCGTGCGTGGAGCGACCGAGGCGATCAACCTGGTAGCCAAGAGCTGGGGACGACGCCACGTGCATTCAGGTGATGAAATCCTGATCACATGGCTCGAGCACCACGCGAACATCGTTCCCTGGCAACAGCTCTGCGCCGAAGTCGGCGCGAAGCTATGCGTCGGGCCGGTTGACGATCGGGGGCAAGTGATCCTCGAGGAGATAGACAAGCTCATCTCTCCGAAGACGCGGCTCGTGGCCATACCCCAGGTGTCCAACGCGCTCGGCACCGTCGTGCCCGTCCGCGAGATCATTCAAATGGCCCATCGCGAGGGTGCGCTCGCTCTGATCGACGGCGCGCAAGCGGTCTCGCACATGCCGGTGGACGTCGCGGATCTAGGCTGCGACTTCTACTGTTTCTCAGGGCACAAGGTCTTCGCACCGACGGGAATCGGGGCGCTGTTCGTGCGCCGCGAGGTGCTCGAAACCATGCCGCCCTGGCAGGGGGGCGGGAACATGATCCGCGACGTGACGTTCGAGAAGACCGTCTACGAGCGACCGCCCTATCGCTACGAGGCCGGCACGGCGAGCATCGGCGACGCGGCCGGCCTCGACGCGGCAATCGAGTACGTCACGGGCATCGGGCTCGAGGCCATCGCGCGCTACGAGCACGAGCTTCTCGACTACGCTACCGGTCGTCTTCTGACGATTCCAGGCCTGCAAATCATTGGGACGGCGAAAGAGAAAGCCGGCGTGATCTCCTTCGTGCTCCCGGGCGTGCGTACCGAGGACGTGGGCTCCTTGCTCGACCAAGAGGGCATCGCCGTTCGGTCTGGTCACCACTGCGCGCAGCCGATCCTCCGCCGGTTCGGGCTCGAGAGCACCGTGCGCGCGTCGTTCGCTCCCTACAACACATGCGAGGACGTCGACGCACTCGTCCGCGCGATCGAGCGCATTCGCCTCCATCAGCCCGCCCCGCCTCTCTGACCGCGAAGTCTCCCCATCGGGGTCAACGTACTTTCTTCCGAGACGTGGGTGACGGACCCTTGCATCCGAACGCGTGTCCGCTATAGTAGACACATGATTCGTTCGATTGGTCCTGCCCAGGCGAGGGAACTCATCACGTGCGGCACGCTCGAGGTCGTCGATGTGCGCGATTCAAAGGAATGGACTGCGGGGCACGTGCCCGGCGCGCGCCTCGTTCCGCTCGAGAGCTTGCGGAGCGCCCCGAAGGCGCTGCTCCCGCGCGACGGCGTGATCTTCGTGTGCGCCGCTGGAATGCGTAGCCAGACAGCCGCCCGGGTCGCTGAGGCCAACGGGCTCTCGAACGTGTACAACCTGACAGGAGGCACGCGCGGCTGGCAGAACGCCGGCTTCCCTCTGGAAGTCGGTGAGCCCGCGCCAAGTCAGCGGGCGAGCTGAGGTGTCGGCATCCTCATCCCGCCAGGGGGTGGTATCGACTGGATGCTCGATTGTCGCCTTTCACGGCCCCGACTGAGGCATTGTAAGAAAGTCCTTCCTTCGGCGGCCGGCCGAGTGTGTCAGGAGAGGGCGAATGGTTTCGATGGGGCGGGTCGACGGGCGGTCCCGACCCGGATTCACTGCGTTCCGTCTGAGCATGTCACGGGGCACTGTGGAGTCCCGCGCAGCGAATAAGCTGTCCCGTATGGTATCCTCTTCGCGTGCCGCTCCTTCCATGCGACCCCCAATCGAGGACCTTTCGATGCCGGACCATGCGTTGCGCGTCTACGACTCCATCCTCCAGTTGCTTTCCAGCGTTGAGAATCCGACGCCGATTGTTCGCCTGCAGCGTGTGACGCCGTTCAAGCACACCCAGGTGTACGCGAAGCTAGAATGGTACAATCCGTTTGGTGCCGTAAAGGACCGCGTTGCGGCCAATCTTGTTCGCGACGCCGAAGAACGAGGCGAGAAGCTTGAGAATCTGGTGGAACCGACATCCGGAAACACCGGAATGGGTCTCGCCATGGTGGCGAACGCGAAGGGTTACAAGTTCGCGGCTACCTTGTCCAAGGAGATCCCTCTCGAGAAGCGCAACGCGCTCCGGTTCTTTGGCACCGAGCTGCATGAGCTCGAAGACACGCTGTGCCCGATGCCAGGTCAGCCTGAGGGCGCCATGGCGAAGGCGGCGGAACTGAGCGAACGCCCAGGCTGGAAACAACTCAATCAGTACCAGAACCCAGCTAACCCAGATGCGCACTTCCGGACGACGGGGCCCGAGATCTGGAGACAGACCGGCGGCAGGGTCACCCATTTCGTGGCGTCCCTAGGCACGTGCGGGACCATCACGGGTGCGGGCCGGTACCTGAAGGGGCAGAATCAGAGCGTGAAGATTATCGGTGTGCACCCGACCGATGGTCATGACATTCCGGGTGTGCGCAGCCGCCGGGCCCTACGCCTCACGGCGTTCTTCCAGCCCGAAGAGTATGACGATCTCATCGAGATCGGCGATCCGGAAGCCTTTGGATTGTGCCTGCGGCTCAATCGCGAGGAGAGCATCATCGCCGGGCCGAGTTCTGGCCTGGCGCTCGCCGGCGCGCTCAAGACCGTCCCTGACGAGCCTGGCAATCTCGCAGTGGTGATATTTCCGGACAACGCATTCAAGTACATGTCCTCATTTCAGCGACACCTCCCCGAGCTCTTCCCCACGTCGGCGGAGGCACTGGCTGAGCCCCGCGATCCGTTTGCTCCGCACTTGCTAGCGGCGTTCGAACTGGCCGCGACAGGTCCCGATGTCATTGACGTGCACCAGGCAAAGCGCCTGCTCGAGACGGGCACGCTGGTCATTGATGTGCGCAATCCCGATGAGTTCGCGCGGTCGCGAATCGCCTCTGCCACCAATGTTCCGCTTCCTGAGCTTTCGAGAGGTCGATCCGATGGCCTGCCTGGCGATCGTGAGGCGCCAATTGCCACCATCTGCTCGCGTGGCAAGCGGTCTGTCTACGGCTTGCTTCTGCTAAAAGCGTGGGGCTATCGAAACGTGAAGAGCGTGGAGGGCGGAATGGGAGCCTGGCTAGACGCGGGGTTCCCGACCGTCTAGCCCAGCTCGAGTTCGCGACCCGTCCGCGAATCTACGCCCTCTGCGCTCGATTGAGCGCAGCCGAGAGGTCCGCGAGCAAGTCGTCCGGTGACTCGATTCCCACGGATATTCGCAATAGTGTTTCGGAGATACCTGCCCGATGTCGAGCAGCCTCGTCCATCGATGCGTGCGTCATGGTGGCCGGATGGGCGATAAGGCTTTCGACGCCACCGAGGGACTCTGCAAGAGAGAAACACGATAGTCCTTCGACGAACGCCCGCACATTGTCGATGCCGCCGCGAAGCTCGACGCTGACCATCGCACCGAACCCCGACTGCTGGACTCGCGCGATCTCATAGCCTGGATGATCCGGTAGGCTGGGATGGTACACCCGTCGCACTGCCGGATGGGCGGCGAGCCGCTCGACCACGGCCTTCGCGTTCGATTCGTGGACCGCCAACCGTGCGTGCAACGTGCGCAATCCCCGGAGCGTCAGGTAGGCGTCGAAAGGAGAACCAGCGATGCCGAGGCAGTTGGCCCACCAGGAAAGCTTGCCTGCAAGCTCCGCAGTGGCCGCTACGGCGACGCCACCGACTACGTCGCTATGACCATTGATGTACTTGGTGGTGGAGTGGACAACTGCATCGGCGCCGAATCGGATGGGCTGCTGTAGCGCGGGCGACAGAAACGTGTTGTCCGCAACCAGGAGCGCACCGACTTCGTGGGTCGCTCGACTCGCAGCCGCAAGGTCGACGATGCGCAATAATGGGTTGCTCGGGGTCTCCACCCAAACCATCTTCGGACGCCGCTTGAGTCCTCTGGCGAAGGCATCCGTGTCCGTCTGGTCGACCCACAACACGTCGAAAGAACCCCGCTCTGCGAGCGCCGAGAAGAGTCGATACGTTCCACCATACCCGTCGTGGGGTGCGACGAGAAGATCACCCGGCCGCAACAGGCTGACCAGAAGCAAGATCGCCAACATGCCCGACGAAGTCGCCGTGGCACCGGCACCGGCTTCGAGCGTCGCGAGCGCGGTTCCCAGTTCGTCTCGCGTAGGGTTGCGCGAGCGCGTGTAGTCGTAGGCACCCTTCTTGTCGAAGCCCTCGAAGGCAAACGTGGACGACAGGTAGATGGGAGGGATCACGGCGCGATGCTGATGATCGGCCGAACTCCCGGCCCGCACGACGGTGGTCTGAGGTTGCACCGGGCGCGGCGGCGACGAACCCGAAACTGTGTAGGCATCCGCGAACGATCGATGGTCTGGCGACATTTTCTCTCCGTGGGGCTATTGGGCTGATTGCTTGTGAATAGGCGTGCGCACGCAGAGCGTGCTGGCGCAGCGCGACAGGGCTCCTCCAGTGGACCCGGTGCACGCGAACATGTTGTCCACTATAGCGAACGTGAGACTGCACGCCATCTCGTGACTCCCCAGACGGCTTCCGTCGTTGCGGGGCCCCTGCACGGCGCTCTTCATCGCGACTTCCGCGCGGCAGAATGACGCGAGCGGACGACGAAAGGGGCCATCACAGTTCGGATGGGTCTCGAAGGACGCCATCCTTGAACAGTCTTGCGACAGCGTTGGGAATGAGATCTGGCGATACGACAAGCCGCACGCCGCGCCTCGGCTTCGTGGTGGACGACATCGGTCATTGTCCACCACGCCACCGGCGGTACGCCTCGATCCAATCCGACCCCAAAGGTCTCGGCATTGGTACGGGAAGCTCTGCGATTTCGATCGCCTGATTCTCCTTGCCTCGCTTGCACACCGCGACGATGCAGTTGTCATCGCGCTGCTCGATCGCCTCGACGGTAACGCGCACACCGAGCACCTCGGTCTCGAACGGCAGCTCGAGATGGTTCTCGAACATCGTGAACCAGCCCGTGACCTGCTCGGACTCGCCGTACGCGTCGACCGTTGCCTCCTCGATCATCTCGGCGAGCCTCGCCGAAGTGATCCCGCTCGGTGCCTTGTGAGCCTTCGCCTTCTTCTTCGTCTTGCCCGTTGTCATCACGGCAGCCACTCCGCGAAGTCGTCGTCCCGATCTGTTGCCGATTCGTGATCCAGCCCGCGGAGCACATCGTCGTACTCGACAATGAGGTCGTCCTTCGGCTCAGCGTACCCGAGAGGGGCCTCGCCGCGCGCGTAGCCGATCGCGCGGTACCCCCGGAGCCGCTTCTCGAACATTCGGAGGAGCATCGGCACGTCGCGATCGACGTAGTCGAAAATGCGGACCTCGCGCTTACCCGGATGGAGTCGATGCAGCCGCCCTGTGTACTGCACGAGCGTGCCCTTCCACGATACGGGGAGTGCGAGGAAGAGCGTGTCGAGCCGCGCGTCGTCGAAGCCTTCGCCAATGTAGCGTCCGATCGCGAGCAGTAGGCGCTCCTCGCGCGGCGGAATGGCATCGAGCCGTGCCCGCACCTCGCGATCCGCTTTCGCGCCCATGCCGCCTTGGAGGACGACGAGATTCCGCGCCACGCGCTCAAGGCGGCTCGCGAAGTACTCGATGTGGTCCTTGCGCTCCGTGAGGAGGACGGGCGAGCGCCCTTCTTCGAGCGCGTGCACCACGTCGTTGAGGATCATGGCGTTGCGCGCTTCGTCGCGCACGAGTGCGCCGTACAGATCCTGGATGGTGACCTTGCCGCCCAGCGCGGCATTGCGGAACGCCGTCTCTCGCACGAGGAGCCGGTGCTCGAATGGACGAGCGGCCGCTTGAGACTTGGGGTCCACCTTGAAGCGCACCGGGCCGAGCTGCATCTCGGTGATCGGATGATGACCGTCGCGCCGCTGCGGCGTGGCGGTAAGCCCGACGACGTACCGGGCCTTCACCTCGCGAAGCACGCGCTCGAACTG
>JBEKXD010000131.1:0-8937 GCA_049512415.1 Polyangiaceae bacterium
GCGATGCAGGCTTCGACCACGGTCTGGACGAGCGCTGTTTGCGTGGAGAGGCTGTTCGGCAAAATGGGAATACGCAAAATGGCAACATCCAGGTCCTTGGCCAGGTGGCCGACCGCGGACGCGTTGTAAAACTGCAGCCCCTGTTGATTCCAGGGATACATCGACATCCCGTGCAGCGGGGTGACCGTTCCATTTTTGTCGACGATCTGGGTCCCTTTGACGCTCAACTGGCCGTGGACGCTCACAGGCGTCGCGCCGGAGCTCGTTCCGCCGGACGACGAAGTAGTGCCGGAGCTAGAGCCGCCGCTGCTCGATCCGCTGCCGCTGCTCGATCCGCTGCCGCTGCTCGATCCGCTGCTGCTGCTCGATCCGCTGCCGCTGCTCGATCCGCTGCCGCTGCTCGATCCGCTGCTGCTGCTCGGGACGCCGCTACTTCCCGAGCTGGTCCCGCTCACGCCGCTGCTACCCGAGCTGCTGCTGCTCAGGCCACTGCTGCTCGATCCGCTGCCGCCGCTCGATCCACTGCTCGTGGCGGGTCCGATGCTGCCGCTCGATCCACTGCTCGTGCTGGAACCGACGCTGCCGCCGCTCGACGTCGCGCCTCCGTCGGATAGGTTGTTCGTCGCCCCGCTGTCGTCGGAAGTCCCGCAAGCTGGCAGGGCCATCGCCACGCTGACGGCGCACAGCCATGACCGAACTTTTTGGGGCCGAAGTTGCATCGAGTTTATCCGCTTCATGCGACTGACCTCTAATTGTTGGAGCTCGACCAAGGCCTTTGGATCGCACAGTCGCACTTGACCGTCGAGACGGCTCACCGACGGCTTCCGGCCCCGATGGCGGCCCCGGACAGCGGCGCGCCAGGCGTCCGAGTTGATCCCCATCACGACGCCGGACGACCTCACGGTGTCGTCCAGCCCGCAGGTAAACGAGATCATGTGTCAGGGCTACAGCCCGGGCAGCACTAGACTCGAGGCCGGAGCTCCTTGGTCATTTGCCCAGTTGGGCCAGCTTAGCCCTGTCTAGCGCAGCGAACGCGGCCTCCGCGCTGAGGCTCTCCTGGTCGCGCCCGATGGTCGCCACGGCGAGAGTGTCGCCCCCCAAACGGTAGGCAAGCGTGCAGTCCCTCTTGTCAAGGCTGCCCAATATGTCGACGCCATCCCATCTCTCCGCGTGACCGACGTACGAGATCGAGACGTCATAGTGCTGGCTCCAGAAGAAGGGCGCGAACGCGTACTTGACCCTGTCGCCCATGATGTTGCGCGCTGCGATTTGGCCTTGGCGCTCGGCCACAACCCAGTGTTCCACGCGGATCTCTCGGCCGGAGTACGGATCCGGCCAACGCACGATGTCGCCGGCGGCGAAGATGCCGGGCTCACTCGTCTCCAAGTACTCGTCGACAACGACGCCGCGGTCGATCGCGAGGCCTGCGCCTTTGGCAAGCGCGACCGAGGGATTCACGCCGATTCCCGCCACGACCAGGTCCGCCGCCAAGGTCGCGCCGCCTTCGAGCGTCACCGTCGCGGGGTCGATCGCCTGCGCGGTCTGCTCAAGGTGAAAGACGACGCCGTGAGCTTCGTGCAATGAACGCACGAAGTCTCCGACGTCCGGCCCCATGACGCGTTCAAGGGGACGGACGTCGGGCGCGACCACATGCACTTCGACCCCGCGCGTCCGAAGCGCAGCGGCCACCTCGAGCCCTATGAAGCTCGCTCCCAGCACGACCGCGCGCTTGGCGTTCTTGCACCGGGCGATGATCGAGCGGCTGTCCGCGAGCGTCCGGAGATAAAGGACATGCGGCAGGTTCGCCCCTGGCAAGGAGAGCTTGACCGGATCCGAGCCCGTCGCGAGCAGGAGCGCGTCGAACGGCACGGAGTCGCCCCGTTCGAGGACAGCCTTCTTGCCCGCGAGATCGAGGGACGCGACCCGCGCAGCCAGGCGTAGGTCGATGCGCTGGTCGACAAAGAACTCCGGCGGACGCAGCGGAATCCACTCCTCCGGGGCCTCCCCCGCGAGGTAGTCCTTCGACAGGTTCGGCCTATCGTACGGGGGCGAGGCGTCCGCGGTAAGCATCGTGATACCGCCGTCATACCCGCGCCGGCGCAGCATCTCGGCCGCGGCCAGACCGGCCGCCCCTCCGCCGACGATGACGATCGAGCGCGGACCCGAGGCTCGCGGGAGCACAGCCTTCGGTGCGACCTTGCCGGTGACATAGACGTTGCCCCCGCGCTCTTCTGTCCGCCAGCAAGTCACCGGATTGAGCGCTGGCGCGGCGGTCGCCTCGCCCGTCCGGAGGCTGAAGCAGGCGTGATGCCACGGGCATCGAATTTCGTCACCAACTACCAGGCCGTCGGCCAGTGGCCCGCCGTAGTGGGTACACGTGGCGCCCACCGCAAACACCCGGTCCCCCTGCCGAACGACCACGACAGCCTCCGCCAGTGCATGCCCCAAGATGGGCACCCCCTCGCGCAGGATTTCCAGGGCAACGCCCTTGGCAAGATCGGGTCCGGTCAATTCCGGCTGCTCGGCACCCATGAGCTCCTCCTTTGTTTCTACGATGGCTTGACTGCCGTCGTTCCGGCCGGGCGTCATGTGCGCCGGCGGCGTGAAGGCCACGTCATGCTCCTATGCTCCACGGCGAGTCACGGGCACTGTCGCCGACGGTTCGCGTACGGAGCTTCGATGTTCGCGGGGGCCAGCTGGTTTCCTGCGTGCCATTGGCGACTGCAACCTCCCTAGAGGCTACCGACCTCGTCGACTTCGGCCCGTCCACGCCCGCTGCGCGGGCCCCGAGAAGTCTACGAGTTTGCGGCCCGCGAGATTGCCGCTCATGGCGCGACCTGGCATCGGCCCTTGCCTGCCGTCCGCAAGGCGCTTAGGGGAGCGCCATGAACACATCGCGTCGTCTCTTCCTGTCGTGCTCGACGCTCTTCGGCGCCGGACTCTTGCTGGACGCCTGCCAACCATGGATCGCTCAGCCGAGCTCCCCGCCACGTAGCGATCCTGGAAAGGCTCCGAGTGCTGCGCGGAATCCGAGCAACCTACTCGACAGCGAAAGAGCGGACTGCGTCTTGCGTATCGCGACTGGGCTCGTCGAGCTCGCGGACAATCATGTTGTTTCCACCACACTTTACAATGGCCAGTTCCCGGGGCCACTCGTCCGCCTTAAGGAAGGCCAGAGAGTCGTAGTCGACATTCATAACGATACGGATACACCGGAGCTGGTCCACTGGCATGGACAGACAATACCGAGCGACGTCGACGGAGCTGCGGAGGAAGGCTCGCCTTTCGTGCCACCCAAGGGACTGCGCCAGATCGCCTTCGTCCCCAAACCGGCAGGGTTTCGTTTCTATCACACCCACGTCGTCGCCGGTAACAACCTTAACCGAGGAACCTACACTGGTCAGGCTGGACCGGTGTATATCGACCCCAAGGACAATGAAGGAGACTATGACCGCGAGGTCTTCCTGGTCATGAAGGAGTTCGTGCCGTCCTTCAGCCGCGGCGGCGACATGGCCATGGACATGCTCGCCGGCAACTCCGTCGACGCACTCCGGCAGATCGGAGCGGCAGCCGACGAAGCGGCCAAGGGCACACCGAAGGGCTTTGAAGTCGGCTACGACCTATTCAGCATCAACGGACGGATGTTGGGGCACGGCGAACCGATTCGCGTCAAGCAAGGAGAGCGCGTGCTCTTCCACGTGCTCAACGCGAGCGCGACCGAGATCCGCAGCCTCGCGTTGGCAGGCCACGTGTTCAGGGTCGTGGCACTCGACGGCAATCCCGTTCCGACGCCTGCTGATGTCCCTGTGCTCTGGCTCGGCACCGCCGAACGAATCTCCGCGGTCGTGGAAATGCGCCATCCCGGCGTCTGGATCCTGGGCGATCTCGCCGACGATGACCGAGAGCGCGGAATGGGAATCGTCGTCGAGTACGCAGGCCGCTCGGACAAACCGCAATGGGTGAAGCCGAAACCGTTTCGCTGGGACTACGCCCAGTTTGGCAAGGCCGGAGCCGTCCTGGCAACGCCCGATGAGACGATCGAAATGACGATCGTCAAACGAAACGCCTTCGCGCACGGATTCAACGTGTGGTCCCTCAACGGCGAAGCCTTCTCGATGGAGTCGATGAAGCCCATGTACACCGTGCATCAAGGACGCCGCTACCGGCTGAAGTTTCGCAACGCAAGCGATGACGTCCACCCGCTGCACCTCCACCGTCACAGTTTCGAACTGACCCGCATTGGCGGCAAGGCAACCTCTGGGGTGATCAAGGATGTCGTGATGCTCGGAGGGTTTCAGGAGCTCGAGTTCGACTTCGTGGCCGACAATCCGGGCCTGACGCTCTTTCATTGCCACCAGCAGCTTCACATGGACTTCGGCTTCATGGCGCTCTTCAACTATGCGTAGGCGCTTGGCGACCCTCGCTGAGGGGAGGGGGAAGAGAAGCACCTTTCCCTAGCACCCGGGCGGGTCGGTCACGCGCATGGACGTCGGTGGCTGGAGCGTCGGTCGAGCTCCCGGATATTTCGATCCCGGCGGCGCGAACCTGTTGCCCTCCACAGGGATCCGGAAGCGGAAAGTCGTTCCCTTGCCCGAAACCGTGTCGATCTCAATCGACCCGCCCAGCTTACGTGTCGCGTCGCGAACGGCTCCCATCCCGACGCCGCGGCCTGATAGGTCGGTGACTTCGGGTTTGGTCGACACGCCATCCGCAAAGAGCGCCTCGACCAGGTCTTCTCGAGTCGTCGACGGGAGATGAACCGCGCGCGCGCGTTCGCGGATCGCGCCCCAGTCGATGCCGCGGCCGTCGTCGCGGAGCGCGATGAGAAAATAGGCATCTTGCTCTTCCGCGCTGAGGACTAGCCGCGCAGGAACGCGTTTGCCCACTTTGTCGCGCTGTTCTCTCGTCTCGAGCCCGTGGTCGAGGGCGTTGCGCACGACATGAACGAAGGCCGACCAGAAATCACCCCAACGTTCGAGCGGAAGTCGGACGTCACCCGCTTGAATCTCGATATCCACAGGTCCCTTTCCAAGTCGTTCGGCAATTCCACGTGCCTGTTCGGCGATGCGCTCGAAACGAATGTGCGCGGGCTCGGCTTTCAGTCGGTCGATGGCGTCGAGGATATCCGCCGCGGGCATACTTTTGCGCACTGCGTCCGCGATGTTTTCAAGCTCACCAAAGTGAACTTCGACGACATCATCCGTCTGAGTGCCGATCAGTGGGACGACTTTCCGAGCAAAGTCGGTCCAACGCCCAACCAACAGGGGCAGCGCCTCGCGCATGGCCGCGACTCCGGCTTCCGAAGCGCGCTGCTCGAGCGAGTGGCAAACGTCGGCAATCGATTTGAGCCCGAAGACTCCCGCGTTGCCCTTGAGCGTGTGAACTCGCCTGGAGAGTGTGACATCGTCAGCAGGCGGTCGCAGCGACAGTTCGTCCGTCAGCTTCGACGCGTCGTTGAAAAACTCGATGAACCCCACGCGGTCCTTCATCACGCGCTCGAAGACGGCCAGAAACTCCTTCTGCTCGGCATCATGGGCGAGCTGCGCGACTTCCGCGGTCACATCGGAAACGATGAAAAGCACTTTCGAGAGCGCCGAGTTTTCTCCGAGGATGGGACGATACGCGAGAGCGTAGTGACGGCCATCGCGTTCGAGCGTCTTGGGCATCTGTTCGAGATTGAGCTCGAGAGGCAGGATGTCTTCGACGACGGCGTCCCACGCGAAGCGGAAGTACTGGGAAAGGTTCGAACCGCGCGGCACCAGGATCTCATAAAAGGGGGACTGCGGATCGCTGGCCGGCCCAAACCATTGGTGGAACATCGCGGAACGCTCGCTCCCTACGCGCCCTGAGAGATCCACGATCGCCAGGCCCTGATCGATGGTGTCCAGGACGAGCTGCATTTCCTCGTTGCGGGTGGAAAGCTCACGCGTCCGTTGCGCAACGAGGTTCTCGAGGTTCTGTCGATGCTCGGTCAGTTGATGGTCGCGCAGCCGGACAGCCGTCGCCATGGCATCGAATCGGACTGTCAGAAGTTTCATCTCATCTCGGGTCATCGTCTTGGTCGGAGTGCCGTCGGTCCCCGCGGGGCCCACGCCGAGACCCAACTCCTCGCACATCGTTCCGATGCGTGCCATCAGGCTGCGA
Organism: Polyangiaceae bacterium; assembly: GCA_049512415.1. Classification (GTDB taxonomy): domain Bacteria; phylum Myxococcota_A; class Polyangia; order Polyangiales; family Polyangiaceae; genus Palsa-1150. The sequence continues at coordinate 6,145 of JBEKXD010000131.1, forward strand.
AGGGGTCTTGCGATCGCGGTGCCTGTCGCCCACAGCGCAAGCACCAGCAGCCCCAAGACACCGAGCGCCGTCGCCCACATTGACATGCGGAGCCGTTCCAGCGGCCGATAGAGGTCGTCGACGTAGATGCTCGTGGCCACGATCCATTTGCGATCGGGCAAGCTCCGAAACACGACGAGCTTCTCCCGTGCAGCCGTCTCTCCAGGGTTCTTCCAGAAGTAATAGATCTGACCTTCTTTCTGTTGGCACATATCTCGAATGAAGTAGCGCCCGCGATGGTCGACCGAATCAAATATGTTCTGACCGGCGAGTTTGGGATGAATGATGAGCTGTCCCGTCTCCGTGATGACGAAGGCATAGCCCGTTTCGCCGAAGTGAATCGAAAGAATACTCTTGGACAAGTCCTCGACGTTGAGCAGTTTGTCGAACTCCGAGCGGTACGACGACACCGACACGATCCAATCCCACGCAGGGAAATACGCCATGGAAAGCGCTTTAGGGCGCGTCGCCGTCTCCCCTGGATTGGCCCAATCGTATTCGATGTACCCTGCCTTTTCTCGCTTCTGTCGCTGGATGAATGAGTACTTCGAGAGATCGACATCGAGCAGCGCAGCCTTCGGATGAACGCGGATGATTCCGGCGCTGTCGACTGCGTAAATGTAGCCCGTGTCCCCGATGTGCTGCGCGAGGAGAATGTCCCGCCCGCGCCGCTTGGCCTCCTCCAATGTCAGCTCGCCTGCTTCGACTCGGCGTTGGAACATCGAGAGCAGTTCGACGTTTTTCTCCGCAATGCCAAGGAGGTACGACTGAACGTCGGCTTCGGAAGTTCTGCGGACCAAGCTGGTCATCAGCTCGGCCGAACGCTGGAGGTCGCCGTCGATTTCGTGGGCGAGCGTAGCCTTGGCCGTCCACATCATCCAAGCGCCGCCGATTCCAGCGACCAGAACCACCGACGAGATGGAGACGATGAGCAGCTTGGTGCGCAAGGACAGCCGATCGGTCCATTGCATCGAGTTCATGGAGGGGGAGACGGTCACCCGTATGGTTGACTTTAGCGTGCGAGGTCAGGTGGGGTATTGGAGGCTGCGCCCATGAAGGAATCGTTACCAGTGAGCTCACCCGTGGAGAAGGAGAGCTGGGGCTCGATCACCCAAGTCACACTGCCCGGCGGGGGCAAGCTCGGGGTCTATCCACCGAAGCATCCGTCGCCGACGAACGTCGTGAGGTGAGGCGCGCCGCCTTTTCGAGGATCGCTCTCCGCATCGCGAAGATCCAGTGAAGACAGGGCTACGGCTTCATGCCGCTGTTCGCACGTTCTCTCGAACGACGCCCGGATGGCGTGCCGCAATTCGAAGGAGCGCCAGCGCAGGTCCCTCCGGCTTTCGGCGATCCTGCTCCCAGTTACGAAGCGTATGCACGCTGATGCCGAGCGCCTCAGCGAAGTGAGCCTGCGTCAGGCCAATGAACCGACGCAACGCAGCCACATCGCCCGGGTGAAGCTCTCCGCGCATGATGCGCTGACGCTGGCTATGGCGCAGGGTTCGCGCGAAATCGGCTCGGCTGAGTTCCGGGATGCCCTTCATGGCCTCTTCTCCATGTATTCCAGGTAGAGCGCTCGCTCGTTTCTAGTGGCGTCGGCGTCGAAGTACAGACGAAAGCGCTCAATCTCAGGTCTTCCGAGCCACGGTCTCCAGTCGAGTATCTCGATGCGACCGCGAATCACGCAGGCGGGCGGCGCACGATCCTACGGGATCGCGTACCGCGACTTCAAATACTGCTCCACATCCGAGAGCTCATTGACCTCCACGGAGCCAAAATTGCCGACGATCTCGGCGATCTCGCCGTGAAACTGCCGCATCGAACATCGTCAGGAACGTGATGGGTCCTAAGAAACCTGCGGCTGGCAGTCCGGCGATTGCAGCGGTCAAGTAGGGGTTGGTACGCGGGATAGGATTGAAACGCGTCGTTGGCGTTGCCAGATAGGTCGGTCCACTTCAGGACGTACCCGCTGACTTGAACGAGAGAACTCGAATCGAACCAGAACACGAGGCGGGACCCAAGCGCGGTGGGCGACCATTCGGGCGACGCGTCCGCGTCTGTCGGCGCGCTGGTATCTATTGTAGCCCCTGGGGACCTGCGACAGCTCGAGGCAGCGTTTGAGCGAGTCGGAGCCCGCCGCGAGCCCACCGAGAAGTTTCACTTTGGGGTGAACTCCTTTGTCACGAACGTACGGTTCGCGTTGTATCGTGATTTCCCCGACGAGTTCAGGCACCGCGGCGAGGAACGGTTCTAACTCTACCTGCACGAAGTTCTCGGTTCGTGCGCGACGCGCAGCCCAGGCTCTCGGGCCCGTCGCTACGCTATCGCCGTTTCACCGGCCCGACTGCGAGGTCGGAAGCGGCGACGGGCCTGGGTCCTTTGACTTGCTGGGCTCTAGACACCCCTGGGAGCAGCGCGGTGTTTGCTGGGAAAAGTGTGGCGGCCTCCTCGGGCAGCGGTATAATTGCACTGGGAATGGGGCTGGGCACGGGCGAGACTTGCGACGGTACGCGGTGTCAGAATGGACGGAGCGTCGCGGGACGTTCCAGTCGAGTTCCAGTGCGCGAACAACAGGGGCGAACATGGTGTGTAACTACCTTCGGAATCCGGCGGTCGTCGCAGTTCTGGTCGGTGTGCGCGCGCTTCTTGATTGAGGCGCGAGGGGTCACGGCGTAGCCCTCTGGCCGATGCTCATCGTTGATGCGCCCAAGCGCCGCGCAGCGTCTCGATGGGGAGGGTGGCGACGCGGTATCC
>JBEKXD010000132.1:0-16121 GCA_049512415.1 Polyangiaceae bacterium
ATCTCCTGAGTCCCCCGGCCAATACCCTACGATGTCCATCACCCCAGGCTCTTCTGTCGCGCCAACACCACGGCCATCAACCAGTCGGCGGGAGTCGACATCATCAAGCCGGCGCGCGCACACGTCCGGACGATCGGACCCGAGCCACCGGGAATGTCGACTAGGAACCGTTGCGGAGATCGTCTGGGCTGCCAACTGCCACCGCTTCCGAGAACGCCACCGCGACGGAGGCCGCGACGAAAACGCCACCCCCTTCCGCGCGACCCTTGACATTGCCAGCGGTGCCAGCAAAGGCCAAAGCATTCCTTATCTGGAGTCACCTCCCGGAATAGAACCCGACTTACGCTTTCGGGAGGATACCAATCACAGCACGTTGCTGAACCAGCCGTACATCGCAGACGTTATTCCTTGCGGACCCGTGGGCAGCGGCTCGCGATTCCTTGTGGGGGAACGTCACCACCGCGGGAGCCTTCGCGCTGTGATGACGGCATCAGGCGGAAGCGGAATCCCCATACGGATGGGAATGGTTACGAGTTTGTTTCGGATCCTGCTACGCAGTGCATGGCAGGTTCTCGTATCGAACGGAGCCGGTTGTGCATCGAACGACGCACCGGTGACCCATGTGTCGGAGAGGACACCAAGTCCTTCGACATTGTCGTCGACAATACCGGCGGTTTCGACAAAGTCCATCTCGCTTCGCATCCCAGAAGCGGCGCTGCACCGACCGGCGTTTGCGTCCTGGAAAGATTCCGAGAACCTCTGAAATGCACTGCGCGGAGCGCAGCGCCGACACATCGCTCCGACAGGACACGGTGACGTCGAGACACCAACCGTAGAGAAACCAGAGCCCATGAGGGAACAAACCGGACGCCTCTGCCGGACCGGCGGAGACAAGGGCGGCGTTGGTACGTCGATGCTGACTGTCTCAACCATCGACTACGTACTGGAGCGAGGCGACAGAGCACTCCTCGTCGAGTGCGACACTTCCAACCCGGACATCTGGAAAGCATACAAGGAACGGGTCCCGGCAGACCTGATTGACCTCGACGAAGCCGTCGGCTGGATTCACCCCGTCAACACCTGTGATAGCGACCGCGATAGCCCTCCCGAAGGCTGACGTTCACGTGGTCCGAAAAAGTCACTTCGGTGACAAGCGTAAGTTCGAGATCTACAGCGGTTTCAAGGTCCGCGAAGCCGTCGAAAGTCGTAGGGGTAAATCGGTCACCTTCCCCGACCTGGCCAGCGGAATCGCCGATGACACTTACGCGAAGAGACTGGCGCTAAGCGCCGCAGCGAAAACGCTGCCCATCGCCAATGGGCCAAAACTAGCACTGTGGCGAGGCGAGGTGCGCAAGGTCCTCGGTGAGGTTGTTGCGTGAGTCTCGAGAGCGCGTTTGCCAAGCTCGCATGTCCAGAGCCATCCGAGAAGCAGCGTGAGCGCTTATTCCGGATTCGCGACGCCCTGGGCCTCAAGGATAACGACGCGTTCTGGAGCATCGTCATGGCGCTCGAGCACTACGATTCGTTCTTGCGCCGGCACCCCACCCAGCTTGCCGAACATACCGCGAACTGCATCGAGAATACCCGCGGAGCGTTCGCCGTTACTGCCCAGAACGAAGCCGCGCACGTCGCGCAACTGCTCGCAGAGCGAGTCGCGGAAACAAGCGTGGAGATTCCCCGAAACATGCCGAGAGACCCGTGGGACTACACCGGTCACGACGCTGCTCGCTTCAGTCGTAGCCTTCGGAGCCAGGTGCGTTCGTGCCGGGTACAGTTTGGCCGGCAGCGAAGAAGAACCGTTCTGGGCGATGAATGCGAACCGTCTCCATGGCATGACGAGAGTGATTGCGGTCGCGCTGTCGGTGCCGGCCGGGTGAATGATCTTCACACGTCCGGTGCCTATCGCGGTGTACGGAGCCCGGGTGGACTGGGCCCTGGCGTCGGACGCGATGTCGGAGAGACACGAGAAGGCCCTCGGCTGATACATCGTCGCTGCATCTATCCTTGGATGCGTCGCGTGCGCGGTCATCGTCGCGGAAGTGACCTATGACTAAGACGCGGAGCGCAACGGAGATCGGTGCGTACCCACCAACCGCCGAAGCGCCTGCGCTACTTCGAGGTTTCGACGAGCGGCGTCCCGCAAAAGTCGTACGTCCCGACATGTTGGAGGCAGCTGCGGGTGTCGAGCCAGACCTTGCCCCCCAATCGGCGCCATCGATGACAGAAGGCGAAGTCTTCACTCAGAAACGTGCGAGTCTCGGGTTCAATCAGGCAATCGAAGACGTTGTATTGGTTGGCGCTCTGAACCGCAGCGGCGGGGAACGTGTGCGTCGTCGCGTATTTCGTCTCTGGGTACGCAGAGATGAAGCGTTCGACCGCCGAGCGTCGAATCAGCATGAACCCGGTTCCCGCATAGATCGCGGTGACGAATCCGTCGCGCTCTTCGCGTTCGCTCTCCGGACTAGGAACGCCCACGAAGTGCAACCCCGACTCTCGAAGCTCCTCAATCGTCACGTTGCCCTCCGTGCAGCGGCGCGCAGCTTGTGACCAGTCCAGATTCTTGACAGGGTACATCCCCGCGACGACATCCTGGTCGAAGGCGACGAGCCGGCCAAAGTGCTCCGGTTCGAACCCGGTATCCCCGTCGATGAACATCAGGTGAGTCGCATCGGGAGAATCGAGGAAACCGGCGACGATCGCGTTGCGACTTCGAGTGACGAGCGAGTCGCGAGCCGCGGTCCACAGCCCGAGGCCGATATTTCGCGCCATGGCGTAGGCCATGAGCTTCAACATCGAGTGCACGTAGACGTGGGTCACGACGCCGCCGTAGCAGGGCGTTCCGACGATCACGTTGGGGCCAGGAGACATCTTGCTTACAGCGAGGTGCGACCTCGGTGCCGCCTTCCTTAAGGGCCTCGGTGCCGTATGGGCGGGGTCCTGATTACACGGTCGGCTGCTCTCGCACGCTGCCCCCGCGAACGCCCCACGAGACCGGCTTCGGTTGCGATATCGGTGCCGGCCTGGTGCCTGTCGCGGTGTACGGACCCAAGGTAGACTGGCCCCTAGCGTCGGATGCCATGTCAGCGAGGCGCGAGACGGCCCTCGGTTGGTGCATCGTCGCTGCCGCCCTCCTTGGAGGCGTCGCGTGCGCGGTCATCGTCGCGAACGTGACCTAGGACCAAGACGCCGAGCGCGACGGGGATTGGTGAGGATGCACTCGACTTCATGAGCCCATTCGTGTTCCCAAGGTCGCCGCGTCGCAAGCGTGGCTCGGACCGCGCGAGTGGACCCGAGACTCGTCAAGCCAATCGTGGGTTGGGGTGTAGGAGGTGACCGTCGTGGACGTTCCTTCACCGGCTGCCGGGCACCATGACCGGCGCTTGGCACGTGGCTCGCGGGCGGGACGTTCCTCACGATCCCGCGATGCGAGCCCCGTGCCGAGCGCCGTGCCGTGCGGCCCCACTCGCGCGGGATTTCGATTGTCAGCCGTCGGCTGGGGTGGCTGCGTGAAAGGCCGGGATGGTAACGGTTCGAGATAGCGTCCCCGTCGCACCGGAAGATGGCAGTTTCGCGGACCCCTCCCATCGCGCGCGACCGCGCGCGCGATAAGGGAGGGGCGGCCGCGCGCAGGCGCACCGCGCCGAGCACGGACCGGGGTGTGGGCACCTTTTCTCGCATCGCGGTTTGCTGATAGGAGTGTGGGAACTGGCTCGTCAGATCGACTCAGCCTCATGCCGTGGCTGGACCAAACTCATAACACCGTTGACAGAGAATGTATCCAACCCGCCGCGCCTGAGGGCGAAGCGGACCGCGGCGCGCGTTCCAGTCTGTTCCGCGCCGCCAAACGTGGGAGAATCTCGAGCGATTGAGTATCCGGACAGCACGGGCTCCGGGGCAGCGTGAACCATCCCGCATCCGGAATTGCCCACAAGCGCCAGGGTGGGTTTGCAGGACGGCGTTCTTCAATCCAGATCATTGAATTCTGTCCTTCCGGTTGCCCACGAGCCGACGTGTCTCGTACTTGGCTCGTCGGAGTCCGAGGTGGTCATATTAAATTGACCACCCCCCTGGTATAAAACTGACCAGTTGGTTCTTCCGAGCTCACTTGTACGACGCGATTTCGGGGACTTGGCTTATGGTTGAGCGGCGGAACCTCTCGGCATCGGACTTGCGTCAGGGGCGAACACGCGGCCGATACCCCCACCGGGCGGGCGCGATGCTCCGGTGAGCTCGCCGCCTATCGGGCCGAGACCCCGTCCTCGTCTCCGACCGCACAGCGCGAGCCTTATCCGCTTTTGAGGTTGTGATGAATTCATGTGCCATCCAGGACATCGCTCGCACTTGGCAATCGCCCATCCCCCGAGACCGCTGCAGGCGGCGGTGCCGATTCGGCTGCGACTCCGGCCAGCAGCGCGGTGGGACATGACGCGGCGCTGCGACGCCGTCACGCTACGGGCGGCACCGGCGCACCTGTCGGGCGAGCGCCGGCCTAATCTCGCGGCGGAATCGCGACGGAAAATCCCGGCGCTGCCGGACACTCCGCGTACGCCGCTCGCTACGGCCGAGCTGCTGCCCGCGCTGCTCACGATGGACGAAGTGGCCACGTTGCTCCGCACCTCGCGCAAAGCGGTCTACGCAATGGTCGAGCGCCGGCAGATGGCGGGAGTCACCCGCATCGGACGCCGTTTGCTTGTTCGTCGCGACGACCTACTCTGCTGGCTCAACGAAAGACGAGCGGCATCGCCAGGAGGTAACCGGCGATGACGATCAAGATCCGAGAGTGGAAACGAGGCAAGCACGTGGGCTTCGAAGTGGACATCCGATTCAGCTATCCGGACGGTACGCCGTTCCGGCGGCGCCTCAAGGCGCCCGTCGAATCCAAGTCCGCGGCGAAGCGATGGGGCGAGGAGCGGGAACGTGAGCTCCTCAGACAGGCTTCCCCCATCTTCGCCAAGCAGCAGGACCAAGAGCGAAAGGAGGTTCCGACCCTGCGCGAGTTCGGGCCACGATACGTCGACAATCACGCCAAAGCGGACCGGCTCAAGGCGAGTACGGTGGACTGGATCGAGAAAACCTACAAGAACCACTTGTACCCGCAGCTCGGCGACAAGCGTCTCAACGAGATCGATGACGAAGACGTGCAGCGCCTCAAAGCGCGGCTCACCGGTCGTCATCGAAAGACCGTCAACAACGTGCTCGGCGTCCTGGGGCATTCGCTCAAGACGGCGGTGCGTTGGAAGGTCATCGAAAGGGTTCCGTGCACCGTGACCATGCTCAAGGTGAGCGGCGCTCTGCCCAAGTTCTACGACTTCGACGATTACAACAGACTCGTCGAAGCGGCGCGCGTCATCGATGGGCGGACGCTGCTGGTCGTGCTCCTGGGCGGCGATGCAGGACTGCGTCGCGGCGAGATGCTGGCGCTGCGATGGACTGACGTCGACTTCAAACGGCGCCAACTCCAAGTGCAGGAGGCGGTCTGGGAGCGCAAACGGGTTGACGGCGTGGGACACGAGCGCATCACCGACACGCCGAAGGGCGGCCGGTCGCGCGTCGTCCCACTTACCGATGCGCTTCTGCAAGCGCTTCGGTACCACCGTCACCTGCGCGGCGAGCACGTCCTCTACGGCAACGATGGGCGACCGGCGACGAGCTTCTTTCTGCGCAACCTGCTCGAGGCGGCTCAGAAGCGAGCTGGGCTCCGGTCTACGGGTGGGCTTCACATCCTTCGCCACACGTTCTGCTCGCATCTCGCGATGCGCGGAGCGCCGGCGAAGGCCATCCAGGAGCTCGCCGGCCACGCCGATCTGACGACGACGATGCGGTACATGCATCTGTCGCCAGCGGCGCGGCAGGATGCCATCAACCTGCTCAACCAGCGCGACCGGCGGCCCGTTTTTGGAGACATTGTGGAGACGGGTTCCGACGATTCAGCAACATCTTGAAATCGTTGCTGAATTTTAGTCGGGGCGAGAGGATTTGAACCTCCGACCCCTTGACCCCCAGGCCGGTAATGGGGATCTGACCAGTAGCCAAGTAGGCGTAAACACATCATCGGAGGGTGCCGATTCGACGCCCCTGGGTGCCCCTCGGGACGCAGTGGCCAACGGTTTGGCCAACGAAATAGCCAACCTCGAAAGGGCTATCGCACGATGCACCAGGGCAATGGGAACCGCCTCCGACGACGCGCTCCCCGAGCTCATTGCGGAGCGTCGTGCCATGCGTGCGGAACTGGACGTGCTGCGCCGGAAGGAGGCGCCCGAACTCATCGACTTCGCCTCCGAAAAGGAGCGCCGGGGGCGATGATAGCCGGCCTGCTGCCACGGTGGGCGCACACCGTCAAGAAAAAACTTGCGGCGGGTCCTTGACACACCTGAACAGTCGAACAACACTGAAAGTAGGCACATGTCTCGACGAACAATCCCCGAACGACCCGAGCACCTCCATATCCTGCTCACCAAGGACGAACGCGCGCGCTTGCACGTCTTTGCGGCGTCCAAGCAGAGGTCCTTAGCGGACATCGTGCGGGAGTCGCTCGAGCGGACCTATCGCGAGGCGAATCGGGTAACGAACTCGAACCCCTAGATACGCGAACGCCCGCGGACCGACCAAGGTGCGGGCGAACGCAGAAACCGACAGCATGAATCTAACCACAAAAAGCGAAGAACGCAAGGCCGACTCGGCCGACAACATGAGCGAGGCCGAGTTCGCGGATGCTCTCATCGGCATGATTGGCCTCGGTCCCAAGGCGCATAAGCGTGCTGTCCGGCGCATCGTCAACGCGAAGTCTACGGGTCGGCTCCGTCGCCCGGGGGCGGATGGGCTTGGCGGTTGGACCCTAGGTGTCGCAATGGCTAGGCGGGTGCCGAGCGTCCACACGCCGACGACGGCAACGCGTCCCCGTGAGCGGCGAACGCATCGAAGTGCGGCGCAGTCCAGAGCAGGGCCAGACGGAGAGGATCCAGCCCCAGAACCACCAAGATTGGGGGGACCGCGTGGATGCGCACAAACGGCGCGAGCCCCCACGCAGGGATTCGATGCTCTTATCGATGAGCGGATAGCCGCACTCATGCAGCGGAACGCCGATGCACTGGCACGCCCGCTGCTCACGACGCAGCGGAACGTCGAGTCTGTCGTCGGCATAGACGCTCGCGAATTTCTCCGAGTGGCACGGGCAGGCGCGTTCGCCTCAACGAAGGAGCGTAGGCTCGTCGTCGCTCGGACGGCCGATGTGGTCGCGCACTTCGAGAGTCGTATGCGGCTACCGACGTCGCAGGACGCCGACTCCGAGGCTCACGCGCTGGCTCGCGTCGGACTGCGGAGGGTTGGCTCATGACCGCCGCGCCCTTCCTGCCGTGGACACTCGCCATAGACACGCGCGAGCAAATCCCGTGGGACTTCGGGCCACATGTGCAGACCGCGCGAGTCACGATGGCCGCCGGCGACTATTCAATCGTCGGCCTCGAAACGCGAATTGCAATCGAACGCAAATCGCTTGCAGACTACAAGGGCTCGATCACGTTTGGACGTGAGCGGTTCAAACGCGAACTCGAAATCCTGGCCACGTACGAAGCCGCCTTCGTCATCGTCGAAGCGAACCTCGGTGACATCTATCTCGATGACCGCCATAGTTCGGTGCATCCGAATAGTGTCTTCGGGACAACCGTAGCGCTAACGCTTGACTATGTCCCTGTCCTTTGGGCCGGCTCTAGGCCGAAAGCCGCCGAGTATTGCTATCGCCTGCTCAAGCGGTTCTGGGAAAAACGGATCGCGCCGACGCTCGCGGTGGAAAGCGCGGTGCAGCGATGACCGTCACAAGTCAGCAACGGCACCGGAAGGGCCATCCCTGCAAGGTCTGTGGAGGCTATGACGAAGCGCCTCGAGGCCAGGGCAAGAGGTGTGGCGGGTTCGAATCCGATGACGGAGACTGGTGCCACTGCTCACGCGAGGAACTAGCCGGCCCTCTCGAGGCAGAGACCGGCGGAACATACGCGCATCGAATGCACGGCCCCTGCGACTGCGGAGTCGCGCATGGCGAGGACACGCGCAAGAACGACAACATCGAAGCCGTCTACCCGTATCACTATGAGAACGGGTCGCTCTGCATTGAAGTAGTCCGTCTATTTGGCAAGCGATTCTTCCAGCGTGCGCCCGATGGCGCTGGCGGATATCTCCGGAACTCAAGCGGCAAGCTGACACTCGAAGGTGTGCGCCTCGTGCCGTTCCGGTTGCCGGAGCTCATCGCGGCGGACCCATCGAAGACGGTCTACGTCTGCGAAGGCGAAAAGGACGTCCTCTCACTGGTCAGGCTGGGCCACGTCGCCACGTGCAATCCGATGGGCGCCGGCAAGTGGCACCGAATTGCAGACGAAACGCGCAAGGTCCTCGCGGGCCGCGACGTCGTCGTCATTGCCGATGCCGACAAGCCCGGACGCGACCACGCACGCAAGGTCGAGACATCACTACATGACGTCGTGCGGTCAATCGTCGTGCGCGAGTGCCCGGCGCACAAGGACGTGACCGACATGTTGCTAGCGGGTGGGTCACTTGATGATCTGATTCCGCTCAAGTGCGAGGCTGATGCACCGAAGGCTCCGAATCCTGCAAATGATACGGCGCCGGACGCAGCAACTGGGCGGCTCGCGCGCAACAAGCAGCATCGCGTCCTAGACGACCTTGACGAAGGACTAGCGGATGCGAATACGGGAGACCGACGGCTATATCAACGGAGTGGCGAACTTGTCATTGCGCGCGGTGCGACGGTCGACGATGCGAAACGTCTACATCTCAAGTTCTCGCCGGAAGCTGTCATCTTGTCGCCTCTCAAGTCGGCATCGCTGGTGCCCCGTATCACGGAACACGTCGACTACGGATATTGGAGGTATGAGGAAGACGCGGACGGAAGCAAGACGAAGACATGGGTACGTGACCTACCCAACGGCACGGTTCTCGCAGCATTCCTGTCCAAGGTCTACTGGTCTCACATCCGCCCAATTCGGGGCATCGCGTGCACGCCTATCATCCATCTCGACGGTTCAATAGTCGCAGAAGGCTACGACGCCGAAACTCAGTACCTCGTTGCGTCGAATGTTGCGCTCCCTCCAATTCCAGATCACCCGACGAAGGACGATGCAATCGCCGCGCTCGCCGCGCTGGTCGAGCCATTCGCGGAGTTCCCTTTCGAGACGGACGCCGAGCGCTATAGCCCCGTCGCACTGGGGCTGACTATCATCTTGCGTCCAGTCATTGAAGGCAACGTCATAGCGTACATCCAAGCCGCCCCACAGCCGAAGTGCGGCAAGAGCCTGACAGCTAAGACCGCGTGCCTTTGGGCTACTGGACAGATTCCCGCCAGCAACACCTGGCCGAAAGTGGAAGAGGAGCAAGAGAAGATGATTGGCGCGGCCGCGGACGCGGGCGCCGATGTGCTCCTGTTCGACAACGCCAGCGAGGGCGCTGTCATAGGTGGGGCGCCGCTGGACAAAGTGTTGACCTGCGACGGAGTCAACTCGTTCCGCGTGCTCGGGCAAAGCACACTGAAACGACTTCCGTGGATGGCCACGGTTGCGTTTACCGCCAACAAGGCTCGTATCGGCGCTGATACCGAACGCCGAGCGGCAACCTCGCAGCTCATACGCCCCGACGTCCCACGCGAAATCTACGCGCACGAGGACCTGCTGTCGTACGTGCGGCAGGAGCGGCCGCGGTTGCTCGCCGCTGCGTTCACGCTGGTGCGCGCCTGGATTCAAGCAGGCAAGCCACGGGAATCTGTCCGTCGCCTCGACTCGTTCGAGCATTGGGGGTGGACCGTCGCGAGCATGATTCGGTGGGCTGGCGGTGGGGACGTTCGGGAGCTCGTTCACGACGTGGCCGAGACCGACAACGATGGTTCGGAGTACCTCCTCCTCGCCGGCCTGCATGAATGGCTCACTGTCCGATCCGAGCGCTCGACCACGGCGAAGGCCCTCGTGGAGGATGTGTGCGCGCCAGGCCACCGGGAGCAATTCGGGGAGCTGAGGGAGGCAATCGAGGGAATCGCGCTGGAAGGCAAAGGCGAGCGCCAGACCCTGAACGTCAAGCGGTTTGGCAATCGACTGAAAGCGATGGCGAACCTTCGGCAGGGAAACTACCGGCTGAAGCAAGTGGGCAAGGACCGAAACCACCACGCCCTCTGGACCGTCGAAAGAATTGGGGCCCCAACCCAAAGTGCGCAGTCTGCGCAGTCTGCGCAGTCAATCCCAACCCCAAATTTGAAAACAGAGTCACTCTCAATACTAGAGAGAAATGACACCGCAGACACCGCAGACTGCGCAACGCCCTCCTTCGCCGATGACATTGCAGAGCTCGGGGTAGCTCCGATCGTGGGTCAGAAATGACCAGCCGAGGCATCCTCCCTCCGATTCCCGGAACCGGCGCCCCGGGTCTACCGCGCGGTAGTCGCGGTCCTCTGCCACCCCTCTTGGTGTGCGCGGATGTAGTCAACGGCTGCGCCAGCGCTGGAAGTTTCGAGGCAGTCAACAGCGGTTGGCCACGATCCGTTGGCCACGTAGCGCACGAAACCGCTTATTTCTCGATGTTTATGGGTCCTCGCACTGGCTCCCGAATCCAGTTCCGCGAGTCGCGCACTCTTGCACACTTCGGCGTCGTCTCCGCTGCTGTGGTCGTCTCGGCGTCGCAGCACGGTCGGATGGTCCGATCGTGGCCCTCTCCCTGGGGTCCGCGCGGCCGCGCGGACCCTGGGGCGTGGGCGATTGCCCTCGTTCGCGACGGAGTCCGCCGACGTTGGCCCGAGCGGGCCGATCGTCGGTCGGCGCGGCCGTGGGGGCCAGGCGGCCGAAAACCTCACCAAACGGCGTTTAGGCGCCAGAACGGAGTCCAGTCATGTCGATAGCCTTTGATGAAATAGCGGAGACGACGCGCAAAGCGATCGTCGTCTGCGACGCGTGCGGTCACTTTCGCCTCGAAGTCCATCAGCGTCTCGAACCAATCGGCGAGTGCCGGCCCGAGGATCGCGTATGGGTCTCCACTGGGACTCGATGGGTCCCCAATTTGGACGAGTACCTCGCGTTGCACGGTTGGGTCCGCGTCAACGGCGCTTGGCGATGCCGCGACAACTGCCATACACACAGGGCCTATCGGCATCACATACATGGTGTGCGCCGATGACGATCGAACTCAGCCACGGAAAGGCGCGCCCCTCTCTTCCCCGGGCGAGCGACCTACAGCCCGTCGAATCCGTGGCCAATCCGACCGACGGCCGCGACGCTAGCGGACGCTTCAAACCGGGCAATCGGGTGTCAGTCGGTAACCGGTTCAAGCGCACGCTTCGCAAGGTACTTGGTGACAAGGCAAGCAGTGGCGAAGCGGGAATCGTTGCCTCCGACGCTCGGCGCGTCTTCTCTCACATCCTCCGCTCCCTGCCCTCCGACGCGGCACCAGTTCGTGCTCTTCTCGCGGTGCATGCCCGTCACTTGAGCTTGCACGCCTTCTACTCCGAGCGTGCGGCGGCCGCTGGTCTCGACACGGAGGCCGGCCTCGCGTTCCTCGAAGTGGCGGACCGCCAATCCCAGCGAGCCGAGCGCGTCCTTGTGACTGTCCACGACTTGGCGCGCGTGCACGCCGAGCGCGCGCCGGCGAGGGAGCTCTCCTTCGTGCAGGAGGTTCGCCAGGCCCTCGCCTCGAAGTCCGTAACCCCGTCCGAACCCGAGAAAGGGATCGACCCATGACCACCACCAAGCCCCTTCAAATCCAATGCCAGCGCTGCAACGCTGCCTTCACAACTCACAACGCAGACGGGAGCATCCCTGAGCAGGCTCTCTTGACGGCAGGCTGGTGTCGTTCGGTCGTGACCGGTGGGCCACGCTCGGAGGCGGTCCTCCTGCCCGACGGGCGCACGGCCATCCTACCGATCGCGCCGACTCCGCGAGACGTTGGGTGGCACTGCTGTCAGACACACGCTCGTGAGACGGCCATTCGAGCCGAACGCCTCGACGCGCAACCCGGGCGCATGACTCCCGAGGCGGTCCAAAAGGCAGCGGAGGCCGCACACGTCGAGCGTCCGCTCGGCTTCCAGACGACCGAAATGGTCCCAATCGGTTGCTCGCGCCAGGGATGCGAAACGAAGCTCTCGGTCTCCGCCGACGTGGCGAACAGCCCGGCCCGTCGTCAGTCCTTCTTGCGGACATCCGGCTATGTCATCACGCCCGAAGGCGCGGAATTCTGCGGGACCACCTGCCAGTGGATTGCCGCGGCGACCGCGAAGCATAGGCAGGATAATCCGGACCCCGAGGCCTCGCGTAATGAGGCCTTGCGGCACGCGGACGCACTTCGTCGCGCGCATGGCCTCGAGGTCCCCGACAGGTCAGCTATGGTCACGGCGCCGGCCTGGAATGTTCCTGATGTCCGGGTCCCCCGCACCGGGAGGGCTCGCTAGTGCCCGCAGATGGGCAAATCATGTGCGACGCGTATACGCACGTGGATCGCAAATGCGTTGCCGCTGGCATGCCCCCGACGTCGCTCCCTTGGCTGAACGCCCTACGCGAGTTCTGGCTATCCGGCGCGTTTCGCATGGTCGTTCGCAAGGGTCGGCAGGTAGGCGCGTCGACTATCATATTCCCGCGCGTGTGCGTCACGACTGCGCTCTTCTGTCAATACAAGGGCTCCCCGGGAACTCGCATCACGATCGGCTGTAGCAGTACGCGGCAAAAGGAGAGCGACGAGCGGCTATACAATGCCGAACACGCATTCGCCGCATGTGGCACGAAGGTCCGCCGACGTGATGATGCACTTGAGATAGGGGATACACCTATCATCGTTCAGTCGTTCCCTGCGACGTCAGACATCGCCCGCGGGCCCAACGTGTTGATGTGGTGGGAAGATGAGATGCCAGCGTGGTACGACCGCGACACGGCGGTAAACCCAGCAAGCGAACGCGACGGCGCCATTGTCCCGGCCTGCGTTTCGCATGAGAACGCGCGCATCTACTCAATCGGCACCCCGATGGGCGACGATGATTTCCACGCCCGTCTAGTGGCGCAAAGTGACACTCAGTCGCAACGCGTGTTTGTCGGTCCGTCGTGGCACTGGCGACCAGAGCTCACGGAGGAACGCTGTAGAGAGATACAGCCGGACCCACGCCTCTTCAACCGTGAGTTTGCGGCCATTCCGCAAGGCGCCGTATGCGCAGCATTTGAAGGCGAGCTTGTGGACGAATCACACCAGCCGCTTCCCTACGCGACCACGGAAGTCACAAACAGGATATGCGTCATCGATGCCGCGGACCTCGACGGCGGCGACAACTGCGAATATGCGGCGGGCGAAGCCGTTTGGGTCCAGAAGTATGTTCACCCAGACGACTACTTCCAATGGAAGCCGGCTATCAACTCGCGCGGGGAAGTATCTGGAAAGTGTCCCGTCCGAGACGCGAACGGCGCCATCGTTGTGCGTCAGCCCGAGGCGTTGCCCCCGGTACTGTGCTTGCGGAGAGTGTGGGGCGAGCGAGCAAGGGCTATCTCGTCCGTCGATATACTCGATCGCATCGCGCATGCCTGCCGTACGCGAGGCATTCAGCTAGTGGCTGGCGACCAACACGATGCCTATTCAAACATGGGAGCCTTGCAACAGCGAGGGCTCACGTTCGTCAAACGGGCGTGGACGGCAGAAAATAAAACGGCCGCGGTTGCGTTCCTTCGACGTCTATTCATTGACGGTCGCGTCTTGCTTGACCCCGACTGCGACCCCGACGACTGGCAGACGCTGCGCCGCCAACTGACAGGAATGCAGGAGACTATCTCGAACGGGTCGATACGCATCCGGGCCAAGTCGGGCAGCTTGTCCGATAGGGCATCGCTGTTGATAGGCGCAGCGCTGGCTAGCATGTCCACGGAGAAACAGCCCTCGTTATTCGGCGCGGGCAATCCCTACTCGACCCTGCCGCCCCAACGTGGTGGCCATCTATCCGAAGTCTGGCGCCCCGGCCGTGGCTGCATGACCGGCCTGGGTCGTTGATTGAGAGGTACTCACATGAGCAAGAAGAACCGAAAAGCATCCCCCGAAGTCTACAACGCTGTTCACTCCGCCGTTGACCTCGCGGTCGCCAACATGAGGGCGGAGAATCTGGCGAACGAGAACACGCGACTGAAAAACATCATCGCTTCGACGTTCGAGCAGCAGCAAGCAGTCGTAGTCACACCGCCCGCCGTGCCTGCCGCTCCCCCGGCGCCTCCGCCCCCGCCCGAACCGCGCACGCCGCTGGAAGCGCTCGGGCAGCGGTACGCAAACGGGCTTGCCGTTATCACACGGCCGTCGAGCGGCAACGCGCTAGCCGACGTCCTCACTCGACGCACGGAAGCTCTCACCAAACTCGGGGCGACGTCATGAGCTCCGATCCCACCCCGGTCACGAAGCCGCCCGTGCTGCGTCTCCTGCCCGGCGAGCGCGAACAGTTCGAACGTCAAGCGCTCGAACAGTTTCGCCGGTTCGACCGACGTACGCCCGAGGGCCGGGCCGCCCGCCTCGCCTGGAGCGACCCGTGACCTTCATCGGTCCCGTCCTGTACGTACGTCCCTCCTTCATACAGGTATTTGGTCGATGTGGCGCGCTTGTCCGCGAGGTTGTCGCGCTAGCGCCGAATGCCGACAGTCGCTTCACCCGCGGCGCGTGTGTCGCAGTCGAGGCGTCCACCCTCTGGCGGCAACCGGTTCGTGGATACGAACCCAGGAGAATCTAACATGTCAGCTATCCAAAAACCCAGCGGACGCGTTGTCCACAACAATGTCATGATAGACGACTCCCAGGCTGGGATGAACAGCAGGGTCATCCGCGCGGCCCCCTGCACGCTTCTGCGAGCGTTCATCACAAACACCGGTGCGGGGACCCTGTATTTTATGGTGTTCGACGCGACGACGCTGCCCAGCAACGGAACGACTCCGCGCGTCCGGCCTGTCGTCCTGGCGGCCGGCGCGCAAGCGTCCCTTGACATGTCTATAGTTCAGGCGCTCGGCACCTGGGGCCTTACTCTCAACACCGGCCTAGTGTGGGCCGCGTCGACAACAGCAGGCACGCTCACGGTCGATACCACTAACTCGATGTGGGCAACGGTCGAGTTCTTTTCCTGATTCGTCAACACACTCCGCGGCCACATAGTCGCCGTCAACAATAGAGGTAACACAAATGGCATACACAAACTTCGCACAACCTGCTTTCGTCGACCCCGGTGGCGAGTGGTCAGGCTCCCCGTCACTGATGGCCCGCGGGCCGACCTTCAATCACTTCTGCTCGCGCGGCTTCGCGACATCATCGAACGGTAGCTCGACGCTTCTCAACACAATCACGCTTCCGTCAGGGAGCTACTCGTTTATGCTCGAACTTCACGGAACAGGGTACGGCAGTCCGAACGGCTTTGCCTACTGGCTCGGGGGCGGCTGGTGCAGCGGGTCGACTATCACTATTCCCACGCCGTTGGAGCAGCCCGGAAATGAAATGACGTTGCAAGTAGTCATCACTGGCCTCAATGTCGCCATATACGGTGCTGGGATTACTGGCGATTACAACCTTTTCGTCGACTTGTATCTAGGGGCGTGACCGTGACCGCCCCGACGAAAACAGAGGTGTGCGCGGCGTGCCATGGCGAGCTTGCGGCGTGGACCGTTCACGTGGGCGACGTCGTCTACTGTTCCGCGTATTGTCGCGATCACGCGCCGGGCGACGTCATGGCATCCGCTCCCGTCGCGACGACGCCGACTGACGAGCTCACGGCCATCGTCTCAGAGCTCGGGACCGATGAGCGGCGCGTGCTGCTTGTACTAGCGCGTAGGCTGCTGAACGGACAGTCCAAGTACGGCCGCCTCGACGTCACCAAAGACCCGCGCGACTGGCGCCACGAACAAGCCGAAGAGATGGAAGACATGCTCGTCTACTCGGCCATCGCTGACGTTGCGGCCGCTACTAGATAGAGCGCCTGCACCGGGCCCCCGGACCCCATCTTTCCCGCTCAGAGGGTAGGGTCCGGGGCCCAAACTTGGGGTCCCAGGGTAGTGGGCCAGGCCCACCTGGGAAGCTGCCCTGACCGGCTTCCTCGCGGCTCCCCCGCGCGCGCGCGGAAGCAACGATTCGGCCGTTGTGGC
>JBEKXD010000133.1:0-8392 GCA_049512415.1 Polyangiaceae bacterium
CTTGCTTGGCGCCAACCAGGGATTTGCCCTTGGCGACCGCGGTTCGATCAACATCAGCGCGGAGGGCAACATCGGTGACGCAACTTCTCGAAGCAATCAGCGTCCCAACGCGTGGGCTTTGATACAGAACGGAAACGCAGCAATCCAGCAGCCGGTTGTTCAGCGATTTGGACTTCCCGACACCAAGAGTTTTCTGGCGTTCGTAAACGCGAAGTACAAGCTGGCGCCAGCCGCAGAGCTCTATGCATTCGGAAGCTTCGGCTACATCTGGGGCGAAAATGACTTCAACTGGCGCACTCCAACTCAAGGGAGTGTATTCACGTCAGGGCAGGATTCTGCGACGCTCGCGAAGAATCTGGCCGCACTGCCACCCGCATATCAGAGTTGGTATTCCAATGCATCGCAAGGGCTTCTTTACCCTGGAGGCTTCACCCCCAAGTTCTCGGCAACCAGCCTAGACACGTCAGTGGTCGCCGGCGTGCGGGGCGATCTTGCGCCATCTCTCACGTGGGACTTGAGTGGCCGCTACGGTCGCAACCATATTCTCTACAAGATCCGAGATACCATCAACGCGTCCGAGGGACTGTACTCGCCAACCGAGTTCAATGACGGTACGAAGACTCAGACAGAGTACGCCGGCAATCTCGACTTTAACTATCTGTGGGCATCGGGACTCGTTCCCCAGCCAATCAATGTCGCGTTCGGCGCAGAGACACGATACGAGGAATACGCGGCGGGATTGGGAGACGCTGATTCCTATGCCCTCGGGCCGCTCTCCAAGCTCGGACTCTCAGGGGGCTCGAATGGCTTCTTCGGCACGGGACCGACTCAGGCGGGGACGTGGGGGCGGACGAGCTTCGCCGGTTACGTCGATCTGGATGCGGATCTGACTTCGAAGCTGAATGTGGGTGCTGCCCTTCGCGGTGAGGATTACACGGACGTTGGCGGGACAGTCAATGGGAAGCTCTCCTCCCGCTACTCTGTCTTGTCCAATCTCAACGTGAGAGGTGCGATCAGCACGGGCTTTCGAGCACCCACGCCTGGGCAGGCCAACCTGACGAACACAAATCAGTTTCCGAGCCCCGACGGCTCGCAGATCATGACGAACGGCACCATTCCGTCGACGAACCCTATCGCGGCACTCGTGGGCGGGAAGCCACTGAAGCCAGAGCAATCCGTCAACTTCAGCCTTGGCTTCGTGACAGAGCCGTTGAAGAAACTGACGCTTTCGGCCGACGGCTACCTCATCTATGTCACCGATCGTCTCGGCCTGTCGCAGTCTTACTCGCTGACCCCCGACCAGCAAACCGGTCTGGTCAACTCGGGTGTTGCCGCAGCCCAAGGCTTGACGAGCTTCAATTTCTTCGTGAACGGCTTCAATACGCAAACGGCTGGACTGGATGTAGTCCTTTCGTACACGGCCGACCTTCACGAATCTGGGCAGCTCATCTTCACGGGTGCTGCGAACGCGAACGACACGAAGATTCTGTCGTACCAGGCTGGAGTCATCGGGCCCTATCAGCGCATTTACATCGAGAAGCGGCTGCCGAAGTACACGGAGAACCTGAGCGTCGAGTACGACATCGGCAAGTTCGGTATCAAGGCCCGCGCCCGCAACTATGGAAGCTGGACCTGGGCGGCCAGCTCGTACGCACCGCTCGACGCCAACGGCAATCTTACCATGGTTCAAGAGATCGGAGAGAGATGCTTCTTCGATCTGTCGGCGTCGTATCTGATTTTCCCGGCCACCACGCTTACGGTGGGCGCAGACAACGTCTTCGACACGTACACGGAGAAGGCGCTGTATCCCAATACGCCGCAGGCGGCAGCTGCTGGCCAGATTCCGTCGACTGGGAATAAGTATCCAACCAGTGCGCCATATCCGCTCAATGGTGGTTTCTACTACGCTCGTCTGGGAGTCAAGTTCTAGACCAGGTCACTGTCTATCCGGGGCCGCTCGCGTTGGAGAACGCGAGCGGCAACCCAGGATTCATCCGGTCTGCTTTTGGTCCGACGGCTTTTCTCGGTCGCCTGGGTTACGATTCCCTGGCCATCAGAGCTCGCGCCATGCGGTCGAGCGCGTCGATCAGCGTCGAGCGGTGGCAAGCGAAATTCAGGCGCACGAAACCCTCGCCCCCGGGGCCGAACATTGACCCGTCATTGAGCGCCACTCGCGCTTTCTGCAGAAAGTACTCATACGGCCGCTCTCGTGCCGCGCTTTCTCGACAGTTGAGCCACGCCAGGTGCGTGCCCTCGGGCGGGACCATCGACACGCCCGCCAGTTGATCGCGAACATATTTCGCCACCACGTCGCGGTTGCCCGCGAGATACTCCAGGATGTCTCCGAGCCAGGACTGCCCCTCTCGATACGCAGCTAGGGCTGCGACCATGCCCATGGCGTTCACGTGAGGCACCAGCCCGGTGCGCATCTCCTGGAACCGTGCGCGAAGCTCGGGGTTCTGGATGACAGCAAAGGCGCATTGTAGGCCAGCCAAATTGAACGTCTTGCTCGGCGCCATGAGGGTAACCGCTCGACGAGCGATGTCGTCGCCCAGCGACGCGATCGGAACGTGCGGGAGTCGGTCGACCATGAGATCGCAGTGAATCTCATCGGAGATCACTGTGACTCCGCGTTCTACGCAAGCCGCAGCCATCCGTGCGAGCTCGTCTCTCGAAAAGACCCGTCCAGTCGGATTCTGAGGATTGCAAAGCACGAATACTCGCGCACAGTCGCGAAGAGCCACGTCGAAAGCGTCCCAGTCGATATCAACCCTTCCGTCGTTTCCCGTTGCGAACTGCATCGCATGACAGGTGCACCGGGCGGCGGCCGCAACCTTGCGGATCGGAGCATAGACGGGCACGTGGATGACGACTGCGTCGCCGGGCTGGGTGACGGCCCGGCACGCCAAGTTGATGCCCGGGACGACCCCAGGAAGAAACACGACATCCTCGGTCGAGACGCGCCATCCATAGCGCGTGTGGAGGCGGGCGGTGATCACCTCGGCAAGCTCACCCGAGTTGAATCCGTACCCGAACATCCCATGGTCAACCCGCTCGTGAAGCGCCCGCAGGACGGGCTCGGGGCAACGGAAGTCCATGTCGGCGACCCACAGCGGCAAGACCTCAGATGGGTAGCGATTCCACTTGGCACTATGGATGGGGCGCTGCTCCATGGCGTGGCTCAATTGTTGACGCATCGGCGCGGGCCCGTGCATGGCTCGTGCCTCGCGGAAGCACCATCCATCTCCGGGGTGACCGACTGACGCGAGCTCAACGGTCTCCGACCCGATGAGAGGAAGCGGGGCGTCACCCAGAGTTCGAGAAACCGTGCGCCTCTCGCCCTACGCCGCTGCTCGCTTCGGCAAACCGTGACAGCATCTGGGTTGCCCCGCGCGGGTGATAGATTGCGATGACCGCGTTGGGGCAATTTCCCGGAGCAAAGCTTGTGGAACGAGAATTGCGCCGGGACCCGTCGAATCGCTGCGCGACGGGGTGTCGAGCAGTCCTCGAGAGGTTGGACCGATGGCTTTCGACGTAAAGAACCTTCCCGGCTATATCGAATCCGCTCGCTTTGTCGTCCTCGCGACCGCGGACGAAGGAGGGCCCGTCCAGCGAACGCTGGGGGGCTTCGGCAATGAAGGGACGACCGTGTACTTTTCGACACATCAGGGAAGC
Source organism: Polyangiaceae bacterium (assembly GCA_049512415.1). Taxonomy (GTDB): domain Bacteria; phylum Myxococcota_A; class Polyangia; order Polyangiales; family Polyangiaceae; genus Palsa-1150. The sequence continues at coordinate 3,676 of JBEKXD010000133.1, forward strand.
CGTAAGGTGCAGCAGATAGCGCGTGACCCACACGTGTCTTTGCTGGTTCAACACGAGAAGCAGGAGCTCCCGACGTTCGTCAACGTGGCCATCCGTGGGACGGCACGACGGCTGCGCGACTCCTCCGAAATCGCCAAGGCCATAGAGCGAATATCCGCCCGAAGTCAGAATTTTCGTGAGCGAGCTGCCCGAGGAGAGCTTGGCGAGACAGCCCTATTTCGTGTGGACCCGACGGAGTTGCGAGTGATCGACTTCTCGGGCGGAATCGGTCCGAAAGCGGTGACGGTCATTCCACTCGGATCAAGCGCGGCAACGTAGACGCGACGGGAGGCGCTCGTCGGACCATCATGACGCTCCATGCCGTGTCGGTCGCTGGCGTTCCAGGCTGCGCTGGAGTCGACGATCGTGGGTGAATTTCGAGCGAATGAGCATCGGGACAGGAGGGGGCAGGCACCGGTCGCATGTTCGGCTTGTCGGCGGTTCGCGCAGCCTAAACTGCGGCAGACTGTCACGACAGGCCGAGCAATCAACACTCGGTCTCGACCAGGGCTGCGAGCCCTCGGAAGCGGATCGCGGGACCGGCAGCGGATTGACAGCAAGCCGCGCACAGATCCATCATAAGGGCATGTCGTTCGGTCGCTGGTGGCGCTGCCCCTTCTGATTCGGACGCTTTCGTTCCATCCAGAGAGGAATGTGCCCGCCCGGCGCTTCAACTCCGTGATGTCACGTGGTGCGAGCCCGCCCGGCGATGCGCACGCAGCCATGAGTCAGCACTACACATTCGGAGACAACGATCGCGCAGCGCAACGGCTACGGAGCCTCGCAGCAGCATACGAGTCAACGTCCACAGCCTTGTTGGCACGTTTCGCCGGAGCCTGGCGGCTAGGCAGTGAAAGAGGGGTCGAGGAAGCAAGCGCCTGCGGTCACATAGAACGCCTTATCGGCCCAGCTGAATCGTGCATGCAGGCGGGAATCGTGGTCCGAAGGTGACCCCCTCCAACGCGGACCTCCGCGCACCCCGCGCTCACTCAGCGGGTCTTCGAGTCAATGCGCAACGAGGTAGTCGAACAGCGTCGGGTCTCGCGCTCGCGCAGGGCATGGATCTTCGGCCGCCATGCCCAGGCTCTCGAGCACCAGCCTGCCCATGGCTGGGTCCGTAACCTCGCCGAGTATCCGCAGTCGGCCGCCGCACTTCGAACAGATCAGCACATCGACGTCAAACGAGCGGCGGAGAAGCCGCGCCCAATCGACGCGGGGCGTCGCCGCGTAGAGCTGGCCTCCAAGCAGTCGATTCCAATGCTTGACGCTCACGACGTTGGGAGCGACAGCGCTGACGTCGGTTGCCCGCATCGTCTCGACGTCAGCCGTGAGCTTCGGCGGTGCCGCCATCGGCAGCGGACTGACGACTTCCGCTCGGGTTGGCGACCATGCGCTCGGGTCCTTCGATGCGGCCGAGCGTTCATCGCGAGCGATTCGGTCCCGGGTTCGACTGCGAGACCTCGATGTCGCCCGCAGGCGTCTCTCGCTCCCGGCGGCGGGCGTCATGCTCGGCGTGGCGCACGGAACGCGCTTCACGTCGCGCGGCCTCGGCACAATGTCGCGTCGCCACGGCGACCGCGGGGCGAGTGCCCCATGGTATCGAAGTAGCGGATAGCGCGGCGGGGGCACCAGTGCGGACAGGCGCGCAAGAAATTCTAGTGGCGTCATGACCCGGTGCTTCGCCCGGCCATCACGCAAGTTCTTTATCCGATACGCGATCCGCCCATCGTGGAGCCGCCGGAGGCGATCGAGCGCGAGCGGGGGGCGAGCGCCGTATCTCATCAGGCGTTCGCGACCGAGGTCGTCGTCGGCAGCGATGGCGATGCCGGCGTGCACATTGAACCCATCGCGTTCGACCGCACTGCCGCTCCCCACGTGACCGTCTGCTGTCTGGCCGGAGGCGTCTTCCGCGTCAGGGTCATCGCGAAGCGCTCTGACAATTCCCCGCCCCATCGCGATGGCGGCGCAGGCCTCGAGCGACGTTTGCGCGGGCTGGTCCTGCGAGCCCTCGGAGGAGGAGCCGTTCACATGGCCTTTGCGCTCGAGCCACCCAACCGCTCGTCGGCTCACCCGGCGCACAATCGCATCCAATTCGTCGCGAGTGGGTGATGGCGCAACGTGGAACGTCGGCGTCCCGCTGTCATCGCGTGTGTACACGCCATCGAGGACCATGACATGGAAATGCGCGTTTAGATTAAGGCTCGATCCAAATCTCTGCACGTGCGTAACCGCCCCGCTGGAGGGTCCCACAAGCCCCTGTCCTCTAGCCCATCTGTTGTATCGCGCGAAGATGGCCTCAATGAATATGCGCACGAGCGCCGACAGGACATCGGCCTTGAACGCAGCCAACGCGCGAAGCTCCCACGGAAGCGACAGCACCCATTGACGAACGGGCACGGCGGGCAGAACGCGATCGACCAGGTGCGCTGCCGTGTTGGCCATGCGTCGCCCCGCGCAGCTCGGACAGATCGATCGAGCCTTACACGAAAGGGCGACGAGCAGGTCATGGCCGCAACCGTCGCAGTGTGCACGCACGAAGCGATGTGCAAAGACGCCACACCGGAGGTGCCCGCGAAGCTCCGCTTCGACATACCGGGGGAGGCCACCACTATAGTGTTCTCTGGCGTAGGCGAGGAAGGTTTCCAGATTCTGGCGGACGGTCTCATAGAGGACCGTCTCGGTCGGGCGACGCGGGCGGTACGGCGCGGCGAGTGCGGCCAAGATGAATCACGCATCGCCGATCCTGTGCCGAGCTCTGGCCGTGAGATTCCGCCAACTTGGAAGCCTCGGGCGCTGTGCCGGACGGTTTGCTGGGCGGCTGCGGACACCCCGACCTCGCCGGCAGGCCCGCAGGATCCAGGCACACGGAGGGCTGACAACGGTGGTCGTGGCCAACCAGATGAGCGATCGTGGTGCGCACGGGTGTAAGCGTCTGGACCTTCCTACGGCCGCATTCGGGTGAGCTGCACGCCGTGATGTCGCCGCGGTCAGCGAGTTTCTCTCCTCGGCGGGACGGCTTCCCACCGACGCGGAGGGCTACGTTCGCTACGCGGAGGTCGTCGTGAACCTGGAGAATCGCCAACCGGTGCAGCTGCTTCGCGTTGGCTTCTACCAGTACCGCGCACTCACGCACGGTACGCTCGACTGCAGTCACTTCCGCGAGATCATGGCCACCGTGCCAGAGGTCGCGTTCGGCGGCTTGCAGTTCACCAAGCCGAAGGCAGGCGTTGTCAGCGCGGAGCACAGATTCGCGAAGCGACGCCTTGAGCACCTGAGTCTCTGGAAGCCAACGCAGGGCGACCGATCGAAGCTCCGAGAACTCGTGAACCACAAGGCAGGTCGGGAAATCATGTAGCGATGCCACGTCGACCGTGGGCACACGCAGCGACGACTGAATGTTCGTGTCTTCGTGTCAACGACGAGCTGACGCTCGATGTAGACGGCCACGAGAATCCGACGGTTCTTGACCACGCATTTCCGATCGTTTCTGACCACCCAGAAACGATCGTATCCGCATGGTCAAAAAGTGTCGGATCCTCCTGGCCGTCTACACCGTCTACAGCGGCCTGCGATGGCTTCGATCTAACGACGGAGACTGAGGTCGCTTTTGCTGCCCGGTTGCCATGCGAACGAGGCCCAAAACATACGCGACGTCGTGGATGAGTTCCAACGTGGCTCCAACATTTCGCACGTTCAATCATGTACTTACGCATGCCGTGGATCCAACCTACCCTACCATAGTTCCAACATTTGCTTAGCCGAATCAACCACTTACCTCACTCGTGGATCCATTCCTTTATCTTGCCCTCCGTTTTCACTCCGGGAATCCTCCTCTGCTGGACCGATCAGGCGTCACATCGGTTGCATATCCTTTCTCAGCGCTGGCATAAAACCCTGACGCTTGCCAAAGGCGAACCCGGAGGCATTCATCCGACGGAACGAATCCCCATCGCCGCGATAGACCAGATCCCGCACGGATTGCAGGACAAGCCGGACTGTTCGATCAGTGAGCCCAGTAACGCCCGAGCCATACGATTGGTAGCACCCAGATCCTCGCGATGCGGTTCAAGAGCTATACCGTGACCGCGCTCGCAGCGAGACTCTTCGATCGAGTCGTCGTTGTCGGCGTCTCGGCACCCGGCAGGAATCGAGATGTATCCCAGGAAGGCAGACCGATCGAAAACACGAATCTGCCGAAACGAGTGCGTCACCCCGAACTGAACCTGTCACTCGGCAGGAACGGACCCACAAGGGGTATCGATGCAGCATCGTCACGGGGCTCGTCCTGTCCGGCAAGCGCCGCCAAATCGAAGAACCTACCCGGGACCCATGTGGCGGTGAGAGCGGTAAACCCTTCCGAATTACCGTTGGCGCTGCCAACAGTGCCAGCGAGGGCCGACACGCTGCGCCTACCAGACGCCACACCGCTATGATCGGCGTTCGTGCGGCTGGAGCAGTCCAGGAGTATCTGGAATCTAGGGTTCGGACGGCATCCACGCTTGGTTCGTCGTCCTCGTCCGCCGTAGCTCTGCACGTCATTTGTGAAGAAACCAGGACCCGTACGGGTCGCTGCCACCGCCTCAGCACCCGACAGGTATCTCAATATGACGTGGGAGCACGGCCCGCCAGAAAGCAGGACGTCCATCCGACAGAGTACGTGACTGGGTACTGAAGCTTG
>JBEKXD010000134.1:0-8376 GCA_049512415.1 Polyangiaceae bacterium
GAATGTGCGATCGAAGAGTCGAAGTTCTCGGGCCGGTCTGTCGCTCTGGGCGACGCTTCTCCGCCCGCAACCTGAACGCCCCGCGCTGCACCCAGTGGGAACACGTGTTCGACTCTTGTAGCGGCGAGCGCCAAACCCCCAGCAGGCATTCGCCCGCGCGAGAAACCTGACCCGTCGCGTCTACCGTCTCGACCACGCGAACGAAGCGAGCGCACGTTCCACATCGGCGAGAGGTAGCGTCCGGCACCATACTCGCCGATTATTACCAGAGCTATCGAGCGGCGACATCCTCGACAATCGCGAGCGTCGGGCCGAACAGGTGGGCGAAGGACGCGAGCGCGTCGCTAGGCGGACGCCGCTCACGACGGTCGGCCAAGATGGCGTGTGCGAGGTCCTCGATGACCACGTCGAGAGGCGCCGGATAGACGGGAATGCCGTCGACGTCGTCCAGGTCGACAGCGTCCTTGACATGCCGAATCGGGTCGTGAAGTACCGAGACCATGCCGGCGTTCGGACGGTAACGGCACCAGAGCACCTGCACGAACGCGAGGTACAGCGGGGCCGTCACGATGCAGGCACGCGTGCCATCGGGAGCAGTCCCTTGCAGGGCACGTGTCGCGATGAACTGGCAAGGCGCCGGCACGGGACCAGACATGATCGCAAGTTCCATTCGGCTACGCCGCCTGGCGTCGGACTCTACCGATAGGAGCGGCGCGTAGAGCGCTAGCGTGGGGACGCCGAGATCCCGAGCATCTGCCTCGAGCGCATCGAGCCACGCATTGCGTGCCTCCGCCGGCAGAGAGTCGTAGGCAAGGGCAGCGGACAGCGCCGCCTCGGCGTCCGTCGCCAGAGCCGCAAGCCAGATTTTCCACGCTGCGTGGGCGCGAGCGTCCCGCGCGACCCATGGCCCCGCACCGACCCGCTCTCCCACTATGGGAGACTCATCCGCTGCCTCCCAGCGGTTGTCGACAACATCCTCAGTCATAGAAACATTCGACACTAGCAACCGTCGCCCGCAAGCGGAAGGGCCCCATCGGACGCACGCCCGCGACCCGCCGCGCCCAGGGAGAACCCGCGGATGCCCTTGACAGTCCAGAGCCGGGCAGGGATTGTCGACGTCGCTAACCGTGTCCCCCACACGTCATGCGGACTCCCCGGAGGTACTTGCCCGCTTCGAGTCCGAGCTCGATTTGGTCGATCTGCTGGCTCGCCAGATGGGTCGAATGATCTCCTTTTCCGTCACGCTCGACGACCTGCGGTCCTTCGGCCGGGAAGGGCTCTTGCGGGCGGCCAAGACATTCGACGTAAGCCGAGGCGTACCGTTTCGCCGGTGGGCGAATCTCCGCGTGCGCGGAGCGATGATCGATGGGCTTCGCCAGTGGGGTCACCTGCCGCGTCGTATGTACCGCGACCTGCGTGCCGCCGAGGATGCAGACCGGGTGTTGGAAGAGCTCGATCAGAGCGATTCGGCCCATCCGGCGGCCGATGCGGACGCAGCCGACGCGCGCCTGACGCAGTTCCTTGCGGGGATGGCTACTGCCATGGCTTTGGGCATGGTCGTCTCGTCGGCCCCAGATGAGCCGGACTCTCGCGATCACGGCCAGACTCCCGAAGAGATCGTGGCAAACGCCGAGGTCCTAGAGCGAATACGCGCCATCGTGGCGACGCTGCCAGAGAAGGAGCGGGTCCTCATCGAGCAGCACTATTTTGCCGACATGACGCTCGATGACGCAGCTGCTTCCATCGGTCTTTCGAAATCCTGGGGAAGCCGTCTGCACGCTCGCGCCATCGAGACCATCGCCCGCGCCCTGGGCGCTCGCTGAGAAGGCCGGTGTCTTTCGGCCGATCCCTTCGCGATCCCGGTGGCGAGCGTGCTCGCGTACAGGAAGTTACAGGAAGTACGCTCCGCGCCTCGCCGCCGGCCTCGCTTGGGCTCGACCGAAATACGCCGGCCTTCTCCCCACTCGGCGGGAGAACTGGACTCGGCGGGAACTGGACTCGGTGGGAACGGGGGACTTCGGGACTGGGGGCTTGGGTCAGATTCCACCGGCTCGCTTGTTGGGGAAGTTGCTGGGGACCGGCCTACTGACTCTGGAGGACCGTCTTCAGCCCGCTCGTGGCGTGATCGATCAGTCGGGAGGAAAGGTCCACGACCTCGCTATAGCGAAACACCCCGGCTTGCAGGGCGATGAGCTCTCCTGGACCCAGGTCACCGCCTGCTGAGGTCACTCTGAGCGCGCCATGTACGCGACCCTCGCCGACATCGACCTCGCGAGCGAGTCCCGCGAGTACGCTTGCGAACGCAACGGCTGGGCGCGGAGCGGCACCCCGGCTGCCTGCGGACGCGCCGACGTCGGACGAACCATCACCGCCACGAGGGCTCCCTGTTTGTTCCGCTCTGGGGCCAACTTCCACGGACTGCCTCCTGCTTCGCCCCGCGACGATGGGCGCGTTCGCTTGCGCCAGGACGGGGTCGGCGCCGGCCCGATGTCCTGTCTCCCCCTGTCGGCCGCCCATAGCCGGAAGTTGCGGCGCGCAGCCCGCCGGGATGGTACGCGGCAGTTGCGATGGCAGCGCCCGAGCGAATCCTCGTAGCGATGAGCGGTGGAGTGGACTCGTCGGTAGCGGCGGCCCGGCTTCGGGAGGCCGGCTACGACGTCGTGGGGGCCACGCTTCACCTTTGGGACTACCCCGACGATCCTGGCCAACGCGGCGGTCACGGGCGCTGCTGTGCTCCGGAGGACCAGTACGATGCTCGGCGTGTTGCCGACAAGCTCGGCTTCCCGCACTTCACCTTTGACCGTCGCGAGCTGTTCGCCCGGACGGTGGTCGATCCCTTCGTGGAGGCGTATGTCGGGGGCGAGACGCCAAGCCCCTGCTCGGTGTGCAACCGCACCGTCAAGCTGGCGGAGCTCTTCCTCATCGCCGATCGACTGGGAGCGACCCGCGTAGCTACAGGCCACTACGCTCGCATCGTGCGAGAGTCTGGTCATCCTCCGCGCCTGGCCAGGGGTGCCGATCACAATAAGGACCAAAGCTACTTCCTCTACTCGTCGCCTCGAGCCTGGCTCGAGCGACTCGAATTTCCGCTGGGACCGTCCACGAAGGTCGATGTTCGCGCGGAGGCCATCGCGCGAGACCTGCCGGGGGCGCGGAAGGGAGAGAGTCAGGAACTCTGTTTCGTAGGCGCTGGGGCCCACGCCTATGCGGACTTCGTGGCGTCGCACGCCCCCACCCGCCCGGGGCCGATTGTCGACGACGCCGGGCGGGTCGTAGGATCTCACGGGGGTGTGCACCGGTTTACGATCGGACAGCGCAAGGGAGTCGGTATTGCGGTCGGAAGGCCGGCGTTCGTAGTCCGAATCGACCCTTACACGGCGACCGTCCAAGTCGGCGACGAAATGAGGCTGCTCGCGCAAGAAGCGACCCTAGGCGATGTCACGCTCGCTGAGGGCGTCGAGCTACCGGTCCGGGCGTGCGTGCGCGTGCGTTATCGGCACAGCGCGGTCCCCGCGCTCGTGGAACCCTCGGAAAGCGGAGCGCGCGTCCGATTTGACGAGCCCGTCCGAGCCATCACGCGCGGGCAGACTGCGGTGTTCTACGACGGAGACGCGGTCCTGGGCGGGGGCCGCATCGAGCGGGCTGGCTAGCCGCTGTGAACGGGAGCGTCGGACGCGGTCGATTGGGATCTCACCCACCTCGGCTAGACGGTGGCCTCCAACGTTCGGGCGCATTCGTAGTAGACTCGAATTAATGAGGAAGGTGGAGGCGTGGACCAGGACGGCGCTCTGGGCCGCCTTCGGCGTACTTCTCTCGCCGGAATGCTCGCTCGGTCAGGGCACGGGTTCGGTTTCGGGAGTTCTCGACGTGCCGGACTGTTGGTCGGGCCCTTTCAGTCTGAACCCGGACTTCTTCGCGGCCGTACCATCCGTGAGCGGCGGACTCGAGACGGGCAGCGACGCCATCCTGATTCGCATCCAGAACGGCGGCGACAACGAGACGTTCAGCGATGGTCTCGCCATCCTCGTGGATGATGCCGGCGAGGTGCGCGGGGATCCGGCAGCGAACGGAACCCCGCGCCCTAGCTTGTTGGGATTGCCGCTCATCGTGTCGATCCCAGCCGGAGTTACGCCGCCGGGCGTGCCTCTAAGCCCAACCGCGACCGATTCAATCGTCCACGCGTCTCTCTACCTCGACCGCACGTGTCGCACGCAGAATGTGGCACTCTACGCGTCGGATTCGGTGACACTCCATCCCGACGGCACGTGCGATCCGCTCGAGGGCGGCGACACAGCATTTTCCTGCACCCAATCCCCCGTGGCGATCGCGACGGACGCGGGCGGCGACGATTCATCGGCCGCACCCGCGTCGGACGCCGCCGCAGACGGCTCGACAGAATCGGCCAGCGCGGCGGCCCCGATCGGCCAGAGCACGATCACGTTCCAAGCGCTTTTTGACGGTAACCCCGAGGAGTCCGACGCAGCCCAGCGACTCACGCAGGCTTCGTTCAACTTCTATTTGGTGGATCCCCGCGAAGTGTGCCCGGGGGGGCTCGGCCCACCGCCCCCGTGCCGCGGCCAAATCTATGGAAATTTCCGGTTCTACTTCGATCGAGGCAGCCCCGCGCAGCCATTTCCGTGATGTGCGCCCATCCTCCGTGCATCCCAATCCCTGGTAAAGCGCTCCCATGAGGACGCTCGTCGACGACCGCTTGCGAGGCGAAGCGCGTCTGTATGATTATCGGTTCGCATGCGAGGACTGTGCACACGCGGCGGGGACACCAGGCGAACCGCAGCACCATGGTCTCATCGCATGTTCGCTCGGCTTTCCAGCGGCGCCGCGCCGCAGCGCACTCGCGGACTCTCATATGACCCTATGCAAGGCCTTCGAACTCCGCTGAGACCGAGCGATGCCGCGAAGCCATCCGCCCACCCTGATCACTCTCGCACGCACAGCCGTGCGTACCCACAACCTCGCTCCATCAGGAACCCGTGTGCTCGCCGCGGTGAGCGGTGGACCGGATTCCATTGCCCTTCTCGACGTATTGGCTCGCCTTCGAGGCCGAGCCGGTTTCGGTCTCTTCGCCCATGGCGTCGACCACGGTCTCCGCATCGAGAGCGGAACTGAACTCGACGGGGTCGCGGTGTTTGCCCGTTCGCTCGACGTGCCCTTCGAGCGGACCCGCGTCATCGTCGAACGAGGTGGCAACCTCGAAGCGCGCGCTCGTGAAGCGCGCTGGCGAGCCTTGCGTGAAGCGGCGAACCGGGTGGGGGCTGACCGCATCGCTACGGGCCATCACGCCAATGACAGGGCGGAGACGGTCCTCATGCGTATCTTGCGCGGCACCGGCCTGCGAGGGCTCGCGGTGTTGCCGCCGCGAGACGGTGACCGCATCCGACCGTTCTTCCAGGCTCGCCGCGTCGACATCGACGCCCACGTGGCCCGGCATCGCCTCCCCCACGTTCACGACCCGTCCAACGCGGACACCCGGTTCCTGCGCAACCTAGTTCGACGGGACCTTCTTCCCTCACTGGAAGCCGTCAGCCCGCGAGTCGTAGAGCATCTCTGCCGGATCGCGGACGACGCAGGGCGGCTCCAAGGCAGCGCTAGCCCCGTGGATCCACAAGAGATGTGGTGACAGACGCGCCCATGTGCACTCGCAAGCCAAGCGTGTCGCGCCTTGTGCACGAGCCCGATTGGGCGAATCACCCTTTTTTCCTGGGCTGGAAGCGACGAGACCTCGATGTTACGCATCCGAAGTACTAAATTGTTCTAGATGGCGAGGCGCGTGGCCTTGCCGGTTTCCAGCCACCGAGGTTGACGTGAAGCAATCGCACAAGACGCTTCTGCTGTGGGTCCTGCTAATCGTGATGTTTCTCGCGATATGGCAGGTGCTCCAGCCGAGCGATCGCAAGCAGCAGGTTAGCTTCAGCCAGTTCGTCTCGCTGGTGCACTCGGGGAGCGTCACCGATGTGCGCGTGAAGGAGCACGACTACACGTTCACCCAGGTGCAAGACGGAAAGAGCACCCAAAAGGAGACCATAGGTCCCATAGCGGACCAGGCTCTGCTGGACGACCTAGAGAAAAAGGATCCGGGCGCCGGTCGGACTCCCAATGACAAGCTTCAGATCTACTTCGAGAAGGAGGATGCGACGCCTTTCTGGTCGTCGACCCTGGTAACCCTTCTGCCGATGCTCCTCATCGGAGTCATGTTCTTCCTGTTCATGCGTCAGCTCCAGGCCGGTGGCGGCAAAGCCATGTCATTCGGCAAGGCCAAGGCGCGCATGCTCAACGACTCCCAGAACAAGGTCACATTCGCCGATGTGGCGGGCATTGACGAAGCCAAGGACGAAGTGGAGGAAATCATTGCTTTTCTCAAGGATCCTAAGAAGTTCCAGCGCCTTGGAGGACGCATTCCCAAGGGAGTCTTGCTGATCGGGCCTCCAGGCACGGGCAAGACGCTCCTGGCCCGGGCGATCGCCGGAGAGGCCGGAGTCCCGTTCTTCAGCATCTCGGGATCGGACTTCGTCGAAATGTTCGTCGGGGTCGGTGCTAGCCGGGTGCGCGACCTGTTCGAACAAGGAAAAAAGCATGCTCCGTGCATTATTTTCATCGACGAGATCGACGCCGTGGGGCGACATCGCGGAGCGGGCCTGGGCGGGGGCCACGACGAGCGGGAACAAACCCTGAATCAGCTTCTCGTCGAGATGGATGGCTTCGAATCGAACGACGGGGTCATCATCATCGCGGCGACCAACCGACCGGACGTGTTGGACCCTGCCATCATGCGGCCGGGCCGGTTCGATCGACGGATTACCGTCCCGCGGCCCGACGTTCGCGGGCGCGAGGAGATCCTGCGAGTCCACGCCAAACGCGCGCCGCTTTCGCCGGACGTGGACCTCGAAGTGCTCGCTCGCGGCACTCCGGGCTTTTCGGGCGCGGACCTCGAGAACCTCGTCAATGAGGCGGCTCTGCTAGCTGCGCGGCAGGACAAAGACGCCGTGAACATGAGCGACTTCGAGCTGGCTAAAGACAAAGTCTTCATGGGAACCGAACGGCGCTCGATGGTGATCAGTGACGACGAGAAGCGGACGACCGCCATCCACGAGGCAGGCCACACGCTCATCTCCGTGCTCATCAATCACCACGACCCGGTTCACAAGGTCTCCATCATCCCGCGCGGACCCGCCTTGGGCGTCACCTGGTACCTTCCGAAGGACGATCGGCACAACTTGTCCAAGGAGCAAGCCGAGAGCAGCATCGCCGTGGCGTTGGGTGGGCGGATCGCTGAGGAAATCGTGTTCGGAAGGATGACCACCGGAGCCGGCAACGATATCGAGCGGGCGACCGAGCTCGCGCGCAAGATGGTGTGCGAGTGGGGCATGAGCGAGAAGCTCGGCCCGCTCGCGTACGGCAAGAAGGAGGAGGCGATCTTCCTCGGACGTGATTATGGCCAGCGGTCCCAGGACTATTCCGAACAGACCGCTCAGGAGATCGACCAAGAAGTTCGAGCCATCGTGCAGCGGCAGTATGTGCGCGTGAAGGAATTATTGACCCGGGACCGCGAGAAGCTCGAACACCTGTCGGCTTCGCTCATCGAGCGCGAGACGCTGGATGCGGAAGAAATCGCCGCTTCGCTCGAAGGCCGCGAGCTTCCCAAGCGAGATCGGGTGATTATTCCGACCTACGCCGAGAAGGACAAGGCGAGCAAGGAGAAGCGCCGCGTCGCCAGCATCTTTGGCGGACCGCCCAAGCCGGCGACGACAGGAAGCTAGGAGCGTGTCGGGCTTTTTGCGTGCGCAAAAAGTCCCGCCAGTCTCCGTCGTGATGGATCACGTTCGAGGGGAGCGCGACCGCTCCCCTCGAGCACCCCATGCCGTAGCCGGTAATTCGGATCCGCCCGCGGTGCCCGATGTCGAAAAGGCCAAGCCTGAACCCAACACGCAGAGAAACTTCACCGACTCGGATTCGCGGATCATGCCAGACGGCGCAAACAAGGGCTCGTTCATCCAAGGCTACAACGCGCAGATCGCGGTCGACGACCAAGCGCAGATCATCGTCGCACTCGACGTGGTGCAGGCGCCCAACGACAGGCAGCAGCTCGAGCCGATGCTCGAGCCGGTCGAGCAAAACGTGAGAATACCGCAGGTGACAAGTGCCGATGCGGGCTACTTCGGCCGGGCGACGATCGAGAAGCTACAGGGCCGCGCAATCGAGCTGCTGGTGCCACCCAATCGGCAAGCCCACGGCGAGTTCGCCGTCGTCACTACGGCGGGGTTCCCACGAGGCGTCGACGACCGAACGGATGCGAGCCAAGGTCCAGAGCGCTGCGGGTGCCGCGCTCTATCGCCTGCGCAAGGCGATCGTGGAGCCGGT
>JBEKXD010000135.1:0-10151 GCA_049512415.1 Polyangiaceae bacterium
CTCTTCGCGAGTGAACTTGGCGCGGGCCTCGGCAAACTCCGGCAATTTCGCAGAGGCGATTTGAATCGGTTGCAATCGCGTAAGCACGAACGGGCGCGTAATGCCCCCCCGGACAATCGAGTCGTCGTAGCTCAGCTCAACGTTGGCCCAAACTCCACCGGTCAGAAGCCTCTCATTCGCGTGAACGATCGCGTCGTCGATGTGAACCTTCTCGAGACTCGCCCCGGAGAGGCGCGCCCAATACTTGCCGGCGCCGTCCTTCTCGTCGAACGTCACGGTCACATTGTCGATGACCTTTGCGGAGCGGTTCTTCTGGAGCTTCGCTTTGAAGAGCTCCCCCTGGTCCGGGCGGACGATGCGCTCAGCAATCGATTGCTTCACGCTAACCAGGCCGGCGGCGATCTCTTGCTCGTTCGTCGTGGAGCAGTACTTGCCCAGAAGATACTCCAGCACGTAGACGGGAATATTGAAGCCAACTTTGAGTCTGTGAACGAGGTCCTTGCGAACGACACGGCCGGGGAATGCCTCGAGAAGTTTCCGGTCTAGCTCGTCGATCCGAAGATCATCGAGCGCGGGCATTTCGCCATTCTCTTCGGGTGAGCTCATGTTCAATCCCATTCCTCGAGATCAATCTTCAGGTCGACATCGCAGCGGTCGAGAAGTTCGTCATTGTCGGCGTCTCGCACTTCGATCTTGAGTGGAGTTCCGCGCGCACACGTTTCGTTTCCCACCCGCTCGAGCGTGAAGGTGATGGGCTGACCGTCGGGGTCCACCTTGCTGCTCCGCTTCTGCGGCACCTGAAAGAGCAGACGGCCGGTCTTGGGCTCGGTCACCTTCACCAAAACCTGGCGTCCCGTCATCTTCGCATCTGTGGCGAGCAGCGTTGCCTGGCCGATGGGCCGCACCTCAACCCGAGGTGCCACGGATGTGATCTCGGCGAGCGGGGTGAGGAGAACAGACACCTTCTCCGCCTTTTTGGGCCATCGAAACACGACCACCGGGATCACAAGTTCTTGAAGCGTCGCGCCGCCGTGGAAGAAGCCGAGCGAACCGTAGGTGCGAAACGCGTTCACGCTCCGCGGTACGCAACATTCGAGGGAGCTCCCCGTGACTGGTGCCGCCACTGCGGTCGGGTGCTTGAGTCCTCGCCCGACCATCGCGCGGCGCGACTTCCACAGGACTTCTCCCATCGGTGGGTCGTCCACCTCGTCCTTCTCCGGCTCCCAGTGGATGAACCCGTGATCCGTGACGACAGCCACGGTGGAGTACCCGGCATCTCTCAGCCTGCGGACGACCCGAACGTACCGCTCGATGTGGTCATCGGCGCCCGTAAACTGGAGCTCCCCTTCGTGCCCTTGCGTATCGAATTCATCTCCGAACACGAAGAGCAGTCTGCCCCCCTCCTTCGGAGTCGGAGGTGGGGAGTCGAGAACGCTCTTCACGTCCGTCGTCGCGACGGGCGTGAGCTTGAAGCGCCGGCGAAGCCACTCGCGACGGGACTCCGCCGCCGTCAGGTCCCCCGTGAACTCGCTAGCCGTGACACGCCAGCGCGCGGGCGGGTCGTTGGTGATGTCCACCACGAGCGACGCGGCGCTGTCGGCGAGAGCGAAGGCCATTCCCAATGCCGTGATCGACGGGAGCGGCGCCCTCGCGGACAGCACCGTGGCGCGCGTCGCCGGTTCACCCTTGTTCAACGCCTCGGCCAGCCGCGCACCCAGATCATACCGGCACGCGTCCAGCACGAGCACTGCCATGGGGTCCTTCGCGGGGCGCTCCTTCGCGAGGACTTCGCCGGCAAACGGGAGTCCGAGCGCATCGAGCCCATGGTGGTGCACCAGCTCGGAGAACGCTGCGTTGCTGCTATCCAGGTGCCGAAGGTACGCGCGGCGGAGTCGGGCGCGAACCCCATGAAGCCCCCCGGAAAGGTCCGCATCATCACGGAACAGCACTTCTCCCTGACGGTCGACTTCCCAGCCGACCGTGGTGAACCAAGTCACGGGGTCGCGTGGGGTCTTCCAGCTCTTCTCTGCTCCCACCTGCTCGCGAAGAAGGGTCGCCGCCCTGGCCAGCGACACGAGGCTTTGCCAAGGAACCTTCCGTTCCGCTCGGCCGCCCCAGAAGCCGGCCGCGTGGGCCGTGTAGAAGGCCTCTCGCTCCTCGAGTCGGCGCGCCAGCGGCGCGAAGTCTTCGAGCTTGGCGAGTTGATCGACGTCCCGCTGGAATAGCGCATCCTCAGCTGCGCGCGACGCGAGTGGCGGAACTGGCGCGGAGAGGTTTCGTACCCAATGGACGAGAGATGTCGTCGCGTCCGCTCGGCAGGCAAGGTCCTCAAACGCCGGCAGCAGCTCGATATTCTTCTTCAGTTGCGCCAGAAGTCTCAGCGCCTGGTCCCGTGGGGGACCCGCTGGAATGACGCGGTCCCCTTCACCTGGCGGGTCGCTTGGCACGCGGATGGTGGCCTCCGTGACCAGCAGGCGCGCGACGGCGGCGACACGCCACTCGTCATCCTTGCCGGGTACCGGGGCCGGAAGCCAAAAGTCCTCCGTCACGCGCCGACCGAAGAACGCAACGCGCTCGGCGCCCACGAGTTCGGAGATCACGACGCCACGCGCCGCGAGGACGGAGAGGACCAAGTCGTCGTCTATGAGCGTCGACTTCGCGTTCCCAGGTGTCAGCTCTCGCCATGCGTCCTTGGGGCGATCGATCCACTCCTTCGCGTGCGCCGGGAGAAGGTGTCGAAGCTCGGCTTCGGTCTCGCGTGACAGCTCAACACCATACCGGGCGAGCCCGGCAACGAGCGTGTCCGTCCAGACCTGATCGGCTTGGATCTCGAAGACTTTCAAGTACTCGATCTCTTCAGCCAAGACCGGCAACCACACGACACGCGCTTTCGCCGGTGACGTGAACAGTCGCTCGCGCAAGAGCAACTCGTGCTCGCCCCCCGCCCACAGCTCGAAAGCGTCGCCTTCGGCGGTGGCAAGTAGGAGCTCGCGCCAGGCTCGGGCTGGATCGCACCAGAAGAGGAGAGGGGGCGTGCCTGTCTTTCGATCGAGGACTGCAAGAATCTCTGCTCGAAGCCAGGTGCGAAGCGAGTCGTTCGTTGTCATTGCAGGGCCCGCGAGCTTGGTTGGTTTACGTTCGATTCCACGTTCATGCGCCACCGGACGGTTTCGTGCCGGCCAACGCGCCCGCGTCCGCTGTCTGCCAGGCCGCTCGATCCGTGATCGCTTTCATTACGTCTTTCGCGGCGAGCACCTCTGCCGCGAGGATCCCGGCGCGCTGGAGAGGGGCTACATTTACGCGGACGCCATCGTCGCGATGCGGGCTGTAGCGGCGAAGCGAGGCATAGGCAGAACTGGTGTCACCCTCGATCGCGGGGCACGAAAAGCCCGAAAGGATAAGCGCCTCAACCTGGAGGTCGAAGCTCACTAGCTCGGCGATCGATCCATCGAGCTCCGTCTTGCGTTGGCGATCGCCCGGACTCTGCTCGCCCACTGGCTTCGTTTCAATCCCGCGCAATTCGGTCTCGAGGCGTGTCCGAAGCGTGCCTAAGTACTGCGAGCGAATCTTGGGCAACGTGTCGTGGTTCACCCGGTGCGCGTACACGGCGACCGCCAACGTGGGCTTCCTGGTTGCCGAATATTTCCCTGTCTGGATCTGCCAGACGAGCGGTCGTTTGCCGAACCTGCCGACGTGGTACCGGAAGAACTCCGTCTCGAGCCATCGCTCAAGCGGCTTCCCGAGCAACTGGCCGATTTCGCGCTCCGCGGCGGCCGCGCCCTCAGGCGCGAACTCGGTGGCAAGCTCGTCACGGACGCGCTCGAGAAGGGGCTTCTCTCCGGCCCCTGCCGTGAGCGGGATGATGCCATCCTCGTCCTCCTCGACGCCCGCGCGCGTCGCGGCGTCCTCATCCAACGGAAACCGGTGACCGAAGAGACGAAGCACGAGAAGCGACACGTAGTCTGCGATAAACGCACGGGCGAGCTCGTTGCGGAGCGCGTCGATGGCGCTGCGCGCCTCGCTTGGCAGATCCTCAGGTGAAAGGAGGCGACGTGGGTGAATCCCGAACTGCCTCGCGAGTTCCTCCAGATCGCTCTCCGCTGGCAGTGACCGGGCCTCGGGCTCCTCCTCGTCTTCCTCTTCGTCCTCGGCATGGTCGGACAGCTTGGTCGTCGAGGTGATCTCCGCAACGGTCACCGGCGACGCGGCGGCCGGCTTGCCCATTTCGAGCTCGACCTCGGCCCATGCATCATCCGAGATCTCGAAGTGCTCTTTCAGCAGATCCTCGATGACCGCCTCGATTTCGAGGGCTCGAACGGTTTCCTCCCAAGCGGCGGCAATGAACCGGTGGGTACGACCGAGCACCTTGGCTTCCGTTGCTCCCTCCTCGAAAAGTGAGGGGCGAAAATCGTCGCACGTCATTTGTCGGGCCGACAGAGACCGCTTCGTCGCAATGACCTGTTCTACCGCGCGAACCAGGTCTGCCGAAGGCGGCTTGTGAGAAAGCGGTATTCGACCGGCGTAGCCTGGGTTGAAGTTGAGGCCGCTGCTGAGGGTCCGAAGCCACACCGTTCCCAGCCGGCTGTTGAAGACCGCAGCTGCTTCGGGAAGTCGAAGCCGGTCCGCGCCAGCCTTCGGCGTCATCGTGACAATGCCGGCGACTGCTGCAGAGGGGACCCGCGTCGCGCGCGCCGCCAGCTTTCCGCCTGCCACTCGCGCGTACTCGAGCGCATCGGCTCGCCGCTGGAACGGTGGCCAATCGAGCGCGTAGACGGCGCGCACCCGTCGCATCAACGGCGCGTACCATCGCGAGTAGCCCTGCCCACCGGACGTCGCGACCCAACCTCTGTCACCGACCGGGACTTCCCACGACTCACGTACGTCCCGCTCATTGCTGCCAGTCCAGACACCGTCAGCGAACGAGAAGAACTCACCGATCGTGGGGGCACTCCTTGCCTTCTCGAGGAGCTCGCGCGGCGTCGAGCAATCCTTGCTCTCGCGAGAACGGAACTGGCCGCAGCGTGGTGAAGTGCGTGTCGTCGGCGCCTGCTCCTCGTGTGACGACCTGAAGGGAGACATAAAGAAGCGGCGCAGCGTCGAACACGCGCTGGCCGAGCGCGACCACAATTCGCGGCGCGCCTTCATCGAGCATCTTCTGCCGGAGGGCCGCCGTTCTGCTGCTCGTGGTCCAGCTCGACGGCGAGACGGCTGCGAGGTGTCCGCCGGGTGCAAGCAATGCAAAGAAACGACTGAGGAACGCGACATAGAGATCCTGTTTTGCGAGATCGTCGGCCTCGATCAGCTTCTTCACAGCCGGCGCGAGCTTCCGGAACCCGACGTACGGCGGGTTCATGCTGATGACGTCGTAGCGTCTCGAAAGAACGTCAAGAAGCGCGAGCCCCTTGTTGGCGGCCTCTCCGAACAACGCGGTCAGGAGGTCCTTCGCACCGGCCTCGGCGAGGAAGTGCGCGCGGACTCGCTCCACAACCCCGTGCTTCCATGCCTCCCAGTCCCCGTCTTCCCGCGGACCGAAGAGCGTGACGGCACCGACTCTATGCTCCTGCGCCACTTGGCGATCGCGGATCCGGCGCAGCTCCTCGTCAACGGGCTCCTCGATCTGGAGGAGGGAACCCAGCTCGTCGGCGTGCGCGAGGCTTTCGAAGATCCTGAGCAGCGCCGGCTTCAGGGGTGCGTCCTCGGGATGCTTCGCCAGAAACGCGTCGACGTGGCCCGCTCCGGCGGGCAGCCGAATGTTGGTCGCCACGAGATTGAAGTGGCGCGGCACGAAGTCCTGCGCCTTCTCCTTTGCCTTCGCCACGAGGGAGAGCGCGGCGACCTGGATGGCCCGCTCGTCGATGTCGATGCCGAAGAGGTTTTGCTCCAAGATGGAAGCGCAGACCTCGGCGGGATCGGTAATGCTCCCCTCCGCCATGTACATCTCGAAGAAAACGTCGAAGGCCTCGAGAAGGAAGTGGCCACTGCCGCACGCCGGATCGAGAAACGTTACGTCCCGGACTGCCTTCTTCGGCACCGCCGCCGTCTGATTTGCGGTTCGAACGTAGTACGGCCAGCGCTCACACAGGCCGGATTCGGGGTGCATGGCTATCCACCGCGCGCCCAGGGAGTTCTGGACGAGAAACCGAACCATGTACGTCGGCGTGTAGATGCAGGTTGCTGGGATGATGTCCTCGCCGCCGATCTTCGCGCCGGCCTTCGCGGCGGCGAACACACGATCTTTCTCCTCGCGGTTCCAGTACTGATAGGCCCAGCCGAGCGCGTCCGGGGCAGCGAACACGTCGTCCGTCGCTGCAGCATGTCCGCGGACGCTCTCCGTGCCCGAAAGGATGGCGACGCAGCGCTTGAGCGCCGCGACGGAGGGGCGCAGGGCCATCTCGATGGCGCGTGGATCCAGGAGCATGGGAAGCCATGCTGACCGTCGCTCCAACTCGTCGATGATGACCGCGAACAAGCCATCGTCTTCGCCCGCGCACCGTTCGGGCGCTTTCTGCGAGAGCCGATGGTGCTGAAGTGACCGCCCGCCGTAGATCTCCTTCTGGAGGATCACCTCATCGATCAGCCCTCGGGCCTCCATGCATCGCAATGCAATAAGCCGGTTCGCCCACCCGTACGCCGCCTTGCGGAGGAACTCACCGATCGCTGCGTCGCGCGCCACCCCCGCTTCCGACCGGCTGGTCAGAAACGCTTCGACGACCTTTCGCGCGACCCGATCGGCGGGCGAGAGGTGCGGGAGTTCGTCGAGCGCCTTCGGTGGCCGGTTCTTGCGAATGCCGATCTCGGCAAGGCGGGCCTGCAGATCGCCAGGCTGGCTCTCGCCGCTTGCGTCGTACGTTCCCTCAAGAACGTGTCGAAGCTCGACGGCGATCGCGCCGACAGGTCGACCATCTCCGGTCGCGGCACCGTCATGTGACGTCGTCATCGAATTCGCACCACGTCAACAGTCGGCCCCGCAGCATAGTCGACGACAATTCGGCGTCCGAGCTTCGCAAATAGCAGCTGATACAACCAAGTCGACTGCGGCGCGGTGATGTAGCCCTGAACGCTTGGTGCATAACCGCGTGCCAGGGCTGCCGGTCGGCGGTCCGTGTTGTCACTCAAAGTGGCCACGCACTCAATAGTCACTTGGCCGCGGCGAACGATCTGAATCCTTCGGCTGTAGGCTGCGGGGCGCAGCGGAGATCCCTGCGATCGCGACAACGCCTGGAGAAAGCCGCCTAGGGAGGGGTAGAGACCGCGGCGGTCCGGGACGGTAAGCACCTGAGCAAGCTGTCTGATCGGGTCCGCGAACAAGCGAATCCCGCGCTGGCTTCCCCACGTCCACTCCTTCGGTCCAATTGTGATACGCATGAGTTCTCGCTTTCCCATACAACTAGATTCCACCCTCAAGGTCGCGCTGGCCGGTGCCGGCGACTCTAACCCTTCAACGCGTGCACGCGCGCCGGCCACCACCCAGGTTGGGTCAGCTTCCCTTCTCGGCACCATCGCCGCTCGTCTGAGCGCCACTCGGCGCGATCGGCAATGGCCTTCTCTACGTCCTTGGTGGCGAGGACGTCCGCCGCAAGCAATCCGGCTCGCTGGAGCGGTGCGATGTTCACGCGAACACCGTCGTTCAGGTCTGGCTCATAACGACGCTCCTGAAAGCGGAAGGCGTCGCGCGATGCCGGCGCTACGGCGCGACCGTCCCGCGATGTCCACTGGTTGAGCGGCTCCTCTACGAGGATCGCCTCCAGGTCGTCGCTGTCGAAGCCGCTCACGATTACCTCCTCCAGCCTGGCGTCGAATGCGCGAAGTGCCTCGATATCGGCGTCCACCTCCACGCGCCTGGCATCCTGGTCGGGCGTCCGCTGTTTGAGGTTCTCCAAGCCCACGAACTCGGTCTGCAGCCGGGTCCGAAGTGGGCCGATGTACTGGCTTCGGAGCTTCGGAACGGTGTCTCCATCGAGGCGGTGGTAGTAGATCAGGCAGGCGAACGGGATGGCGGGTCGCACCGCGCCGCGCCCGCGAGGACTCTCCGCACCGGCCGGCCTACTCGTGAGCTGCCAAACGATCGGCCGCTTGCGGAACCGCGATGCATGACGTTTGAAGAAGTCCGACGCCAGCCAGGTTCCGAGCGGCTTCCCGATGATCTCTTCAAACTCGCGCTCGACGGCGGCGACGTGCCCGCCGCCGAACTCCTCCGCGAGGCGTTCGCGCAGGCGGCAGATCAAGGTCGCTTCTCCAGCACCCTCGGTGAGCGGAATGACGCCGTCGCTATCGAAGTTCACCAACTCGGGCTTGCAGACAACGCCCTCGTTCTCGCGGAGCTCACGCAGGAGGCAGTACACGGAGACAGGATGTATCTCGAGCTTCTGCGAGAGCTCCTCAAGGAATGTTGCCGCGGGGATTGGCATTCGCGCCCCACACGTCGCAGCCTCGCTCTCATCCTTGTCGCCTTCCTCCTCGTCTGCCGGCTCCTCCTCTTCGTCCTTGGCGCCAGAACCGCCCTCGTACAGCGCTCGCAAGCGGCGCTTCAGATCCGATAACTCGCTAGCCGACAACCACCGCCTCTTCCTCTGCGAGAACGACTCAAGGTCGAGACGAGCCTTGAGCGCATGCGGCAGCTCTGGAGCGGCGTCGTACCCGGCGATGAGCGGAAACCAACCGGCGGGCGTGCCCGTCTCCTCCAGAATGGCCTCAAGATCTCCGTTAGCAATGCCGTATGCCGCGAAAGCCCGTTGCTCGCATTGCCCCTCTGCTTCATGCAGCGTCGCGGCGACAGCATCCTTCGCCTTCACGGCACAGATGAACCTCGCCTGGAGCGTGACGTCTGCTGACAGTCCCCCCGAACTCAGGGCATTGCCAAAAGACCGTTCGGTAGGGTCCCTGGAGACCATCCACCGCACAAGCGAGACGCATGTTGCGGCCCCCTCCTCTAGGTTCTGGTTCGTTGCGAGCCAGACCGGCAACGAGCCAACATAGAAGCCGTTGAAGTTGATCCCACCCGCGGTTAGCCCTCTCAGGAGATAGCTGCTTCCACGGCAATTAAGGAGTGCCAGCACAGCGGATTGGCTGGCTCCCTTCAGAAAGAGTCCTGGCCCCTTGTCGCCTGGAATCGCCCCATCAATCTCTCTTGCGCCAAGCGAGCCCCTTGCAGCCGTGGAATAGACGAGTCGCGCCGTGCCGAAGCGCGATTCGTTACGAACCAAGAGTGTAAATTTCTCAGGCGGATAGTGCTCGGAGATGTAGGACCTGACCCTCGCGCCACTCTGCGCCCAGTCGACACTCCACATATCGTGTCCGAACCATCGACCGTAGCCGCCGCCCTTCGAGTAGACCCACCACCGGTCATGGTCAGTGACCTCCCATACGAATCGGACGAAGCGCTCGTCACGCCTCGTTCCCAGCCCTTCGGACACGACGAGCTCGAAGCCCGGTGGGGCTGCTTGGTTCAATGCTGCCAGAGCGCCCTCGCGCAGCCAGTAGCAGAGTGGCGCTTGAGGGATCGTCAGGAACCGTGCTTGGAGCGGCTGGGAGACAACTGCGTGCAACGCGCGGGTATCCGTTTTCGGATCGCTCTGCGCCAGCGTCTGGGCCGGCGACCGTCTAACGGCTCGCTGCAAGAGCCTGTCCTTCTCCTCCGGGTTCTTCGGCCCGACGAGCCGCAGCGCGGTGAGGCGGTGCTCAGCGGCAGGTTCGGTGCGGGCGGCAACGAACATCGCGACAAAGGCCCCCGCAGCAGACGAATCGTGGAAGGCGTGCTCGCCCAGATGGGCCACGACTTCCAAGCTTGTAACCTTGAGCACCCCACGAAACGCGCGCGGCGATTTCTTTCGCTTCACGTCGTCGAGCGCACGCAGGTCTGCGTACGAACGCAGAAACATCCACGATTGCTGCGCCACCATGGCGACACGGCCGTTCGGCGCAGCGAGCTCTAGGCAACGCAGAATGAACGCGGCAGAGATGTCCCTCTTGCCCGGCCGGAAGTGTTGCTCGATGTGTCTCTTGAGCACGGCCCCCATGTTCCTGGAGCCCATGTATGGGGGGTTCGCCGCCACGACGTCGTACCGTCTCGCAACGAGGTCCACGAGAGAGAGGCCCTTCCCGGCGGCCTCCCCGAAAAACACCGCGCCGAGATCTGAACCGCCGGCATCGGC
>JBEKXD010000136.1:0-8466 GCA_049512415.1 Polyangiaceae bacterium
GTGAAGCACGCGGACGGCATCGACGGGGCGCTGTTCCGGCCGTGGGTGAACGCGCGACGAGGGACGTTGGCCGCATGCGAACGCGCGGGGTTGCCGCCCCTGACGTGGAATGACTTCCGACGGACCTACGGCGTATGGCTTCGCCGCGAGGGTGTCGCCCCCGAGCTCATCGCCCCGACAATGGGGCACACGACGTCGCAGATGGTCGAGACGATCTACGGGCGACTCGCGGGCACCGACATCGCGGAGCAGATGACTGCCATGGCGCGAGCGCGCCGTCGGGCGGTGTGACAACGGTGTGCCAATCGCAGGCGCATTCATGGGACGCATGGCACTGTTGCCGACATGTCGTACCGCTATTTCTTCCGCGAATTTGGTGGGCCGAGCGGGACTCGAACCCGCGACCTACGGATTAAAAGTCCGCAGCTCTGCCGACTGAGCTATCAGCCCCGAAACCTTGTCTTTTCTAACGCTTACAATTCGCCTTCGAAGCATTCCGCCACCGCCGTCGACGCCGTGAACACCGCGGTTCGTCACCCGTGGCGCCGCCCGCGAACCGAGCCCCGCTTCTGCCACGGTCCGCGCCACGCGTCGATACCTGTTCGCTCTCGTTAGGGCTTGTTTGGCTTCGGATCGCCTTTGATTCCGAAAGGCGGACAGGTCCGTCTTCCTGCGCCTCGAGCGTCCGCCGCGACGCCGTTTTCCGCACTTCTCACGGCTTGCGACGACGGCCGCGGCGCACGAGCGACTTGCACCCCTGGCCGCACACAGCGCAGCATGCGCGTCCATGCCCCACCCCAGATCCCACGCCGGCCCTCGTTCGCTTCCCGGACTCCCCCCGACGCTCCTTGCGGTACTGCTTGCCTGTCTCGTGCTCGGCGGCTGCGTTCGAAAAGAGACGTACGATGCGGCTCTCGCCGATGCAAGGACCGTCCGCGGCGAGCTCGCAGCCACGACGGAGCGCGAGAGGACCGATCAGGCGAAGATCGACGAGCTCCAGCGGGCGCTAGCCGGCGCCCAGGCTAGGGTGCAGGAGGGGACGCAGAAGCAAAGCGACCTGTCGACCGCGGACCACAACCTTCAAGCGGAGCTCGACCAGTCGACCGCGATCAACGCCAACCTGCGGGCGGAACTCGAACGCCTGGGCAAAAACGTCGACTCCATGCTGCGCGAGAAGGGCACGCTGTCCAGAGCGCTCGACGACGCGAAGATGCGGCTCGACGAACTACGCAAGGCTCAGGCGGCGGCGGAAGCGCGCGCGGAGCTCTTCGAACAGTTCGTGCGGAAGCTGAGGAAGATGATCGACGCCGGTCAGCTCAAGGTGGTGACGCGCGCTGGAAAGCTCGTCATCCAGCTTTCCAATGACGTTCTCTTTGCGTCGGGGCGCACGGAGCTCAAACCCGCCGGCAAGGAAGCCCTCACGCAGCTTGCTCATGTCATTACTTCCGTCCGCGATCGGCAGTTCCAAGTTGCTGGGCACACCGACAACGTCCCGATTCAAGCTTCGCGCTACGCCTCGAACTGGGAGCTTTCGACGGCGCGCGCCCTCGAGGTCGTCAAGCTGCTCATTTCCCAGGGAGCTGCGCCCCACCAGCTCTCGGCCGCCGGGTTCGGTGAATTCGACCCCATCGCCAGCAACGACACGCCCGACGGGCGCGCCAAGAACAGGCGCATCGAGATCACACTCCAGCCGGATCTGAACGAGCTCGTCGCCGCGCCGGACGTCAAGTAGCTGCCTCCGCTTGGTCAGTCGCTCGGGGAGCGATTCCGCAAGAGCACGTAGCCGGCTCCGAGAGCGCCGAGCGGAAGCCAAGCCACGGCAACGTAGTGGCGAGCCAGGACGGGATCCCGCATGAGTCGCGCCTCGACGACGCGCGAGGTTTGCGCCTCAGCCCAGCGATCGAGCGAGCCGTCGGGGAGCCCACTCGGAAGATAGAAGACCATGGCGTCGGCTCGGCGACCGAGCAAAAACATCGTACCGACTCGTTTGGACGTGTGGCCCCCGGGGAGCGCCGCGACATCCGGGTCGGTCAGTCCGGCCAGGTCGACGATGTCCGCGTCGGTCGCAGCCCCCACCCAACCGATATCGAGCGCGGCCACCGAGGACGTCCCGGCCAGCCACGGCCTCGCACGGGCGACGAGCTCCGCGCGGTCCCGTCCGACGTGACGCGCCGAACGGAGCACACCCCTGGCCATCATGGTCGCGCTGAACGCGACGACGAGGGCCACCCGGAGCGCCATGAGCCCAGCGTGTGCACGGCGCGCCACGAGGACGCTCGCGTAGGCGAGCGACGGTACGACCGGCACAACCAGGCGGGCGAAGGGCATCCAGTCGCCCCCGAGGATGGCGACAGTAACCCCGTGCGCGAGGGCCGCCACGACAATCGCCGAGGCGGAGCTGTCGCGCCAGAGCGCCGCGGGAGCCAACACGACGACGGGAACGAGCGACACCACGCACGCCGAAGCCACATAGACCAACCCCTGCCCTAGCGCGCCCGGCTTCGCGAGCACGGCGAGCGGCACGGGACGGCCCCACACGCAGGCGCGCAGCAATGAGCAGGCAACCGCTGGACCTAGAGCGATCGCAGCCGCCCACAAGGCGGACGAATCGCGCCGGCGCCTCAAGGCCAGGGACACCGCGAGAACCGACGCCCAAACGGCCATCTCTGGGCGAAAGAGCGCAGTCAGTCCGGCGAGCCAAATGGCCCTGCGAGAGCGGCGAACCCAAAGGGCCGCGCCCGTCGCGAGAGCGGTCGCCATCGGCGTTTCCATCCCGCTTATGGCGTACGCGGCCACCGGCACCGACAGGGCCAAAGAAAGCAGAATGGCCGTCTTGAGAGGCCATCGTACTGGCCGTACGCTCCCGACGGCGACCCCCAGCCCGGCCCCCGTCAGCCCCCACACGACCAGACCCAGGGCCTTCGCACGCTCGAGGGTGACCAGCGAGTCTCCGCGAGCCAGCGGCACGAGCAGCAATGGCCAGGCGAGGGACGTAACCCCATCCGTACTGGGTCCGTGCGCATTGAAACGCCAGCCCAGCCCGTGCGACAGGTTCCTGGCGTACCGGACCGCGATGAGCGCGTCATCGACGGTGAACGCCCACATCCACAATCCCGGCACGATCGCGACCGCGGCACCCAGGAGCGCCCACGCGAACCGTCGCCCGCCTAGCAGGCCTTCCAGGGCATGTCCAATCCACGGCATTGTGTGCCGAAAAGTACGCTCATCCTCGCGGGGGTTTCTACCATTCGCTCCCGACGCGTAGGGCGTCCATGTTTTTCAAGGAGCTCGATCGACCAGGATGCGCTTCGAGATCGTCATCGCCCCCGAGCCGGTCGAGACCTGCGTCGACGACCGCGCCGTCGCCGCATCCGTCCTCGACGGCACGAGGCCCTCGGCGCGGCGCAGAGTCGGCGCCGAGCTCCTGGACGTCTTGATAGATGGCGCCAATGTCACGGCACGTCTGCACGAAACCCACGTGGCGTGCGTGCTTCGCGACCTGGCGTCCGCGCTCGCCGCTCTCGCCGGAGGCGCGCGCGGCAAGGCCATAGTGCCGTTTTATGACGAACCGTGGGAGCTCTGCATCGAGCGCTTCGGCTCGACCGCGTGCCTTAGCATCTACCGAACAGGCCCGGACCCTCGCGTGGCCGTCTATGACCGCGCCATCCCGTTCGTCGACGTCAACCGCGGGGTGACGGACGCCATCGCTCGTTTCCTCGCCCGCCGACGCTGCAATCCGCGTTCACGCTCCGAGCTCGTCGCGGCGGCCGAGCAGATGGAGGAGCTCGGGGAGCATCGATGGCTCGTCCCGGACGGCGCTCCGGACGTTCCGGTGCTCGTGCCGGTCGTCGTCGAGCTCGAGCACGATGCGCCTCTATCGTTCGGAGCCGAGTTCGCCATGCGCCCGAGCGAAGGCACCCTCGAGCGCGCGGAGGTCGAGCGGACGGACCTTCACGCACTGCTCTTTCGAGGTCGTTTTCGCGCTGAGGTCCGCGGACGGGTCGTCGAGCTCGGAGAGTGCCACCCGCTTCTCGTGGCCGAGCGCCTGCTGGATCTCTCGCGGCGGGCATTCGACGCTTGGGAACGCGGGCTCGCCCTGAACGCGCGGGGGGACGCCGCGGGCGTGCGCATCGGCATCAGGGTATCGCCCGAGGGGGAGCTGGCTCTGTCCCTCGGACCGGTCGATCGCACGCCGAGCCAGGCTCCGGCACCCGGCAAGGCCCGCGTTCTCTCTCTCGGGGAGCGCCGGAGCGTGCACACGTTTCCCGCATTCGATGTGGCCGACGTTCTCGATGCCTCGACATCGTTTGGACGTGCACTCGTGCGAGCCGTTCTCCGGCGGGACCGATCGCAAGCTTCCAATCTGCGCCTCGCAGTCCTGCGGCGCGCCCTGAGAGACGCAGCCGACGCCTTGCGCGCCGCGCATCAGACCGACTCCAAGGTCAATCCCGCGCCGGAGCCCTACCGCCGCGCCTTCGCGACCTTGGTCGACGTGGGCAAGGCCGGCGGCCCCCACGTCCTCGAACCGACTCGCCTGCGGTACGCGGCTCGCTGGCGGGCGATCGTCCCCGGGATCGACTTGCGGTCGACGTACTTGTGCGGCGATCGGCTCGTTGTGGGATCGACGTCCGAAATGTGGGCGCTCGACCGCATGACGGGAAGTGTTCTCTGGCGAACCGACGTGGCGCGCGGGTCGAGCATCGTGACCCAGAGCGGGATTGCTCGGATCGCGCTCGACGGCTCGCTCGCCGTGCACGACCTCGCGTCAGGCGACGTGACGGTTCGCTCGCGGATTGCCCCGCGCTCTCACGGGTCGATGGCGGGGGCCGTCGTTCACGGCTCCGGTATGCCGAAGCTCCTCATCGTGACCGAGGGCGAACATCACCTCGTGGCGATCGACTTGACCAGCGGCGAGCCGCGCTGGCGCTGGTCTTGGAACGCCGCGCGCGGTCGCTTCAGGGGAATCCCCCGCATGAAACGCGCCGGGCGACTTCTCTACTTCACGTGCGGCGATGGCGCACTCACGGCCCTGGACGTATCAACCGGAGCGGTCGTGTGGAGACTGCGCGACCGACTGCGCTTTCGAACACCGCCAGCCATCACGCGCGACGCGCTCTACGCCGTCGCCGGAGGGGCGC
This sequence comes from Polyangiaceae bacterium, assembly GCA_049512415.1. Taxonomy (GTDB): domain Bacteria; phylum Myxococcota_A; class Polyangia; order Polyangiales; family Polyangiaceae; genus Palsa-1150. Next base: position 5,139 of record JBEKXD010000136.1, read on the forward strand.
GCGGGGCGGCGCGGCTCTACGGCATCGACCCTTACTCGGGGAGCGTCCGTTGGTCGACCGCGGTCGGAGAGGCCAACTCGCCCTGCTCGCTGGAAGCGGCTCCACTGGCATCTGACGCCTCGGTCGCCGTCGCCGTTCGCCGTCGCAGCGGTGTCGCGCTCGCAGCCTTTCGACGCAGCGACGGCGCGCCGCTTCCCGAGCGCGGCCAGGTGTTCACGCCGAGCGGCACATCCTGGCTCGCAGTCGACGATGCCTTCATCGGCAACACGCCCACCGGCGAACTCGTCGCGATCGACGCCGATACGGGCGGCTTGAGGTGGCGGCATGTGCTCGGCCCGCGCCCCCTCGAATCCGACGTTCCTCGACGTCTGGAGCCCGTTCTGCGCTGCGGTGCGCTGTTCGTGCCCCACACGGACGTCGTCATCGTCCGTCCGCGGGACGGCGGCACGCTCGGATGCGTCGGCCCGACCGACGCCGTGCCCGACCTGTTGCGCGTCGACGAGCGATGCGATGTCTACGTGGCTGAGGAGAGCGGCCACGTGGTGGCGTTCGGCGCGATCGCCCGGCTATCGCTGGTGGAGCGTCCGTGTCCTGAGCGCCGCCCACGGTGAGGAGCACCGTTTTCGTGTGGGGTTCGCCGAACGACGGATAGTCGATCGAGGCCGCCAAGTCCTTCGCCTGCTCCAGTCTTCGGTTCGCAAGGCGTCCGCCGTCGAAAAGCATTCGACGGAAGCGCGCGCGCGAGATCTTCCGATGGTTGGTGCACGCGAGCAGCACGCCGCCGTCGGCCACCACCAATAGGGCCGCCGCTGCGAGCTTGGCGTAGTCGTCCTCGGCCACGAACCGGGCGCGCTTGGTCGACGAGTAGCTCGGAGGATCGAGCACGACGACATCGAAGCGCTCGCCGCAACTCTGCGCGCGCGCCAGCCATGCGAACACATCACTCACGACGAGGATGTGCTTTCCAGTCCCGAACACACGTGCGCGCTCGAGGTTGGCTCGGCCGCGCTCGAGGGCCGCGGCGGACGCGTCCACACTGACCGTTCGAGAGGCCCCGCCGCATGCCGCACACACCGTGAACGCACACGTATACGCGAACAGGTTGGCGACCGACCTTCCGGACGCGATCTCGCGAATGCGCCTGCGCGTCGAGCGATGATCTAGAAATAGGCCGGTCGACAGACCATCGCCCAGGCGCACGAGAATCGGGACACCCTCCTCGACGACCTCCAAAGGATCCGGAGCTGGCACTCCACGGACCGGCGCCGAGGGCGCAAAATCCGCGCGACGGGTGTCCACGACCACGTTGGCTTGTTTGGGGCGGAGCTTGAGGTAGACGCCATCGAAACCGAGCTGCCCGAGGCGATCGAGAACCGCCTCTCGTCGTTCAGGCAGCAGAGTCTGGCTCCCGTCGGCTCGAAAGTGTGCGACGAGCCAGTCCCCATAGACGTCCACTGCCAGCCCGGGAAGTCCGTCCCCATCTTCGTTGACGAGACGAAATGCGGTCGTAGCTCGGGCTCCGGTGTTCCCACGTCCGAGGCCCCACCGCCGCTCGACCGCCCGGGCGAGAGCGCGGTCCAACGCGGGGTCCTCGTCGAAAACGGACTCGCGCCGATCGCCCGCCGCGAGCCACGCTTCAAACTCGGCAGGCAGCGGCGCGGAGAACAGACAGCGCACGCCAGTCGACGGATGCACGAGCTCGATGGCCGACGCGTGCAGCATGAGCCGGACGGCGGGCGGTCCCCCGTAGAGCGGATCGCCAGCTATGGTGGCTCCGGCGTGGGCGAGCTGCACGCGCGCCTGATGCGTGCGGCCCGTCTCGAGAATCAGTTCGAGCATCGCTCGATCGGCGCATCGTCCCAGCACCTTAACCCGCGTGATCGCCAGCTTTCCGCCAGCGGTTCCCTCTCTCACGACGCGTGCGGTACCGCCGACAACCTCCAGCGTGTCGCGCAGTACGGCCGAGCCCTTGGCCGCGGACCAGCCCCGGACGCAGGCTACGTAGGTCTTTTTCACCTGGTGCGTTTCGAACTGCGTTGCGAGCGCTGCGTTGGCTTCCCGCCGACGGGTGAATGCCATGACACCACTCGTGTCGCGATCGAGGCGCTGGTGCAGCCCCACGTAGGCGCCGCCGAGGTACGCGCGAAGGCGCGCGACAATATCGTCCGGGCGCTCGGGGTCCGGGGACTGAGACGGTACGCCCTCCGGCTTGTTTGCCACGATAAGATCGTCATCCTGGTACACGATCCACTCGGGTCGGAAGTCCGGCCACACTTGGAGTCGGTTCATCCGACCCTCTGGATGAGTCGCGCAATGACCCATGGAACCAATTGACGAATCACCGTCTGACACTACCTAGTTTGGCGATGGGAACGGCGGCAAGCATACGTTCGCGCCTCATCGCGGAGTTCCCCGACGCCGAGGTAGAGGTAGAGGATCTCACGGGCACGGACGACCACTTTCAAGCGCAGGTGATGACGAGCCAATTCCGGGGCAAGACCCTGCTCGAACAGCATCGGATGGTCTACGCAGCGTTGGGCGACCTCGTCAATGGCCCGATTCACGCGCTCGCGTTGCACACGCGAACCGCACCGGGCCTCGCCCTAGTAGCCGGGCCCGCCGCCGACGCCACCCCGGTCAGCCCAGCGGCCCGCGCGACTTTTCCGAGCAACGGAGGATCCGATCGTGGGTGACACGGCACGCGAACGCATCGATGCTCTCCTGCGCCGCAGCAAGGTGATGCTCTTCATGAAGGGAACGAAGCAGCTTCCGGCGTGCGGATTTTCGAACACAGTGGTTCAGATCCTGAAAACCGAAGGCGTCGATTTCGAGACGTACAACATCCTCTCGGATCCAGAGCTTCGCGAGGAGCTCAAGCGCTATGCCGGATGGCCCACCTATCCGCAGCTCTACGTGGACGGGGAACTCGTCGGTGGTTGCGACATCGTGTCCGAGATGCACACGACCGGTGCGCTTGCTGCGCGGCTCAAGGGCGGACCCTAGAACCTAGCGGACGCCGCTCGGTGCCGAAGTGTCGCCGAGAAGGTCGTGTATTTCGGTCGAAACCAAGCGAGGCCGGCGGCGAGTCGCCCGGGGCGGGCTTTCTGGTCAAGCCTGTCGAAATGGAAGAAGGCCGGCGTATTTCGGCCCAGACCGAGCGAGGCCGGCGGCGAGTCGCGCGGAGCGTACTTCCTGACTTCCTGTACGCGAGCACGCTCGCCACCGGGATCGCTCGGGTCGCCCCGGGGGTTGCCCCCCGGGGCTCCCACGGATCCGGACGTGCGGAACTACCGCATCCGGCTCTTCGGGTCACGGGTTTGCTGCGCGT
>JBEKXD010000137.1:0-7920 GCA_049512415.1 Polyangiaceae bacterium
CCGTGCACTCAGCAGTTCGTGAGCGCCATGGCCTATCACCGCGTCTGGATGTTTCACGACATCCTCGGCTTCACCGTCGGTGGGGGCTTCATGCACAATCCAGGGCGTTACCTGGCACTCTTGCCCACCGGCATCGCTTCGCCCATTCCACAGCCGCTCAGCATCCAGGGGCTCCAATACACAGCCGTCTCTCAGACGGCGTTCGATAACAACAGCGGGACGCAGCTCGACGCCTGGGACGCCGAGGGAGGCTTCCAGTACATGCCCGTGGAAAATGTGACCTATGGCCTCGAGTTCAATCATCGCCAGGCCAGCGTGCCGTACTTCGCGGGCCACGGCGGAGTCACCTCGCCCGATGGGTACATCACCACACCGGTTCCTCCGGGCTGGCGACCGGACCTGTCGAAGAACGATGACCGAGTGATCTTCTCGGCGCTGGTCCGCTTCTAGGAGTCTCGCAATGAACTCAAGACCTTTCACGAAACTCAGTTCCAGTACGATTCACATTGGTCTGCTCGTAGTCTCCCTCGGCGTGACCGTGGCTATTGCGGGAGCGGGCTGCACGGCCGAGGAGTGGGGTGGAGGCGGCGAAGGGGATCGCTGCAATCCCGACTTGAGTCACGACGAGTGCGGCAGCGGACTTCAATGCACGCAGCCCGCCCTCTGTCCCGAGAACTACTGTTGCCCGACGAGCGGCCAGAGCGGCAATGGTTACTGCCAGACGGGCTGCAATGGGGGTGCCTTGTCGATCTGTATGGCGGACCAGGACCCGGACGCTTGCGCCTTCGTCGCGGCGTCGCTGGACGCGGGGTCCACGCCCGGCACCGGAGACTGACACTCGTAGCGAGAACGGAACACCCGCGCGGGAGCAATGCACATGCCTTTTCATCGTCACTTGTATTGGGTTTTCGTGGTCCTGGCCGCCGGGTCCCTCAGCGGCTGCAAGACCTCCTTGGCGGCGACGACACCCCAAGGGGCGCAAGCTCCCTCGGGCGAAGTGCTTCTCACACCCCAGCAGGTCCGTGAGACGCGCATCGAGATCCAGACGGTCGCCGACCAGAACCTCGACTCGTCGATCGTCACGAGCGGGCGGGTGACGCTCGACGACCTCCGCTCCGCTCACGTCTTCTCGCCGGTGACCGGGCGCGTCGCGAGGATCACGGCGCAGCTCGGCCAGCACGTGAGTAAGGGGGAGCCTCTGGCCGTCATCGAATCCCCGGACATCGGAAGTGCGGTGAGCGACGTTCATAAGGCGCAAGCCGACCTCGTCGCGACGGAGCACGATCGGAACCGCAAGAAACAACTCTATGAAGAGAAGGCTGGAAGCGCGTCCGACCTCGAAGCCTCCAACGACAACTGGCGCAAGGCGAAGGCCGAACTCGAGCGCGCGCAGCAGAAGCAAGCCCTGCTTCGCGTCGGCAACGTGAACGCGGTCACCCAATCCTACACACTGACCTCGCCAATCGATGGCGAAGTCCTGCTGCGAAACATCAACCCCGGCATCGAAGTCCAAGGCCAATACACCGGGGGAGCGGCCCAGGAGCTCTTTACGATCGGTGAGGTGGACAAGGTCTGGGTGCTCGCGGACCTCTACGAAAGTGACCTCGGTCGCGTTCACGTCGGAATGTCCGCGAGCGTGACGGTCGTCGCCTACCCCTCCGTCGCCTACAAAGGTGAGGTCGACTGGGTGAGCGCGATGCTCGATCCTGTCACGCGAACCGCGAAAGTGCGCTGCACGTTCGCCAATCCGGAGAAACGGATGCGGCCCGAGATGTACGCGACCGTGCGGATCTCGGTCGACCAGAAACGAGCGCTCGCGGTCCCGCGCGATGCGGTCGTGCATCTCGGCGACACGAAGGTGGCCTTCATTCAGCTCGACGGCGACAACGGCAACTTGCGTTTCCGGCGCGTTCCCGTCGAGGTCGACGAGGGGGAGACCGGCCCGTGGGCCGTGGTCACGCGCGGGCTTGAGCGCGGCCAAGCGGTGGTCGCCAACGGCGCGGCGCTCACGTCGCAAAATCCGTGACCCTGGCGCGTAACGTCCTGGGGCGGCCGTGTATAGGTACCGTCCTCGTCGCGCCGCGGCGCCCGACCTGCGGCGCTGCGGGTGACTGCGAAGGTCCAGTGTCGCATCCCTCAGCCCATCATGATCCAACGAATTGTTTCGAACTCGCTCCGTGCACCGTTCATCGTCTTCTCGATGGTTGTCCTCCTTATCGTGTCGGGCCTCGTGGCATACAGGCAGCTCGACATCGAGGCCTACCCCAATCCCTGCCCGCCGCTGGTCGAGGTCCTCACCCAGCCGCCGGGCTGGAGCGCGGAGGAGACGGAACGCTACGTCACGGTCCCGCTCGAAATCGGCCTCTCTGGAATGTCTGGCCTCGACCACATCCGGAGTTTCTCGCTCTTCGGCTTGAGCGATGTGAAATGTTATTTTAGTTGGAGTACAGATTACAGGGATGCCCGCCAGGAGGTCATCAATCGCCTCCAGTTCGTTCAACTTCCCTCTGGACTCCAGGGACAGCTGTCCCCGTGGAACGCCATCGGCGAGGTGTTTCGGTATCGCGTGGTCGGCAGCGGCTACGCCCTGAAGGATCTCAAGACCGCCGAAGACTGGATTCTCGAGCGACAGTTCAAGCAGGTCCAGGGTGTAATCGACGTCACGAGCTACGGCGGCGAGACCAAGCAGTATCACGTCGAGATTGACCCGTTCCGGCTGCGCGGGCACGGAGTGACGCTGAGCCAGCTGTCGACTGCAGTTCAGAACGCCAACCAAAACGTCGGCGGACAGCGGATGTTCCTGGGCGAACAGAGCTACGACGTGCGAGGCATTGGCCTCATGGGGTCCCGGGCCGACCACGTCCGCGACATCGAGGAAGTCGTCATTGCGGCACAGAAGGGTACACCGGTTCGCATCAAGGATGTAGCGGACATTGATGTCGGGTACGCGCCGCGCCTCGGAATTGTCGGCTACAACGACGACCCCGACGTCGTGCAGGGCATCGTGCTCATGCGCTATGGCGGTGAAACACCGAAGACCCTGGACGGCATCTACGCACGCGTGAAGTATATTCGTGACAACCACGTCCTGCCGCCCGGCATGGACATCGAGCCGTATTACGACCGCGGCGCGCTCGTTCACGTCACAACCCATACGGTCATCGAAAACCTGTTGGTCGGAATGGCTCTGGTCGCGCTCGTGCTCCTTCTATTTCTCGGGCATACGCGCGCCGCACTCATCACCGCCGTGAACATCCCCTTGGCGCTCCTGGTGGCGTTTTGCGGCTTGGTAGGGACGCATACGTCTGCGAATCTCATTTCGCTCGGAGCGGTGGATTTCGGCATCGTGGTCGACTCGACGGTGATCATGATGGAAAACATCTTTCGCCACCTCGGGGCGCACGGTCGGGGCACCGTCGTCGAGCGGATCGAGGACAGCGCTCGTGAAGTCGCAACGCCGATGATGTTCTCGACGCTCATCATCGGGGTGGCATTCTTACCCCTCTTCACGATGACGGGCGTGTCCGGGGTGATTTTCGCTCCCATGGCGCGAACCTATGCGTTTGCGATTGGCGGAGGAATATGCCTCGCGCTGACACTGACGCCCGTGCTCGCTTCCAAGGTCATCCCCGCACAGGCCGAAGAAAAGGAGAGCGTGATCATGCGCGTTCTCCACAGGATTTATGCCCCCGCGTTTGACCTGGCGATGAAGTATCCGAGAGGCACGCTCGCGTTCAGCTTGCTGCCGATCGTCCTCTGCGTCGTCCTCTTCCCCCTGCTCGGACGGGAGTTCATGCCGAAACTGGAGGAAGGCAACTTCTGGATTCGGGCTACGCTACCGACCTCGATCTCCCTCGACCAGAGTGCCAAGTACGTCGGGCGCATGCGCTCGATCCTGCGCGGATGCCCGGACACCCCCGGCGTTCCGTGCGACGAGGCTCATCGCACCCATCCCGAGGTCGTCACGGTCGTCTCTCAGCTCGGCCGTCCGGACGACGGAACGGACGTTTCCGGTTTCTACAACATCGAGTTCTTCGCCCCGTTGAAGCCCTTCGACGAGTGGCCCCGAGGTCTCACCAAGGAGCGATTGACCGAAGACATCAACAACGAACTCACCGCGGCGTTTCCCGGAGTCGTGTTCAACTTTTCCCAATACATCAGCGACAACGTCGAGGAAGCCATCAGCGGCGTCAAGGGAGAGAATTCGGTCAAGATCTTCGGACCTGACCTCGAACGTAACGAGGCGCTGGCTGAGAAAGTCGTCGACGTGATGGGCAAAGTGCCCGGAATCGCGGACCTCGGAATGTTCCGGTCCCTCGGACAGCCGAGCATCCGCATCGCTCCCCGACGCAAGGAGTGCGCGCGCTACGGACTCAATACGGGCGACGTCGATGCCGTCATCCAGGCCGCCATCGGGGGTCAGGCCGTGACCCAAGTCTATGAAGGAGAGAAGTTCTTCGACCTCACCGTTCGCTGGAAACCGGAGTACCGGATGAGCATCGAAGCTCTTCGCGAAATTACAGTATCCGCTCCGGACGGATCGTCGATTCCACTCGGGGAGCTGGCGGACATCGAGACGGCGGAGGGCCCCTCGATGATCTACCGCGAGGATGGCCGGCGGTATAGTCCGGTCAAGTTCAGCGTCCGCGGGCGAGACCTTGCTAGCACGATAGGCGCGGCGCAAGCGAAGATCAGAGACTCCATACCAATGTGTGAGAAAGCTCCGAAGGGCACCAAGAGCTGCTTCTCGTATGACACGCGTCTCGAGTGGGCCGGTGAGATCAACGAGCTGCACGAGGCGGAGGAGCGCCTTCAGCTCATCATACCGCTGACGGTCCTTCTCATCACGTTCTTGACCTACAGCGCGGTCAAAACGTGGCTCGACACGATCCTCGTGATCATCAGCATTCCGATTGCATGCACAGGCGGTGTCCTGGCGCTGCTCATCACGGGCCTGAACTTCTCCGTCTCGGCGGCCATGGGATTCATTTCTATCTTTGGCATTGCCATCCAGGATGCGATTCTCGTCGTCACGTATTTCCAGCGACTGCGTGAGGTCGAAGGTCACTCCATCGAGCAGGCAGCTCGGGAGGCGGCCGAAAAGCGCTTCCGGCCCGTGCTCATGACGACGTTGGTCGCTACCCTCGGGCTGATGCCTGCGGCCCTGTCGCACGGCATCGGATCGCAGACCCAGAAGCCACTCGCGATCGTGGTCATCGGAGGCTCCCTCATTCTCGCCGTCCTCACGCGGGTGGTCCAACCTCCTCTGCTGGTCGTTGCCCACTCCTGGCTGGAGCGGCACCGCGGTGCGGGGTCCCCGGCGACACTTGCACATTCTTGATGGAACGGCGGCCATTCCTGACGGAACGCTGATGCGAGGTGGCCGTAGTGTATAGGGCATGGTTAAACCAAGTCGTGAACTTGCATCGAGCGATGACCTGGCACCCGGAGACGTCCTCGACGACTTCGAGATCCTGCGCGTGATGGCTCGCAGCGGGATGGGGTCCGTATTCAGCGCGCGGACGCGGTCGAGCGGAGCGCAGGTCGTGCTCAAGGTTCCCCATCTTCAGTTCGAGATGGATCCGGCCTTCTATGCTCGGTTCGAGCGCGAACAGCGCATCGGCGAGCGGCTCGATCATCCCTCCATCGCAAAGGCACTCCCCGTCCGTGACAAAAGTCGACCCTACATCGTCATGGAGCACATCGAGGGACGGTCGCTCTGGCGCGTCATGAGGGAATCGCGAGCCTCTGGCCGACTGCCCGTCGACGAAGTACTCGCCGTAGGGCGGCAGGTCTGTGAAGCCCTAGTGTACATGCATGATCAAGGCGTCGTTCACCGCGACCTCAAACCGGAGAACATCCTCGTCGACGCGAGAGGGCGCGTACACATCATTGATTTTGGAGTCGCTCTCGATCTCTCGGCCCGACGCGTCACCTGGGGAGGTTTCTCGAATCCGTTGGGAACGCCCGAATACATGGCTCCCGAGCAAATACGTGGCAAGCGCGGAGATGCTCGAACGGACGTGTACGCACTCGGCTTGATTCTGTACGAACTTCTGTCGGGACATCCGGCATTCGCAGCGGACGACTGCCGCGCGATCATGGAGGCGAAGCTTCATCGGTCCCCTCGGCAGCTCGGGGAAGTAGCGTCCGACATCGATCACGGCATTGCGGAGGTCGTCATGCGAGCCGTCGCACCTGACCCCCGCCTCCGCTTTCAGAGCGCCGGGGAGATGCTAGCCGCGCTGCGGGCCGGTTCGCTGCCGGCCATCGAGACTGACGCTCGCGCCGTGCCAGCCCCGTCCGACTCGCTTCGCAGCCGTGCCTATGCGGCAATGGGATTGCTCTGCGCCGTCGTTGTGACAGCGTTGTCCGTCGCCATCGTCGCTCGCTGACCGCGTTGGCCGAGCACGACGCCCGCGCTGGCGCTCGGCGCGCGAGCGAGCTCCCCCGCCTCACTCCGCGGGGACCAGCCCGACCTCCACCGTCCCGTGCTCGCTCTCCCCCTCAAGCAGGGATACGCGGACCCGGTCAGTCCCGGCCGGCACAGCCACGCGCACCCGAACCCCGTGATCGCCCGCGTTCGCCGGCAGCAGTGCATTGGCTCGATTCCAGATCCGCGCGAGTTCGGGTTTTGCGAGCGACGCTCTCCACGGCCATCGCATCGCACCACGAGCTACGGGCTCGATGCCCAGGCGCCATGCTCCCGGAAGGTCGTCGTACCCGCGGGGGGAGCGGCCCGGAGACGGCACGAGCTGCGCGAAAGTGCTCCCGGCGGCGTACACCGGACCGCCCTCGTCCAAGACGGGAGGCTGCGTAGGGGTGTGAGGCGGAGCGCGAAGGGTGACGTCGATCGTCGCGAGGTCGCTGCGATCTATCGACGCGCGAATTCGGAGAATCCGGGGCTGCTCCTCTGGCGAAGCCACGTGCCCGAAGCCGTCTAGGCGCAGCGACGCGTCGCCGCACGGCGTCTTGTCTCCGTCCGCGGCGAACGTGGCGCACGCCCCGCAGTTGCATCCGTCACAGACCGGCAAGTCGATGTCGCCTGCCAGGCCCCGACGCGCCCGCAGCCACTGCTCGAGCGCGATCTCGTTGCCCGTCCCCGGTCCGCTCTCCAGCCAAGCTTCGTGGAACTGCGCGGCCGCGTCGACGCCCACGTAACGCAGGTGCCAGGGCTCGTGTTTGAACCCCGTCTTTGGATTGACACGTTCGTCTTCGTCGGCCCGGACAGCGCACCACGATCCGGGACGCCGGTCGTCAGGATGGATCGGATAAGGAACGAGGAATCCGTATTTCCATGCGTGCTCGTCGAGCCACGCCCCGCCTGCGGTGCATCCGAACCCGTCGCGAAACACGCCCTGCCCGGTCGTCGGATCTCGCGCCCCCCAGTCGCTCGTGAACATGTCGACCGTCGTGCCGAGCTGGTGTTGGCTGTGCCCGGCGAGAGCGTTCTCGGTCGACACGGTGCAAAACCCGCCTGGCTGCCGGCGCGCGGACCAGGCAAAGACTCCACATTGCATCGCGAATCCGCGATAGGCGGACTCCACGCGCCCGCTGAGTCCGTCGGCGCGCATGCGGTCGAGCATGAGCCGCATCGCTCGCGCGGCCTCGCGGCGAAGGCAGATGTGGCCCGCATCGCATTGGCTCGCGGACCGGGCGACGCCGTCGTAGAGATCGACGAGGTCGCGCGGGCGATAGTCGGGCGGCAGCCCGCCGGTGGGGGCGCGGCCAATCAGCGCCAAGAAGTCGTCGCCGTCGACGAAGGAGAGGCGAGTGTCCGCGGGAGAAAGGAAGCCGTGCAGGCCGCCGCCGGGAAGCAGGCTAGGACAGGTCGAGTGACCGGCGGGGAAGGGGACCGGAGAAAAAGGGGTCGCGGTCGGGGTCGCGGTCGGGGTCGCGGTCGGGGTCGGGGTCGGGGTC
>JBEKXD010000138.1:0-9649 GCA_049512415.1 Polyangiaceae bacterium
TGTCGGAGTAGGGACCGCGATCGCTCGCGGCCCCCTCCACGGATCCGGACGAGCGGGGCTACCGCATCCGGCTCTTGCCTCGGGTAGTGACGCCGAAGCGCACAAGTGGATAGGGATGGAGGATGTGGGGAGGCGGCAGCCAGCGCTTCGCCAGGCGGTTCATTCGGGGCACAGTGATGTGCCCGTTCTGACTGCGCCGTTCGAGCACTCGCCACCAGAGCCTCATCACGGAGTGGTGGAACGTTCCGAGGGCCTTATAGTTTAGGGGCACGCCGAAGTAGCGGAAGTGCCCGGTCACTACGGCCCGCAGATACGCTCCGGTCTCCGGGATGGGAGCATGCATACGTTGCTGCAATTCGGCCTTGACCGCTTGTAGCTTCGCACGCATTCGCACCTTGTCCGTTTGGCGCAGCACCGTGAACGCTCCACTCTGGGTCCTGGCACACATGTGCCGGAAGCCCAGGAAGCAAAACGTTTCCGGTTTGCCCATGTCCCGGCGTCGACGATCCTGGTCGGCGAAGCGACCAAATTCGAGGAGCCGAGTCTTGTCAGGGTGCAGAGACAGGCCGAACTTGGCGAATCGCTCACGAAGGTCCGCGAGGAATCGCCTTGCGTCCGCCCCGCGCTCGAACCCCACGACGAAGTCGTCCGCAAAACGCACGACGACCACGTCGCCGCGCGCCTGCTTGGTCCTCCATCGTTGGGTCCACAGGTCGAACACGTAGTGGAGATAGATATTGGCCAACAAAGGCGAGATACTGCCACCTTGAATGGTACCCACCTCACTTCGTGTTCGTACTCCGTGCTCCAGAACGCCGGCGGACAACCATTTCTGGATGAGCCGCACGACGCGCCGGTCCCCAATTCGGTGCTCCACGAATTTGACCAACCATTCGTGACTGAGACTTCCGAAAAAGTCACGAATGTCGGCGTCGAGCACCCATCTCACTCTCCTCGTACCTATCCCGACCGCCAAGGCATCGAGTGCTTGATGCGGACTGCGTCCCGGCCGGAATCCGTACGAGAAACCGAGAAAATCCCGCTCGTAGACGGCGTTGAGCACCTCGACCACCGAGCGCTGGACGATCTTGTCTTCCAGCGTCGGCACGCCGAGCGGCCGCAACCGCCCGTCGCTTTTCGGGATGTACGCCCTACGAACCGGTTTCGCTCGGTACGCTCCCTGTCGGAGCCGACGTGCCAAGTCCTCGAGGTTGTCCTCGATGGCTTCGCCGTATCGCTCCCACGTCTGTCCGTCGACGCCGGCGGCCGCATCTCGCGATGATGCACGATACGCGGTTCGCAAGCGCTCGACATCGTAGACCTGATGGAAGAGCGCGGTGAATTTCTCCTTCTTGTTCCTCTTGGCTCTCTGACGTATTCGCTCGAGCACATTGGGCGCGTCGACCCGGCTCTGTGTCCGGAACGCGTCGTGCTTCGTCGAATTCTCCTTGGCCAGGCCCCTTCCCTCCGCCACCTCCGCAACCGCATGCGCGGCGTTGTTCGGCGACTTCATCGGTACTACGGGCCTGTCCGACTTCCCACGCTCGTGCATCGTCGACGTGCGTCCTTTGGACTTCTCGACGCGGTCTGCGGCCTGCTGCTCCCCAGACGATTGTGGGATCTCCCGGTTTCCAAGCAAGGTGTGTGCGCACATGCCAGGGTCTCAGACCGCGCAGAGCCGGACCGCGTCTCGCCATGACAACGCTGCCCGTACTGCCTTCCGCTTGCTTCCACAGCGTCGGCGCTCCGAAGTTTGGGTATTTCGCGGCTCAATGGCTGGCCTGTGCGTGCCCCTGTCAACGCTTCGCCCACACCCTTGCGGGTGCTGACGCATGACTCGGGGTCGATGCGGGTAGCTACTCCTTTCATCGTTGGGAACTTTCATCCTGACACCTTGCCGGCTTGTCCGGCGCACGGAAGCGATCCGATCACGCGTTCTTTGGCGGAATAGCCAACCGTTCCATGAACTTGATGAACAAATCGGCGGGATCGAACCGCTGCTCTTTCGCGCGATCGCTTCCATCCAGACGAAGGCGACTGTCTTCCATGCGAGCTCCCCCTTGACGATCTTGGCGTCGAGCGCGTCCCGCAATCGTTCGACGTCGTCTCGCGTGAATGTTCGGACGTCGAGCGGTCCGAGGACGGGAAGCACGTGGTCACGAATGAGTGAGCGGTCGTCGCGGATACTGTTGACGCGCCCCTCGCGATCGTCGAGCCAGCGTCCCGCGTATTCCGCGACCGTTTCCTTGACCTCCGCCTTGACCACGCCAGCGGTACGGAAGAACTCCGCCGTCTGAACGGCGCACGCTCGGGCCCGGGCCTCGTCGGTCCGAGGTATCGCAGGGTCGAGGGGGACGAACTGCCGCTTCCCGTCGGGCATCGTGACGCGCCCGTGCCAGCGCTCTAGCCTGGCCTTGTCTTTCGTCCACTTGACCGCTCCCGTTGCGGGGCGGCCGCCCTTGGCTGTGGTCATGGTATCGGTCTGTTCACGCACACTCTCGCCGCGGCGGAGGTACCTCAAAAGTGTCGTCGGCCCCTTTGGTTCGCTGACACCTGTATGCTTCGAGGCTTCCAGCTCTCTCGACTCCGTCAAGGATGGCGACGATCGCCAAGCGGACGCCGGGGGGTACCGGCGCCGCGTCCGTCTCGTACCGCGACAGAGTTTCCGCGTGGCACCCGATGCGGTCGGCTAGGTCCGCCTGCTTCATTCCAAGCGCCTTGCGCGCGTACTTCACCACTGCACCGTCGACATCAGCGGCGTCGCGTAACACGACCGCAGCGGCACGGCGCTCGTAGCCGGCAAGCGCGTCAAGAGTAACGTTGGCCTCCCCGCATGCCTCGCACTGCCATGCCATCGCCGTGGCGTCGGCCACCGTGAAGCGTCCAACCTGCTCCACATTCCTGTAGCCCCGCCACGCCATGTCCTTTCCACACTCCGCACATCGATAGCTCTTGTCCTTCATTGCTCCCTCTAAAAAACGGTCACAATTCTGAGCCCGTACGAGGTTTCGGCCACCACGACGGTGAGCGAGTCGCCATCGGTGTCCACGCCCCCCTCGATGCGCACCACGCCTTGGTCAGGCCTGTCCTCGTTCGGCTGCTCAAAAGCGCTGGTCGCCGACAATATGGCGGTCCGAACGTCCTCCGCCCGAGCGTTCCTTTCGTTCGTGCGCTCGCGGCCGTGAACCCTGCTCACGTGAATCTGCCCGTACCTCGCCGCACGCTGTACACGATCGAGCAGATCGCCTTTCGCGTCCGCCATGCCTGAGCGCTCCTTCGCGTCACGTCCATCAGAACGTATCTAAGGCCGCTTGATTTAGGATCAAGTTGCGCGCTTGTACAGTTCGCCATGCCATCATGTGCGCAAGTGGCTGATTCGACGCGTGGTTCGTTCCTGTAGGCCTCGCACAGAAAACGTCTCGCGATTGTCCGCTCCTTCTGCGGACTCATCAGCGCACGTATGCCCGCCGGGTGTGCGCCCACTCCTCACGCCGCCACCCGACCCGCAGCCTTCCACCATCGCTTGTCCTTAGCCGCGTACGCGACGAGAAGTCCGAGGGCGGCGAGGCTGTCGAGCACCGGCTCGGCGTCCTTCGCCTTCGCCCCCGTGAACGACGCAGCGACTTGTGCAGCCGTCCAGGCGGACGAGCTTCGAGCGAGAAGGTCGCGCACAGAAGCCACGCGCTCGGGGAGCTTCCTTGGCGATGGTGCGTCAGCGTTCTTCGGGGCAAGCATCGTGTTCAAGGACGACGCTTGGGGCTTCGATTGACCTCAAACGAATCCGAGGGTGAGCCACGAGGGCTCGGGTAACGCTCCGAGGCGATGCAACAAGGCGATTTCAGCATGCTCGTAGGTCCTGAAACCGTAGGCGAGTTTCGTGGTGACGCGGGCCTTGTCGTTGAAGCCCTCGACGGCGCCCATCGCGAAGGCGTGTCGCGCGCGAAACCAGTTGAGCAAGTGTTCGCGATGAGTGCGCAGAGTTCGTGCGAGTGAGGTCCACGAATCGAGGAAGCGTCCGGCCCAGTATGGCGAGGCATGGCCCCAGAAGTATTGGAAGTACTCCTTCGCGTCTTCTTGAGCGTGACTTGGTCGCCGCGCTCGCGCAGGACGCGTGCCTCGCTTCGGCGTGTCTCGTCGATCGCTTGGCTGAATAGTTTCGCGACACCCACAAATAGGACGCGGGCGACCGCGTGCGCGTAGGGCCCGTCGAGCGCGCGGCAGTAGACGGAAAGGAACGTCTCCACACGCTTTGTCCCGTTCCAAGTGAGCGAGCTGAGGTAATCCCTCACCGGGTGAAAGTGCCTGTCCTGGGCAACGTTCAGCACGCACGCTGCGAGCCGCTCGCCGGACATTTGCAGGCCGTACGCTCGGCGCAGCCAATCGACCAAACGCACCGGATCGATATCGGGATTCCAGGCTTCCGCGCTCGTCGTTGGTTCGTAGGTGTGCCATGGGGGGCGACGAGTGACCGCGACGATCTTGGCCATGTCGTCGATGGCAAGCACCCCGGTCCATCGGCTGTCGTGCCGCAGTATGGTGTGCACCGTCGTCTCGCACGCGACGGGCACATACTCGGCCGGCGCGTCTGCCTTCTTGGCGCGGTCTGCCCATTCGATGCCGTGACGTGCCCACGGCGGCAGCCGTTCGAGGTCGTCGAAGACGGGAAGACGTCGGCATCCTTGGTCGTCGTTCCACGGAAGGAGCGAGACATCGTTGGCGGCGTTCTTCGCTCGCTCTGCAAAGTGTTCCGCAAGGACGGTGTCGATCGGGTCAGTCACGATGCTCCGCCGACCTGCACGTCGGTCGGCGCCTCAACAGCCCATTCATCAATCGCTCGCTCGGCGTCGATCCGTTTGGCGAGCTCACGAAAGCCAGATTCGCCGCATTTTAGCGCGCGGTCTTTGCAGATGAGAGCGAGCCGCGCCCACATGTTGCCAGCTTCGTGCCACGCGCGCACGGCCATCGCGGCGACGAACGGATTGACCCCAGTCATGACCGAGTACCCCGCAATCCCAGTTCGGCCATTGCCTGGGCCGGCGTCCACGTCGAGGGCCCGTGGTCGTTGGCAGTGACCGCAGGCGGTGCTCG
Organism: Polyangiaceae bacterium; assembly: GCA_049512415.1. Taxonomy (GTDB): domain Bacteria; phylum Myxococcota_A; class Polyangia; order Polyangiales; family Polyangiaceae; genus Palsa-1150. Next base: position 5,089 of record JBEKXD010000138.1, read on the forward strand.
CCTCGACTGCGACCGCTCCCACGCCTCGTAGTCGGAAACCGGAACGATCCACCATCGTCCCGGCTTGGACGCGCCTGGAACTGTCCGCGCGATCGCTTTCCAATTGCGATCGCTGCGCCCTGGGGGAGCGCAGCCGCGCCTTGTGGAATAATGGCTCGGCTTCGTCGGGCCAGCGAGCGCGAGCGCGATCCGCCCAAGCACGTTCGCGGTAATGCGAGCCTCAAGCTCGGCGACATCGACCGTGCTATGTTCGCAGTGTCCCTCGGCGGCGTCGTGGTGGCCCTGAGAAAGCCCGCGGCGCCGTTGCCCTTTGTGGCTCATTGCGTGCGGGCCTCCACGAGAAGCGCCAAGCGGTCGCGCGCGAGGGCGAGCGTCGAGGCGCGGACGTCAAGCCCTCCAGCGAGGCGGGCGATCTGTTCGCGAGGAATCCCAAGGTCGCGAGCGACAGCGGTGACAGAGGCTGCCCGGACGCGTCTCGCGATCTCGGGTCTCGGATCGGGGAGTGCGGTGTGCTGCATGCTGCGGTCGATCCTCCGCCAACACGCGGCGAAGAGACCGACACGCGATCACGGTTCTCTGTCGGACTTCCCCTAGCACTCCAGGCACGTCCTGGAGGCGACGACGGAGGAGCCAGACGAATCGCGTCCGGATGTCGACGCTCACGTGGTACCTCGCCGCGCCCAGCAGGGACGCGAGCCGTCCGCGCGGGGGCTCGTGCGTATCCGGTCGCGGTGGCACCGAGAATCCGTTGGCGAGGACGTAGTAAACGCCCTGCGCACGGATCAGATCCGTGGTTTCGCCTTGCCCCTTCTGAGCTGAGCGGGGACTATCGCCCTGTGGCTCGGCGAGGGACTCGCTCCACCTCGCTCCAGAGTCGGCGCTTTCCTCGTTGCGTCAGGTGAGCGAGAATCGAGCGTTATTCACGCGGCGTGCGAGGTGCCGGCGTGCGCGCGCGCCTCGGCGGATAGGCGCCGTACGTTGACGCAGAGATACAGGTAGATCAATGGCGTGCCGACGGTGACCGCAAGTCCGAAGGGGGTTGGCGTCGCCGACTGGTTCACCAATCTACTGACGACGAACAGCAGGGCGCTGCCGATGACGAACCCGTAGATAAGCTGCGTCCCCCGCACCAGAAGACGTCTCAACACGGCACCGATATATAGAAATCCGAGCGAAGTTACCATTGAGAGAGCGCAGAGAATCTTCACGTTGACGCTGGGCGCAGCGACGATAGGTGTGACGCAGAAGAAAAGCCCCAAGAGGCCGACGAATACAAAGTACGCGCGAAGAACGCGCTGCGCTCCTATCGCGCATCGCTGGCAGTCGACCGCGCTGGCCAATCTCCGGCGTGCAAGTCGACCACGTTGTCCGGGGTCCGCGCCCGCCGTCGTTCGTCGAGCACCGCGGCGAGCGTCTTCGCCATCCCGTCGAGCCCGGGCATCACCGGCTTCGATGGTCGCTCGCTCAAGCTCGGCATCCGAGGCCTCAACGCGTTGGCCGCTCAGCACTTCGGAACGCGTGCCATCATCAGCCCGTCGCTTGCCCCGCGGCCCGCTGCGACTGGCTGTCCACGTCCCAGTTCGGCCACAGCAGCACAGCGGGGTGAACCTTGAGCGCGCGCGCGAGCTTCTCCGCGCGTTCGGCGCCGAGCCTAGCGCGACCGCTCTCGATGCTGGAAATCGTCCCTTGCGGGATACCGCTCGCGGCCGCAAGCTCGGTCTGCGTCATCGCTTGGAGCTCTCGCGCGACGCGAACCGATTCCCCTGGCGTGAGCTCCACGCGCACGCGGGCCGGTACGTATTCAGATGCGCTCGTCTTCTTGACCTTGGGTGCCATGGTGACCTTGTTCCTTGTCCGCCTACGGACGGTAGTCGTGCGGCGTGATGCGCTCGACGAAGACGGTCACAACGTCCGCCTCGACACGGTAGAGCACACGCCACTGTTCGTTCAGTCGGGAAGACCGCATACGCGCGAGCTTGCCGGTCAGCTTTTCATCGCGGAACGACTTGATCGCGCGGAGCCCTTGGGGACCGGACTGGCGGACGATGGCGCACCAGAAGGCGTACTTCTCGCCGACGTGGTGCGGAAGCTTGTCGAGGACCTTGGCTGCGGCTCGCTGCTCAAGGACTTTCCACATGCTTCACAACGTATATTGCTCTAGGGAAATAGTCAAAGGCACGCACGAACGCTCCTCGCCCCCGTCGCTCGTCCAGATCGATGACGTTCGTGGGTGTCTTCGCCCTCTGGCGCTCGTCCAGTTCCGTCGCGAGCGTCTTGGGGCTACGACGTCCAGCCCTCGGAGCACGGCCCGGGCTATCGCGGCCGCAAGCTCGGCGTCCGAGACCTCCGAGGGTTCGGCGTTTGGCGTTCCCGAATTGTGCGAAACATCCGCCGAAGGTGTCGAGTTTCGTGACAGTTCGGCTTTCGCATCCGGTAAGCATTCGGAATCGTTGGAGATTACTACGCGTTCGAGACCCGTGTCCCGCTCGTGGATCGCCTTGTTTTTCCGGTGATTGCTATTGGAACCGGTCCGGAATCCAAAACTAATCCTAAACCTGCCGAGCGGTCCAACAGGCAGGAAGGGAGCGCCGGGAATGGCTCGCCGAACCCCTGCCGGATTGACTCGGCTTCCCGGATGTAGATCTCGGTCGTGCTGAACGTCGAGTGACCGGCCCTCTGCTTGATCTTCAGGGGGTCGTCCCCGCGAACGGCCATCCACGTGATGCCAGACGCGCGAAGGTCGTGCCACGTGAGGGGCTTCCGCGTCGGGCTTCCGGTGTGGAGTTCGGGGCGCGTGACCCCTGCCCTCTTCAGCCAGCGTCGCAGCGCTCGCGCCATGTGGAGTTCGTGGTGGGGAGCACCGGCCCGGTCCCGTCGGCCTCGATGTGCATGGCTTCGAGCAAAGGCAGCAAATTCGCTTCGATGGCAAAGCGTCGCGTCTCGCCTGACTTGGTGCTCTCCACCTTGCCCGTGCGGGCGTTCAAGGCTCGCGTGATGGCAAGCACCCCATGCTCAAGGTCGATATCACCATCGCGCCAGCGGAGGGCCTGTAGTTCGCCGTCGCGCGCGAACGTGTAGACCGCGATAGCCACGGCTCGGCGCATGGCGAGGGGCACGCGGCGGCACGACACGAACTGTAGGAACTCGCTCGGGTAAAGGAGCTGTTTGGCCTTGTCCGTCTCACGGTCGGGCGCCTTGACGTCGCGGCACGGGTTGTCGGTCCGGACACGGAGCTCGCGCCGCCTCGCATTGACCATGTCGTCGCACATGCTCGTGACCAGCGTCCAACACGAGGCGACCGTCTTCCACGCAAGCGTGCCCATGACGATCTTCCGTCGAGCAAGTCCCTCAACCGTTCGACATCGTCGCGCGTGAACGTCCGGACGTCGAGCGGGCCGAGCGTGGGGAGCACGTGGTCACGGAGCCGTGAGCGGTCGTCCCGGATGCTATTGACGCGCCCCTCTCGGTCGGCGAGCCAGCGCGCGGCGTATTCGCTGACCGTTTCGGTCACGGACTGCTTGACTGCCCCTCCCTCGCGTAGCTCTTGGACGACGAGGCGCGCACCCTCGCGGGCGGCTTCGATGTCACCGTCGGGGATCGCGGGGTCGAGCGGAATGAACGGCGAGCGCGTCCCGTCGGCCAAGGTCAACCGAACGTGCCAGTGCGTGCGCCCCGTCTTCGGGTTGCGCCTCCACTTCAGTTGGCCGGTTGCGGGTCTGCTGCCTCTTCGTGGTCAGAATGACACATCTTCTCCACAGTCACGCGAACGCAGCCAACTAAGAAGGAAAATCCCTCTCCTGAAAACCTCGCGCCCTCGGTCGAAAGCGCCGCTCGTTGAAGACTCGAGCAGCCATCCGCAGATTCGTCCTTCGGCCGTCGACGTCTCGGACACACGTATCGTCGTGCCATCGTCCAAGTTCCCCATCCGTACTTTGCCTTCGTCCAATTCGATCCCGAACGACTTCAGCTGTCCGGTCGCTCTGCTCAACTCAAGGTGAACAAGCTTGTTTCGCAGCCGGACACACTTATCGAGGTGGGCGCGCTCCGCGTCCGTCGTCCGTGACTCCACATAGGCGCAAATCCCTTTGACGACCACGCCCAGATCACGCAGAGCGAGAGCTTGAAGTTCTGGCGTGTTGTCTGCGTACCGCCTTGCGGACATCTCAAAGACACACGCTACCGCGGCGCACTTGGCGAAAGGTTCGAGCACCATGGCCTCGGAGATGCTCGGCCTTGACCCAATGCGTTCAATCTCGTCCCAGCGATCAGCCATAGTGCGAGTGGGTGATGTAGTTGATGAACCACTCGATGATGGGTTTCATCGTGGCGCACAAATCCGGGGGCATAGGGAAGAGCGTCTCCGTGACTTCTGGGTGACGCTGCCCGTCAATCCGTATATCTACGTGGTGTAGTGCGTCGACCCCGGAGTCCAGCGACAGCGAGTGCTCCCTACCGCCAGAACTCGATGTGGCGGTTAGCAGCAAGCCCCGATATCCGGCTACCGTCTGCGTACCGACTGGCCTGATGTTGTTTTCGTAGCCAACCTCCTGTAACCGACGCT
>JBEKXD010000139.1:0-7653 GCA_049512415.1 Polyangiaceae bacterium
TGGATGGTGCAGCGGCAGTTCTGTCGGCAATCCTCACTTCAGCGGCAACGGCGGTGGGAACGGTCTACGTGGTCGAGCGCTACAACATCATGCCGCCCAAAGAGCCCGTCGTGACCGACTCGGTCGTTCCCGACATGCAGGGCATGTCGGAGAGCGATGCCCGCACCAATGCCAACTCCGCGCACATTTCCTTATTCGTCGCGTCTCATGAATCGAGCGCCGTGGCCAAGCCGGGTACGGTCATCCGCCAATCGGTCGCGGCCGGCCACCACGTGCCGCTCGATTCGTCGGTCAGTCTCGTACTCGCCGAGGACGTCATCAGAATACCGAATGTGGTCAATCTGCCCGCCGCCGAAGCCAGGCAGCGCCTCGAGCAACGGGGCTACAGCGTTCAAATGACGGGCTCCGGTCCGGACGCGGGAGCCGTGGAAGGCCTGGTCGTCAACCAGATACCGAAGGGCGATGTCGCCTATGCGACGCCGGGGATTGTCATCTTGCAAGCGACTCCGGGCGACATCGAAGTTCCCAAACTGGTCGGCTCGGGCGTGACCGCGGCAAAAGCCCAGATCGAGGACCTCGGGCTGAAGGCCGCTGTGCGCTGGGTCGCCATGGCGGAAACGCCCACCAACGTCGTCTTGAGCCAGGAGCCCGCACCGGGACGGAAGCTCAAGCCCGGCGATACAGTGTCGATCACCGTGTGCACGCCGTAGATGGCTTTCGGCGCGGACCAGCCGACCTTCGGTCGTAGTCGGCCAGGGTCCCGGGAGAAACCTGGAAGCGTGGTGGCCTCGCGCGCTGTTGCGGTGCTAGCATTAGGGGGCTGAGCCTCACGAATTCATTGCCTGGGAACCAATCAATGAACGCTGCTCGCTGGATGGTCTTCGCGCCGCAACTCGCTTCCATGATCGCGGTATGCGGCTGCAGTACGACACCACCTTTGGAGCCTCCCGAGCCCTTTGGGTCGGCCGACGCTGGTTTGTTGGTCGTCGACGCGCTGGGACCCGAAGACGGGGGCGCGGTCGGAGCCGACGCCAATTGCCCGTACGCGGCGATGCCATTCGAGCCCACGCAGTCCGATCCCCACAATTGCGGGTCCACCGGCAACGACTGCGACGGGGGAGCTTGCGACGACGGCGCATGCGTTGCATTGCCCGCCGGTGTACTGGCCACGGGGCAGATGCTCCCGATCGCCCTCGTTGCGGACGAAGTGAGCGTCTATTGGCTCAATTGGGGAAACACGCTCGTGCTCGGCCACGGACCCGGCTTGCCCCCCACGATGACGGGAGGCGCTCAGGTGCTCAAGTGCGCTGTCGGCGGATGCAACAATGAGCCGACCGTCCTCGCATCGATTCCGGGTAGCGGAGGGGGCCTCCCCGTGATTCAGTCCGCTCTGGCTCTCGATGCGAATAGTGTCTATTGGACGACGCAGTCGACGATCGAGTCCTGTGCGATCGGCGGATGCGGGTGCACGCCGACGATGATCGCGTCCAGTCTGATCCAGCCGCCGGGGGTTGCCGTAGGAGGCGACCGCGTCTACTGGACTCTTTGGGGGAGCGGCCAGGTGGAGACCTGCCCCATCGCAGGCTGCGATGGGGCGCCCACACTCCTGGCAGGGCCGCTCGGAGCCCCCTCGTCCGTGGCCGCCGATCCCTCGACCGTCTACTGGGTGGATGGCTCCGGCATTTGGTCGGCGGCGGTGTCCAATCTCGGAGCCGGCGACGCCGGACCGACTGAACTATGGTCGAGCCCCTATGGCGCGCAGGGCGTCGCCGTTGACTCCACGAACGTGTATTGGCTTGGCTACGACGGCGACGGGGGGACGATCATGCAGTGCAGCAAGGCCGATTGCATCGACACTGCAGTCACGCTGGCTGCCGGACAGGCCGACCCGAGCGCCATCGCGGTCGATTCGGACTACGTGTATTGGCGCGACGACAACGTCTACAAATGCGCCATCGGCGGCTGCAGCGAGAGCCCGACCCTCGTTGCGACTGCTGATTATGAGTTCTTTGACTCGCCTATCGCGGTGAACTCGAAGTACATATTCTGGACGCAACAAGGAGCATCAGAGCAAGATATTCAGATTCACGTGGCCCCCAAGTAGCAACGACCTCGCCCGGGGAGCTGCTCGAGCAGCATGGGTCGCAAGACGGTTCTTTCCCAGCCTAGAGGCTCCGTCGCGGATGGCGTCGATGCACTCAAAGCGCCGCCCCCCACTCGCACTGGCGCTCGACGCGCCTGGCGGTTAGAACACGTATCCGCCAAGCCCGATCCAGCCCTGGACTCCGTAGTAAGTGCCGCCCGAGTCGACGCTTTGAGAGTTGCCGCTCGAGCCAGCGGAGGCGCTCGTGGCAACCACGTAGTCCAGCGACACGCCACCCAGAACATTGAGGGACCCTGTGAGTCGCAGCACCGCGACGACCTCGGGGGAGATCGACACCGCAAAGATCGACGCGCTCTGCGACGCGGTTGTCGTGCTCGTCGTCGTGCAGCTGCTCCCGGACGCCGTCGAATCCGGGCAACTCGTCGCTGTGACCAGCGAGCTCGGTATGGATCCTTCCGCCTCTCCAAACGTCACGCCGGCTCGCGGCCAAAGATCGAAGAATGGCGCGAGGTGCAGCACATACCCAACCCGCGGCGCCAACAACCAAGCGTCCCCACTCACCGAGGTACTGGAACCGCTGTTCGGGTTGGCCGACAGCGAAACGTTGCCGTAGCCGACAGCGCCTCCGAGCGTCAGGCCCGTGGGCAGGATCACATCGGCACCTGCCCGCGGAAGCCCCAGCGGGTTCAGTGCGGGTCCACCGAGACCTACGCTCGTCACACTGATAGATCCACCCGCTCCCGAGGGGGCGAACGACGCGTATGACACGCCCGCGGCGCGTTCGATCTAGATGGACAGATTGAGCGGCGCATTGTCGGCACGCACGTCGGTCGAAACGAAGAGTGATGAGGCGAGCAGCGAAACCGATATGAGGTGCGCGAAGCGCGCGAGAGAGTCGGATTCCATGGTGCCGGTCTCAAGCAGAAAACATGCCGTCGAACTCGGCGGGATCGACTCCACAGAAGCACCAGGCGCGCGACTCGAGTGGCGCAATCGACACCGAGTTGGACCCCTTCGTACATCACGTGTGCGGTTTTTGCGACAGGCACCACGTGTACGACGGCCAGCGCTTCGCCGGTCCCGGCGAGCGCCGCCGCTTGCCGCACGGCCCCGTCCGCGAAGGGGCTCAGGTCCGTCGCAACGAGAACTCGCATCGTGCCTTCTCCTTTGCGCCACTCCGCAGACGCGTCCATGACGACCCACGCAAGCCTAGTACCGCTCGGCAGAAGTTCGACTGGGCATTGTGACGGCGAGCGGTACGAGCAAAGCCGCGGCAGCAGAGGGACGCGGGAATGCGCCCGCAGATGCTGCTTGCGAGGAACCTGCGGGGGAGTTCCGGGCCAGCCGTTTTTTTGTTTCGTCCGGCTGGCGACTGCGGCATACCTCGGACTCATGCAGGTTGCGAAAGCAGCACGGGTGCCGTGTGGGACGCTCGTGCCTGCGACGTGTGGAGGCTCGGCGGCGGCGGCATCGACGACCCGGAGGGGGAACTTAGGATTGTTTCCGTGGGAGAGACGACCATGAATCGCACAACGAGCGGACCTCGACTGGAAAGGCCGGTAGGCCCAGCCAAACCCACGCAACCGGCACAGCACCCGTCACCCTTTAGCTGGAGCTCTGTGCTGTTTGGACTGTTGACCCTCTGGGCCTTCCAACAATTCGTTCTGGTCCCGATAGCGATGCAGAAGGAGCAGGTCCCGTACAGCGAGTTCAAGCAAAAGCTTCGAGCGGGACAGGTGGTCGACGCCACAATTGGATCTTCGCGCATCGTGGGCCACCTGAAAAATTCGCACTCCGACAAGGATCCTCCCATCCCGTTCGACGCGGTGGCGGCCCCCCAGGGCGACACGAAGCTCTACGAGGAACTGGATGCAGCGCAAGTCAAGTACTCCGTCGAGGCACCGCCCAGCCCGCTCAGCGGCATTCTCTTGGAGTGGGTCCTGCCTTTCGCCGTGATGGTAGGCCTTTACTCGGTGGCCGTCCGTCGCTTGGGCGGCGGGAGCGCCGGAGGCGGAATGGGGAGTCTTTTCGGAGTCGGGCGGAGCAAGGCGAGCGAGGTCAAGCCCGAAGAGATCGGCGTGACGTTCAAGGACGTGGGCGGCGCCGACGAGGCCATCAGCGAGCTGCAAGAGATCATTCAGTTTCTCAAGGCTCCGCAGAAGTTTGCGAGGTTGGGCGGGCGTATTCCGAAGGGGGTTCTCCTCGTCGGTCCGCCGGGAACCGGAAAGACACTGCTTGCCAAGGCCACCGCTGGCGAGGCCGGCGTAGGATTTTTCGAGACCAGCGGCTCCGAGTTCGTGGAAATGTTCGTCGGCGTCGGCGCCGCCCGCGTCCGTGACCTCTTCGAGCAGGCTCGCAAGGTCGCCCCAGCGATCGTTTTCATCGATGAGATCGACGCCATCGGCCAGAGCCGCGCGAACGCAGCGCGATTGGGGGGCAACGACGAGCGGGAACAGACGCTAAATCAACTGCTGGCCGAAATTGACGGGTTCAAGACTCGAACGGCGAAACCCGTGATCCTCATGGCAGCGAGCAACCGACCGGAGGTGCTCGACCCTGCTCTGCTTCGAGCGGGGAGATTCGACCGCCAGGTCACCGTGGGGAACCCCGACTTGGCCGGCCGAGTTCAAATCTTGCGGATCCACGCCAAGGGCGTCCGTCTGTCGCCAGACTTCGACATCGAGGCCGCAGCACGCATGACGGCTGGATTCAGCGGCGCCGACCTGGCCAATGTGGTCAACGAGGCCGCCTTACTCGCGGCTCGCCGGAATGCGGACGCCGTCGCGCTGCCCGACTTCGAGACGGCCATCGAGCGCATTGTCGCCGGGATGGAGAAGAAGAGCCGCGTGATGAACGAGCAAGAGCGCACGACGGTCGCCTACCACGAGACGGGTCACGCCCTCGTAGCCGAGCTAGTTCCACACGGTGACCCGGTGAGCAAAATCAGCATAGTCCCGCGGAGCCGCGGCGCGCTCGGCTACACGATGCAGCTTCCCGCCGAGGACCGATTCCTCCTCACGGTCGATGAGCTCAACGACCGCATCGCGGTGATGCTGGGGGGACGTGCCGCGGAACGCACGAAATTTCAAGTCGTTAGCACGGGCGCCAGTGACGACATACAACGAGCGACGGAACTCGCTCGCCGCATGGTCACCGAGTTCGGCATGAGCGAAAAGCTGGGATCGGTGCGGTATGCCGGCCGGACCATGCAGTATCTGGGCGGCGTCGTGGAGGATAACGGATCCATGAGTCCTGAGACTCGCCGCATCATCGACGGGGAGGTCCAGCGCATCGTGAGTGATCAGTTCGAGCGAGCTCTCTCGCTGCTCGCAGGGCATCGGCCGGCGCTCGAGATCCTCGCACAGCAACTCCTGGCCCAGGAAACGCTCGACGGCAGCGCCGTGCGACAGGTGCTGGCGGCGGCGACCCCTCCCACATAGCGATAGGATACCCGGACTCGCGTCGGTCGCGGTCGTCCTTCAGTCATTGCCGTACCGTATCAGGTCCACAACCCCGGCTCCGACGGGGTCGATCCTCGCGTACTCGGCATTGAAAAGATCCGAGACCGCTCAGGGACTCATCCGCACGTACCGGCGTCAGGCTCGCGCGCCGGCTTCCAGGTGAGGACGTGGAGGTCCTTGACAAAGATTGCGTAAACCGCCGGCACGAGAAGTAGCGTCACGAACGTCGCCACCGATAGGCCGCCGATCTGCGCATAGCAGAGCGGTTCCCAGAGGGGCCCGCCGTGCACTGCCAGCGGGAACAGCGCCGCCACCGTGGCGACTACGGTGATGAGCACAGGCCGAAGCCTCTGGATCCCCGCCTCGACGAGCGCGTCCTCCAGCGTCGCTCCGTGCTCTCGGCGCTCCTCCACGAAGTCGAAGAGTACGATCACGTGACTGACGATGACGCCGATGAGACTGATGATGCCAAGGAACGCCATGAAACCGAACGGCGCATTCATGATTCGCAAGCTGACGAGGGCCCCGACAGCGCCGAGCGGGATCGTCGCGAACACGACGAGCGGCTTGATCGCACTCCTGAACTGGACGGTCAGGGCAACGAAGATGGCTGCGACCGAGATCGCGAGCACGGTCGTGAGGTCCTTGAATCCTTCGACCTGTTCTTCCTCCTCGCCTCCCACCTCGAGCTCGTAGCCCGGGGGCAGCTCCGCTCGCAGACGGTCGAGCGAGGAACGCGCGGCGCCCATCACTTCGGACGGCAGGTACCCCGTCTGTGGGAAGCACGAGATCGTGATCGTACGCGCGTGGTTTCTGCGTTGGATCTTTTCGAGCGAGGAGGCGAGCACAATGTCGGCGACCTGAGTCAACGGGACGCGCTGTCCGGTCCGCGCGGCCGTGACGTAGAGGTTGTCGAGATCGGACAGTCCGACGCGTTCGGTAGCCCGCAGACGGGCGACGATGGGAATTGCGGTGTCATTTTCGCGGATCGAGCCGATGATTTGCCCTCCGTGGCTCGCTGCAGAGGACAGGGCGATGTCTTGGTGCGTCGTCCCGGCACTCGCGGCACGATCCGCGTCGACGGCGACATCCATCGCCAGCGTCCGCGTTCCCCAGTCGTCGCGCGGCCGCGCAGCGATCGGCACGGCTTCAAAGATCGCTCGTACCCGCTCTGCATAGCGTTCGAGGGTCGGGATGTCGTCGCCAGCGAGGCGCATCGAGACGGGGATACCGACCGGCTTGGCCATCTCGAGCTGCCGCACGTCGATCCGTGCTCCGCTGACTTCGTCGAGCGCCCGCTGCAAATCACCGACGACTTGGCGGGTCACGTTCTTGTCGTTCACTTGGATGACGAGCTGCGCGTAGTTCGCTTGCTCGAGCTCCGGAGTGACCGAGAACCAGAACCGTGGTCCGCCGCCGCCGACGAACGTCGTCACGGACTGGAGAACCTCCCGCGGCTTGCCGTCGCGTCCCGGATGCCGTCTGCCCCACTCGGCGAGCGTTTGGTCGACGGCGGCCACAGCTCGGTCGGCGATGTGCCTGGTCTGCGAGACCGTCGAATCCTCGGGCGCCCACACGTCGACATACGACAGGTACGAGAGGTCCTTTGGGAAGAAGGCAGTCTTGAGCTGGCGGACGGTGGGAATCGCGGCAGCGACGAGTGCGAGCGCAATGAGGACGACGAGACCCCGATTCCGAATGGCCCACGTCGCCGCATTCGAGTAGAGTCGTCCGAAACCGCGCGTTCGCCGTTGCGTGAGACTGGGCGCCACACGAGTCGGTTTGGCAAGGAGCAGAGCTCCGAGCATCGGCACGAAGGTCATCGAGAGCGCCCACGCGCCGAGCAGCGCGATCGTCATCACGACGGGAAGGCTTCGGATGAACCGGCCGACATCGCCGTGCACGCCGAGAAACGGCACATACGCCACCACGTTCGTGATGGTGGCGAACAGAATCGCGACGGACAGGCGTGTCGGGCCGCGCCAGGCCGCCTCGGCTTTCGGTTCCCCCTGGCTCATTCCCGAGACGATCGCGTCGCTCGCGACTACGGGCACGTCGACGAGAAGGCCGAGCGCGAGGATCATCGTC
>JBEKXD010000140.1:0-7505 GCA_049512415.1 Polyangiaceae bacterium
GCCTCATCGGAGGCCGCGTGCAGCTCCAGGAAGGCCGCGCAACAGGTCCAGCATCTAACGCTCGACAGTTCTTCGACGCCAACTGACTTGAATCCCTCCAGCGTTCGTCCGAGCTTGATTATCCCCTTTGGCACACTCGCCATCGCGCACTTTCGCCAATCGCTAGCCAAGCGCTTCACCTCCCGCTCCCAGCCGACACGCGGAGGCCACCGCTTCCCCGGTGGCGGCGAGACCGCGAGCCGATAAAGGCCAGAGGTCGCGAGAATCGCCCACGTGAATGCAAAGACATTCGGAGGCCACAAGGCAAACTGCGCCCAGCCGGCGCGAAATGTCGCCTCACGTTCGTACTTCGTTCCGCGAATAAGTTCCGCGAAGAAAGTCTCTACGGACGGCGGACGACTCAATTTCGTTCCCATGCCGCGTTATCCGACGACAACAGAGCAGGCCGGGTCAAGGAAGCGTTCCGCGCGCCCCGACTCGCGGGAGCCACCGTGCATCAGCATGTGCGGACGTGTGCACCGTGGATTACGGTCGCCTCGAGCGGATCTTCGGGTCAAGTGCGACCACATTGCCAGAGTGAGCGAGCCGGCGTTCCTCAATCTCGCGGGCAAGGACTGCGACGATGTCGAATCGCGCGGCGGACGATGCCTCGACTAGCGCCTTCACGAGGGCAGCCTCTACCGCGTCCACGGTCGTGGCCGCGGCGAGTCCCTCCTCCGTGACGTTTCGTGACGAATCATCCCGATGCACCGAGAAACAAGCGAGATCACGATCCACCCCTTCACGACCCGGCTGCGTTGCAAGTTCGCGCAATCCCTCACTTTGCTCCCCTCTCTGGTCGCCTCTTAATCCGTTGGCTGACAGTTCAAGTCTGTCATGGCCCACTGTTGGCTGTCCGAACGCTGTCGAGCGAGCGATCTGGACGCCACCGGGCGGCCAACCCAAGAAGTTGGCCATCGGGCGGCTAGGCAGTGAAAGAGGGGTCGAGGAAGCAAGCGCCTGCGGTCACATAGAACGCCTTATCGGCCCAGCTGAATCGTGCATGCAGGCGGGAATCGTGGTCCGAAGGTGGTACCGTCGTTCGGGCGACACCTCGCCTCGTCAGTTTGCCCTGTTCCAGCTCTTGGTAGGCCTGGGCGACGCTGCGGTCCAACTGGCGCAGATTGGCGTGTTCGGAATCGAATTCCCTCATGAGGACCTGCATCGCGACGTCACGCGTGACCGCGCTGCCGCGCAGTGGCTGTGGAGCTCGTTGACCAAGTCATCTATCTTGTCGCGGTCGGCTTTCGTGCCTTCCAGTCGCCGTATGTCCGCTTGCCAGCCATGGGTCGGGGGAGGATACCCGGCTTCAACGGGCCACGGTCGCCTTCGTCGTTGGGAAGCACAGTTCGCCTTGCAGCTGGCACGCGTCGTTGTCGAAGTAGCACCAGGTTGTCGGAGGATCGACCGGGACGTCGCTCCACGCTTTGACGGTGCACCACATCGGTGTGGTGGGCGGGACGACCATGCACTGAGACTTCCAGATGAACATTCTCCCGAGTTCGCTTGCAAGCTTGGCACAGGCGGTCGCGTCGGCGAAGCAATCGGCCAGCATGCGGACGCCGCCGTCGTACGTAGTCACCACGCACCAATCGCCGGCGATCTTTCGGTGCGGCAGGTTGTCGTTCGTCGACGCCGACGCGGCGGCCCCGAACAATCTGTCGACCCCCTTCTCACCGACCTTCTCGGCGGTTTTGTGTAGCGCCACTCCGACCAGGCCCGCGACGGCACACGCTGATGCGCTAGTGATGCTCAACAGGCGTTTCCTGTTGGACGTCGTCTTCGGCGGCGTGTTGGGCGTGGTTGCCGTCCCGTCTGCGGCCGATATGGGCTGCGCAGGTTCTTGCGTTTCGGTCACGACCACCATCCATCGAGCTTCCGGCCGAGGCTGGCGAAGACGTGAAAGGCTCCGCCCCCCGCCAGGACGCCGATCAAGTGATCGCAACCCACGCGCCAGCAGATCGACAGGGTCGCTGCGCATCCCAGCATGCCCAGGCCGACCGAGAACCGGCTGACCTTCGCCGCTTCTTCGGCTCCACGCGAGATAAAGTCGTCCATTGTCATCCCCTCTCGGTTGTCGGTGTCGACGCACGCGGGATCTTGAAACGATTCTTCGAACTCGCTGCGTCGGCAATGGCCGTGCCGAGTAGCCGGCTCTTGTCGGGCGAAGCTGCTGGAGCCGTCTGCGGGTCCCGGGAGGCTACGGTCGTTGCTTCTTCCGCAGCCGCGGCAATAACCGCCTCCATGGGCAGCTGCGACAGGCCCATCGTCTCGAGATCTTCGTTTAGCGCCTCGAGCCGCTCGCTGTGGATGGCCCCCTTGCGCACGAGGGCGTCGAGGGCGAACAACGGATCGAGGAGGCAGACGTAACGATCGCCGTCGTGCTCCTTCATCAGGATGAAGCCCTGCTTCTCCAGCTGCCTCAGGTGCGGCGCTACCTTGCGGAACGTCACTCCGATGTCGAGGGCGATCTGCTTGTCGGTGTGCCACGTCACACCCTCCTGGCCCGACCTCATCATCAGGTACGTGAGGACCTGCCAGGTCCTCGGTGCGAAGAGCCAGAGGACACGACGGAGGCACCACGGCAGGGGAGAGAACTTGCCGCCGGACGCGCTAAAACGCTTCGAGTCCGCAAACAGTCGCTCCTGAATTCTCCTGGCCTTGCCGTTGCGTCTGCTTGTTGCCATGTTGTCCTGCCGGTCGATCGGTTACGTTCCGACGCTCAAGATACGCCTGCCTCTTGCATGCGCAAATCCCAGGGATATTCGCGCCCTCCTCCCGCACCCACCGGAGCAAGACGACCGTAAGACGTTAGCAATACTTATGGTAAGACTGTCAAAGACACACGCATGCACATAAGAAGCTGTTATGACTATGTTTTTTCACATGTGACTGTCCGTTTTGGGACGCATTCAGGTCTCGTTCAGGGTCGCGAATGGCAGATGGCCCACCCGGTCGGAGAACCAACAAGTCCGGTCGATCGAGGGCTGTTGCGGCGCCTAGTTCACTTCAGTGACTCGCCGAATACCCGCTTGTCGAGGTCGGCCGTCGCCGTCTCCGGGTCCCGCCTCACGCTCATACGCGACCCTGCGACGCTGATGGATGACCCTCTCACGCTGCCGAACGTCCCGCTCACGTTGACGGGCGACCCCACCCCGCCAACAAACATCGCGAGACCGGAATGCCGCAGTTCGTCGGGATTTGGTTCCAGTGGCACCCACCTACTTGACGCGGCTGAGCCTCTTCTGCGCAAACGACGCGAGCGCCTGGGATGACGCGAGCAATCGTTCCAGCCGGGCGCTCGACCAAGCCTGGACGCGTGCCGCGCACTGGGCGAGCCTGTCGGCTCTCGCCGGCATGTCGCATCGCACAACGTGCGGACCTCGGGGGATCGTGTCGATGATCTCCGTGCCGGAGCGCAGGGTGATCGCCGAGTCCTCTCCAGACGGAGCGATGATCGTGAGTGAGGTTGGCGTCTCGGTGAATGCCACGTGGCCTGTGTAGGCCATTTCGACCTCGATATCCGCAGTGGCGTCTTCGACGACGTGCCATCCGATCTCACGGAGGAAGCCGCGTTCATTCTCGAGAGATCTGGCCGCCGCGGAACTCACAGTCTCTCCGCCGGTCACCGCGCCGATGATTCGCACGTGGGGTCGTACGGATAACGACTTGATGGGCTCGGGCAACGTAGGGACTTCGGTGTGGTTGGGAATAGGCACCGCGGACGCGACTTGCGCTGTCGTGCTCGCACCGCCGCCTTCGAGCGATGCCACCACCTCCATGGCATGGGGCGAGACATGGCACGACGAGAACGAGACGATTCCCGCGTAACTGGCCCCGTCGCCGTCTCGGCAATCGACGGTTACCTCGCCATCGAGCAGCGTCGTGCCGTTGATCTTCGTACCGGTTTTCGCAATACGGGCCTGGAGCACGCTGCAGCCCGCGGCCGTGAATGTCGCGGTCTTTCCGGAGCGCGTGATGCGTGCCCGGGTTCCCTCGATAGGGTCCTCTGCGACGCGCAGCACCGCGGGGGCATTCGTGGACACGAGCTCGACGCCGAAGAAGCCTTCTGGCTCTCCAGACATGCATTCGTCGAAGGCGAGCGTTTGTGCCTCACCCGACGCCGGGCGTGCGGCAATCTGTCCAGTGACCTTGGCGTTGAAGACCGAGAAGTCTCCTAGAAACATCGCCCCGGCCATGGTGCCGCATCCGGATAGGACCAAAGAACACGCAATAATGATGATGGGTGTTTTCAGCATTTGCATGGTCCGATGCATGCGCCAAGCCACTTCGCATGCCCACACTGACCGGCGCGAGAGGCACCGAAGCCCCCGACGCGACCGCGGTCGAGGCCACCCGCTCGTTGGAGCTCGCCGTGGGGTGGTGCGCGCGGCCGTGCTCCGATCTGCGACGACTGACGCTCAGTTCGCTCACCATACAGCCCAGTGCTTGGCGTTCTCATCGTACCGAACAACTTCCGGATCTCCGCGATCTTCAGGACGCAGCGACACGAGTAGTTTCGAGCTATCGACGAAGACCAGCCGGAGCTCATCGTTCAGTCGCACCTGCGCAGACGCAACAGTCTTCGCGATGCGACCGCATAACGCGTCTCGATATCGAGTGTCGCCGTAGCGGAACTCCCCCTCGGCGCACTGGACCACCGGCCAATTGGTCAGAGTAAGCAAGGGGCCATCAAACTGAAGTTGAAGATAGTCCTGCACGAAGACGACAGCACTGAGTTGCCGCCGCAACAGACCATCAAGCGTGACGACATCCCTTTCGATACTCACGGCATTCACCACCTAAGATCCATGTGCCACCACGGACTACCTTTGCCTAGAGTTTGGCCCCTCGTCGCTACGTCTGCCTTCGGATCGATGGCATGTCCATAAGCATTCAATCCCCATGTCCGGCGTAACGGGCCGACGCCGGGGCTCTACGGATAACCCTGAACCGTAGAATTCGTAATGACGATGGCCTTCGCGTTCACGCCCACTGCCGTGCCGGCGCCGCCCCAGCTTCCTCCCGTGTTGCCGGTGATCGTCGAATCGGTAATCGTGAGCGTTCCGGAGAAATCGTTGCTCGTGTAGAAGATGCCGCCGCCGAACGCGCCCGTGCCAGCGGCGTTGTTCGTGATCTGGGTTCCGCAGACGGTGACATTCGTGGCCGAGGCTCCGTCGTTGTAGAGCGCACCGCCATTGCCACCGGAACCGATCTCGTTCTGCCCATTGTTGATGGCCGAGCACTGGCTGGCGTCGTTGTTGTTCGCCCCATTGCCAGTAGCCGTGTTGCCCTCGAATAGGCAATTGTAGACGTTCAGGTCGACGAAGAGGGTGCCCAGCCCGCCTCCGTTCGAAGCCTTGTTGTTTATGAACGAGCTGTTCACGATGAAGGCAGGTTTGCTGCCAAGAATGTAGAGGCCGCCACCGCCCGTGTCGGGTCCGAGCAGCGCGGCCTGGTTGTTCTCGAATGTGACGTCGATGATGCGAACGGTCCCGTCTCGCACGTACATTGCGCCACCCTCCCCGTCGTCGTAGCCCTGCGAGCACGGGGCCGGGGCGGACGGAATCGCTTGCGTGGGCGTCGTCTTTCCGTTGACCAGCGTGATGTGCTGCAGCGTGATGCCGTTGAGGTTCACCATGAAGTCCGCGTGGTCGAATCGCAGAATCTGAACGCTGTTTCCGCCGTCGAGTGTGATGAGGTTGCCGCCGTCGATGACCGTGTTTCTGTCGGTCGGCAGGTTGAGCGTTGCAGTGACGGGAATGGTCACCGGCGCCGCGCCGCAGTTGAACGTGATGACTCCGCCTGCTGTTACGGCTGCGGCAAGCTTGCTGAAGGTACAGTCCGCGGGCGTACCTGTCCCGATGACGGTCGCGGGATTGGAGACGTCGACGGGTTGGCCTTGGGCAGGAACGCCGGCGCTGCAAGAACCATTCGGATTGCCGGGATCGCCGGTCGACCCGCCGGAGCTGCTGGATCCACCGGAGTCACTCGAGCCGCTGGAGCTACTCGAGCTGCCGGAGCTACTCGAGCCCCCTGGCGTCCCCGCCGAGCTCCCGCCTCCGCAGTGGCCCGTCGCCAGAGCGAGGGTGATGAAGCAGCCGGCGACAGGAAGCGTTCGAGCTCGCAGCATGGAGTCCTCCGAGGGAGTCGGTGCCGACGAACGAGCGTCGAGCGAACCGCGCGCCGGCGTGCAGACCTTCAGCCAACCAGTCTATTCTCGCGACTCGACGTCGGCTCGCGAAACTGCGAAGCCGTGGTGAGAGCCAGCCGAGCGCCACGCCGAAGTCCCGACGGGGGAATACACCCGCCTTCACCGACTCATCGACCTTGCGACGATTCGCAGAATCAACGGACCGCGATGCTGCTCTGCATCCAGTCGAGCGAGGTCTGATAGCGAACAACGACTTCCTTCGGGCCGCCCGTCTCGACGACGATGAGGCGCGGTTGCGTGACGTAGACGCGTATCGCGTAGAGGTACGGTTTGCCCTTCTCGTCGTGACCGAACCGAAGTTCCCGTCCGGGCGTTCCGTCGCGAGACCGGACATCCGCGGTGCCAAGGAGCGCGTAGCCATTGAGCTGCCTCATTCGGAGCTCCGTGGCGCGCGTCCAAAACTCGAGATCCCCGCGGTGGGAGTCCACCACGCGTATCCCCACGACCACGCCCTCGGGGGCGAGTGCTCGATACGCGTACGTTCCCTCGCTGTCGATTTCGACCATGCCTGGCGGAGTCTCGACTCGGAACGGACGTCCGCAGCCGATCAGGGACAGAAGGAGAAGCGTGACCTAGAAGCCGGGGGCCCTCATGGGTGCACGTTGAGAAGCGTTTGAAGTCCAAGTTCTGCGAGCCATGGAAACGGTGCCAGCAGCGACGCGTCGTGCACGGATTCGGCCGCTCTCGCCTCGAAGTTTACGGAAATCGTGGCGAACGCAATCTGACTCCCCAGAAGCTTGAGCTCTCCCTGGAGGCGTTCGATCTCCTCTGTCATGCGCCCGAGGTCCTTCTCGATGGCGATGGCCTCGGTGACGTTGGCTTTCTGCAAGAGTGCGAGCAATCGGTCTCGCATCGCCATCGCATTCTTGAGCCGCGCCTCGATGTCGACGTACTTGTCAGTGACGTCCTCGGCCTTGACCTCTCGGTGGTTGATGTCTCCCAACCGCTCGACGCGACGCAGGGCGTCCTCGAACCGATCACGTGGTACGCGAATCGTAATTGCGGCGTCCCCGCGCGAAGACAGGTAACCTCCGACCTGCCGCCCGACGTCCTGCACGGCGTTCATGGCCTGCTCGACTTGAAACACCGCCATCCCCAGACTGGCCGTGTAGACGAGCATGGCCTCCGGAGCGGCTAGGCAGTGAAAGAGGGGTCGAGGAAGCAAGCGCCTGCGGTCACATAGAACGCCTTATCGGCCCAGCTGAATCGTGCATGCAGGCGGGAATCGTGGTCCGAAGGTGGCAGTATGCGG
>JBEKXD010000141.1:0-7036 GCA_049512415.1 Polyangiaceae bacterium
GGGACCGGGCGCGTGTTCTCGCTCGATGGCAAGGCGATTGCGCGGCTCATCCCCGCGCGTGCGGGGACCGGGCCGAACGCTGAGGGCGGAGTGGTGCGGCAGGACGGCTCATCCCCGCGCGTGCGGGGACCGGGCTTCGTGTACTATCTCGAAATCGCTCCAATTTTCAAAGACCAGTCGTGGAACCGAGTTTGCATCATCCATCCTCAACATACGCGGCGTCCACATCGATGGGGTTGGGGTCGTCCCACGGGACGCTTTCCTGCGACGGCAGGAACTTTGCTAACGACAACCCGTCGACGTTTACGATCTCTCGGCGGTTCACGCCCGCCGTGCGCACGTCGAAGCCCTGGGTATTGCGTGCGTCATAGACGAGCACTGCGTTGCCCGTTGTGAGCTCAGTGCAGACCAGCGCCCAAATTTGGTCCCGCACGCGCGCGCCGGTGCTGCCCACGTAAAGGCCTGCGCGGACCTCAACGCTCCAGCGGGCCAGGAGGCCCCGAAGATGGGCGGGCGGCGCCTCGAGATCAATCAGCCACATCGAGTATGTCCTCGATCGATGGTATGACAGTCTCCATCATCTTCTGATCCCGAAAGCGTGTCCGCAGTAGGCGGCGAACATCGCCCTCAGGGTCCTTGGATTGCTTGGCGATGACCTCGAACGCCGCTGGTACGCTTACGTCGAACTTGAATAGGTCGGCAATGTCGTACACGAACGCAAGCGGCTTTCCGCTGTGAAGGAAGCCGACTGCAGGACTGTAGCCGGCTACGAGTACAGCGGCTTCTGTGACCGCGTAGAGGCAGGCGTTCGCCGCGCTGATAGCGCGGTTTATATCGTCGCTCTTGCGCCACTCCGCGGGGTCATATCGTCGTCCCGCCCACGGGACTCCATACTTCGCCGCAATCTCTTCGTACCGGAGTTTCACGCGGGCGCCTTCCAGCCCACGAAGCTGATCCACGCTGCGCTTGTCCGGAACGTCGTCGCCGAACCGTCGCCGGAACATCTCACGCACCACCTGCAGCCTGGTTGTCGGGTCGCGAGCAATATCGAATTGACGGAGTAGCTTGTCCGATCGCGCCCCGCCCGGAGACCCGGCCGAATAGAAGCGCGTGGATCCCTCGCCGCACCAGACAAGAAGGCAATCCTCGTCGGCGCAGGCTTTCACCGCGGCGTGCGTGATGCTGGTCCCCGGCTCGATAAGGAGACACGCGAGGGCACCAATCGGGATCTGCATCCGTACACCATTCGCGTCCGCAAGCACGGCTGCGCCGTCCTCAATGTCAATGCAGCCGCGGCGCACGTGCAAGAATGGCTCACGGTCGCGGAGAGGAATGCGGATATCGGTGGGTGTTGGCATCAAGGAATCCCGACTGACAGAAGTCCGAACCCAAGCGCCTTTGCGGATCCGATCCCGGTGGCCAGCGCAGACGCGAGCCGTGTTGGATCGTCGACGACCAACATGCCCTCGAAGTCAATCCCAGCGTGGTGACCACGCTTGGTGCCATGACGCCAGGACACGGTAAACGGAGGAGACACCCGTATAGCGAGCGAGTCGTTGTGACTCGCGACGTGGAATCCAGCACTGGAAGCGTGCCGCACTAGCCACGCGACGCGGTCTTCGTCGCGGACGAGCCCTACGCGCAAGCCGCGCAGTTGCCGAAAGGCCGCCGAGTCGAGTGTCTTGAACCGAGGCTCGTCGTGTCCCTTCCGCCGAACGGTCGGATTGGCACGAAGGAGAAACCGAAGGCGGGTCCCATTCGCACATGGCGGGTCGTGCGTCTTCGGTCCACTCACGTCAATGACGCGCTTGCCGAGGAGCTCCCACACGGGCGCAGCCGTCGACTGAACGAGCACCCGGAGGTGTCCTTCGTCCACCTCGTCGGCGCGAAAGAGAAACGGTCGCTCCGTTTGGCCTGGAAACGCACGCCAGAGGACGCGGTGAACCTCATAAGGTCCGGGCGGTCGCGCGAGCAGAAGTCTCGACAAGAACAGGCTCATACCCCCCATCCCTCCGTGGTGTCGCAAACAATGCGGCGCACTACTCGCTCATCGAAAAAGCGCGGCGCCGTACCCGCCGTTACGTCGCGGACATGCCGCTCGATTACGGGTCCCGCAACGCTGACTAGATCGGCATCGGCCAGAACGTCACATCGCTCCCGTACCCCTGCGCGGGGTTCCGCAGGAGGGATCGAATTGAGGATAGCCTGCCACGATTCACCGTCGTAAATGCCCGGATGTAGAAGCACCGGTACACTCGGTACGCACGCGCGCCGCCCAAGATACGGAAGATACCGCGGAAAGCGAAGTGCCCCCACGATGACGTCGAGCGCTGTCGTGATACCCTGGCGCTCGACCAGGAGCACGGTGAACGCAGCATCACACAAGTAGCCGCGACGTGAGATTACCGGACCGTCGCGAAGCTTGCCGCCAGCGGTGGGGACATTCTCAATTGTCTGGAAGTCGACTACCGATACGCCCGCCCGGTCAACTCTTACTACGAAGCCGAGACTATCGTGGAGCCCGCGGAGCCTGCGCACATCGGATCGCTCGATGCCCAACGCGCCGCCAATGAGTCCGATGACTCCGCTCTTGGTCGGTGTATCCATTGTGGGTCGATCGTCGCCTGCGACGGGGCCCCCCCAAGCTTGCATCGCTCCATCGAGCCGAAGCGCGATCAACCGCGTCACGACGGCAGGACCTCCAGCAGTTTCGCTTCCACATCCTCGGCCAGGGCCCTGAGGGAGGGCTCGAGAATCGCCGTCTTTGGCAGGGCATGTTTGGGGGAATCCGGCGACTCGACCGACGGAAGCGGCTCTCGTGCAAGAACGAACCGCGCGATGACACTCCCCGGGACGCCGTACATCCGGTCATAATCGTTGGCGTGTGCGCGTAGCCGTTCGACTGAAACGTCCATCACGTCATGCCCGCGGTCGGGCAATACAGGCTTCAGGAACGCGTTGACGAGACTCACCGGTGCGTCGCGTCGGAGGACGACCTCGACGAAGTCCGCAGGGTTCAGCGCGGCGGTGGAGTTCTTCTTTCCAGTTGGCACCACGAGTGCAATGGCATGGGTGATGGCCTTGATGGCGCGGGCCGCGACAGTGCGGGCGCTCGCGCGATGGTCTTCGACCTTCTTGGTAGCTTCCGCATCCTTTGTTGCTTGCTTCGCCTCCTTCTCGCTTGGTCCGAGGTTTCTACGCAATAACGCCATGTCGCAAGCTGCGTACTTATAGAAGACGGACGCTGCGAGCTCCGTCTCGCCCAAGTGACCGGCCGCCGCTTCTCGGGCGCGATCGTCCATTGCAGTGAAATAGTCGTACTCGATGTCGGCCTTCTGCGTACCCAGTGCATGCGCCACTTGCATCGCCGCGTCGATCTCGCGAAACTCGCTCTTTGTCAGGAACCGCCCGAACAGCGCGATGTCTACCGCGCTGCGCGGTACGTACTCAAGAAGGTGACGACCGAGTTTCTTGCGAACCTCATCGATCTCCTTTGCAGCAGCCTTCTTGCTCGACTCTTCCTTCTTGCCACCGCCACGAGCTCTGCCTCCACCACCCTTTGCCCGATAAATCCTTTCCTTGGACGTCGCGTCGGCTCGCGTCTCCCCCTCGACTTCCGTCCCGTCGATTACTGGCAGGGTCTCATCGTCACCAACCGCCTTTGCTGCTGCGTCGATAGAGCGCAGACGAGCTCCAATCGCCCGAAGCGCGTCGCGCTCCTTGAGGACAAATAAGGCCACGGCCGACTGCTCGTCGTCGCTCAGATAGAGCAGATGCGCAGTTTTCGTTGATTCCTCCTCGCTAGTATCCACATCTTCGTCGTCGTCATGCTTGTCTTTTTTCTCTGTCGAGGACTCGCTCTTACCCAGAGATCTGAGTAGGGCGTCGAACCCCTCGCCCTCCTCATGGGTGAGGTTCTGATTGTCGCCTAGCTTTTCCACCACTGCTTCTCCGAGCATCGCCGTTCGCTCGCCGACCCGCGCGCGTTCGACAGCCAACTCCTGTTTGAACAGGTCTGCGGTGCGCCACGCCCTCTTCAAGCACTGGCTCGAGATGCGTAGGCGACGTTCCCCTCCAAACACAGCCGTTTTCGGCGCACCGAGGTCATCTCGGTTCAAGTTTGATGGAGCATGCGACACCAACACATGAAATTCGACGAAAACATTCTGCCCATTGGTCTCACTCATGAGTCACCACTTTCACGACCGTTGTCGTCAGCACTTGCTCCGTCGGCCGTGTAGAACCCTGCGGCCCACCTGCGGCGCACAGCGTCGCCGAAGAACCTCAAGTCGTGGCCGATGAAGCCCCAGTCGGCCCCCGCGAGCATATCGCGCGGCTGCGATGCTCGAAGCAAAAGGCGACGTAGCTGATGGACCACATCGTCGCGGTCGCGCGCCGCTAGCAGTCGACGAAACGCAATGGCGCGCTTGGGCAGATCGTCCAACTTCACGCTCTCCCCGTAGATGCGCCTCCGCAGGTGTGCGCCGAGCTCAAACCGTTCGTCATCGCGATGCTTCGCCGTCGGGAAGCATGCCACCAGATGAGCGATCCACCAGGCGTCTTCGCGCGCCACGTCTCCGTCGCCTACCACGCGCCAGAACCAGCCCTCCTGATGAAGCTCGGCAGCCGTTCGGCACCGGCGAAGCACGGCACACGGTCCTGCACCGAGTCCGTCATACGCAACCCGCACTCGGCGAGCCACAGCTCGAGCATCGTCACCAGTCACCTTGTCCCCCACGCAGCAAGAGATGTTGTCTCATGGTTCATTGCGGTTCGCTTCCACGTCAGAATTCTCTTCGTGTGGTTCCTTCTCGCCGTAAGTCACCGATCTGGATGCGCCAAAGCATTACCGATCTCGGTCGCCCGAAGTGTTGTGGTGCGAGGTCGGCGTGATGGTTTTTGCCAGTTATTGAGACGCCCCCTTGCCGTTTGGCGTTGTCGGAAACAGCTTTCGAAGCTCTCTCCGGAGATGCTGTTCTTGGCGCACCACCCGAGCGAGCCCGGCGGGGTCTCCGTCGAGCACCGAGGTTTCCCGTTTGAATATCCCGAGCGCAATACGGCGAATGCCTTCGCGGAACGCATCCCTGCCGTCCACGTGGGCAACCTTCGCGTCGAATGCCGTCCAGAACAGGGGCTCCGTTCTTTGCCAGAACGCTGCGGTTACGTCTCCGCTCTTTTCCCGACCGCCAGAACGCGCGCGCAGCGCGCCATCTCTCCTCTTCTTCCCTGGGAAGAGGCTCGATCGCAGCGCCCTGAGAGCGCTGGCAGCCTCTCGGACGCGGGCGGATGCCGAGTCCGCAAGGTGGTTGTCCTGGAGCGCTTCGGATAACGGAACAAGCTCAGAGAACCGTGCGCTGACACTGGCTTTGTCGGTTACGTATTCAAATACTAGAAGCCGGACCTCCCCCAAATCGACATCGCTGGCCAGCTCGCTCCACTGCTCTACCACAGGCGCTGGGCACGCTGTACGTGGCTGACCATCTTCGGACACGCCCGGAAGCATTTCGCCCAAACCTGCCCAAGCGGGCCGCTCAGCACTGAGCCGCTGGAACCTCGGCGGCTTCTTGCCGTCTACGATCACCGGAGAGTAAGGGTGCGCAAAGGGGATCTTCCCAGCGCGCATTCGACCGCCAAGACGCCAGACTCGGATGCCGGGGCGGTCCAGAGGTCGGCCAGTCGCGGCACACACCCCACCAGGATCCGCCCACTCGGCGCGAACAGCGAGCGGCTGCCAGAATAGTCCCTCAACAAGGCCAATTGGCGCCGAGGCGTCGACCGCGTCCTGTCGCCATGGTCGATCGCGGTCCTCCGGGTAGCCCACTCGCCGTTCGCCATGCAGGACGTTGGCCCAGACTGTCGCGCGGACGAACGGGCGTCGCACGAGTGTGGTGAGTGGCGGCGCACCGCGAACACCCGGGAAGTAGCCCTGTCCGCCGGAGCGTGCGAAGGCTTGGGCGGCGTAAAGAAGCGGCACCGCGGACTCGACGCTCACCACGCCTGTGTCGAGTACGCCCCGGTAGAGTTGGTGTTTGGCGGCGTCGTAAAGGAGCGAGTCGACCCCATCGTCTTCAACGTCGTCGCTACGCCCGTCTGTGTCGTCTTTCTCTAGGTAGCCTTTCCTCGGGCGGGCAGGCCCCTGAAGAAACGCTTGCTCGCCCACAATTTCAAAGTCGCCTTTGACGGACTCGACGCACTTCTCCACGATGTCGGGCGCGAGCGGCTCCGACAGTTGTCGCCGCAAGGCCCGCGCGTCCGGCACGAGGTGACCGAAGAGCGCCTGGGTCAGTGCCGAGAGGAGCATGCGTGTGAAGAACCGCACGTCGTCGCGCGGGTGGACGATATCAGTTCCGTCGCGTGCGCCGCAGAGGATGTCGACGTACGAGGCGCAGCCCTTGCCGTCGTCGAGAGCGACCCACGGGTCTGTCAGCACGTTGAAGGACATTATTCACCGTCCCGCTCGGTTGCAGGCCAACCATGATACCGGATCGGCCAAGTGGGACAAGAAAAAAGAGTCGTGGGGCCGCGCTCACCGCCTACGGGAACCAGAGCCCCTTCGAGCGATCGTAGTTGACGCGTGTGCGATCCTTGTTTGCGTCGAGGACGTGCCCTGTATAGCCGCCGCCCCGCTCGGTCATGGGCACGATCGTGAGTCGACCCATGTGCATGGCCTGCGCGAATCCGTGCGCGCGTTGGAGCCAGTGTTCGTATGCCTTGGCGTCTCCTCTGCCGGTCGCCTCGCCCCGGACGCGGTAGGTCGGAACGCTTACCTGCTCGTCGGCCAGTAACTCGGCCTCGCGAAATGCGCCACGTGCGTCAGGGTCGAGCACGAGCGCGGTGCCATCGATCGTGGTCGCGACCCCCTCCGAGTCATCCCAGAGCACCAGCAGCAGCATGGCGGATGCGCTCTCGCGTGTAAGCGCCTGCAAGTCGACGTCGTCGTCTTCGCTCAGGCGGAATCGAGCAGTCTCGTAGTCGGACGGCGGAATCGCGCACGAAAGCGCATGGTGTTCCGAGACCTTGCGCGCCTCCTCGCGAC
>JBEKXD010000142.1:0-6996 GCA_049512415.1 Polyangiaceae bacterium
GCCGGCGAGCGCAGCGAGCGTACCCTGGACGCGCGTGAGCACTGAACGATACTGGTCGACGGTGGGCTCGTGGATACCGGCGAACCCGCCGAAATTGGGACCCTCGGTCTCCGGCGGTGACATCGACGACCAACCAAACGCTGGCAGCGCTGAAGTTTCTTTACGATGCCGCGTTCGATCGACCCGAAGTGATGATTCGCGTGCCGCGACGTAAGCAGCCCATGCGGCTTCGCGGGCTGGCGTCACCGACCGAGATTGCCCGGCTGCTCGATGCTGTGGACTCGATCACGATTCGCACGGTGCTGATGCTGGCGTACGGCGCGGGGCTGCGCGTAAGTGAGGCGTGCGGACTGCACATTGCCGACATCGACAGTGCTCGGATGGTTATCCACATTCGGCATGCCAAACGCGGACGCGAGCGCTACGTCCCGATGGGACCACGGCTACTGCAAGGCTTGCGGGCTTACTGGCGGGCCAAGCGACCTGCGGGGCCAGCGCTGTTCCCGGGGCGCGGCGGGCGTCCGACACTGCGTCGGGAATCGGTAGCCAGGGGCCTGCGCAGGGCGGCGGGTCGCTGCGGCCTCGATCGGCACATCACCCCGCATACGCTCCGACATTGCTTTGTGACCCATCTGCTCGATCGGGGAGTGGACCTACGCACGCTGCAGGTCGTACTCGGGCACGGTTCGCTCTGAAGCACGACGACGTATCTGCACGTGAGCACGGTTCAAATACGAAGCCTGGTCAGTCCGCTCGATCAGCTGCCGCCGGTGCCTGCTCTCCCCTAGGCCGCAACGTTCGCCGACTGACAACAAGTGCACGACTGCGCACCCCCCGGTGCGTCGACGCGTCCCGCGGTGGAGCTTGCGGACATCGTCCGCGAACACGGCGAGGCATTCCGACTTACCCATGCGCTCACTGCTGACCAGATCGCCGTGCTACGCGCCATCGAGCGTTGCCGCACCGTCGTTCTGGGCGGCCATCTGGACGCGTGCCTGGCGTGTGGACACTCCGAGCCGGTGTACAACTCGTGCCGCAATCGGCACTGCCCCAAATGCCAATCGCTGGCGCAGGCGCGATGGGTGGCAAAGCGGATGGCGCGCATCCTACCCACGCACTACTTCCACGTCGTCTTCACCCTGCCGGCGCCCTTGCGAGCCCTGACGCGCAGAAACCGGCGACCGGTCTTCACCATGCTGCTCGCGGCCGCGTCCGAAACGCTTCTCGAGCTGGGCCGCGACCCCAAGTGGCTCGGCGCCGAGCTCGGCATCACTGCGGTTCTTCATACCTGGACGCGAGAGCTGGTCTTTCATCCCCACCTGCATTGTATCGTGACCGGTGGTGGATTGACCGACGACGCGTCGGAATGGCGAAAGTGCCAACGCGATTTCCTCCTGCCCGTGCACGTCATGGGAGCGCTCTTTCGCGGCAAAGTGCTCGCCAAACTGCGTAAGGCCATCGACGATGGAACGCTGGATCTCGGCCCGGGGCCGCGAGACGCCGCGCGATTCGACGCGTGGCTCGATGGCTTGTACCGCTCTGACTGGGTCGTGTATGCCAAACGGCCTTTCGGCGGCGCCGAGCAGGTCGTGCGGTATCTCGGTCGGTATACGCACCGAATCGGCATTAGCAACCAGCGCATTGTCTCGCTCGACGACGGACAGGTGACGTTTCGTACCAAGAATGGCAAGCGCATCACGCTGCCGGCTCACGAGTTTCTCGCGCGCTTCGTCCAGCACGTGCTGCCCGCCGGATTCGTCAAGATTCGCCACTACGGATTGATGGCACCCTGTCATGACACCACGCGCCTGGAGCAGGCACGTCGCATCCTGCAGACGCATCGAGCCACCCCTCGGAACGTTGCCTCGCGCGAACCGGTCCCCGCAATCGATACGCTTGTGCCTTGGCGTGAGCTGCTGCTCCGACTCACCGGCATCGACCTGCGGCGGTGTCCCGCGTGCGGACAGCTCGCCGTCGTGGGGCGAGCCTTGCCGTCGCAAGCACGCGCCCCACCGGGGGCGGCGTAACGTGAATCGACCGACCCTTTCGCCGACGACTGTGCGCCGCCAAGGGTGTGCTCCATTTCGTGCACGCCAGAACGTCTTGTCGCCCCTGTTGTGGCCTCCGCGCGGACCGTCGACAGATGACCGTTCCGCATGCCCACACCCCGGAAGCGGACCGTGGACCTTTCGACTTTGCGTCGCCGCAGTCGGGTCGACCCCGAAACAAGGATCGTCCACGGCTTCTTGCCCATAGCGCCCCCCGAATGCCACCGGGCAGGCCCCGTCGCTGCCGCACATCGGCTCCGCCCAAGCGGACGATTGCACAACTGCGCCGCGATGCCGCAGACCGTCGTCGCCCGCGCGCCGAGCGCAGTCGTGCGTTCTCTGCAACGCAAGACCGGCGAGTCAGACATGAAGCACGGCGCGTACGATGCGAAGCAAGGCGAGCCACGTATCGGGGTCGACGGCCCATCCATCGAGCCCGATGAGTCGACCATGAGGTCCGACGAGCGACTCGT
This sequence comes from Polyangiaceae bacterium, assembly GCA_049512415.1. GTDB lineage: Bacteria > Myxococcota_A > Polyangia > Polyangiales > Polyangiaceae > Palsa-1150. The sequence continues at coordinate 2,522 of JBEKXD010000142.1, forward strand.
CGAGCTCATCGAGCAACGTCCGATGCGAAGCGCCAAGGGCAACCTCTCGCGCAAGCCACGTATCGAGGAGTGCGAATCCTTGGAGTGGCCCGACGAGTCAGGCGTGGAGTCGGACGTGTGCTGGACGAGGCAGCTTGCACCGGCGCTGCGATGCGCACCGTTACCGAGTCCGGAACCGAGCTATCAACGGCACGTGTAGTTGACATTGCGATGAGTCGAACTACATTCGTAGTCGTCGCGATGGACGTCTTGACCGATCTTCAGCTCGCAGTGATGAAGTCCCTCTGGCGTGTGGGCGAGGGAACGGTACTGGACGTCGGTGCGGATCTCTCCCGCTACGGGCGCGAACTTGCACCGACGACCGTTGCCACGCTCTTGCAGCGGCTCGAGAAGCAAGGGTGGGTTATGCACCGCCGCGAGGGCCGGCAATTCGTTTACCGCGCGAAGATCAAAGAGAAGACAGCGGCGCGAGGAGCACTCACCCGAGTCGTCCGGTCGTTTTTCGACGGGCGCGTTTCGGATGTTGCTGCGCAGCTCTTCGAATCCGAGGACCTTACGTCAGACGATCTGCGTGCGATCCGCAACTTGCTGGAGAAACGGGGCGGGACTCGATGAACAGCGCGGCGATGGTCTTACCTGCGCTCGCGATCGCCTCGGCGCGCGACGTCATCGCGTTGTTTCTCACGTACGTTCTGCACTGCACGATGGCGGGCTGCAGCGCGATGCTGCTCGTCCGAGTCGCGCGCGCAAGGCCGGCGGCCGAACATCGTCTCTGGAAGATGGCGCTCTTTCTGCCTCCGCTTACCGCAACGCTTGCGATGCTTTTCGCGGGGGACGCGTCCGGTGTAGCCGTTCCCAACGCGGCGGTCGTCTTGCCGGTTTCGGAGGAGCTGCCCGTTATCGCCACGGGGATTGTTACGTCGCCCGTCGACGCCGCAGTTCTTTCAATCGCGCTCGCCATCGCAGGGGGCGTGATGCAATTCGCCGTTGCCGTGGCGCGCGTTCAGAGGCAGTTGAGGGACCGCCGCACGTTGGCAGAGCAGCGACTTGCATCATCGCTCGCGCGGCTCGCCGAGCGCTTTGACCTCGGCGCGATCGAGCTGTTCGAGAGCGCTCGCGTGGCCAGCCCGATGGCCGTGGCGGCTCGAGCCATCTGTTTTCCCGCCGGATGTCTGAAGTCGCTCACGGACCTAGAACTCGACGCCGTCTTGGCCCATGAGCTTTCGCACTTAGAACGGCGCGACCCGCTCTGGTTCTACCTCGCCGGCTTCGTGAAAGCGGCGCTCTGGATGCATCCGCTCAATCACTATGTCGCTGCTCGACTGCGTCGGAGCGCCGAGCTCGCGTGCGATGATCGCGCGGTCGACGCCACGGGCGATGCGCTCGGTCTTGCCAAGGCGTTGAGCTGGTTCGCTCACGCCGCATTCGACGACGCGAGCGGACTGCTGCCTGGCGCTTCATGCGGACCAAGTGTGCTGGTCCAACGCGTGCAGCGGCTTGCCGCAGCCACGACAACCCCACCCGCGCGAGCGCGCGCGTCGATGCGCTTCTCGCGTGCGGCTGCCGCGCTCCTTGCGTCGGTCGCGATCGGTAGCGTGGGCCTGAGCGTGACGTTTGCGCATAAGCGGCCTGCTTTGGTCGCCGATATCGCAAACGCTCCACGGGGAGCGACGGCGCCCAGCGTCGATCTCGCTTCGATCCGCGGGCGCATCGCAGATCTCGCTTCCGCCGAGATTCGTCTCGAGGCGCAGATCGATGCGGCGCGCGCCAACAACGCGAGCGACACTGCGACCGCCCCCGCGTCGGTGCGGCACGTCGAACTCGAGAAAGACCTGCGTCACGCGCGCGAGGAGCGCGTGTGGCTCGAACGGATCGTCACCGATCGAATGGGACCGTGAATTGAACGCGCCGCCGTGGGCCGTGCCGCGGCCGAGATGGCGTCGGAGGGACTCCATGCATTCTGCCAAATGTCGACTTGCGATTTGCCTGGCCTTCGTCGGAGGATGCGCCCCTTCGAAAGACGTCGCCGCTCCGAACGCCGTATCTTCGGGGACCTCGCGAACGGCCCATAGCGAGGTTGCCAATGCGCCGTCTCTCGAACCTTCGCCGAGTCGGGTCACCCGCACACTCCTCGTGCGGAGCGCGGTGGAAAGCGCGCCGGGGATGGAGTCGCGAATCTATCTCACGACATTCCCCCCGGGCGCTGCGAGTCCACCCCATGTCCACACGACGCAAGCGATGGGCTACGTCCTCGAGGGAACGTTCGAGTCGTCGTTCGACGACGGGCCCGTGACGACCACCCATGCCGGCGAGGCGTTCGTCGACGTTCCCGGCAAGATACATCACTTCAAGAACGCGGATTCCAATCGCCCGCTTCGTTTCATCTACTCAGGCATCTTTCCAAAGGCGGCTCCCATCTTCCGCAGCCCGGATGCCGTCGTGCGTTTTGGCGGTGGCGAGCCGACCTATACGATTCACAAGCCTGCCCTTTACCCCGAAACGATCGACTACGACGCGATGCACAGGGTCTTTCTCGTCGGCTCGTTTCGCGATGGCGCGATCTACCGCATCGACAGCGAGGGTCGTGCGGAACCGTTCGCAGACGACCGCGGCCTCGCGTCGACTCTCGGGATCGCGGTCGACACCGCGCACGGACGGCTATGGGCTGTGAGTGCCGATGTGGGCGCGGGAGTTCGCCATTCAGCCGCTGGCGCGAGAAAGTCGGCCGATGTTGTCGTCTATGATCTCGCAACCGGCGCCACGGTCCTCCACGTCGACCTCGCGGGACTCGTTTCGGGGCCGCACTTATTGAATGGCATCGCAGTCGACCCGAGTGGGCGCGCATATGTGACCGACAGTTTGTCGGCCGTAATTTATCGGGTTACCGCGGATGGAGAGGCGAGCGTCTTCTCGCGTGATGGCCGATTCGCCGGGCCTGGGATCGGCTTGAACGGAATCGTGGTTCATCCGGGCGGTTTCTTGCTGGTCGTGAAGAAGAGCGACGGATCGCTGTTCAAAGTGCCGCTCGCCGCTCCTTCGCAGGTTTCCCAGGTGAAGGTCGACTACGAGTTCGTCGGTGGCGACGGGCTCACCCTGGCCGGCGCCAACGATCTGGTCGTCATCGCCAATTCGACGCAGACCGCAAAGACGAACGCGGCCTTTGCCATCGCCACCGACGACGACTGGGCGACCGCGAAGGTCTACGATGTCCTGCCGCTTGGGAACGACTATCCAACGACGGCCGTGGTACGCGACGGCAAGATATTCGTCGTCTCGACCCGACTCGACGCCCTCCTGCAAGCTGCCGCATCCGGCGGCGCTCAGGCGGACACTCTGCGCGCCGAAGCCACGATTCGTCCCATCGGTTCCGTCGTGCGATGACAGCGCGTTCGACGGGCGACGGCTCTTTCGAGCCCCGCCGAGCGCATTCGTGTCGTTAGGCTCTTGGATGTTCTGCTGTGGGCAACCGACGGTTGCCCTTGGCCCGGCAGGGAGCGCACGATCGCATCCGGCGTCCCCCACGGCATCCTTGCAAATCTAAGTTGTAACGTTAAATATGCATGGATGATTGCGCGCCATGGGCTCAAGGCGGTTCAGGACGCCCTGAACCGTCAGGCCGCCGTGGCTCTCTTGGGGCCGAGGCAGGTCGGTAAGACGACGCTCGCGCTTGCCATCGACGAGCAGGCGGGCGCACTGTACCTCGACCTTGAGGCCCGCGCCGACCGCAACAAGCTCAGCGACCCGGTGCTTTTCTTGCGCGCCTACGAGGATCGCCAATTAGACCGCAGCTTGGTCGGGTAGCCCCAGCTCGTTGCCTTGCCAGGGCCCCCACAGATCCGGACGTGCAGATTTCCCGCATCCGGCTCTTCGGTCGTCGGATTCGCTACGTGGCGTACCGGTGCACGATGCGTGGCGGCGGGAGCGAGAAGCGCTTCAGCAGCGAAAGCATCGCGGTCCAGCTTTGGGCGGCTCTCTGGCTTCGGCGCGACAGCCACTTACGCCAGATGTTCCGCACCTCTTCGCGTAGCCGAGAGAGCGCAGCGTAGTTCGAAGTGACCCCGAAGTACGCATAATGCCCCCGCAGCTTGCGACTGAGTGCGCGATGTTGCGTCTCGAGATCGTCGTGGCGGTGCAGTCGGCACCATTCGGCGATCCGGCGTAGAGTGCGGCGGAACCGGTCCTTGGCCGTGCGCCTTCGCACCACCCAGTTGCCGTTGCGCGACAAACCCCAGTGGTGCGTAAAGCCCAGGAAGTCAAAGGACCCAGGCCCGTCGTTGCTCCCGACCTCGCAGTCGGGCCGGTGAAACGGCAATAGCCGCGTCTTATCCGGGTGCAGCTTCAGGCCGTACTTGCCGAATCGCTTCGGCAGCACGTCGAGTACCCGCTCGGCGTCCTTCTTGTGCACGAAGAGCATGACGAGATCGTCCGCGTAGCGCACGAGTAGCGACGGGCCCGAAAGCCTGGGCTGCACGTCG
>JBEKXD010000143.1:0-6920 GCA_049512415.1 Polyangiaceae bacterium
CTGCTTGTTGCGCGCGAGCCGCCCAGTTGCTGCGTCCGGCGCCGTATCATTTGCAGGATTCGGAGCCTTCGGTGCATCAGCCTCGCACTTGAGCGGAATCAGATCATCAAGTGACCCACCCGATAGCAACATGTCGGTCACGTCCTTGTGCGGACGGGGGCATTCCTTCGTGCACACCGATCGCACGACGTCGCGAAGATCCTCGAACACCTGCAAGGCGTGGCGTCGTCCGACGTCGTCGGCATCGGCGATGATGACTACGTCACGGCCTTTGAGAACCTCGCGAGCACATGCCGAAACCGATGACCACTTGCCCGCACCTTGCGCGTTCGTCGTCGCCAGGAATCCCTTTCGCGCAAGGGTATCCGCGTCCTTCTCGCCTTCGACGATGTACACCGTGCGATCGGCATCGTCCTCTAGAAGCTCCGGCAATCGATACAGCACACGGCGAACCCCATCGAGTTTCCATAGCCACCCGTCCGCCCCGTCCGGCCTGCGTTGTAGGAAACGCTTCCCGACCTTCCGCACAACTTGATAGAGAAGCTCGCCCTTTTCGTCTCGGTAGTCGTACAGAGCTTCAATCTCGTCGCGCTGTGGGGCGCCCTCGTTGTGGGTTTGGCCGCACTTGCAGGTGCCGTGCATGCGATGAGCAAACAGGCCATCCGGCCCCTGTTCAATCGCCCCGGCGAGTTCCTCTCGTGCGCAATGGCACCAATCGCCATCATCGGATGTGAACCCGTGACAGCGCTTCTCCTTGCCTCGAGGCGCTTCGTCGTACCCACCGCACACCTTGCAGGGATGGGCCTTTAGGTGTCGCTGCTGGCGTGAGACGGTCATGGCGCCACCGCTTTCTCGGATTCGATGCGCTCGGCCCAGCGGCGCAACAGCCCACAAATAAGCCGGCCCGCGCATGTCCGATTCGCGGCGAACAAGACTGGAGTATCGTGTCGAGCCGTGAAGCTTGCGATTGTGCCGATTATCGAATGTGGATGCGCGAGGGTGTAGCGGAAGCACCACGACAAATCGTCTTCGACGACGATCGCCTTGAATCGGTACGCCTTCAACCGTTCGATCTCGCGGTCGAAGCGCTCGCGTCCTCGCGTGATACTCTGGACGAAGTCTTGAGCGCTCTTGCGTTCGACCACGGCTATCCCGAGTAGTCCAGGAAGTGTGTAATCGCCCTCATGCAGAGTCGCCCGCTCGACAAGCACGCCGTCCGGCATCGGAGGGATTGACTGTTCTCGCGTATCTGCGAGTACGGTCATGACCGGCGGCTTCACCTTTTTGGGCGCGCAAAAATCGATCGGCGTGCTCACTTGCGCCCCCGTGCCGCTTGCCGAACAACTTCGTCAGGATCCCACGCCGTCGTGGATTGCTCGGCGGTATCCGCGCCCACGAGGAAGCGCTCGATGTCCGAGACGCGGGTGTAGACAAGCCTCTTGTCTTTACGGGACGGCCAGTCCTTCGCCCGACAGTGCGCGAGGTAGTCCTCGCGCGGCATGCTGAGGACGGCTTCGCACGTCCGTTGCGTCACGAAGATGGCGACAGTGGCTTGCGGGGACAACCCGCGTCTGTCGCTCAAGATGCCCCCCCAATCGCGAGGGCTACATCAAATTGTTTGGGGGGTTCTGGCGCTGGTTCGCCGTCGTCGGCCGACGGTCCAGCCCGTGTCGCGGCGCCGCGACGGACACGAGCCGGGCGACGACCGGGCGAGCGCGCATGGTGGCCTCGCCTGAGGGTCAACGTCGGACGCGTGCGCTTGCTCAACGCCTGCCGACGTGCGGCCGCCTGCCGAAGTCTCAGGGATTGGACCCGTTGCCATGCGTGACGTTGCTTGCGTATGGCCGCTGGAGAAGCGGATTGGATGGGCCCGCGTTCGAGTAGGGCGAGGTCGGCCAGGGACTCCGCATTCGCGAGGAGATAATCCTCGAACGTGCCGGGGTACCCAAATCGCTCCACGAGGTCGCGCCATTTGCGGCGTTCTTGGTTGCCTTGTGGCGTTTCGTTGCTAGATTCCATGGTGTCGCTTCTGCGAAGCTGGGTTACCTTGGTCGGGCCCAGTTTTCGCGTATTTAGAGGGGGAGGGACGAACCGTCGCTACGTGCCGCGGCGCGAACAAGCTGGCGGACCGCGTCCGAAATCGTCAGACCTCGCTTGATGGCGAGCGCTTCAAGCGTCGCCCGCTCCTCAAGGCTGAGGTGTACATGGAGCCGGTCAGCGCGCGGAGGGGACAGTGGCTTTCGCATGGTCTGTATCAGTGATGCGCTCGGTTTGCCCATTTGTCAACGGTCGATGCATTCTTTTCGCTTGACGGTGTGCGCCCACCGTGGCATGGCGCCCGGCCGCTTCATCGCTCCCCCGGACGGCGCAGCGCCACGACGTTCGAGGGCATCCGCGCTTTACGCCGGTCCTCCAGTTGCATCGCCAGGGTGCGCGCGACGTCGCCCATGCCTGCCATGACCGCGGCCAGGATGCCCCGCTCTAGCTCGGCGTCCGTGGGCGGTTCCGTGTTCGGCGCCCCAGCGTCGGCAATCGAGGGCAATCGAGGGCTAGCGACCGATGACGGAATCGCATCCGATGAAACCGCACCATTCGGCTTGTTTTCAAGGCTTTCGTGCGTGTTTGGCGCGGTTTCGACCGAAATACGCCGACCTTCTCGGCGACACTTCGGAGAGCAGGAAGTGGGGCGATTTTCGTCGAGCCCGAGCGAGGCCGGCGGCGAGTCGCCCGGAGCGTACTTCCTGTACGCGAGGACGCTCGACGCCGGGATCGCGAAGGGATCGGCGAAAAGCGCCCCACTTCCTTCACCGAAATTCGATCACATCGGCCTCGAACAGCTCGCGAACGATCCGCAGCGCGTCCACGCGCGGCATCGCCGACAGCTCGATGAGCGTCTCGACGTCTGTGAGTCCATCGATGAGAGACAACAGGAATCCTGCGCGATGGTCGAGGGGCAGAGACCGAATCTGGCCGGAGTCCATCGCCACCGCCGGCGGTCCCGACACGCTTCCGATCCACGCTTCGTCGGCGAATTCGACGCTGAGTTCTGGTCGCGTCGTCACGCGACTCTCCGAACGGCGAGCCAGCGTCGGAAGTTCCTCTGCCCACTCGCGCGGCGGTCGCCAACTCGCCACGGCCACCCGCGTCTCCGAGTCACGCGCAAACTCACAGAAGTCGAACGACGCGGGAATCGTGGGTCGTTCGCTCACGGTCGCCATCCTGCTCTAAAGCATACGATCCGCGGAGCGATCGCGCCTGGATCCGCGGGTCTTACATCGTTTCATGTCGGCGGTATTCGTGTGGGAGGGAGCGCTCAGTTCACCGCGCGCGCCACCCGGGACGGCAAAACTCGCGGGGGCCCGCGAAGTGCCCCCTTGTCGATTCATCGATCGATCGGCAGGCCGTCGGCTTCCCACGCGAGCAGTCCTCCCTCGAGGAATGCGACGGGCATGCCCTGGGACGACAGGCGATCGGCGAGCTCCTTGGCCTTGTCGCCGGACCGGCAGTAGACGACCGGTTGTCCACGCACCATGTGGAGCTCACCGAGGCGGGACTCGATCTGTTCCAGGGGTATGTTGATGGCTCCCGGAAGGTGAGCGCGCGTGAAAGCGGCGGGTTCGCGCGTGTCGATGGCCTGAACGGCCCGCGCGGAAATGAGCTTCGCGAGCTCGCCCGGCTTGAGAGCCCCCTCCGCGCGCGGCAGATACGGCTCGACGAGCTCGAGCATCTTCTTCTTGCGTATCGCCCCGACCACCCCGTTGGCGATGCGGCCTTCGGCGACGACCATGAAGGTCGGCACGCTTTGAACGCGCAGCTGTTGGGCGATGACCGGCGACTTGTCGATGTCGACCTTCAGGACCTTGACCTTCCCGCGCATTTCTTCGGCGAACGACTGCACGTCCGGTGCGATCGCCTTGCAGGGCTGGCACCAGTCCGCCGTAAACTCCAGGAGAACGGGGATGTCGCTCCCGAGCACTTGCGCCTCGAAGTCGCGCTCCGTCACGTAGGCCGGGCCGCCGCCACCGGCCGTCTCCGCGCGCGCACCGCCACCTGGACCCTTGCTACCGTGTCGCCCAAAGATCGTCATGATGTGGGGATCTATACGCGGGCGGGGCAGCCCGTCGAGGTGGGGCAGGAACTTTTCCACATGGTCGCCGGCCGGCATTGGCAGTAAAAGACGTACGTGCGCGCGGGAGCCGGGTGATGACGAAGACGGACGAAGACACGGATCCGTCGACACCGAAGTCGAAGCGTGCCTCCGACCCCGCCGTTCCGGTGGCCCGTGCGGTGCCACGGGCTGAGGTGGATGCCGGGGCGGGCGTTTCGGACACCGATCCACCTCGACCCCAGGACGCCACGGACCCGGGGCTCGGCCCGGCAGGAAGCCGTGCCCCCTTCTCGAAGCGAGGAGCGTCCGTGGTCGTGCCTCCGGCGTTTGCAGGAGCCTTCGCCCGGCACCCCGTCCGCGGCAACGATTCGGTAGACCAGCTGCTCGACGGGATCGCGGAACAGCCCGAGCGGCGAGCTCGTACGACCCCCCAAACGGCAGGTCAACCGGCCGCGACGTATCACGCGCAGCACGGACTGCGGGCGGCGCGAACGAACGCGGATACCGAGCCGCTCGTCGTGGTCGAGATCCCCGCAGTTTCGCAAGAGGTCCGCGCAGCCGTCCCACGGCTCGCCGCGGCCGAGGCTGTCGCGGCTCCCACGGGCGCTGGGCCGATCTCGGCGGCCGAGCCGACCCCAGCGGTCGAAATCGAGGCGTCGCCGCGAGGTCTCGAAGGACCGGGTCCGAGGAGTCTCGAGGTTACGCCGGTGTTTGCCGAGCCGGCTTGGCCGCGCGTTGCCGTGGCGGTGGGCGCCGGTGTCGCCGTTGTCACTGCGCTATTCCTCATGTTCCGAACCACGGCGGGCGTCCCTCCCCCGCCCGGCGGGGTGGTCGCGTCGAGCGCGATCGCCGCGCCCGCGCAGCCGCCGGCCAGCGCGATCCCCCCGAGTCGAGTCCCTGTTGCGGTCGTGGAGCCCACCCCCATGGCGCGCGCCACCGTTTCCGCGCCGCCGGCCCAGGACCCCGTCGAAGTCCCAAGCGCACCGCCGCCTGCGCGCACAACGCGGGCAAGGGGATCCGATCGACTGAAGCCTGCGCCGTCAGCGAGCGCTCGTCCGGCGGATCTGGGCGAGTTCAAGATAACCTTTTGAGGGGGGCCACAGCAGTGGGTAGCAAGGCTCGTCCTTGTTCCCATTGGCTCGCTCGCGGTATAGAAAAACGCCGCGGTCGGATTGGGTCGTTGCCCGCGTCGGAACGAGGTGAGGATGCGACGAGCGGTGACATGCGCGATGCTTGTCTGGGTGTGGGCGATCGGTCTTCCGGGGCTGGGCCTCGCGGACGACACGGCGACCGCTCAGCGCGATGCACAGGCACGGTTTAGTGAGGGACTCGCTCGCGTCCAGTCCGGCAACTTCGAAGGCGCGCGCACATCCTTCGCGCAGGCCTACGCCGTGCTGCACAAGCCCGACATTCTGTGGAACCTCGCTCTCGCGGAAGAGAAGTGCGGAATGGCTCTCGCCGCTACGCAACACTTCAAGGCCTACTCGCGCGAGGTCTCGGCACCCCACGAGCGCGCAGCGGCGTCGAAGCACGTCGAGGAGCTGGCGGCGAAGACGGGGCACATCGATGTCGTGGCCCCCGCGGGAGCCGTGGTCGTCGTGGACGGGGTGTCCGTGGGCGATGCGCCGCTCAGCGAGCCTGTCGATGTCGAACCGGGCCACCATCACGTCGTGGCGCGAACGGGTGGCGTTGCGAAGTCGGCCGATGCCGAGGCGGCGGCCGGTCAGGTCGTGCGCGTGAGCTTTTTATGGGTTGCCCCCGAAGCTCCATCCACATCAGCGGGGTCGCCTCCTGAGGCTGCGCCCACGCCGCCGATGGCTAGCGCGGAGTCGAGGGCTGGGGGGGCCGCGTCTCCAGGCGGCGGGAGCGCAGGAAGCTTTTGGACGCCGCGCGTCGTCGTCACGGGATCGCTCGGCGTAGCTGCGATCGCCGCAGGAGTCACCGGCTTCGTGTTCGGGCAGAGGTCCTTGAGCAAGTTTCATCTGGCGCAGAGCCTCCGCATTTCGAACGCCTGCGTGGGCGCGACCTCGCCGGACTGCGCAGAGCTTCACAACGCGGTCAGCGCGCAGCACCAGGCCTTTGTGGACTCCGAAATCATGTGGACGGTGGGCGGCGTGCTGCTTGCGGGCGCCGCCGTGACCTGGCTGGTGTGGCCCAAGGGGGTTTCGAGCGCCTCGGGGATCCGCGTCGTGCCTTCGGTGGGTATGGGCGCTGCCGGTGCGCTGGCGAGTGGATCATTCTGAGCATCAAGGTGGGAGACATGCGAAAAAGATCGATCGTCGGTGGGTTGAGAGTCGGGATCGCGGCCGTCCTGGTGGGGCTGTTGGCGAGTTGCGGCACGGACACGAGCGGCACCTGCGCGGACACGATCTGTCCCACCGACGGGAGTGTCGCGGACGCGTCCGGAGGGGATGCACCGCAAGACGCCCTCTCAGCGGAGGCCGAGTCGGGGGCGGACGCGGGGAACGATGGGGCAGCGGATGCGGACGCAACCGTGCCGCCCGACGCGGTCGCGGAGGCGAGCGCGGACGCGAGCGCGGATGCCGTCGCCGAGGCGAGCGGCGACGCCGACGCGGGGGCGGACTCAGGGCCTGACGCGGGGCCGGACGCCGCCGAAGCGGGGTGCGAGGCAGGACTGGAGCCGTGGCAGGAGACATGCGTCATCGACGACGCGTACGGGGTGTTCGTGGCGATGGACGGCTCGGACAGTGAGCCGGGGACGATGGCCCATCCAGTGCAGACGATCACCAAGGGGATCGCGCTCGCGGCGGCCAACGACGCGGGGGCAAAGCGCGTGTACGTGTGCGCGGGC
>JBEKXD010000144.1:0-6875 GCA_049512415.1 Polyangiaceae bacterium
CCGAGAGTGCCAAAGGGGGCCGGAGCCGTCGCGGGTGCCAGCGGGCATCTGGGATGCGCGACCGCATTCCGCGGAAGTCGGCGCCGGCGAGAGCTCGGACTCCGAGAGGCTTAGCGAGAGCGGAAGGCCGGGTCTAGGCGACCGGGTCGGTTGCCGGCCATTCGGCACCCAGCGGCGACAAGCAGTCCCGCGGCCACCACCCAGTGAAAAAGATCCCCCGAAGGAGCCGGAGCCGAGCCATTCATGGTTTCGATGTTGCCGTGAATCAGGTAGTCGGTTCCGGCAAAGGAGCCGCCGCTGTAAAAGGAGCTGAAATACACCCAGTGGGAGCTCCAGTTGGCGAGGTTGAGCGCCGTGGGCAGCGGCGTGTCGCTGCTGAAGACCGTCCCGCTGGCATCTTCCAGCCGAAACTCGACGCCCCAATTCTGAGTCGCATCCCCGGGGCTTTCCGGTGGAATCGCCGCCTCGGGCGTAAACCCGTTGCCCGAGACCCCCGCCGCCAAGACGTCCGGGGCCGTATTGGGCGCATAGTTGAAGTCGGTGACGAACGCGCCGGCGGGGACCGATCCGTCGTTGAAGCCGAATTCGTAGGAGCCACCGGCCGTCTCGACGGTGAAGTGGTAAGACTGCAATGCCGCATAAAAGGCGTTGGTCCCCTGACCCGGTCCGCCCACCGCGATATTGAACGTCGGCGAGACGGACGCGTCGTACGTTATGAATCCGTGAAACGGACTGCCGACGGCAATTCCGGCGCCGGCGAGCTTGCCGTACGTGTCCGTCACTTGGTCGAGGTGGCCGGTGAACGGCACGGCAATGAGGTCGGACGCGCGGGCGAGGCCCGGCACGGTTACGATTGCAGCGAACGCGGAGGCGAGGGTCAATGCGAGGTGTTGCTTCACGGTACTTCCGGGAGGTACGGCGGTTATGGTGGCCCTTGTATTCGCGGCGTGTGTCGGCAGGACCCTAAACGTGTGAAGCTTGCGTCACGGCCCGCTCGGGGCAACCGGTCACACCGATGATTCTTTTGGCGAGTGAAATCCTACTCCCCGACCCGAATCCCCTACCGCCAGCCCACCGCGCGCACGAGGTGTCGCTGCAACACGGCGAACAGCACCATGACCGGCAACGACAGCACGACGTTGCCCGCCATGACGATGTGCCAGCGCACCCCGGTTCCCTGCTCTCTCAGGAGCGCGATTGCCAGGGGCAGAGTGCGAACCGTGTCGTCGGTCGTCATGACGAGCGGCCAGAAATAATCGTTGTAGTGAAAGACGAAGCTCACGAGAAATAGCGAGATCAGCGTTGGCGTCAGCGCGGGCGCGAGGATGCGGTAGATGATGGTCCATTCGCTCGCGCCGTCCATGCGGGCGGCCTCGACGATTTCGTCCGGCACGCTTTGCAAGGCTTGGCGCACGAGCAGCGTCCCGAGCGCGCTGGCGGCGAACGGCAAGACCAGGGCGACCATCGTGTCCACGAGGCGCATCCGCGCGAAGAGGAGAAACACGGGTACGAACGTGGCCTGCGCCGGAACGAACAGGCACGCCAGGACGGCGCCTGTCGCGAACCGACGACCGACGAAGCGCAGCTTGGCTAGCGCGTAGCCCGCGGGCAGGGCGAGAGCGATCTGAAGACCCGCGATCGCCCCCGCCATCGTCGCCGTCACGAGGGCGTAGCGGCCGACCGAGACGGCTTGGAAGACCTCGCGATAGGCTTGGAGGCTCGGGTGAAAGGGCAACGCGCCGGCGGGGTGGGCGAGAATCTCGTCGAGCGTCTTGAACGAGGTCACGACCATCCACGCGTAGGGCAGGAGCCACGCGAGGGCCGCCGCCACGGCTACGACCAGCACCGCCACCCTGCGTGCGCGGCTCCCCATCATGTCGATGCCGCGCGCGCGCGCCGAACTCCGAGCGAGCCTACGCCGATGACGACTAGCATCGCGAAGAACACCACCGTGAGGGCGCTCGCCCGTCCGACGCGCAGATTCATGAAGATCTCTTCGTAGATCGCGTATACGAGCAGTTCGGTCGCCCGCGCCGGCCCGCCCTGCGTGATGATGCGGACGACATCGAAGGCTTGGAAGCTCGTCGCAAGGCTCGTCGTCGCCACGAAGGCAGCGGTCGGCCCCAGCAGCGGAAGCGTCACGTGTCGAAAGCGGGCGAAGGGCCCGGCGCCGTCGAGCGCGGCAGCCTCGAGGAGCGAGGGCGGAACGCCCTCCAAGCCCGAGAGAAACACCACCATCGCGTAGCCCGTAAGCTTCCAAACGCCGATCGCAGCGAGCGCGGGCAGCGCCGTGCGCCGGTCTCCGAGGAGCGCCAAGGGCGGCGCCCCGAGCCCGCGCAGGACCTGCCCTGCGATTCCCGAGTTCCCGTCGAGCATCCACATCCAGAGAAGCGCGACCGCCACCCAGCTCACGACGTATGCGCTGAAGACGCTCGCCCGGACGAAGGCAAAGACCTTCCCTGGACGGTGCAGCAGCACGGCCAAGGCAAGGCCGAGCGACATCGTGCCGGCCACGACGAGCATACTGTAGCCCGTCGTTCGGATCAGAATTCCGGCGAGCTCACCACGCGCCATGAGAGAGCGGTAGTTGCCCAGGCCGACGAATCGCGGTGCCGTCAGGAGATCCCAAACAAAGAAGCTTTCCACTGCGGCGACGCCAATCGGCACGACGAAGAACACAAAGAGCAACACGAGCGTCGGCGCGAGCAGCAACCACGGGTGCCAGCGCGTGCGAGGGTTCATGCAGTCCTCGCCGCCTCGTCGCGCGCCTCGGCCATCGTTTGTCGCGCGTCGCGCCCCGTGAGCACGGCCTCCTCGAGGCGGGGCTCGACGACCTCGCGCTCCCAGCGAAAGAGGTCGGGGCACCACGGCCACGGATCGGCGACGGCGAGTTGGTCGTACGCGACGCGGTCGTTCGGGTGCCGAGCGTACCAGCCGCGCGACGAGAATTCGTCGGCCGCGTGCGTGGTCACCGGCATGTACCCCGTGCGCTTCGACCATTCCATCGTCTGCTCGCCTTCGCACATCCAGCGCACGAAGTCCCACGCGGCGCGCTTTTCTTCGTCGGGTGCGGCTCGCATGAGGACGAAGGCGCTTCCGCCGGTCGGCACGCTGCGACGGACCTCACCCGGGAGTGGGGCTGCGAGCACCGGAAAGCGCGCTGTATCTTCGAGGTAGCGCACGAACGCCGTGCTGCTCCACATCATCGCGATTCGTCCCTGGATGAAGCTCTCGTTGGTCGACTGCCAGGCCTGGTAGTCGCGCCCAGGCGGCGGACGCATGACGCGGTCGCGGTGAACGAGACGTTGCCAGTACGCGAGGGCCTTCTCGCCCGCGTCGCCCCCGAGCGTGACACGGCCAGCCGGGTCGACGAGCCGTCCGCCGGCTTGTCCGACCATCGCCACCCAGTACCACCATGACACGGGCACTTCGAATCCCCAGCGCACTTCGCCGCTCGCCTCACGACGCGTCAGGCGAGCGGCGATGGCCGCCAGTTCATCCCAGGTTTTCGGTGGCGCCAAACCGGCCTCGTCGAACACACGGGCGTTGAGAAACGCGATGGGCGTGGACCGGTTGAACGGAATGCTCACGAGCGGTTCGCGCTCCGCACTTTCGAACGCCCCGTACTGTCCGAGCGCAGGCACGAACGGGATAGCCTCGGCTCCCTCGTAGCCGTCTAGCGCTTCGAGGACACCGGCGCGGGCCAAGTAGGGAATGACCTCGAGCACCACGTGCGAGAGCGCAGGAGCGACGCCCGCGACGAGCGCGGTGCGTAGTTTGGCGAGCGCCTCGAAGTAGTCGCCTTGGAACACCGGCCTAACGACAGCCCTTGCTTGGGCGGCGTTGAATTTCGCGACCAATTCGAGGAGCACGCTTCGCACGCGCCCGCCATACGCGAACCAGAACGTGACGACGGTGCGTCCGTCCTGTCGCTCGGGTCGGTGCCGAGGCCGGCAAGCGCCGACCCAGGGCGAGGCGGCCAGGGCGCGCAGGACGTCGCGGCGGGAGATGGGCACGCGTCAAGGGTACCAGCATCGGCGCGTGTGCGTGCGACACGGGGATGGGACCTGGCCCGATTCAGAGGTATGGAAAAGCGCATGAACCCATCGCGCAAACGAGTCCTCTGCATTCTGGCTCCCGGATTCGAGGAGACCGAGGCGATCGCGCCCATCGATCTGCTTCGACGTGCTGGGGCCGAGGTCGTGCTCGCTTCGCTCGATGGCGAGGCGTGGGTCGAGAGTCGTAACAAGCTGGCGGTTCGCACCGACGCCCCGCTGGCCGACGCGAACCCAGCCGACTTCGATCTCTTCGTCGTGCCTGGGGGTCCGGCCGTACGCGCCCTTCGCGCCGATGGGCGCGCCAAGGAATTGGCGAGGCGCTTCGTAGAAGCGAGAAAGCCGGTCGCGGCGATCTGCGCGGCTCCGTTGATCCTGGAAGATGCAGGGCTGCTCGACGGCAGGCGCTTCACGGCCCACGACTCGACCTACGGCGACTTGCCGCGAGCTCTCGCGAGCGAGCGGGTCGTCGAGGACGGCCTCCTGACGACGTCGCGCGGCGCTGGCACGTCCATCGACTTTGGCCTCGCGCTGGTCCGTCGTCTCTTCGGAGAGGCCGTGGCGGCCGAAGTGGCCAGTGACATCATGGCGTGAGGCGTGCGAGTAGGGCGACGCTGGAGGGCTAGAGTCGACGGTGCGCTATGGGGTGGCGGAATCCCACGAAACTCGCCGTCCGTCACCATCCGCATCGAATGTCATGGCCTTCGACGCGTCGACGGACAGCCGAACCTCGTCGCCCCGCCGAAGCGCCGTCGGTCCAGGGACGCGCGCGCGCAGCAGCTCGGGGCCGGCGGCCACGACGAGATGGGTTTCGGCGCCGAGAGGCTCGACTGCGATGACTTCCCCCGGCTCGCCGCTCTCGGCGACTGTCAGGTGCTCGGGGCGGATTCCGACCACCAGTCGAGCGGGGAGCGACCCATGGGGTCGCGGGAGCCGAAACGGACCCGCCACGAGCCGGTCCCCATCCAGTGTGGCTGCGACCACGTTCATGCGAGGCGAGCCCAGAAACGTCCCCACGAAGGTCGTTTCCGGCCGATCGTAGACCTCGCGCGGCGTTGCCACTTGCAGGAGCTGTCCCTGTCGCATGACCGCGATGCGATCGGCGAGTGTCATCGCCTCGACTTGGTCGTGCGTGACGTAGAGTGCCGTTGCGCCGATCTTGCGTACGAGCTGTCCGATCTCGAGACGAAGGTCGGAGCGCAGGGCCGCATCGAGATTCGACAGAGGTTCGTCGAACAGAAACACGCGCGGCTTTCGCACCAGGGCGCGGCCCATCGCCACTCGCTGGCGTTCCCCGCCGGAGAGCTCCCCAGGGCGTCGGTCGAACAGCTTGTCGATGCGCAGAAGGGTGGCCGCCTCTTCGACGGCGCGCGCGCGCACGTGGCTGGCCACGCCACGCATCCTGAGCGGAAATTCCAGGATGCGGCGCACCGTCATCTGCGGGTAGAGCGCATAGCCCTGGAACACCATCGCCACGTCACGCTCTTGCGGCGCGACCCCTGCCATCGAACGGCCCGCTATCGACACGCTCCCCGCGTCCGGTTGCTCGAGCCCCGCGACGATTCGAAGAGCCGTCGACTTACCGCATCCGCTCGGTCCCACGAGGACTACGATCTCGCCTTGTTTCACGGAGAGTGTCACCTGTGCGAGCGCCGCCGGGGCGGCCTCGCCACGTCGCGGCGAACGGTAGCGCTTGCAGACTCCGTCGAGCACGACCTCAGCGTCGTCCATCGCACGACTCCTTGGGTGGCGAGCGTCCCATCACTTCCGCGGCGAGCGGCAGAGCGCACTCGCTAACTATCACGTCTGAGGTCGAGCGAGCGAGCTTCCGTACCGCTCGCCTGTGGCGCAAGTTTTGGGCACGCTGGCGTCCATGGCGGACGACCTCACCCTCGGCATCGTCACTGACCTGCACTTTGGTCCAGAAGCGCGCTTCGCCGGCAAGCTTCGCAAGCTCACTCACCAAGCGCCCGATCTCACCCGCGATTTCGTGCGGCAGATGAACGACAAGGTCGACCCCGATCTCGTCGTGAACCTGGGCGATGACATCGAGGACGAGTCGCGCGACGTGGACCTCGTTCGGTACGACGAGTGCCAGTCCATTCTTCGGGGAGCCCACGCACCGCTCATCAACGTCGCCGGAAATCACGACACGATCCACCTGACGGCGTCCGATTTGAATCGCGCGTGGCGGCGCGAGGGACCGCTCTACTACAGCTTCGATCAAGGCGGGTGGCACTTCGTGGTCCTGCACACCATCGAGCAGCCGGAGGTCGACGTCCGTCTCCCCGAATCGCAGCTCGCGTGGCTGCGCGCCGATCTGGATGCCTCGCGCCTGCCCGCCGTGGTCTTCATGCACCATTCCGCCAGCGAACAGTCGGTGGGGGACTCGCGCTGGTGGCCAGGGCGGTCCAATCTAGCGCTCGTCAAGGAGCGCAGTGACCTGCGTCGGATTCTCGAACGAAGCGGTCGCGTACGGGCCGTGTTCAACGGGCACCTTCACTGGAACCACTTGGACGTCATTCGAAACATCCCGTACGTGACCGTGCAGAGCCTGATCGAGAACGTCCACGACGACGCACCGGGATGTGCTGCCGCGTCCCACGCGGTCGTGCACCTATCGGAATGGCGAGTCGTGATCCGCGTTCGTGGATGCGATCAGGCGAGGTATCAGTTCGAGTGGTGAGCGCGCGGCGGTCCGTGGTGGCGGCACTGGGATGGGCCGTGCTCGCGTGTCATGGCGCGTCCGTAGCGAGTGTGGAGCGCGGAGGAAGGTCGACCGGGCCGACGTCCGCGACCCCGACGCCGACCGCGACCCCG
>JBEKXD010000145.1:0-6546 GCA_049512415.1 Polyangiaceae bacterium
TCTCCTGAGTCCCCCGGCCAATACCCTACGATGTCCATCACCCCAGGCTCTTCTGTCGCGCCAACACCACGGCCATCAACCAGTCGGCGGGAGTCGACATCATCAAGCCGGCGCGCGCACAGCTGGGGCGGCCGTGTGTTCGGCCTCGCCAGCGGGGCATTCGGCGGCGCGAAGCTGGTCGCATTGATTCTCTGAACAGAGGGCGCTCCGTCGCATTTCTCGCCGGTCCTGGATTTCGACCTTGGGGTAGCTCCCCATGGAGAACATGGCCCCTCTCGAGCCCCTCTCGTCGCACTGCGAGCGCATTCGACACCAAGAACTGAGAGACGCCGCCCTGGGTTGCTGATGGCGGCGTGCAGCGTCAACATAGAGGAAGTTGGACGCGATCACCTGCATCTACTGCAAGAGAGTCCGCCCGCGGCCCCGGCACGGTGAACACGTCATGCTGGCTGCCCTCGGGGGAACGATCAAAATCCCAGACGTCTGCGGGGGCAATGGTGGGTGCAACCAACGGTTCGGGGATTCGATCGACCGAGAGCTGCTTCGGAACTCCACGGTCACGCTGCACCGCTTGCTCCTGTCCAAGGGGCAGACGCACGAACAGCAGATGTTCTTTTTCCGAGAGGACCACGGCGTCTGGCTAGACATTGTTCGCTGCGAGGGGGAACGCAGGGTGATGCTGCTACCGCAGCTTTACATGCACGGTCAGCTTCCCGTCGTTGTCGCCAGCTCCGAGTACTCGAAGGAGCGGATGGACCTCTTGAGACGGCCGGTCGAGGATCTCGCTCGGGCGAAGATGTTGATCCATGAATGGGATCAGAGCGCACCCGCACGGATCGTCTTCCTGCCGCGCCACCGTCTTTGCGTGGCGCGGGCACGTTCTGAGACCGAGTTGGCACACTTTTTCGACAGTATCCGGGCCAAGCTTCCGGAACTGGCCTCGCGCCATCAGGACGACGACCACCAGAATATCAACTTGGGCATGGAGAAGACGCCCCTCGTGCTGTGTATCGGCGCGGCGATCAACGAACCTGCTCGGTGCGCGGCGAAGATGGCGTTCAACTTCCTGAGCTACTACCTCGGGCCAGAGGTGGCGCTCCGCGCCGAGTTCGACAGCGTGCGTCAGTACATCACTGGGGAAAATGTGGATCCCGTCCGTCTTGTCGCGGCCGAGAGCGGCGAGATGGGCCTCAGTGTCGACACGCGCCACGCCGCCAATTGGTTTGCGACCCGACCAAAGACACCCCGCTGGCGGTTACTGCGCGAAGCCCACTACATAACGCTCTTCGCTCAGAATCGCGTGGTCCAAGCCGAGGTCGGTCTCTTCGGGGGTCGCAGTCCCTTCTTTCTGTCATTTGGCCGCGTCGGATCCGACCTGGTTGTCTCCAAGCCCCTGCCGGCCGTTCTGCTCACGCCAATCGCGGGGGGCGGGGACCGCGTTCTTGCCGACGCAGAACTGGCGGATGCTCTCATAATGGCGGAGCAACACGACGACGACGGATCCGTGTGCAGCTCGCCCTTCCGGTCAACAGCTAGGGCTTGAGCTTGGGATCGGGGATGTGGGCTACGAAGACTGAATTGCTCATCAGACCGCTGCTCCCCTGGCCATATAGGTTAGGATGTTCTCTCATCCAGAAATCCTGTAGGTCGCGGAAGGGCCTCTCCCAGCGAAACGGGGATTTCGCATCGTGGGGCAGCATCACCCCGGCGAAGCAGAAGCGCGCAAGCGGGATCTTGACCGGTGCTCCAGCGTGCACCGAGCCGATATGCTTGACAGCTTCATCAAACGGGTTCGCCGCATCCGGTGTCATCGCGACTTTCTTTGGAGACGTGCCTCCGTAGAACACCCAGAGCTCTCCCTCGGTTACGTGAACGGGCCCTGTTGGCCGCCCATAGGTTCCGTTTGCCTGGAGTCTGGCCTCCCAATAGAACGCAGCAGATCTATTTGCGATGAGGAGCGTCGCGCCGTTCGCGGGTTCCAAAGGAGTCCTGAGCTGCGTGAACCATGCGTAGGCGACTCGCGGCTTCAAAGCATGCGACGGCCGTGCTCGCGTCGAGGAAGTCTAGCTCTCGAGGCTCCTGCCAATAGGCGACGTAAGCTGTGGCGGTGCGCGCAAGCTCGTCACCAATGACCGTGCAGAAGGTGTCACCGCCGCAGCTCGCAACCTTCTGTCTCTCGCACAAACCCCGGCTCGTCCGCACCGTGGTATCGGCGAGGAGCAGATTGAACGTGTCGGGCGGCCCGTGGCCAACCGCTACGACGGTCATCGACGCCCCCACCGGTCGATCGCGTCGACTTCATCGGCCTGCGGGTCGGTCCCCGCCGCGTCATGCTGTTGGTCAGTCCGTGCATGCTCAGGCGCCCGCTGTCCGTTGAGAAACCTGTTCGCGAGCACCCCGCGACTCACAAGCGCGCCTACTTCTGCCGGCGAGATGCAAAGCGTCCTCATGCTTGACATCGTAACCTCGAAGCGCCAACGTCACAAAATGATGCTTGACGGGTCCGAGTTCATGTGGCGCGATCGCTGCTTTCGCTGATGAAGGACGGGGACGACGCATGGGTATCGCGCGCATTAAGTCGTCGTCGATTATCGCCGTGACCGTTGGGGTTACGTTCTTCGTCGCCTGCAACAGTCGGACGGAGACTGGAACGAGCGCGACGGCCTCGGCGACGACACCCGCGCCAGCAACTTCGCCGCCTGAACCTACTCGTACCGAGATCGTCCTTGCGAGCCAGCAGACCGATCCAGTGTCCCTCGTGGTCAACAATGGCTATATCTACTGGGTCAATGACGACCTGGATACCGAGACCGGAACCGTATTGCGGATGCCGCTCGGAGGGGGTCCACCTACAACAATTGCGAGTCATCAATACGAGTTGACCGCGGATGCACGAATAGCTGTCTACAATAGCAATGTATATTGGGTTCGTACCGAAGGCACGCGCGAAGATGCGGATCACTCGAGACGATCACTCGTTACCGCGTCGGTGAATGGCGGCACGGTACGCAAGCTTGCCTCTACGAGATTCTTTAGCAAAGGCCTGGCGGCGGATGCTAGCGGCGTCTACTGGGCAGAGGGCGATGCTGTGAAGCACGTATCACTGACCGGCGGGAAAGTCGTGACGCTCGCCGGGGATTCGGCGAACGGCCTGGCCACCGACTTACACATTGATGGCGAGTACGTGTACTGGAGCCAAGTTTCTGAAGATTTGAAACCAGGATCGCAACTCCACAACCACCTATGGCGCGCGCCACGTGACGGCGGTGGCGCTGTGGAATTGGCGGCGTTCGGTTACACCAGTCCCGGGATTCGTGGGTTTGCCATTGATGACGCCTCCGTTTACGTGGCGGACGCCACCGACGGCAAGGGGGCCGGCACGATCGCGGTGGTTCCCAAGTCCGGGGGCCCCGCTCGAACTCTGGTCACTGTCGTCAGGCTATGGGCAATTGCAAGTGACACCGCTTATCTATACGTCGTCACGTGGGGAAGACCTGCGATAGTCGCGCGCGTCTCAAAGTCCACTGGGGAGGCACTCGTCCTCGCGAGCAATCAATCTAATCCGTCATCGATCGCAGTGGATGAGTCGTTCGTCTACTGGACTACGGGAGACACTGGTGAGGCGGGAACGGGAACCGTAAAGAAGATACGTAAGTAGCCGCGGCGAAATCGGTTGATCCCTTCGTGGAAATCGACGGCACCGATACTCGCGCTGGTTTCGGCAAGACCCGGTGCCAATGGGCACACGTTCGTCGCCTTCGCCACGTTGATCACCCCCGATTGCTCTGGGCCCTCTTGTACGATCACGATCTATGGCCCTTTTGGAATCTCCGCACGCGGGTCGGCATCATGCGCGCCGCACTACGGGCTCGCGAGGCCGCCGAACAAGGCCTGCTGCGGGAAGACGTCCGGCGGAAGTGGCGTCGACAGCCGCGAAAGGAACGCCGCGTAGCGGCCGACGGAGTCGCGCAGTCGTATCTGCCCCTGGGGCGGCACGAAATCAGGCATGAGAGCCCGGACTTCGTCCAGAGGGATCTCGGGCAACAATGGGCGCACCTCGCCGACGTGGAGTCCAGTCGCGGTCCGCGAGCCTGCGAAATACGCTAGGTACTGCTCGCGCTCGATTCCCAGCCGCTCATGGTATCTTTGCCACATGTCGTCGACCGGAAGCGCCTCCACGCGCGCCACGCGGAACCAGAACGCGAATCGTTGATCGGGCGCGGAAACGTAGACCAGAACGACATCGTCAGGCACCAGACCCATCGCAGAGCGGCGAAGCTCGATCGTCTTCGTGCCGTCAAGAATGCGGTGCGCGTACTCAGGCCTGATGGAAAGGATGATCGCGCTACTCACAGCACCAAGGATAGCCCACGCGCACGCACGCGCTCAAACTGATCTCGCGTGATCTTCGTGAGCCCCTGCATGTTGGCCTTGCTACCGAGCTCTTGGCGGATCTCGGCGAGAGGAACTCGCCTCGCGAACGGCTCGAAGAGCTCGAAGTGGATGGCCACCGCTATTCCGTTGCGCGTGTGCTTCCGAATGTCGTTCTCGGTGTACACGCCGCGGTCACTGAACTCCGCGAAGAGGCGCACGGGCGTGTCGGTCACGATCCGACGCACGATCGCGGATCCAACTGCGCTCTTCGAGCCCCCAGCCTCAGCTGGTTCGTAGAAAATCACGTGGTCACCGGCGCACATGTCCGCGAATCTCGGGTAGCAGTAGTAGACGTTGTCGACGCGAAGTTTCAGGTTTGAGGGGGCTGCCGGCGTGGCAGAGTTCTCGGCGCTCAGCATGGCGCTCACCCACTTCGAGTAGATCGGCGCAATGACGTAGCGCTTGTGGAGCAGATGGAGCCGCAGCGGATAGAACTGGCGCATGAGCGACGCGTCGTCCTCGCACCGGACCACGTCGTCGGAGTCATTCACGAGTTGCACCCGTGGGGACACCGTTGCCTCCGAAAGATCGGTCACGACTCGGAGAGTGTCGAAGCTCGTGGGAACCGAGCACAGCTCGCCAGCCACTCCGAAGCGCGTCGGGCTCGCAGCGCCAGGGTGCACTCCCCATATCTTCTGTGCAATCTCGTCGATCGCGCGCGTGAGGTTGTCGGCCGAGCGAACGATTCTCCGTACGAAATGCTTCGCCATGACCAGCTCGGCGGCGCCAGACGCTCGCGGGTAGCGGTTCGCTGAGATTCCCTCGACACGGAACCCGAACTGCTGAAAGTAGCCGATGAGATCCGCCTTGCTGCTCGCGACGGTGACAAATACGCGTTCGACATTCTCGTCAGCGGCCCAGGTGCGCAGCTCATGGTAGAGGAGGTGCGGTCCGATGCTGGTTCCGCGAAAGAGCGGGCCGACCATGAACGTCTGAAGCTTGACGTTGCGTTCGTCCTTTCGCGTCCACATCGAGTAGCCGGCGACCGTGCCCTGAACGTCCACAATCTTCTTGCTGACGCGATGGATCTGCCATTGCTTCTCGAGCCAGGCGTCGAAGCTCGGGTAGTCGGCACCGATCGAGGAAAGCAAGACACGCGTCTGCGCGGCGTCCGCCGGTTGCCACGGGCGAATGAAAAAGTTCGGTGTCGCTTCGACACTCGTGCCGGCGGTGGGCGAGCGAACGAACCGCCCGACAAGCGCCGCAAAAGCGTCGACCGAGTATTGTTGCTGAGCCGGCGCGTCAATCGTGTATGGACCGGCCTGCATTCGCTCTGGATGAGCGCGCAGATGCTCGGTGATGTTGACCCAGCGCGCCTCGCCCGTCGTCGGGTTGTGGACGATGCCAACGACCGGTACCGCGTATCGTGCCCAGGTCTCGAAATGTTCGCGATCTCCGCGGATGGTGTACCGGCTGCCGCTCACGTGTGACCTGCCGGACTTCACCTGAACGAGCACGAAGTCCCCCGTCGGCTCGCGGCGGTCATTCACAAACTCGATCGCGCCGTCGATTCCAAGGTCGGCCGAGTCAAACCGGCGGTAGATGCAGCCCGCCTCAGTGGCAACGCGACTTACGAAGCCGACGCCCACTTCGCCAGTCTGACTCTCCTTGGAATGCTTGGTCGCCATCTGGATTCCTTCCGCCGGCAAGGCATCGTACACGGCCGAGTCGCTTCCGCGTGTGCCAAGCTCGACGAGTGCAAGAGCACCCGGATTCCTGGATCATCCCGAGCAGGGCATCAGCGGGAGGCCGGCAGCGAAGTGCCATAGTGAGCGCCACCACCAGTCTTGCTGGTCCGTGAGGACTAGCTTCTCGGGGTCATTGGACCCGCGGCGGCCCACGGTACCGTGCCCATTGCCCACCAGTTGCCCAACGCCATGTCTCGCGGCGGCGTTCGGCGGTGCGCCATGTCAGGTCCGGGTTATCGCACCCGGCGTGAAATGAGGCGTCGCGCGTGATCGACCGCCCTTTGTAAATGCCGGTTTCGGAACCCTTCTCCCGCTCTACAGGCCAGGAAAGTCGTTGGAACGCAACGACTCTCGCGAGGAGCTGAGCCGGCGTTGCGCGCTCATTGGCCAAACCTTCGGAGTCCGGGGGGGTACAGGAGCAATC
>JBEKXD010000146.1:0-8145 GCA_049512415.1 Polyangiaceae bacterium
ACCGTTCGTTTGGACCAAGACGGCCGACCAGATCCTCGCCAAGATCGCTCGATTCGCTCGCGCTACCCTCGAAGACCACGGGCTCGACGAAATTCGCGACACTTCAGAGACGGGACACTAGACTAGCCGATCCCCTCGCGATCCCGACGTCGAGCCTGGCTAGCCTAGGGGTGTTCGCTCCGCGCGACTCGCCGCCGACCTCGCTCGGTTTCGACCGAGATGCACCGACCTTCGGGGACTCCAGTCGTGACGTCCGTGGCGGCCATCTCCCTCCCGCCTCGCCCTATGGTCATCGCGCCTGCTACGTAAGTGACCCATGACGACGCTCCTCGTCCATCCTGCGGCGCGTCCCCTTCGCGGCAGCGTCCCGGTCCCTTCGGACAAGAGCATAGGGCACAGGGCCCTTCTCCTCGGCGCGCTCTGCGAAGGCGCCACGCGCATCGACGGGTTCTCGGGCGGTGAGGACAATGTGTCGACGGCCCGCGCGCTAAGGGCGATGGGGGTCGTCATTGATGAGCCGTCCCCCTCCTCTCTGATTGTTCACGGAGTGGGCCTCGACGGCTTGCGGGCCGCTAGCCTGCCACTGGACTGCGGCAACTCCGGAACGACGATGCGCCTCATGTGCGGTCTTCTGGCCGGTCAGCGCTTTGGAACCGTCCTGGTGGGAGACGAGTCGCTCTCGCGACGGCCCATGATGCGCGTGGCCAGCCCATTGAGGGCACGCGGGGCGAGCGTGCGTGGCCGACACCATCCCACGCGCACTTCGGACATCGTCGCTCCGCTGGAGGTTGGGCCTTTGCCGCCCGGCTGCGAGCTTGGGGAGCTCGAATGGACCAGCGAGATCTCGAGCGCCCAAGTGAAGAGCGCGGTGCTTCTGTCGGGCCTCTTTGCGCGGGGCTTGACGCGTTTCTCGGAGCCAACCCTATCTCGCGATCACACCGAGCGCATGCTCCGCGCTCTCGGTTGCCCTTTGCGCACGTCAGGGGCCTTCGTCGAAGTCGACCCCACAGGATGGAATCGGCGGATGCGCGGCTTCGACATCGTCATTCCTGGCGATCTCTCGGCTGCGGCCTTTCTGCTCGTAGCCGCGCACTGTGTGGTGGGATCGGACGTGACCGTGCGCGACGTGGGGGTGAATCCCACGCGAACGGGGTGGCTGGAGATCGCGCGCGACATGGGGGCCGGCATCGAGGCGATTCCCCGGGGTGAGCAGGGGGGCGAACCTGTTGCGGAGCTCCACGGCTGGCGAGCGCCTCTGCGCGCGATCGGAATCGCCGGCGAGACCGTCGCTCGGGCAATCGACGAGATCCCCATTGTTTGCGCCCTGGCCGCTCACGCCAGGGGAACCACGCGAATCCGCGACGCGGCTGAACTGCGCCACAAGGAAAGCGACCGCATAGCGGCCATGGTCGAAGTCCTGCGGGCGTTTGGGATCGCGTGCCAAGAGCAGTCCGACGGGCTCGACGTGGAGGGTCGGCCAGAGGCCTTCGAGCCAGCGGACATCGACTGCCGAGGGGATCATCGCATCGCGATGACGGCCGCTGTCCTAGGACTCGCCGCGTACGCTCCGACCCGCATCCGGAGCGCGGAGTGCATCGCCACGAGCTACCCCAAGTTCGTCGCCACGATGCGCGCGCTAGGCGCACGCGTCGAGATCGAGGACGGGGGCGCGCCGCTGTGAGACGGGCCCCTATCGTCACCATCGACGGACCGGCCGGCGCGGGCAAGAGCACCGTCGCGCGCCTCTTGGCCGATGCCCTCGGCTACGTGCTCGTCGATACCGGGGCGATGTACCGAGCAGTTGCTTTCGCCGCGCGCGAGGCAGGCGCCGACTGGCGTGACGCGGATCAAATGGGACAGGTGGCACGGTCGCTCGTCGCCCGCGGCGCGCTCTCGTTCGAACGCGCGGAGGGCTCCGGACTGCGCCTGCGTATCGACGGGGAAGATGTCACCGGAGCCATTCGGTCACCGGAGATCGCGCGAGGCGCGAGCGCCGTGTCAGCTCACGCGACGGTCCGCCACGCTCTGCTCGACATGCAGCGTCGGGCGGGCAGCGAGGGGGGCGTCGTTCTCGAAGGGCGCGACCTTGGCACGGTCGTGTTTCCCGATGCGGAAGTGAAATTCTTCTTGACGGCTCGGCCCGAGGTGCGCGCGCGCCGGCGGTTCGACGAGCTCGTCGCCAGGGGCACCGCCGTGTCCTACGAGGAGACCCTGAGCGACGTCCTTCTGCGCGACGAGCAGGACACGGGGCGAGCCGTAGCCCCTCTGCGCCAGGCGCCCGATGCGACGGTCATCGACGATTCCGACATGGGGATCGAGGAGACGGTCGCACGCATGGCAGCGCGCGTGCGAACGCGGAGCGTCGGGGGGTGATCTGCCAGCGTGGCGCTTTCATCGCAGTGGCCCTCTGCCTATCCGGATGCGCCCTTGGGCCGGAGCCGCGGACGACGTCGACTCGGGAACCCCAATGGCAGGACGCGATCGACTCCAGACCCGAACTGATGATCATCGTACGCCCCCTCGCGCTACGACATGACCCTGGAGTCGGACCCTTCCTGGAGCGGATCGTGGAGGTCGGACGACAGCAAAGTCGCGTCGTCGCTGACACACGTGCACTGGAAGCGATGGAAGACGCAGAGGAAGTGATCGTCGCCCTTCGCACGTCCGGCCTCGATGACGACACCCAGGTTAACGACGAGATCGTCGTCGTACGTGGCGTCAGAGCGGATGTGGACCCAAGTCGACTGGTGGACGCAGACGGTCAGTCGCTATGGACAGGGGGTCCGAGCGGTCCCCTGCGAGAGTTCGTCCGGGCGAACGACGAGGCGGGAGCGCCCGCCGACGTTTCGCTGTTCGAGCTTCCGGCCCGAACGTGGGTCATCGCGGCGGGACCGGGTCGGGCACGAGCTCGGCGCGCCCTCGCCCATCCGCAGGGCCAGCCCAGCCCGACGGTTTCTCCCGATGCTCTCGCCATCGTTCACATCGACGGTCCCGCCCTCGTCTCCCGCGTTCCCGCCCTCCGCGATTCCGGCGAGCTCGCACGGATAGGACGCCACCTCATGCACGTAGAACTCGCTCTCTTGTCCAGCCCGGGACGCTCGATGGGGATCACCCTGTCCTACGCCGACGTGCCCGCCACCGACGACGCTGAGTCGGCTGTTCGCAAAGTGGTGAGCGTGGTCTCGGGGGCGACACCGCCCCCGACGGGGTGGGTGTCCGCGCTCGTCTCCGCACGCGTTGAACGCAGGAGCGACAAATCCGTCACTATCGAATTCACTTGGCCGGCTGCGTTGGCTCGCGACGCGGTGCGCAAGGGGATCGAGGCCGCCCGTGGACGGCTGACTGACTCGGTCGATGCTGGCAAAGCGCCTGCGGGCGATGGGCCTTCCCTTTGACACGAGAAGCTTCGCGGGGTAATGGCTGCGTTCCGCCCGAGCGGAGCATTGCGTCCGCCCCCGCTCCCGGGTTGTTTATTTCCCAACCGCGCGCGTCGCGACACAACGCGGACCGTCGAGGACTTTCCCAGCCACATGTCGACCGAAACCACTGCCCTGAGCTCCACAGGGAAAACAATGGAGGAGTCGGCGATCCAAGCCGACAGTTTTGCCGCCCTTTTTGAAGCCAGCGTGGGCGCTGGTGACTTTGGCAAAGAGGGAGAGATCGTCAAAGGCACGGTCGTCGCTGTGCAGCGCGACAATGTCGTCATCGACATTGGTGGCAAGAGCGAGGGGATCATTGCCCTCGTCGAGTTCACTGGCACGGACGGGCAGCCCACGGTCAAGCCTGGCGACGAAGTCGACGTATTCATCGAGAGCCGCGAGAACGACGACGGATTGGTAACGCTTTCCAAAGAGAAAGCGGACAAGATGAAGGTGTGGGATGAGATCTCGGCCGCGTGCGAACGCGACGAGCTCATCGAAGGAACCATCAGCCAGCGCGTGAAGGGAGGCCTCTCGGTCACCATTCGCGGCGGCGTCAAGGCATTCCTCCCGGGATCGCAGGTCGATCTTCGGCCGATTCGCAATCTCGATAAGCTCATCGGGCAGACATACGAATTCAAAGTCATCAAGTTCAACAAGAAACGCGGCAACATCGTACTGAGTCGGCGCGTGCTCCTCGAGCGCGAGCGCGACGAACAGAAGACCAAGACCCTCGAAACACTGGAAGAGGGAAAGATGGTCCGCGGCGTCATCAAGAACATCACCGAGTACGGCGCGTTCGTCGACCTGGGCGGAATCGACGGGCTTCTCCACATCACGGACATGAGCTGGGGGCGAGTCAACCATCCGTCCGAGCTGTTTCAGGTCGGCGATGAGGTGACCGTTCGCGTTCTCAAGTACAATGCCGAGACGGAGCGCGTTTCGCTCGGTCTAAAGCAAACGCAAGAGGATCCGTGGACGCACGCCGAGGAAGCGTACCCGCCCGGCAAGAAGATTCGCGGCAAGGTTCAGTCCATTACGGACTACGGCGCCTTCGTCGAGCTCGAACCGGGCGTGGAAGGGCTGATTCACGTAAGCGAGATGTCCTGGACCAAGAAGGTCAAGCACCCGAGCAAGCTGCTCGAGGTCGGTCAGGAACTCGAGTGCCAAGTGCTCGAGGTCGACGCCAAGAGCAAGCGAATTTCCCTCGGATTGAAGCAACTCGAGCCGGACCCCTGGACGCTATTCACTGAGAAGTACAAGCCGGGCGACAAGATCTCCGGCAAGGTCCGTAGCATTACTGACTACGGCGTCTTCATCGGCATCGAAGAGGGGGTCGACGGCATGGTCCACAAGAGCGATATCTCTTGGACAGCCAAGATCAACAACCCGAGCGATCTCTACAAGAAGAACGACAACGTCGAGGCGATCATTCTCTCCATCAATCACGACGAGAAGAAGGTCAGCCTGGGCGTAAAGCAGCTCACGGACGACCCGTGGCCGACCATCTTCACCGAATTCCCGCCGGGCAGGTCGGTCAAGTGCAGGGTGCTGAGCATCGTGGACTACGGGGTCTTCGTGGCAGTTCGCGAAGGCGTCGAGGGCCTCATTCCCCAGAACGAGATAGTCCTCAGCAAGGACGAGAGCGGCAAGGATCACGAACTTCGCGCGGGAGATGAGTTCGACGCCGAGATTGCCAACATCGATACTCAAGAGCGCCGACTCACTCTGTCGATGCGCGTCGGAGAGACGACTGCGTCGAGCAGCGCGGCGGAACCGAAGGCCCATCCGCGACCCAGCAAGGCGCCCAAGAAGTCTGCCGCAGCCGAAGCGACCGGTGGGACGATCGGGGAACTCATCAAGCAGAAGCTAGGTAGCAAGCTTGCCGCTCTCGGCGCTGAAAAGGCCGCCGACAAGAGCGACGAAGACGACGAGACGAGCGACGAAGAACCGAGCTGAGAGGGCCCTCGAATCTGCGCCTGCAGCCCCCCCTATCTCCTTAGGGGGGGGCCGGTCGGAGCGATGAGATCCGTCCCGAGCGCGGCGACGGGGGGAGCATGGTACCGTGCGGTCTCGATGACAGACCGCCTCTGGGCTCCGTGGCGTATGGACTACATCCTCGGTCCCAAGTCCGAGGGATGCATCTTCTGCGATTTCGCGACGGCGGCTCCAGAAGAGTATCCGGCGAAACTCGTGCTCCTCGTCCAGGAGCACGCGCTCGTATGCTTGAATCGATTTCCTTTCTCATCCGCGCACGTCATGGTCGCGCCGCGACGGCACGTGGCGAATCTCGCGGACCTTCCACCGGAAGAGTACGACGCTACCATGCGCCTCGTTCGCGACGCCGCTACGCGCGTGAAGCAAGCCGCGAATGCCGAGGGGCTCAACATTGGGCTCAATCTCGGACGCATCGCCGGAGCGGGAATCGACGACCATCTGCACATACACATCGTGGCCCGTTGGAGCGGAGACACGAACTTCATGCCGGTCATCGCGGACGTCCGGGTCATGCCGGAGTACCTGGGGGAGGCGTTTCGCCGACTGCGCCCCGCGCTCGAGGGCTTGGGCGGGGGGCATCCCCTACCATAGAGCGTCGGGCCAACGCTCGACCGGAGGAATCATGGACATGGGCGCCGAAACCAAGCGAGGCCGGTGGCGAGCGCGCGGAGCTTACTTCCCGTCTCATCCTGATCGCACTCTCACGGGTTTTCTCTGTGCACACGGTACGCAAACGAGCTTTTGGCTTGCGCAAGGCCATCGTAGTTCGCTGCAAGTTGTGCCTGCCGGAGGTCGCGAGCGGCCATATGCATATCGCGATCGGCACCGCAAGGAGCAATGCGTCGGGACAGCGTCGAAAGACTATTTGTCATGGCAATTTTCCAGCCGCCGTGTGTTGACCCATGAGACTTCCCGTAGGCGATCACGATCGACGCCGGGATCGCTTGTCACCGCCGGAGACCGAGGGTCCCAATTTCGGCGGGTTCGCCGGTATCCACGAGCCCACCGTCGACCAGTATCGTTCAGTGCTCACGCGCGTCCAGGGTACGCTCGCTGCGCTCGCCGGCCTCTGAGCTCCGGATAGCCCGCCATTCTGAACATCTGAGGCGGTTCCATGGTTCCCGGCGACTTCGGCGATTTCGGGACCCACGGGAACCGGCGGCGACAATTCCGAAATACGCCGGCCTCCTAGCACTACCTCGCCTGAAAATTTCAGAGCAGGAGCCGCATCAGTATCCTGCACGTCTTGCAGAGGGCGGGCGCAACAAGTCGGCGGATCACGTAGCGGCGTACAGCAGGCAACGTGGGCCGATGCGTCGTACCGTCACGCCGCGGATTTATTTTCCGTCAGCCTCAAGTGAACGAGGAAGGCGTATGCGATCATCGTCAGCAGGGCGTGATGGTGTAGGCCAAACCAGGACCGACCTTCGAAGTGGTCCAAGCCAAGCTCCTCTTTGGCCTGCTGATGCATCTGCTCGCACGCCCATCAGGCTTTGATGGTCGCCACGATCTTCTTGGCCGACGCGGAGCCGGGTAGGTTGACCAAGTAGGACTTTCGTTCGCCATCGCTCAGACGCTCGCACACCAGCCAAGCAGGGTCGCCCGGAAGGTGAATGCCGTCTTTGTTTTCAGGACCATCCGCCGGACGCACTCGTACGATCGCAAAGTCACCGGTCAGCCGTCCTTTGCTTCCCGTGCGCCAACTGACCGAGCGAAACGCGGCGTGCTTGTCTACGAAGGTCTCCGCCGAACACGGTGACTCGCTTGGGATTGACCGAACACGAGGTCGACCACGGTTGGCTGCCGGAGGCATCGAGACTCGGACATCGGCCGAGTAGATGTTCTGCGTCGATAGAATGCCCACCGCCCATTTCAGACCACGCTCGCTCAGGCCGCGCCGAAATTCGGCGCACGCCCCGTATCCGGCGTCGGCCAGAGCGCATCCAAAGCGAAGGCCGGTCGCACGGACGCGATCAAGCTCTTCCAGCGCAATGCGCCACTTGGGACGATATTGGACCGTAGCTGGCACCTTCGCTCGCTCGCGTAGCGCTCGATCTTCGGCCCAAGCCTGCGGAAGAAAGAGTCGGAGCCCGACCGGTGCCGGCACATCGTCTCGCGCGAGCGTCAACGAAACCAGACATTGGCAGTTCGCCTGCTTTCCCAGCGCCCCGCAGTATTGATGGGCGACACCCACCGACTCGGTGCCCTTCTTGGGCAGGCTCGTGTCGTCGATAATGAGGCACGCATCTTCGCCGCCGAGCATCTCGTCGATCTTGTGACAGAGCACCTCTTCGACAGGCGCGGTGTCCCAGTGCGAGGTCGCCACGAAGTTGTGGAGCTGCTCTCCATGGTGTGGGGCGACCCGTGCGCTGATGGGCTGAATGCTCTTTCGCTCTCCAGGAAGCAGTAGCCCCACAATGTAAAGAGGAGCCCACCGGTGCCGCCGTTTGTCACCGAGCGCCTCTTGGAACGGCGTCAGCCATCTATCGAGCGCCGATCGCCAACTGTTCGCGGAGTCCATGCTCCGTCTTCAAATGCGTCTCGCCCCAGACGGCCAAATTTTCAGGCGAAGTAGTGCTAGTGTCCCGTCTCTGAAGTGTCGCGACTTTCGTCGAGCCCGTGGTCTTCGAGGGTAGCGCGAGCGAATCGAGCGATCTTGGCGAGGATCTGGTCGGCCGTCTTGGTCCAAACGAACGGTTTGGGGTCGGCGTTGCTCGTGTCGAGGTAG
>JBEKXD010000147.1:0-6383 GCA_049512415.1 Polyangiaceae bacterium
GCACCCCGCTCAACACGCCGCCGACCTTCAACTCGACGACGGGCATAATCACGGTTACGGTGACGGACGAGACAGCGGAGCTCTACGTCAACGCGGCGGACTCGTCGCTCATGATCAACAGCGCACCGGTGTACGACACGACGGTGACGCCGGAAGTTAAGGCGATTGCAGCCGCCCCCGCGGCCGCAGCGGCGGGCGCCACGGCGACCGCCACGACGAGCACCGTCAACATCAAGAAGATCGTAATCGCGGACGTCAACGGAGGGTCGGGCGACAACGTGATTCTCGACTACACGAACGGCCTCTTCGGACAAGGGACGTCAAGCGCAGTTGGAACGACGGTCACCTTGCTCAAGGCCGCGCCGAATGCTTGGTCTAAGACCAACACTCTGGTCGTCAAAGGGACCACGGGAGACGACAACTTCGCGCTCGGTGGGACCGGCGGTCTCAACGGCGGCGGCTTCATCAGCTTGACCAATGGCGGCACGACCCCCGTCAAGGATATCTCGTTCACTTATCTCCAGTCGCTCACGTTCGACCTCGGCGAGGGCGACGACACCTTCACCGCGGCGGGCAGCGCCGCCACCGGCTCGGCGTTCAACGGCAACCTCAAGGGAACCGTCGCGCCCATGCCGGTCGCCATTTATGGCGGCCCGGGCGACGACACGCTATTCGAAGGAACCGAGACCAAGGCGCAGGTCCTCATGACCCCCGGGGAGGTCTTCTCGGGCGGTGACGGAACCGACACGATTGACTACTCGGGCCGCTTGCAGCCGGTCTCCGTCGTGATCGATCCGACCGCGGCCGTGGCGCCGGTCGACACGTCGACAGGCAACGTCGAGTTCCTCGGAGCGGGGGGCGGAACCTGCCTTGCGGGCGGGACCAACGCCGTTCCAGTCGCGTGCACCGGTCTCTCGGCGGCCTCGCTAGTAAATCATACGTCGGGGGCTGGGCCCTTGTCAGTAGCGCTTGAGGGCGCCACGAAGTCGACCGGTGTCGTCGATCTCGTCTTCGATATCAACACTCCAGCGAAGGACTTCGTGTCAGTCCCAGCCCTGGCGGCCTCCTACATCGACCCGACCCTAGGTGCTGCCGAAGGCGACATCATACTCGACGTCGAGATCGTCAAGACCGGGAGCGGCGGCAATCAGATCATGGGCGGTCCGGGAGGCAATTCGTACAGCCTCCAGGGTGGCACGGGCAATGACACGTTCGTCCAGGGCAGCGACTCCCTCGTGACGAATGTCGGCATGTCGAACGATACGATGGCCGGCAACGGCGGGGTCGACACCATCGACTACAGCCAGCGCACCGGAAGCCTCAACGTCATCATGGACGGCGTGAGCTCGAGCGGCGAGGGTTCGATGGGCGAGGCCGACATCGTCGGCGCGGACATTCAGAACCTCTACCTTGGAACCGGCGGCGGCCTCTACACCGGAAATTCGCTGAACAACATCTTCTACTCAGCGAAAGCTGCGACGGCCATGAGCATCGTCAACGGCGGACCGGGGGACGATATTCTCGAAGAAGGCGGGGACGCCTACAACGGGAGTCAAGAGACCTTCAATGGCGGCCCAGGCAACGACACGGTTGACTACAGCTCGCGAACCGGTTCCGTGTTCGTCATCATGGATGGAACCAACCCGTGCGGCACAGCGAACTTGACATGGGACGGTCCCGCCACCGGCGAAGACTATCTGACCGCCGCCCCGGTGGTGACCGAGGGCGACATCATCAGCGCGACCGACGTCGAGAATGTCATCGGCAGCCAAGGCCGCGACCTCATCATCGGAAACTCGCTCGCGAACAGTCTCCAAGGAAACGGCAGCTCGGACGCCAAATATGGCGATACCCTGTGCGGCATGGGCGGCCAGGACGAGCTCGTCGGAAACGCGGCTACTGGCGTTGGCAAGATCACGAGCCTTCATGGCTACGACTGCCCCTGGGTTGTCTCGGTAACCGGCGCCCATCCGGCGGCAGGCGACCACAAGAGCGCAGACACCACGGAGTCCGTGCCTAACTCCTGCTACAACATCGGGCCCACACGGTACTCCACACCGGACTTGTCAGCCGCGACGAATCCGAACGGCTGGAGCGCCGCGACCGTGGGCCTCGCAGACAACTGCTCGCTCTCAGCAGAGTAACTGCCTCTCTCGCTCACACCTAGACACGCGCAAACGGCGGTGCGACCTGGAGTCGCGCCGCCGTTCGGCGTTTTGTGACTCGCCAAGGGGCTGGCGCCCTGTCACCCGCGTGACGCCGACCCTCCGTCGCTCCCGGCTACGAATGGTCTGCCGTTTCCGTTCCTCGCGGCGCCGAGCGGAAGGGGCGAGAGGGCAAGCATTTCTGGCATCCCGCGTGCACGACGTCTCCCTCGAGAGTCCCCGCGACTTCGGAGGGTGCTGATGAAGCTTCGAACGTACGAGCAGCTCGCTTTGGTGTGGATTGCGGCGATGGCAAGTGCGTGTGCGTCTCACGACCCACACTCCGCGGGCAGCGGCGCCGCTCAGAGCAGCAGTGGCGGAGACAACTCGAGCGGGGACGACGGCACTGACGACGGAGGCTCGGGCGACGACGGCGGCACGATGTCTCGCACGGCGACGCTCGACGATGTCTCCCTCGCGAACGTCGACCGACACGGTGACACGCTCGTACTCTCGCTCGACGGCACCGACACCGCGGGCCTCACGACCGAGGCGCTCGTCCAGTTCGTCGACGGGGCCGGCCATCCCATCACCGTCTTCGATACGAACTGGGACGGAGTGGCCGACTCGTCGCAAAAGCGATTCCACTTCGACAGTTCGACGTTCGGGCAAACGTCGTTTTCGGCGACCATCACAATGCCCAATATGTACTCCGTCGTGGCGGCCGCGGAGTATCCCGACGCGGGAGCGGACGACGGCGGGATCAACGTAACCCTCGCCGCCATCGTGGCTCTCTCGGACGTCAATGGGGACGTCACGTCTCAATTGACCGCTCCGCTCGCTCCACAGCCCGTCAGCGAGGTCGGGGGCCCGTGCGACCCGGCCAACGTGACGAGTCGATGCGACGAGGGGCTGACGTGCAATTCAACGTCCGTCTGCGCGGCGGGCGTCGCTCCGACAGTGACCCAGGTCGCGTACTACAGCGGCGACGCGCCGGCGCAGCTCTTCCTGGTCAACGACCCGGACGAGGACCTCTCGACGGTCACGGTCAACTATCTCGACGGGACCGGCAATAGCCTCGCGGTCGATCTCAGTGCTGATGACGCGGGCGCGCCCTCGTCGGGAATCACGCTGAGCGCGCAGACGTCGAACGGAAGGGCCTTCTTCGTCGGCAATTATCCTACCGCGATACTCCCCACTCTAGTCCCTCAGATTTCGGTGGTGCCGACGGACTCCGACGGGCGCAAGGGACCGGCCGTCACGGCGATGGTCACGGCGCCGATGTACAAGGCCAGCGGCGCGGACTGCGACCCCTACGGCTTCGTCCTTTGCAGCGACGGAACGCAGTGCTTCCCGGGGACCGTCGGAGCCAGCAGCACGTGCACGGCGACTACGCAGCTGCTCAGCGCGGCGTGCGCGAACGCTCCGCCGATCTCGATGGACGGCATCCTCGGCGCCTGGGGTGTCGCGTCCGGTCCGAGCCTGTTCGACCCGCCGGCGGGGTGCAGCATCCCGAGTGCGATCAGCAGGCCTGAGAGCGTCCTGTCGCTGACGCTGCCGGACGACGTGAATACCCTCACGCTCTCGACCGCCACTCCGGAGACCACCTTCGATACGGTTCTCTACGTTCTGCCCTCGTGCAATCCCCTTCCCCCGTACTTGACAGATGTCGGGATGACGGACGCTGGGACGGGAGACGGCGGGGCTGTCGGAGCCCTCGGCTGCAACGACGACGGTCCCGGCCAGGGCTACGCGTCGACCCTGACTCTGAACAACGTCTCGGCGGGCACCTACACGGTGATTGTCGACTCCGTCAGCGGTCCGGGCGGCTCTTTCGGCCTCACGATTTCGGTTCAGTGATCGATTTTCAACCTTGGAGAAGTCCCATGGGTAGTGCACTCGGACCGATATCCCTCGTTCCCGTCGACCGCGCAGCGACGGACCCGGCGACGACCTTTGGTGAGGTCATCGCCTATCTCCACGGGATTGCCGATGCGATGTCGACGGGGGTGGAGCCTCGCATCTCGACCTCGCTCCTGCCGAAGATGGCGGCGACGGACGGCCGATCGCGCCACCTGCCCTTGAGCCTCTCGCCCTCGCGAGGGCCCGTGTCGCTCGCTCCCCTCATCGAGCCGACGGAACGCGTCACGCTGCCGTTCGGCGAGCTGCCGATCGAGCGCGCGAGCGCCTGGCCTGACGTCGTCGTCGGGAGCTCCAGCGAGCCCACGCGCGGCGGATCCCGAGTTCTCGACCTGTCCACGGCCCCTCCGTCGTCGCCGGCGATCGGCGTGCGCGGGCCCTTCCTCCACACGCTGCCCTACCAGGCGCCGAGTCTCGTCCCATCGGCGGCGTGTGCGGTGCGCGTGCTCACCGTGCCGCCCGAGAACGGGTGGCTCGGGACGCGATCGAGCGAAGTCCGGCTTCGGGCGGGGCACCTTTCGGCGGAGTGGTACGAACTGACCGACACGGTCACGTTTCGCGAGGCAGCCGCCAACTCCACGCCGGCCTCCGTCGAGAGGTGTGGCGAGGACAGCGAAGTCCCGCTCAAGCAGATCGCCGGCCAAGGATGAGGGCCCAGTTTCACGACGACATTCGCGCAGAGCTTGGTGCGCACGTAAGGAAACTGCATGCGATCATGGAATGCTCCCGGGGCGCGGTGCCCCCTGACGCGGGCGCAGAGCACGCCCCACAAGGCCCGGTCCGCCAGGAACGGCTATCCACGCGGGGTGGCCTAGCGCGGTGAGAAGGCGCCCCTCCTATCGAGCGATAAACCGATAGGTCGAGGTCCCGTGTATTCCGGGAATATTGCTGCCTGATTTCGTGTTTTGGAGACGCCACCCACGAAGATTCACCGTCGACACCTTCCCGAGACGCGAACGTGCAGGATTGGGAACGACTCGCACCCACAAATTGAGATGACGATTGGGGTCCTCGGAAAGAAGTTGATCGAAATCACGTGACATTCGCCAAGTCGGTGCCACTATCTTCATGCACGGGGACGCGGGGGCTTGGGTCCGCTATCCGATTAAGAGACTTTTTCCGCGGCAAAAGGCCGATAGATCGACCCCGCCGCAAACCTCGAGAGGAGCAACACCATGCCGCCCACGTTCGCGTCGCTCTGGTCGCTTCCTTCGGGCGCCGATTCCGAACCGGCCAGCTCCGCGCCGGCCGTTCGTACGCAGACCGCCGTAGTTCTTACGCTCGCCGATGCGATCGAACACGTGGACACCGGGAGTGCGGCAGCGGCCGACCTGCGATGGCAGCTCTTGGAAGAGCTTTCACGCTTGAGCTCATGTATCCGCGAGGCCACGAGCACCGAATCCAGGTAGGTGGGAGTCGCTTCGCGTCGCAGTGATGCCGAGACGTCGCGGACGGTCGCCGGCGCGTCCCGCAGCACATGAATGACCGCAGCGGTGTCTTTTATTGTTCGTGGGCGACCGAGACATTACCGCCACAGTGGACTCCCCTTCAGAATCGCGCGTTCGATCGCGTCAGGTGTTCGAGCGACTGAGCAGTACTCGGAGCGTCAATCCGCCCGGTGCGGGAGCGTCGACCCTCGCGACGTACAAGGTCGGGCTTGGCAAAGGTGGGGCGCTCTCCGTCACACTGCCGGCGTCCGTTGGACCCGGTCAGGTGGCCGTGATCGTGGACCAGCTCCGGGAGCTTGCGGACGCCTTGGCGTACGCGGCTCAATTGCCCGACTGCGAGCCCATGGCGCGCGAGGAGCTGTTGCGGCTTAGCGATGACCTGGCGGAAGCCGCCGAAAGCCCGCTGGACGGCGCGCAGAAGGAGCACCTCCTTCAGGCGTACGACCTTTTTCGACAAGCGGTCGTCGCGTATCTCAACGGCTCTGCCTAGAAGTGGGGTACTTGTCGCCGATCCCTTCGCGATCCCGACGTCGAGCGTGCTCGCGTACAGGAATTACGCTCCGGGCGACTCGCCGTCGGCCTCGCTCGGGCTCGACGAAAATCACCCCACTTCTACCCATTTCGAGGCCGCGCTGGAGATGGCCCAGGCAGCGGGACTCGTCGCACCTATTGGAAAGAAGGTCGGCGTATTTCGGCCGAGCCCGAGCGAGGCCGACGGCGAGTCGCCCGGAGCCTACTTCCCGTAGGCGAGGACGCTCGACGCCGGGATCGCTCGGGTCGCCCCGGGGGTTGCCCCCCGGGGCTCCCACGGATCCGGACGTGCGGAACTACCGCATCCGGCTCTTCGGGTCACGGGTTTGCTACGCGTGAG
>JBEKXD010000148.1:0-6215 GCA_049512415.1 Polyangiaceae bacterium
GATCAAGCTTGGCGGTCTGTGTGATGATGATGTTGGACCGGGTCTTGGGCTCTATGGCGGTGAACTGGTAAAACCAGAATTCGAGCAAAGTCCTGGCGTCGCTCTCCGGCAAGGAGACGGCGGGGTCGTTCAGCAGCTTGGCCAGCGTGCGCGCGGCGAAGCTCTTTTGGCGGAAGGCCGGGTCGGAATATTGTTCGGTCTGCGTTGCCGCGCTGCTTACGAAGTCAATGACGTCGCTGACCGTGACTTTGCCCCAGGCTGAGAAGAGGACCGGAACGGCGTGCCGGAGGCCCTGCTTGCTGCTCTCGCGCCAGAACGGCGAGGAATCGCCGCCCGCGTGGGCCGTGTCCATGCCCTCACCGGCGGAGTCGAGGACATAGGTGAGCAGCTCGATCGCGTTGGCGACGGCCCTTACGCCCCCGCGAGCGAGCTCCGCGCTAAAAAATTATAACCTCCCTTATCGGGGGTAAACAGCACGAGGTCCTGCGCGCGGCCGTTGCGGCGCGCATAGTTTATCCAGAGTTCGATTTCCTCATATTTGGAAATACATACGAGGAGGCCGAACCCCGCGCGAAGATACGCAGTCGCCAGCGCCTTGCCGGAGCCGCTCGTCTTGCCGCTGCCGATGCTGCCGAAGACGTGCACGCCGTTGAAGGCGTCGCGCAGCGTAAAACGGTCATTCGGGGAAAGTGCGAGCAGGGGCTGATCGAGGTTGCTCACGTAGGGCGAAGCGCTGGTTGACAGCGCGGTGTGGCCGGGCCGCCTCATCGATCC
This sequence comes from Polyangiaceae bacterium, assembly GCA_049512415.1. Classification (GTDB taxonomy): domain Bacteria; phylum Myxococcota_A; class Polyangia; order Polyangiales; family Polyangiaceae; genus Palsa-1150. Next base: position 775 of record JBEKXD010000148.1, read on the forward strand.
ATCCCTTTATCGTGCTCGTGCTCCTGATGCTTGTCGGCGAGTTCGGGAGACGAGCTGCCCCCGAGCAGGACGTGATTCACGAAGCCCTGCAGGCCCTGGTGGACCTGCTCGCTCACCCAGCTCGAGGAGCGATCGGCGACGTTGCCCAGCGCCGCCTTGAAGGTGCTCTCGCCCGGCTCGGACGGCATCTGCGAGCGCCCCTGGGTCAGGGCCTCGCGAAAGTCGTCGAGTTCGGATTCGCGTTTGGGAGCGGTCCCCCCGGTCGAGGAGCGGTCGGCGGCATCGCCGATTGCCGCCTGGATCGGATCACGGCTGCCCTCGCCCGGTTCGGCGGCAGGTTGGGATCGCCCGTGGGTCAGCGCGCGGCGGAACTCGTCCATCTTGTCGTCATCGCGTTTGGGATCGTTGTTGGCCATGGGCTCGTCCTTTCAATGAATGTCGTTGCGGCGCTTGAGCTCCGCAGCGCCCTGAAAACCCCAGGCCGCTACAAGGAAACTCGGGATTGGCGTCGGGATCGCGACCAGGAGACCCAGACAGAAGCCCTTGGCTGCCGCCAGAAGCCAGTTGTCCTTGAAGGCGTGAACCTGGATGACGGTGCACGGCAGAACGAGCAGCGCGCCGATGACGCAGGTCACGACGGCAAACAGCATGGCCGACGTGATTTCGAGGCCGCCGCACATGAAGTCCACCGAGATCACGACGACCGCGTTGAGCGGCGCGATACCGTAGTGCGTAGATGCGTGGGGCTCGCCCGGAATCGGCGTGGAGCGCCGGGCAGCCAGGTGGACGCGAAGCGGCGGGGGCGCTTGCTGCGTCGGTGAAGGGTCAGAGGCCTGCGGACTGGCAGGCCCGATGTCGCGCGTGTCGAGCATGATCCACCTCCAAACATGGAGTGGATCGCCGCCATCCGCTGTGCAACTCGATTTTAGGATCGATAATCTGTACGAATGTACGTCGTAAGTGACTAGAAAAACTTGTGTTTAGTTCTCACGAGGGTGAGATAATGTGCGCACAAAAGGCGCGCGGCTAAGGCTTGCTCTTGTCGTCGGCGGCAGTTTGGGCCTCGGGAGCACGTGAGCGATCGCCGGGACCAGTCGGCCCGACGACGACGTGAGGGTCAAGGAAGACACCCTGCTTGTGGAGCTGTTCGGCGAACTGCTGCGCAGGCCCGGAGCGGATTTGCGATCCGCGAAAGATCACGCAGCTGCCTCCTGGGGGCAGGGGCTGGACGAGGAGCAATGCGGTCACGCCACGCATGTCGAGGGTGTAGGGGCCGGGCACCGGCAGGACGCTCACGAGGTCCTCGGACTGAGCCACCACCGCCATCGCCGTGTTGACGTCACTCGTTTCCACGGCGACGCGGGGCGCAATGTTTTGCGTAGCGAACGAGTTGTCGATCGTCTGGCGCGCGCGCGTACCCGCGCGGGGCAGCACGAATCGCTCCCCTGCCACTGTCTCCAGCGAGAAGCGTTCGTAGCGCTTCGAGGGGTCGCCAAGCCGGTGCTTTGGGTGAACTATCAGGCGCAGCGGCATCTCTGCGTAGCGGATGCCCATCATGCCGGTCTTCGGTTTCCAGTCGGCCACAACGCCGATGTCGAGCCGGCCGTCGCGAAGACGGCGCTCGATGCGCGGAACACCTGCCTCCTCAAGCCGGATGGACAGATCCGGGGCGTGGATGCGTAAGCAAGCCACGGCCTCGACCACCGTATGGCAGAACGCGGGGGAGTAGCCGACACCGAGCGTGTCTGCGGGCTTCAGGCCCGGTGCATGCACGGCCTTTTTGGCCTCCTCAAGCTCGTCCAGCATGCGGCGCGCATAGCCGCGAAACTCCTCCCCGGCGGGGGTAAGGATCGCGCCCATCGGGTCGCGGACGACAAGCGTGACGCCCAGCTCGTCTTCGAGCTGCTTGATCTGTTGCGACAGGGCCGGCTGCGACAATTCGACGGCCTCGGCGGCCCTGCTGAACCGGTGATGCTTCACGAGCGCCAGAAATGACCGGAGGTGCCGAAGTTCCATCGCACCCGCAGCGTGCCCCATAAGGCAAGCGCATGGAAATTCCTTGGCCCCAGGTCCCGACCATAACTACATCTAACTACACGTCACCTGAGCAGGTTTTATAAGGCTGGCGCGACGCGCACGAAGCCCCATTCGTACGTAGAATGCGCCACCGCCCGGGGTCTTCCGAAGAACGCGCAGAGGGCTTTTTGGTCCCTGAACCGGCTTTGCATCCGGCGGCGTGGCGTCCGTCTGGTCCGGGGACGCGGCATGCCGATTATGCGCTCGACAGATGGAGCGTCGGAGCGAGGCGTCAGACGGCGTGATCGCATCTCCAAAGTGGAATACTTCCAAACATATGAGTGCGTATTAGAAATGTAATAAATATGTCATACTTCACTCGGCATCATCCAAGCTATAATCTATCGCTCATAAGCTTTCCGAGAAAGGCAAGGTGTGCGAGAGAGAGATTCGAAGTTCAAGGTTACCGTTGACTCCCTGCAGTCGTTCCTGGCGGTTGTCGAGTACGGCAGTTTTAGCAAGGCCGCAGAGCACGTTGGGCTTTCCCAGCCGGCTGTTTCACAGCAAGTCATAGAGCTTGAGAGAAAGGTCGGAGCGCCGCTTCTCATTCGTCAGCCGCAGCCGCGCAGCGTCCTGCTTACCGGTGCAGGGGAGCGGTTCCTGAAGCACGCACTGCGGATTCAGGAGGAACTGGTTGCGGCGGGGCTTATCGCCGAAGACGCCCAAATTCTCGCGCGACCCAAGAAATTACGCTACGATTCAAAGGACCCTGACAATCTCATCGTGAATATCGATCACCGCGACGATGTCGCAGATGGCTTCAGAAAAGCCGTGGAATACGATCGCGCGATGAGCCAGATGAAAGACGGGCCGCGCAAGCGGTAAACGGGCCCCGAAGATGCGCGGCGGACACCCTCGGGCCGAGGCCCCCGGAGAAATAACCCCCCTTACGCTTTCCCCTCCTTGGCCTTCGCGCCATCTCCCGGCTTCTGCGGGCGCAGCACCTCGACTTCGATGCTTTCGACGCAAGCGGCGTTCGGGTCGAGCGGCTGCGCGTCGACGTGCAGGTCAGGGTCGAAGTCCTGGATCGTGCCGCAGGTATGGAGCCTGAGCGCCATCACGACGGCCCGAAGGTGACGCCCCCGGATCGTCACGGCGTAGCCGTCGCCGGTAAAGAAGATCGCGTCCTCCTCGCGGAAGTTGAACACGATCGCGCTCATATGCGCGTATTGCATGAAGTACGACAGTCCGGTGCGGTGGCAGCGTATTTCGACATTGGTCGTGCGGACTTCGTTCTCGAACGGCTCGTATGCTTCGTAGGTGCTGCTGCCCTCCGGGTTACGGGCGGCCGATCGATCGGAGAGGCCTTGCGGCCTGCCCGCCTCCGGCGCGGTCGCTTTCTTCGGGCTCACGATGTGGCGGAAGCGGCTGAGGGCGTCGTCGGAATCAGTCATAAGATTACCTTTCAATGTCGGGTTCGTGTTCACGAGCGGTATTCCGATCGTGCAGCAGGCGGCTGGCAAACCCGGTGACCTGGTCTTTGAGGTTCTTGACCCAGGTCACGGCGTGGCCGCCGACTTCTTGGAGCATGAGGGCGGCGCGCTGCCAGAAACTCACAGTGCCGATGGTCGGCGGCTCGCCGCCGTTTTCGGCAAAGGCGCGCTTCGTATCCTCGGCCACCTGCTCGAATGCAGTGAGGGCGCGGCCTGCGGCAGGCGGCTCGGCCTGCCGCGCGCCGACCTTGCGGGCGAGCCAGTCGATACCCTCGGCGATAAACGAGCCGTCGCCGATGGCGGCGCGATAAGCCTCCTTCCACTGGGCGACGACGCGCTCGAATGCGAAGAGCCGCGAGGTCTGCGAGGGGGCGGGCGCTGCTTCCGGAGTACGTTCCGGGCGCTGCCGGGTGCCGTGCTCCGACTCCGAGCGCTCGGGCGCGGGCAGCTCGCGCTGCGCTCCGCCGGGACCCTTCGTATCGGGCTCGGGGTCGGGTGCGAAGTCGGGCAGAGGCGCGTCGGGAGCGTCCTTGCCGCGCTGGGCGGCGCGCTCGCGCGCGAGCTTCCTTGCCTCTTCGACCGAAGGTAATGCCTCCCGGTGGATGGCTTCCATCCGGGCGTCGACCTCGGCTTTGCGCAGGCCCACGCGCCGGTAGAGGCTATGTTCCTTACCCGCCTGGTCGACGACGCACAGGCCGCGATTACCCTCGCAGAGGATATAGCCGCGTTCGTCGAGCGCGGCGGCGAAGGCCGGGGCGGTGTCCGCCTGACGCCAGAGCGCGCTGAGCTCGGCCTCGACCTGCTTGACCGGAATCTTGGTTTCGTGACCGCGAAAATACTCCCAGTTCTCGGGGCCCTTTGACTGGTCGGGCTCGCGCCTGCGCCGCGTCTTCTCGTGGCCGAATTCTTTCTCGAGCGCTGTCGCCGTGCGCTGGTGGATCGCGTAGTCCCATTCGTCGGGCACGACCCTCATCCGGTCCGTATCGACGCGTGACCACACTACGTGGCGATGGGTGCGGCCGTTCTTCTCATGCTCGACGACGAACCGTGAGTGCCCCTCCAGGCCCAGGTTCTTCTCGAGCAGGTCGATGGCCTTCTCCCACTGCTCGGGCGTCATGTGCTCGTGGGCGCGGGGGTCGATATTGGCGTGGTAGTAGAAGTTCGTCGCGCGCGTCCCTTGGCCCAGCGCCTCGATCTCGCGGAAGGCGTCGACCAGATTGTCAGCCGCCAGGCCCCTGATTTCCTCGACCGCGACGCGCTGCGTGCCGCCCTCGGTCTTCATCAGGTGCGCCGCGAACTTCCGCCACTGCGACCGGCTGCCGCCGCTGATGATCATGCAACCTCCTCGCCCTCCCCGTCGTCGTCGGCTTCCTCCTCCGGCTCGCCATACTCACCAGGCCCGGGCGCGGGCAGCTGATGACCGAATGTCTTCATCAGCGCCGCCATCAGGGCGGCGATAGCCTCCCGGTAGCGTTGAAAGATTTTGCGGAAGTCTTCCGACTCCACGAGGCGGCCTTGCCGCAACAGCTCGTGGAGGTAGGTGGCCAGCCTATTGAGCTCGCTCTGGACCCGGATCAGCGCCATGACATCGGCAGGCACCCGGCGGCGCGCTTGCGTCGTCGGCGCGGCGAGCGCCCGGGACCGGAGGAAGGAGCCCATGCTCAGCCCCGCCTCGCAGGCAGCAGCCTCGATCTGCAGGTACTCCGCGTCGCTCACCCGGATCGTAATCTGGCGCGAGCGAGCGCGCTTCTCGCTGCCACGGCGCGGGCGGGGCTTGGTGGGAGCCTCCGCGAGCTCCTGGGTCGGCGTCAGAGGGTTCGGCGATTCGTCGTCGGATGGATCGTCTGTCATGGCTTTACCTTTCAAGTTCGAGTGGGTGGTCAGGGTGAGTGCGGGATGGACGCGCGCCCATGTCCTCGCGGGTGTTGGGCT
>JBEKXD010000149.1:0-6032 GCA_049512415.1 Polyangiaceae bacterium
GTCGTGCCGCCGCTGCTGCTCGACGCCGTGCCGCCACTGCTGCTCGACGCCGTGCCGCCGCTGCTGCTCGAGGCGGTGGAGCCGCTGCTGCTCGAGGCCGTGCCGCCGCTGCTGCTAGGACCGCCAGAGCTGCTCGGCCCACTGGAGCTCCCCGAGGAGCCGGAACTTCCATTGGGGTTCGGGTTCCCCGTTCCCCCGGAGCTTCCACAAGCGGCAAACGCAGTCAAGAACACCGGAAGGACCAGAGCGCGAACGACTCGGAAGACCGAATATGCCGTTTTCATGGTTTTCTTTTCCGGGACTCTCACTCGCCTCCGCAGCAAGAGTCCCAGCGATAGATTAAGTGTGACAGCAATCTGACCCGAACACGCGCGACGGCAAGGTGGGTCTGGAATATTTCGGGTTCAGGAGATCCTTCATCGAAGCCCGCCGCACGCCTGGGTTTCGAGTCGCGCCGAGACCCGAGTCGCAAACGATCATGGCCATACCGACACCATAGAGGATCTACCTAGCAGTGGCCAAGGTGTCAAGTGGCCTGACCATCCGGCGGCGGCGCGATCCGCTTCGAATTCACAATCACGCGGTCCGCGCCCATCGCCGGTCTTTCGTCGTCGCCGCTTGGCCTTCGCGATACCGGGGCAGCGGTCTTCAATTTGACACACTGGGTGTAAGGCGGCGGCTTCTCGCCGCGAGTCGATACGCAAGAGCAGGAGTGAGGGCGGGTGTGCAGTCGAAAGAATGGCCGCATCAAGAGGCGATGCGAGTCATCCCTCGTTCGCACTGTGCGCGTTGGCAGAGCTTTCGTCAGCCCACGCGATTCGTCAGGGTCGCGGAAGTAGGGGCGGGGCAAAAACTAGAAGGTTGGAGGTCCGTGCGTCGACGACATAGATATTGCCGGCTGCGTCGACTACGGCATTTCGGCCGCCTTCGGCCGTGGGCCCCGCCGCGACGACGGACAGCTGGCCGCTGTCGTCCAGCCGCGCGACAGTCACGTGCGCGGCCTTCGATGCCGCCACGTAGACCAGCTTTCTCGAGGCCACATACTCGATATTGTCCACGCCCGCGCCGACGTACAGCGTGCCGAGCCGCGCGCCCTCATGGGCGCCGTCGAGGACGTGCACACTGTCCGTGCAAGCGACCAGCACCAGGCGGCGCGGCCCGTCGACAGCGATTCCGCGCGGACCTGCCTCACCACATTCCGGGTTCCACGTCGACACGATCGCGTGAGTCTTGACGTCGACAACGAGCGTACGGTCGGCGTCTTCGAGGTTCGTATAGAAGAGTTCTCGCGTCTCATCGACCGCATAACCCTCGGGAGCGCCGTCGGTCTTGACGACCAGCTTGGGGTGGACTGCCTCAGGCCGGCTCGCGTCGAGAATCGTCAGCGATCTGTCCTTCGGGGTCGTCGCCCATACCTCTTTGGCAAGCGCGACGTAAGCCAAACCATCGCTGGGCGTTGGCAGTCGCAAGCACGCTCCCAGCGTGAGAGTCTTCTCGTCGACCGCGCACACCTCGCCGCTGGCGCGATCGCCGACGTACACGAAGCCGTCGCCAACGGTGGCCGCGCTGGGTCCCAACGTGCGCTTTTTTCCGCGCACTTCGCTCTCCCTCGTCTTGAATCCGTCGACTCGCGAAAACGTGCTCGCCCCCACATCGAAGACGAAGACGCTCCCGGGCTCGCCGACAGGAATCCAGACACGCGCGTGAGCGCGGTCCGCCACGATGTAGTCGAGCGTTACCGGACCTGTGATCCCAGGGAGCGGAACCGATCGGACCGACAGGGAGGCGGGTGCCGTCGCGGGCACGGCACCGAAATCGGGCGCCGCGGACGGCGCGCGCGATGGCCCCGTCAGCGATTGCGAAGGACGGGCTGCCTCCGCAGGAGCGTTCGGGGATAGACTCGCGGTCTTTCCGCATGCCCCTAGGGTGACGATGAGCAGGATCGAAAGTCGGAGGTCCATGCGTGCGACAGTCGCACAGTTGCGGCGCTGTACGCCATTTTTCGCGGCGGCCCGCGCGGTCGTGGGGACAGTTGCCCTGGCCCTGGCAGCGTGTCAGGCGGCCTCCGGAACGCGGTCCATGCCACGACTCGACCCAACCGCAGCGATCGCACCGAAGGTCACCGATGCGCAATGCCCAGTCGGTCGGCGAGTGGTCTGGCACGGTTCGTTCGACAGTCAGAATTGGCTCGCCTCATGGGACCCGCGGGCGGCATTCGACTATGGCGAAAGAAACACGGAAGTCGTTTCCGATTCGCAATTCGTGCGCGTCCTGAGGGTCCACTATCCCGCCGGCTCATCGAGCAGTTCGTATGCGCGCGAGGGACACCCGATCGGAGGAGCGGAATTCAAAGTGAGCTTGCCGAAAACGGGGTCCGCGTCGTCCATATTCCTGTCGTATTGGCTCAGGTTCGACTCGAGCTTTCAGTGGGTCCTCGGAGGCAAGCTTCCGGGAGTGTGCGGGGGGCGATGCCCGACGGGCGGAGCCCTCGTCACCGGGGAAGGCGGTTGGTCGGTGCGGACCATGTGGCGTCCAAGCGGCGCGGGCGAGCTATACGCGTACATCCTTCCGGCGCGCGCGTGGGGCACGGAGCTCGGGCTCGGCGCGTGGACCTTTGCCACCGGCCAATGGCATCGCATGGCCGAAGAACTGATATTGAACACGGACGGGCAAGACAACGGACGCTCGCGCGTCTGGTACGACGCCGAGCCGACGTCCGCGCCGACGTTCGAGGCCACGAATCTAGCATTTCGCCGCGACTCGACCGGCCCCACGACACTCTTGTTTTCGACGTTTTTCGGCGGACACGACGTCTCGTGGGCGACGCCGGTCGACACGTTCATCGATTTCGCGCGCTTCGTCGTGTGCCAATGAGCGCCGGGCGCCTGAAACGTCTCGGGTAGCGCGAACGGCGCGTGCTTCGCGCGCCTTGGCGACGGCGTAGGTCGTGAGCGCGGCGGAGGCTTAGGCTGCGCGTACGCCCCGCCAATGCCTACTCGGGGGAATAACGCATTACTTGATGTTCGTCGCATACTGTTGCAGCGAGGTAGAATCGTGGCCAACGCCACCACCGCCAGCGCAAAACCAAGTCGGAGATGGCGGGGGATCGCCCCGAGGGCTGCGAAGTTCGGCGATTTCCGTTGGGAATTGAGGAGCTTTCCGCCGTGGACACTCGGCAACCGGTGCTCCTTGCAGGCACGCCAATCGGCGTAGTGTGTCTCGCATGCGTTCTGACCTAGCCGTCGTCACGTCCTTCGCCGTCATTCATGCCGCATGCGCCCCGGCTCCCGTCCCGCCCCCGGGCGCGCCGACACGTTTCGCAGCTCCACCCCCTCCCCCTACAACGACTGTTGCGTCAGCAAGCCTATTTTGCGGCTCTTGACGGAAAACGGGATGCTGCGCTCGCTGCGGCCAAACGCGTCGATCCCGCCAAAGACGGCGATGTCGAGGATTTGTACCTCGTCGTCGTGGGTCTGGAGGCTGGCGGCGACCACCGCGCCGCCGATTCCGTCCGGGTCGCGATGCGCCGTCCAGGGACCGCACGTATCTCCCGCGCCATCATGCTCCGCTGGCTCGACATCGACGCAAGGCCCGAGCCGTCACGCGGATTTACCCCATGGCACGCCGGAGGAGCACGCTGAGCCAAACCGCGCCAGTCCAAGCAAGAGCAACGCGTCACGTGCCTTGATCGACGCCACGACGGAGAAGGCAGGCGGGAATCGTGGTCCGAAGGTGGCGGTGTTGTCATCCCAACATCGGACGGTGCCGTTGGCCAAGAGCGCACAGGTCTGTTGGCTTGCGTGCCCGCAGGCTTCCGACGCGCCACTCGACGAGCCGCTCGGGCGAATCCGTCACCGCGACGGAGACGTGCATCTCCTTGACGGGTCAATCCGTCACCGTGACGCAGACGCGTCTCGCCTCGAGGAGAGAATCCGTCAGCGCGACGAAGATGCGTCCTGGCTTTACGGGTGAACCCGTCAGCGTGACGCAGACGCGTCTCGCCTCGAGGAGTGAATCCGTCAGCGTGACGAAGACGCGTCTCGCCTCGAGGAGTGAATCCGTCAGCGCGACGAAGATGCGTCTTGGCCTTACGGGTGAACCCGTCAGCGTGACGCAGACGTGTCTCGCCTTGACGGATGAATCCCTCAGCGTGACGAAGATGTGTATGGGCTTGACGGGCGAATCCGTCATCGTGACGGAGACGTGTCTCGCCTTGACAGGCCATTCCGTCGGCGAGACCGACTCTGTCGCTGGCGTGACCGACGCAGTCATCGGTGCGATGGGTAGAGTCGTCGCCCGGAGGGGCGCGGTCGTCGGTCGGAGCGAATCCGCGCAGGTGTAGAGCGCCCGAAGCAAACGCTCGGCGCAGCGATTCAAGCACCTGACCGTAGTAGAGCGCCAGATGGCTCTGGCGAGGGTCGGGAACGCTGATGATGAGCGAGTCGAGCGAGTTCTGTCGCGCTCGGTATTCCCTGGCGATCGCCGTGGCGCCAGACTGAGGCTCGTATTCCGGACTCGTCGCCCTGCGCATAAGAGTGCCAAGTTGGTCGACCAGACGCGAGTACGGTTCTCGGGCGCGGGGCGATTCATTGGGCAGTAGCGTGTTCGCGTGTCGCGACGGGCTGGACGCGCCGTCGCCAGGACGGGATGCATTCGATACGTCGTTGTGGGCTGCACCTGTCCAGCGCGGCGCGCACAGCGCGCTGACGACTGAACGTACGGCTTTGCGCGAAGCGCGCTCGTCGAGCTCGTGCTCGCGGACGTAGACGCGCTGTTGAGGTCGCACATACCCGCTCGGATCGCCGTCCAACTTGGCACTGACCGACGGCGGCGTGGGTCGCCATTGGCGAGGTTACGATGCGGCTCGCCGACATCACGGCGCGCGGCGCCGTCACCCACGCGTATCGGCCCGACATCTTCGCGGGCAAGCTCGTCGTAAGCTACTGCAACGTCCCCTTCCTCGAACGCTTGCCCTCGATCTGCGCCGTCGGGAGACCGCGCACGCTGGTCTGGCTGAACTGCATGACATGGACGTCGGCGCCGGAGATCGAATGCCACAAACTCGGGCTCATCGATCTCTTCGGATTCCAGAGCCGCTACCAACGGTCGATGCTCCTGCCCCACCTTCAGACCGTGCGCCCGGTGAAGGAGCTGGAAGGATATCGCCCCTTCTTTGACCTTGAACGCTGGTCAAAGGGACTCCCGGCGCCCGCATCCGCCCCCGACGAGTGCGGCTATTACGGGCTCGGCCGCGTCTCACGCGACGATGGCAGCAAGTACCCCGCGGACCTCTGGCCGACGTTTCGCCGCGTGACCGCGCCCCGGCCCGTCAAGTGCTTCGTGCTCGGCTGGGGGTACAACGCACGTCGGAAGTGTGGACCTCCGCAGGCGCACCGGGACCTCGACTGGATGGTCTGGGGCCCGGGGGCTGTGCCTGCCCACGAGCTCTACCGGCGCGTGCACACCCTGATGCACCAGACCGGCGGCTCGCGCGAGAATTGGCCCCGCATCGCGTTCGAGGCCTGGGCCTCCGGCGTGGCCCTGCTCGCCGAGCGCGACTACGCCTGGCCCGAGCTGGTCGCTGATGGTGACACGGGGATTCTGTGCGGCTCGTCCGAGGAGTTCGCGCGGCGGGCGTCGGAGCTTGCGTTCGACGAGTCCAAGCGGCGCGGGATCGTGCAGGCCGCTCGAGCGCACCTGCTGTCCGAGCACTGCAATGCGGGGCGGTCGCTGGCTGCGTGGGGCGATCTCCTGTGACCCGCGCGCACTAAGGCAGTGATCGGCCTTACGCCGAAAGCCTGCGCGGCGGCGTATCGGGCAGGACGGATTCGGCGCGAGCTGGGCGCAAAGGGTCTCCGGAACGATCGGGTTCATCGTCGGACCTGGACCGGGCCAGGTGACCATTCCCATTCCAACGAAGGATTCGGGCGGACAGGGGGAATGGGACGTTCAGCTTCTTGCCTCGTCGAACTACGCGTCCTTCACGGTCTCGTGCCTGTCGAGCGCGTGCGGGGAGAGTGGCTCTCTTGTTG
>JBEKXD010000150.1:0-5486 GCA_049512415.1 Polyangiaceae bacterium
GCGTCCGCAACCGTCCGCCTTTCAGGCCACGAAGCCTCCAGGCGGCACGCTGAAGTGCGCAGAGCAGGCCCCGTCCCCATATTGCGCGATCTAGAAAGCCGGAATGGAACCTGGGTGAACGGTCACCGCATCACGGAGCGCCCGATCGGCCCGGGCGATGTGCTCCGCATTGGTGAGTGGACTGGCATTGTCCTGGAGCTTCCGGAGAATGGCGTAACGTCCGCCCTTCAAGAACTTGGTATGAACTGGTACGGAAGTGCGACGCTCGCTCGCGTCGTCGAGCCTGTGCGCCGCGTCGCAACTACCGACCTTCCAGTCATCGTCGAGGGCGAGACCGGTGTTGGGAAGGAAGGGATGGCCAGAGCCCTCCACACGTGGAGCGCACGTTCGGGGCCATTCGTCGCAGTCAACTGCGCCGCCATTCCAGCGGCCATGGCCGAGGGCGAGCTCTTTGGTTACCGGAAAGGTGCGTTTACGGGAGCCGACCGTTCCAATCCGGGATACTTCCGTGCCGCCCACGGCGGGACGCTTTTCCTCGACGAGGTCCTGGAGCTTCCGCGGCCTGTTCAAAGCAAACTCCTTCGTGTCCTCGAGCAACACGAGGTGCAACCGCTGGGTGAGGCGAGCCCCGTTTGGGTCGACGTCCGCGTCGTCTGCGCGACGCAAGAGCCGCTCGCACAAGCGGTTTCCGACCGTCGCTTTCGCGCGGACTTGAGGGCACGCCTCGACGGGCTGACCGTCGTCCTGCCGCCCCTTCGAAGTCGGCGCGAGGACATCTTTCCCCTGTTCACGCGCATACTCCGTGACCACTGCGGCGACCGCATCCCGGAGGTTGATCCGAAGCTCGTCGAAGCGTTGTTGCTTTACGACTGGCCACTCAACATCCGAGAGCTAGTCTTGCTGGTTCGGCAGCTAGTCGCCATCCACGGCAATGAGCGGCTGTGGAGGCGATCCATGCTTCCGGAGCGCCTGAGAGAAACGCCAAGCGAAGCATCGGCCTCCCACCGACATCCCACGCCCGTGCGCGCGTCCACCTCTGACGACGTGGCCTTCGACCAACTGGTCGACGCCATCCGCCAGCATGGTGGGAATGTCTCCCGCGCCGCTGCCGCGCTCGGCATCAGCCGGTCCAGGGCATATCGCTTGCTTGAGGCACACCCTGGGTTCGACATTCGGTCCATTCGCGACGAGCCCGAATCATGAGCAGCAACGATCAAAGCGGGGGCGCACGATGCTCTGTCTGCGGAACGCCCCATGGGTCTGGCCCATGCCCTGCTTACGCGCGTGCCCGAGTCGGCATGGTCATCGAGGGAAAGTACGAGCTGATTCGCCTCATTGGCGAAGGGGGAATGGGCGAGGTCTACGAAGGACGCCATCGTGTTATCGGGCGGCGCGTTGCCGTGAAGTTCCTCCGAGGCGAATACGCTCGGGATCCACAGGTCGCACTCCGGTTCGAGAACGAGGCGAAGGTCGCGGGCGGCAGTGAGCACGAGAACATCGCCAGCGTCCACGACGTGGGAGCTCTTGCGGACGGCACACGGTACTCAGTCATGGAATTTCTCGACGGAGAAGATGTCGACAAGCTAGTGCGGCGCGAAGCGCCCCTATCCATTGCACGATCTGCATTCATCGTGATCCAAGCTTGCCGAGCGCTCGACGCCGTTCACCAGCGCGGCATCGTTCACCGCGATCTCAAGCCCGCCAACCTCTTTCTTGCGAGGCGAACCGACAACACCGACCTCGTGAAGGTGCTCGACTTTGGCATTGCCAAGCTCAAGACGACGGACGGTCAATCAGGGACGAAAACCGGCACGGCTATCGGGACGGCGCACTACATGTCGCCCGAGCAGGCGCGTGGGGAGCGTGCTGTCGACACGCGGAGCGACGTGTATTCGCTGGGTGTGATTCTTTACGAGCTGCTGTCCGGGAAGAAGCCGTACGACGGGGAATCGCTGCTCCAGATACTGCACAAGGTGATGACCCAACCCCCCATCCCGCTTGGGAGCGTGCGCCCTGGGCTCCCCGACGCTCTGCACGCCGTTGTTCGGCGAGCCATGGCTGCGGATGTTGCGGAGCGCTACGCAACGGTTGCCGAGTTCGGGGACGCGCTACTGCCATTCGCAGGGCGAGCCTTGACCCCAATTCGACCACAATCGGCTGCGCTGGTGCCGGCGACGGTCGATGCGGGCGAGACCCGCACTTCGGCGTCGTCCGCACTCGGCGTCCATCCTGCTCCAGAGGGGACGTCTGTAACCGGGGTTGTGCGAACCAAAGTGAACGCACTTGACTCGGCGCCCGCCGAGTCTCCGCGTACGTCACGACGCTTCCCGACGCTGCTCGTGGGGGGCATCTCGGGGGCTCTCGCATCGATGGCGCTCCTAGCGATCGTCGCCGCCTCCATCATGCGCGCAAGTCCGAAGCCGGTTCGCCCGGTCGCCGAGACGTCTGCGGCGCCGGCTGTCATCGCGCCGGTCGAATTCCTCGCGCCCACCCCGATCGGGTCCTCCGTGCAGACGCGTCGCGACGTCACGGATGCGTCGACCAGCCCGACATTCATGCCAGCGGCTACGGTGTCCGTAAGACCGTCCGGACACCGAACACTCTCGTCCGAACACTCCGCAATGAGCGCTCCCGTCGCCGCGCCCACCCCGGAAGCTGTTCCGACACCGCCCCCCACGACGTCGGCTACTGCCGTGGCGCCTGCGCCGACGGCCGTTGCCCCCAAGAAACCCACGGCCTCCGACCGCAGCGACAATCCATTCTGAACCCGCCGGGATTGGACAACCGATGTTTCACCGTGCTCTCGCGCTCGTGCTCGCGCTCACCCTCGCGTCTGATTTGATCGCATCGCCCGCTCTTGCGGGGAGCGACAATCGCACCATCGCGCTGGACCTTTTTGAGCAAGGTCGGGCCCTCTTCAAGGACGGAAACTACCAAGCGGCGCTGGCGAAGTTTGAGGCGGCGGCCGAAGTCATGAGAAGCTTTGGCATCTTGCTGAACGTTGCGGAATGTCAGGAGAAGCTCGGACGAACCGCAAGCGCATGGGCGACCTGGCGCGAGGCGCGCGCGGTGGCCGCCCAAGCACATAGTGACGATGACGAAGCCATGGCGACGGCGAGGCAGAAGGCGCTGGAGCCCGCTCTGTCGCGACTCACCATCGTCGTGCCGACTGACTCCGACGCGCCGGATCTGGAAATCCGCCGGGACGGCGGAGTCGTTCCGCGCGAGGCCTGGGGGGCTGCGATCGCAGTCGATCCAGGCGCGCACGTCATTGATGCGCATGCACCGGGTCGAACGGCACGGAAATTTGACGTCGCCGTGCAGCCAAATGGCGGCAGAGCCTCAATAACTGTTTCTGCGCTGGACACGGTTTCGCCGCCACCTACGCCACCACCGGCGACCGTGGTCGCGCCACCGTCCATCCCCCTCGAGCCAATCGTCGAGAGGTCGGACTCCGCATCGGGGCAACGTGTCGCAGGCTGGATCCTCGGCGGCGTCGGAGTCGCGGGCGTCGGAGCTGGCATTGGCATCGCTCTCGCAGGGCAGAGCAAACATGACGAGGCGGTCGCTCAGGACCTCGCAGGCAACTTGCCGCTGGCGCAACAGACAGAATCGAGCGCCAACACGACAAAAATTGTCGGCTACGCGATTCTCGGCGGCGGCGGAGCCTTCCTGATCAGTGGAGCAGTTCTGCTGCTCACGGCTCACTCGCCGTCCAAATCCAACAATTCGGCCCTCACGTGCAGCCCGTGGATCTCTTCCACGAGCGGCGGAGCTGTCTTCTCAAAGGTGTGGTGATGAGAACTACGCTCGGTTACGTAGGCATTGTGGTGGTCGGTCTCCTTGGCGCTGGGGGTTGCAGCAGCGGTCTGCCAGACGTCGCCAATGACGCTGGCCATGGCGCTGATTCGTCGGTCACGGGCTCCGATGCCAGCGCTGACGTCGCCGCAAACGACGGAGGCTTTGTCAGCGATGGGGCGGACGGTGGATGTGGTGGGGGGTCTGAGGCTGGGAGCAGCTCTGGGTCGGGGTCCAGCAGTGGAAGCGGCTCCGGCGGAGGATCAAGTAGCAGCGCTTCTGGCTCCGGGTCGGCCAGCGGCAGCAGTTCCGGCTCGAGCACCAGCGGGAGCATATCTTCGAGCAGCGGAGGCAGCGAGTCCGGAGTGGACGCGACCTCCGTAAACGATGCGTCGGATGGCTCTGTCGATTCATCGTTCGCAGGTACATTGGACTCTTCATCGGGGTCGTCATCTGGATCGTCCAGCTCATCCTCCGGAGGTAGTGCGAACTGCGACGCGACCTCGGCATGCGGCACGACCTGCGCGGACCTTATCACTGACACCAACAATTGCGGCGCGTGCGGCTACGTCTGCGTCCACGGACGCCAATGCATCGCGGGGCGTTGCACGCCGGCGTGGCTGCCGATGACTACCGTCGGGGCGCCAACTCCACGGTCGACCCCTGGAGTGGCGGTGGCCGGTCAACTCATCATCTCGGGCGGCGTAGTAAGCTGTACTGGGGCGTCGGCTCCTTCCCTTGCAACCGCCGCATCCTACGATCCGGGCGCAGACGCGTGGACCACTCTGCCAAACCTGAATTTCGCTCGATCGCAGCAGACGATCGTCTCCTCTGGGACCACTATCTATACGTTCGGGGGATTGGCCGATTGCATCAACGGCTCGGTGCCTCTGGGGTCTCTCGAATCCTGGTCACCGGGCGCAACGTCGTGGAGCCTCGTCAGTGGCGCGAATCCGCCGTCGGCGCGCTACGCCCACAATTCAGGCTGGACCGGAAGCGGGGTCCTAGTCTATGGAGGCTCAGACGGGATGTCTCCGTACGTCACGTCGGGGGCCGTCTATGATCCGAATACCCACACGTGGGCTGACGCCTCTTGTTCGCTTGCAAACTGCCAACGCAATTATGGCTCCGTGATCCTCGATGCAGGGTACATCCGGATTTGGGGAGGAGGGGGTGGCTCGGCACCAAGCGGCCTAGAATACTCTGTATCGGGCGGTTCCTGGGCGGCGTGGACTCCGGAATCCGGCTTCCCATCCGCATACGGCATGCCCGCCGACGACGGCCGTCGCTTGTACTTCCCAAACGGCGGGTGTTCGTCGAGTATCGAGATCTTGATCTTTGACCGGCAGACTCAGTCCTCGACGACGGACGCGCAGTCGTCGCCCGCAGGGCTGGCCAGTGGAGGGTCCATTGCGTGGACAGGCTCTGAGGTCGTGCTGTGGTCGCAAACCTGCGGTTCGAGCACCTCCAGCGTAGGCGGCCGATACCAACCGCCCGCCCCCGAATGAAGCTTATTGCGACCGATATTCACCAGATATCGCTCACGCCAACCTTGTGGTGTCTCGATACCAATTCGCGTGGGATTCTCCCGTCCGTCTCGCCTTGACACTGCCCGGCGAACCAACTTGGTCGACGCCGTGTAACCTACCGCTCGAAGCGTTTTGGACGCGTAGCTCATGCGTGCCACT
>JBEKXD010000151.1:0-5430 GCA_049512415.1 Polyangiaceae bacterium
TCGCCAGGGACAACTTCTCGGAGTAAGTATGGAGGACACAGTAAGAAACAAACGACATGCGACCACGCCCCCCGGCCTCGCGTTGCCGCGCGCTCCCGATCAACCTCTCGCAGTAGTGCTAAAACATCTCCCCGGCCGATATGTATGCGCCAATCGGATCTGCGTCGGGGGACCACGCCATGTCGGCGCGCAGGACGAACGCGCTCCCGGACGTCAACCGCACGCCCACGCCGACGCCGTACTTCAGGCCGAACCCGGTCCCGTCGAGTTCGGGATGTGGCCTGGTGTCCGCCCAAACTCGGCCGCCATCGAAGAAGGCCTCGACGCCGAAAGACATCGGCTTCGCGAAGGCGCGAAACTCAAAGAGCCGCGCCCGCCCCTCGAGATTGCCGATGACCTTCACCTTCCCATAGTACCTCTGGGCCGGGACCCCGCGAACTCCGTTGGACCCGCCGACGGCGTAGGTGTCCTCGAAGCGCGGGAGCTCGGCGAACGGAGGATCGCCGAACAGGATGTCGCCGATGATGCGGCCCGCCAGAGTCACCCTCGAAGAGATGGGGACATAGCCCCGCAGGTTCAGGCTCGCCTCGCCATAGCGAAACGGAAACGTCGAATCGCCGCCGGGGCTCCACTTGATCTTCCCTTCGTCGAACGTCCCCGTGTGAGGCGTCACCTCGCTGTCGCGCGTGTCCAGCTGAATCCCATAGATGAACAGTCCAACGACGCTCGGCTCCGTTGGGCCGATGAGCTTCTGCACTGCGGCGCTGCCGCTCTCCCTATCTTCGGCGAGCTTCGAGCCCGACGGGATGCTAAACTCGCTCACTGTGTAACGCATCCCGAGAATGCCTGCGACGTGGTCGAGGAGCCGAAACCTCACATCGGCCAAAAGCGAAGGATGAACCCGCGCATACTGAAAGTACGTACTTGACTGGCCGGCAGGGGGAACCGCGCTCGAGACGTTGCCCATTCCGTAGTAATAGAGAGCTCTTTCGTCGGTGAACGAGGGGCGCACCTCTAGATCGATCGGGCGATCGAGCCACCGGGGAACTGTCAGCTTCGCGTAGACGTCGGTATAGGGAAGATCGACGGCTCCGCTTTTCAGCCCGAAGGATTCCAGGCCCGCGCTTTCGAGGTTCCAAACGTAAGGGGCGTACCCCTTTTGAACCCGCGTGAGCGCCGTGAAGTATCCGATCGCGACACCGATGTCCGTGCTTCCGCCCGCCACAGGCACGATGGTGAACTCGGTCTTGCCGGCGACGGGCTCAGCGGTTTGCGGCGTGCCCGCTGTGTGAGTCTCACTCGAGTTCAGGAGGTTCTCCGCCTGCGCTGCGACGGCGACGCCGAGCCACGCGGCGACAATCACGATGGCCAACGCGAGCTTCACCGCAGTGCGTTCGGCCTCCCGAAGAGGCGCTTGGCGCGTTCGCGGGATCATGGTGTCCCCACACGCTCGCGACGATCGTGCCAGGATTCGGGCTCATCTATCCCACTCGCCGGAGCGGAGCGAGCCGCAGACGAGGTCGCGACCATTGTCGCCGTTCGAAGCGGGCGATGTCTGGCCCCCCGGCGCGCTAGGATCGGTCCGATGCTCGTGGTAGGCAAGCGCCAGCACGGCTCCGGGGATCGCGCCGGCCTCGACGCGAGATTGCGCTTGGAGCGCGCGGGACCGCCTTTCGCACGGTGGCGATCGCGACATCACCCGGTGGAAATCGGGTCCGAAGCGCACCGAAGACAATCTCCGGTCGAGCCAAGGCGATCGCATGGGGCGAAAACGCACTGGGGCGCCTTCGGGACGCGTTTGAGCAGCCGCGAAGTGCCTTTGCACGCTGGCGAAGTGCCTTTGCACGCTGGCGAAGTGCCTTTGCACGCCGGCGATATCGACGGGCTCGGCCGGCGGTCCTCTTTGCACGTCGGCGATGTCGCCCCACTCGGCCCTCCATCCACGCGGCTCGCGATTGCGAAGACCGGAGGCCTCACCCCAAAGATACCCCGAGAACCCGCCCAATCGCCGCCGTCACGGTCATCGCGAGCGCACCGCCGACGGCGACTCGCAGCGCTGCACGGCCAGCAGATGCACCGCCCAGTCGACCCCCCAACGCGCCGAGCGCCGCGAGGCTCACCAGCGATGCGGCGGCTATCGCCGGAATACGGAATGGCGCGGCCACGCTCAGGAATGCAGCGAGCGGAACTAGAGCAAACGTCGCGTAGCTTGCGGCGGATATCCACGCGGCTCGCATAGGCCGCGCGAGAGCTGCCTGGTCAATCCCAAGCTCATCTCGCATGTGCGCACCGAGCCGGTCGCGCGCGCTGAGCTGCTCGGCAACTCTCAACGCGAGGTCCGCGTCGAGCCCTCGTTTCACGTAGATCGCCGCGAGCTCACGCAACTCTGCTTCGGGTTGACCGGTGAGCTCTCGCCTTTCAACGTCTATGTCTGCGCTCTCCGCGTCGCGTTGCGAGCTCACCGAGACGTATTCTCCAACGGCCATGGACATCGACCCAGCGACGAGCCCCGCAATGCCGGCCACGAACACGGACCCTCTCGACCCGGACGAGGCCGCGACGCCGATCATCAGGCTCGCAGTCGACACGATGGCGTCGTCGGAGCCGAGAACCGCGGCCCGCAACCAGGCCGCACGTCTGCTGCGGTGGGTCTCCTCGCTCGGCAGTGCCCGGGGCTTGTCACCCCGGCCTGGCATCAGACGTCGCATAGCTACTCCTGCTGGGGAACTCGGGGCGCCGACAACCAAATCTCAGCGGCTACGCGCTCCCACTTAGCAGCTCTCATCGCCGATCGTCTCTTCGGTCGTCGTGGCGGTCTTCGTGGTGGTCCTCGCGGTGGGGATCGCCGCGTCGAGACTCCACATAGACGCCGCCGTCACGCCGATCGTGCCAGAGGCACCCTCCGAGCGACGTGCAAACCACCGCAAGTGCCAAGGTCGCTCCAAACCATTCTTGTTGCTTCAATGGGTCCTCCGAGATTGCCTGCACGGCAACCGGTATATCTGACTTCTCCGGGGGTACCCAACCGCCAACCACGGGGCTGAACGGCTCGCCTGGTCGACCCCGGGGCTCGCTCACTCCTCGCTACGTGTGGACGTGCAGGTTCCCCGTGAACCAGAGAACCGCCAGCACGAGCAGAATCAGTCCGGCCGGCGACCACCCTACGTAGCCATAGCGAGAACTCGCCCAACCGCCACCAGCCAGAGCGAACAGAAGAACTAGAAACAGTATGACCATCCACATTGACATTCTCCGTTGAATTGAATCCAGGGCCCTTGTCGACCCATGCAAACGCCGCGCCCCACGCTGACGCGGGAGCCTGACAGCAATAAACCATTGAGATCACGGTCACCTCTGCGAGTTACTAAGTCCGATGAATCGGAGTCGGCTTGAACTCCTGTCGCTGGCGAGAGAGTCAACGGCCGTGCTCCTCATGCGGATCGGAGCGCTTCTCGGCTGGAGCCGGGCGCTTCGCAGGCGGAGCTCGGCGTGCCTCCTCGGCTCGGGGCTGTGCATTGGTGACCCCTGGGGCCTCGCGCCGCGCAGGAGATGCCTGCTGCACGTACGGTCGGTCTCGCGGAGGCGCGGCGGCTCGCGCTGCGTAGCCGCGTTGGCGCTGGAGCGCGGGCGGCTCTTGGCGGTAGTAACCCCAGCCTCTCGGGCCCCGATGATACCAACGCCCATCGACGTAATAGGCGTAGCCCCCGTTATACTCGTAGTGAGGATAGAGCTCTATATTTACGGGCGCGGCGTCGACATACACAACGCCGTCATCATCCGAGGTCGCTGCCGAGACCTGAACGGGGTCGCCATAAAGCCGCGCCGCACAGCTCGGCTCGAGGGCGATTGCAACGTAGGCGAGCAGAGGAGCTCTGCCGCGTGCGGTCCAAATTCTCTTGAATACACTCACTGTGGATCCCTTGGCTCCGGCAGCAATAATCGCTGACCTGGATCTCCGTACGAGCAAGGGACATGCCTGACGGCATGGACGCAGGTGGATCCTTTCGTGCTCGCGGGCACTGGGCTGCTGCCCGCGACGGAGACGCAGCGCCTCGCGGAGCGCCGCGCTGAAATCCGTGAGCGCCCCCCTACCCCGCGCAGACCGACCGGGCGTTCACGCTGCAGACAGCGTCGGGTGCTGCCCGCTTCGAGCCGCAGCGTCTTGAAACCACCCCGGCGACTCAGCGAGCAGCTGCAGCTCGCGGGTCGGCGCCGTGATCCGTCCGACCGCGCTGAGAAGTGACTCGACGCACTCGCCGAACTCTCGCATCGAGAATGGCTTACACAGGAATGCGTTGGCGCCGGCGTCCTCAGCGTACGCCATGTCCGTAGGACTTCCGTGATCGCTCGTCATGAGAATCGGAAGTTTCAGAAATCCGAGCGCCCGGCGAATGTGCTCGCAGAGTTGGTAGCCGGACTTACAGGGAAGCTGGACGTCGACGCAGGCGATCTTCGGTTCCAGGTGTGCCAAGTGAAGGGCCGCGGCCTCATAGTGCTGCGCTGACAAAACCTGGAATTCCATCCGCTCGAGCTCTTTTCTCATGGCCCACTGGAGGTGTGGGTTGTCTTCCACAACGAGCGCAGTGCGCCTAGAAACGATCCACCTCTTCTTCAGCGACGGGATGAGGACGACCATGTGGCTTTGTGCATACAAGTTTGACGCCAACGCGCCGCAGTCTAATGCAGACGTCGCGAGAAGCGCTGACGGACGCGATTGGCAATTCGCCCGCCGTTTGCGGATTCTGCCTAACCCGAAGACCTCGGCCACGAGGCCCCAGGGCTCGCTAAGCAGGGCGCGCAACCAGCGCCGTCAAACCGTACGACGCCTTGGCCGTCGTCGGATCGAAGATCCGATACGCGAGCACCTTCACTCGGTCACTGACGAGCAACCAGGCCAGCGCATAAGCCCAGACGAACGTCAAATGCCTCGCGGCCAGGGGCCCGTGGGCGATTGCGCGCTCATTTATGATTGCCCCACTTCCAGTTGCGAATCTCCGGAAGATCCTGGCCATGTCTAGCGATGTATTGCTTGTGCTCGATGAGCCGGTCCTTGACCATCTGCTTGACATAGGCGCCCTTTGCGCCGAGCTGCGGCAGCCGATCGACGACGTCTTGGACGAGGTGAAACCGGTCGAGATCGTTTTGCACCCTGATGTCGAAGGCGGTCGTTATCGTCCCCTCTTCCTTGTATCCCCTGACGTGCAGGTTTCGATTCGCCCGGCGATAGGTCAGCCGGTGGACCAGCCACGGGTAGCCGTGAAAACCGAAGATGATGTGCTTATCCTTGGTGAACAGTGCGTCGTAGTCGACGTCGCTCAGCCCGTGAGGGTGCTCACTGGAGGACTGCAGCTTCATCAGGTCCACGACGTTGACCACGCGGATCTTCAGGTCGGGCAGGTGCTCGCGCAGGTTGGACACGGCCGCGAGGAC
>JBEKXD010000152.1:0-5085 GCA_049512415.1 Polyangiaceae bacterium
CGCTCGGCAACCGACGGGACGAGTCGCCGCCTCCCGGCCCCGTTGAGCCAGATCACGGCCCATCATCGACCTTATCGCACCGCCAGAACCGCTCGTCACGACGCCCTTGGTCGGCCGCTTACTTCTTTCCTAGATGCTCTCCCCATAACTGTCCGCGGCGGGGGCCGAGGGCGTCCGCCGGACGTCGTCGCCTGGCACGACGCGCTGGAGCGAGCGACTGAGCCGCACCGGGAGCGGCGTGCCCGAGCGCCGGAGCATCGTGCGATCGAGCGGGAGCGCGAGGCGCGGCACGAGGCCGTGCGCCAGGGGCGCGACGCGGAGAGCGCCGGGCGCGTGAAGGAGGCCGGCCGGTGGCACCGCAAACGGGCCCGGGGCTGCCGCGAGCGCTTCGAGCGGGTGCGAGCGTGCGAGCCACGCGACGCTCCAGTTTTCGCGGAGAGCTGCACTTCGACAACAATGCCGAGTACGGGCTTTCCGTCGACGAGCAGCACGAACAGGTCCGCGCGGTACTCCGCCGGATTGACGTCGGTGAGGTCGGCGGACTCAAGGCGAACCTCCGAGTACGCGGGCAAGGTCAGGTGCAGCGCATCGCGCAACAGCTCGGGCGCGAGCTCGGGCCGGTTGCGAAAGAGAAGCAGCAGGGCCTCGTGCGTGAGCGACGGCATGGGCGCGGGCGCACGCTAGCAGCCGCGTGGTGGGAGGTCCCTTCTTTAGCCGCCTCTCGAAAGGCGTTACGCTCGTCCGAAGCTGATGCGCGTCGCCCTTGCCCTCCCCCCGAACACGCCCGCGTGCAGGCCAAAACTCGCGTTACGGCGATTTGCCTTCCGTGGACCGCTCGCGTCGCGTCTTCGAGCGGTGCAACCCGCGAACACCAATAGGGAAAATCCCTGCGCATACGACGAAGGTGCGTCGGAGTCTTGTTTTTGGACAAGGAAGGATCCCATCCGCTTCCGTGGGCGGCAGTTGAACTTCTACGTCGACGCTGGGAACGATCCAGTGAATCGGCGCGACCCACGAGGTCAGGCCGAGCAGGCGAATCTGGCATGCGGCGCTTGTATTGTGACCGCCACAGCCATCGCCGCCTTTTGCGAGTGGGCCGAGGAAGATATAGGCGCTGCTGCGTCGGAGATATGCCGAGACATCTCAACTCCAGACGACAGGTGCGAGGAGACGTGTGCCCCATTGCCGCCATTCCCGGACTGCGGGCCAGGGTACGTAGGTCTTGACTACGACAGCTTCGGAAACCCGTGTCCCGGTCCGCCGCCCCCTCCGGCGCCGCCGCCCGGTCCGCCGCCTACCCCAGCGTGCTTTTAGCTCCGATGGTAGAGTTCGGGCGCTTACTTTGGTTAGTGGGCATGACTGGCTTCCTTGTTCCGCTGACAGCCAAGCTGTTCTCAAGGCGCCCGCTCACTCGGCGCGAGGGATATGTCGCGATGTTCGGGTTGGTAATCGCGGTCACCGGCTTCCTGCTTTCTGGGGGGCACTTCCGCGGGCCACCTTCGCCCTGAGCCGCGTGCAGTCCCCCGGCGACTGAGTCTTCTTTATGTCCAGGGGCAGGCGCCGACGTCGGCTTTGCCAAGCGACATCCTCGATTCTCTCGACCGACTGCTCAACTAGGCCCGGGTTCGACAGCAACGGGCCGGATCGGGGGACGCCACGTCAATTCTTGGGCGAATTTGGGGGTTGCTCGCTCCTCGCCAAGCCCCCGCGTCGGTTCCGTCCTTGCGGTCGGTCATCGTGAGCGGGTTGCCCGCGCCCTCCTTGGTAGAAAATCGACCAGTTGTAGGGAGAAGCCTGGCGGCGTTGCGGTCTCGAAGCGCAAGCGGATGGTCGTGGTCGCGCCCGTCAAGGCGTGAGGGAGGGGCGGGGACCGGCCCCACCGCTCGCCACTTGAAGTCAGCGCGCTCGCGTGGTCACCGAGCGTCGGCGGCCGATGGTCACACCTAGCGCCACGAGAAGCAACGAAAGGAGACTCGCCGCCGATCTCGAGGGCGTCGTCGTCACACCGACCTGGCAACTTAGGCCCCCGCCGTCTTGGGATTGGTCGGACGCGGAGGGTGCGGCGCCGACGCTCTGGGACATAGGTGCGGAGGGAGCTCCCGCGTCATCGTAGGCTCCGGAACTCGACCCCACGACTGGGAGGCTGGCATCGGCGGGATAGCTTCCTTCGACGAGGATGCCCGCGCCGGCGTCGGCGCCTGCAGAGGGATTGCTCGTGAGCGTGGCCGCGTGCCCAGATCCCCCGTTCCAATACGGAGGGGTGCAGCTTCCGGAGGACCCTGAGTCGGGGCATATGCACGGAGGAGCTCCTCCGTCGGCAAACGCGATTGCAGGGCATGAGCATGCCGCCGGCATGGTGTCGCAGGTCCATCCGGACGGGCAGTCGCTTACGACCGTGCAGGCGATCGGGTTGAGCTGACAGATCGACGTCCCTGTCAGCGAGCAGCCACACGAGGCGTCGAAGTCGGTCGGAGGAACTGGGTCGACCGTTACTTCGCCGGCGTCCACGACAAGGGCCCCTCCATCTGAGACGCTCGAGCTCGTGCTTGCTCCGCCTGCGCTGCTATTGGCAACCGACGAGACTGCGCCTCCACCGCTACAGGAGCAAATCTGGTCTGCGACACAGGTGAAACCAGGCCCGCAGTCCGCGTCCAGCTTGCACGGCAGGTCATACGTTGGCGAGCACGTGCCGGACGTGGTCGTAGTGCACTGCGAAGGCCCGGGTGCCGGAGTCGGACAGGTGACCCCTGCCGCGCAGCCTGCGCTATTTTCGCATTCGGTCGACGTCGACATCGCGCAGACCATTCCGGCCGCGCAGTCCGAATCCGTGGTGCAGGCAGCGAGTTCGCACGTCTTAATGACCGGCGGGCTACACGCGGGCGGCGGCGCGCACTCGTCGCCCTTCGCGCACGGCGGCTCCGCCGGACACGGAGCCGAGCCCGTGACCTGGCATGACATCCCGTGACCACAGTCCGCATCGGTAGCGCACGACGTCTCCGCCCCGGCGCGAACGGGCAGGAAAGACATGGTGCCAGCCACGGCGATGAACAATGCGAAGGACGAGACCTGACGGGAACGGCGCATGGGATTCTCCAAGGAGCAAAACGAGTTGGCCTCTGACAGACGCATTCGTCATGCCACCTGCGGACCTCGTCTTGACCCAAAAAACCTCGAACAAATCGGGGATGGCCGAGGACGCGCATGCGCCAATCTGTGCCAAGATGCGTTGAGGCGCCCCACCTAGGAGCGTGCCGGGTTGGCCCGCCAGGGCAATGCCCCACGCTCTCGCAGCGTCCCGAGCAAGAAGTCGTAGGGAAGGAATGCGGAGCGGGATCGAGATTCGCACGGCATTCGCTCCGACGCGGATGTCGGCTGCACACCTGCGCGCTGCGTATGAACTGGTGAGCCCCGTGGTCGAACGCACCGTTGTGGAAATCGCGCAGCAACTCGCAGCCGACGAGCACGAGGTGGGAAGCAGGGGGCGACAACGAAAGAGAGGAGCGACTCGATGAAGTCTATTGCGATCTACGCGCGCGTCTCGTCCGAGCAGCAGGCGAAGCAAGCGACAGTCGAGAGCCAGATGGCCGCACTCAAGGAGCGCGTCGCGGCCGATGGTCACGTGATGCTGCCGCACGACGTCTACGTGGACGACGGCTTCAGCGGTTCGACACGGCTGCGTCCAGCGCTCGAACGTCTGCGCGATCGGGTTGCCGAAGGATCGGTCGACCGGCTGTACGTGCACAGCCCCGACAGGCTGGCGCGCAAGTACGCCTACCAAGTGCTGCTGCTCGACGAGCTACGCAAGCATGGCGTGACAGTCGTCTTCCTCAACGCACCATCGGGCACGACTGCCGAAGACGAGCTTCTGGTGCAGGTGCAAGGCAGGATCGCCGAGTACGAGCGCGCCAAGATTCTGGAGCGGTCTCGGCGTGGCAAGATCCATCGTGCGCGGCAAGGTGAGATCAGTCCGCTCGGTAGCGCCCCATATGGCTTCGCGTACATCAAGAAGCGCGACGGCGCTGTGGCCAGCTACCGCGTGCTTCTTCATGAGGCCAAGGTGGTGCGCGATATCTTCCACGCGTTTGTGGACGAGCAGAAGTCGATCAGCGACACGCGCGTGAACTCACCGCGCGCAATGTCCCAACACGCCGAGGCGCGGCGCGCTGGGGTCGGCCGACGGTATGGACCATCCTTCGCAATCCGGCGCACATGGGCAAAGCTGCCTTCGGAAAAAGCGAGATGGCCACCGAGCGCAGACTGCTGCGTCCTCGTCGTGGCAGCAGTCCTACGGCGCGTCGACTCACAAGTCCGCGCAAACGAACATCGGCCGATCGGTGGATATGGATCGATGTGCCGGCGATCGTTTCGCGTGAGCAATTCGAGGCGGCGCAAACGCAACTCGAACGTAACAAGCGTCTGGCGCAGCGCAACGCGAGCGCAGCACGCTACCTGTTGCAGGGGCTGACGCTGTGCGCGCGTTGCGGCTACGCATTCTCGGGTCGCAGCTCCAAGGGTCGCGCCTACTACTATTGCCAGGGCGCGCACTACAGTGGCAAACCACGTGTATGCTGCAATTCATCGATCGGAGGTCTGCAGCTCGACGAGTACGTATGGCGATCGGTGTCCGAGCTGTTGCGGGATCCTACGCGCGTGCTCGACGAATGGTTGCGACGCCAGCAGAACGGTGGGATCACCGGCGAACTGCAGCAGCAGCGTGACGAATCGGCGCGAGTGCTGTCGACTCACCAGAGGAGTTTGAAGAGAGTCGTGGAGGCCTACGAGATCGGCGCAATCGAGATCGACGATCTCAAGTGCGAAGTGAACATATTCGAGCACGCATCGAGCGTGCGCAACGGGACCTGGCCGACGCCGACCGCAGACTTCGCGAGACAGTGCATCTGCGCGCGATCGTCGCGCAGCTCGACGACTTCGCAGCGCGCGTGAGCGCTGGGTTGGACAACTTGTCGTGGCTCGAACGTCGGACGATCATCCGCACCCTCGTCGCGAAAATCGAGATCGACGAAACGGCGGCCACCATCGTGTACCGCCTGCCGTCGACCCAGCGAGCTCCCGAACGGCCGTCCG
>JBEKXD010000153.1:0-4686 GCA_049512415.1 Polyangiaceae bacterium
CTACTTCCGAAGGGTCTTGTCCGCCCTCGCCTCTTCGAGAATGTCTTCGGCAGTCGCCCGGAGAGTCTCACCTCGCGCTCGTCGCCGCGCGCGTCGTTCGAGGCCCCGCGTTCAACTCGGCCCTGTCGCGCGACCGCGATTCGCGCAATGACAAGACCCCCGACGGCAGCCAGCGGAATCAGCGCCAGAAACAGCCAGAATGCCATCTGCGCTGCGAGTCCGAGCAAGCGCGCCTCGACGAATCGAAGCCAGATGCCCTTCGTAGCGTCCACAATGGACCGCAGTCCGCGCAACCGCCTCGGGGTGCTCATCGGAGACGGGCCACGATTCGCGGTGGCGCCGGTTGCATCGGCCACCAATCCAGCGTGCAAAGTGCACGAGCCGATCCATGGCCGCCGGATTCCGCCGGGGGACCGCGCCCAACCGGAACGGATGGATAACAGTCGCCGGCTGCGGATCAACATGTCGTGACAGCGAGCTCGACAGGCCCCGCCACGGAGCATGGGGTTGGCGTGCACTAGGAAGCCCTGATGGGTGCGCTCGCGGCGGGGGTTTAAGCAGGCAACGGTTGGGAGCGATCGAATATCGACATCCACGCGAGGGGTCTGACATCACGTGTCGGCAGCACCGACGAACGCCTCTGTCCAATCAGAGACTCCATACACTGGGTGAATCGCCCTATGGAAAACGGCTTCTTGAGAAACGCACTCGCCCCAGCGTCCTCAGCATGCGTTCTTTCGAGCGGACTTCCGTACGCGCTCATCATGAGGATGGGAAGCGCCGAGAGCTTCGGCGAACCGCGGATGTGATCGCAAAGGTCGTAGCCGGACCGGCAGGGAAGTTGGACGCTAACGCAGACGACATGAAACTCACGGGATGCTAGGCGCTCTGTGGCAGCAACATAGTTCCCAGCCGACTCGACGTTGAAGTTCATCCGTCGCAGCTGGGCACCCATGCGGTGCTGAAGCGAAGGGTCATCCCCGACGATGAGAGCATTGCGTTTCATCCTATCCATCCACGGCTTCCAGGCCGAACTGTCGGTGGTCATCGGATGTCGTCTCTTCAAGTACCGTGCCGGGGCGCACCCGAACCAGGTGGTAACTCGGAAGGGGACCAATCACAGTTAGTAACTCGCCTGAGTTTCGCGGATTCTGCCAATACTTCGCACTATGCGCTCAACGCGTCACTGTCGCGATTTGGACAGTCACCCTCGGGAACTGAACGAGGAAGAACTCTGCGCCGGACGGCTCGGAACTTGCTCTGTCTACGCTTTCAACTCGAAGCAAATCGGCCTCGAGCAATCCTCCAACTACCTATGCAGTGAATCGAGCGAACAAATGGGCGAAATCATCGACAAGGTTAAGGGCAAGGTCAAGCAGGCCGCTGGCGCGCTGATTGGAGACAAGAAGCTCGAGCGCGCCGGAAGGAGAGACGAGGCCAAGAGCAAGGTGAAGGGCGCCGTAGAGGACGTCAAACACGCGGTCAAGGATGCGGGACGGAACATAGCCAATTCGTAGTTCTCAATGACGAGCATGATCTCCCGCAACTCGAAGGCGGTGGGCGATGCTCGAGTCGGCCGTGCGCATCGCGCGCACGGCCTTCGTGACCTACAGGAAGGCCGCATCGCGGAACCTGTGCGCCCGCATTATGACCGCGCGGGCGTGCTGTTCGTCGCCAGTGACCCCTGAGCCGAAGACGTCATTGAGCGCCCACGTCACGCGAGCACCGACGTCCCAGAAGCACTTGAACCCTTGGCGTATGGGTCATGTGTTTCTCTCAATCACATAACGACATCGTTCGGCTTCGGCGGGGCGAGCCCCCAGTGTTCATCCGGGAGACCGTCACGCCCTGTCGACGAGGGTCCACAGGTGCGTCCACTCCTTGTCGACGCGAGCCTTTGCGTCGTCCCAGGTCGAGGCACTCGCGGTGTCGAGTGACAAGTAATCCGCCTCGAACGCGTGGCGGTCCGCGCGTATCACCTTCAAGTTCGCGTCGAGCGCCGCCCTGGGGTCGCCGGTCAATTGCCTGGCCTTGGCCTCGAGACCGTCCACCTTGTGATCCAATTCGACCAGATTCGTCGTCGTCTTGTGGCGATAGTCCTCACGGAGCTTCATGAAACCGGCTTGGGCCTCGGCAACCTTCTGATCCGCCAAATTCTGCGCATTCGTGATGGTCTCGTCGGCTGCTGCCCGCGCCATGTTCGCTTTCTTTTGCTCGTCCGCAGCGTTATCGCACGCGAAAGTGAACGTCATGAGAATGGCTACAGGTAGAATCGAATATCGAAGCATGGATGTCTCCTTGAGCACTATGTCTGCGCCTGCTCGGCGATTCGTGCATTCCCTTGATCGTTCACGCAATCCGCGTGCCGCGCTCATTCTTGCGAAAGAGAGGCGAACTCGTGAACGCGCCTTCGGTTGGTCGGGGCCGTTGAATTCGAAAACGAGGTCTTATGCCGGTACGCCCAATGCCGTGGCCGCTGCTGCGGTTCCCACGTCGGCGCAGTCCGTTTCGGTTCCAGCACGGCGGCACGCGAACTGCGACTGCGGAAGAGAGCAGATTTCGATGAACCGGCCGCCAACCAGTGTCTCGCAAGCGTATCGTTGTCCTTGAAGGCCGGACTGTGCCAATTTGGATCGGCGAGCACCGTGTAAAGTGGAAATGCCGAGCACGCCAACGATGGCGCGGTCAGCGCCCACGCGCATTCGAATCCTTGACGACATCGAGCTGACACAAGGGAGTGCTAGGCTGGCCGCATGGGTCAGGCGTCCAGCATGACGATCGCCGAGCTCCTTCTCCTCACCGGGGACGCGTGGGCAGAATACGAATCGGAAACGACGGCGCATGGGATGGCACCCGAACGTGAGAGAGTCCGACGTGGCTTGTGGGACGAGTTCTGGCTCCGGTCGACTACGCTGGAGGTCGCCATGAAGGCGACGCGCAACGCGTGAACAGGCTGGGAGCTGCGATTTTGCGCCGTCAGTCATTCTCCGCAGCTCTGTCGTTTGGCCCCTGCCCGAAAACGCTGACCGGCTGAAATAAAGCGCGATCAATTGCGCGCACGGCGTAGCATCCGGGAGACCAAAGTTGGCGTCAGCGCAAAGCTTGAGTGTGCTGGCGATGTCGATGCTGTTGGTGGGCTGGGAGGTCAACATGATTCGAACGATCGTGGCTCTCGCATTTTTTTCGGGCGCTTTGGCGCCTACGGGCTCGGCGCGTGCGGAAGAGGGGCAAGGCGCGTCCCGCTTTGGCCGGCGAGGGATCATCGTCAGCGCCGAACGGTTGATTCCGCTCACCAGCTACGAGTCGGTCAAGACGACGCAGAGCGATGGCAGCTCCGAAACCAAGTCCGATCTGTCGCTGGGCCTTTTCAGCAACGCGCCGTACACCGCGTTCGGCACCTTCTACAACCTGCCGCGGATCGCCCTTGACTGGATCCCCGTGCGCAACCTCACGCTGGGCGGCGCGGTGTGGCTGTATACCCAGCTCACCGCCAGCCAGTCCCCCGCGAGCGGCTCGTCCACGAGCACGGATCAGCCGAAGGTCACGTACTGGGGCGTTGCTCCGCGCGTCGGTTACGTGGTGCCGCTCGGTGACGTGCTGTCACTCTGGCCCCGCGCCGGCGTCGAGTACCATAACGTCAGCTCAAGCAGCGTGAACGGCTCCGTCTCGCCGTCAGTCGACCAGTTCGCCATCGACGTCGAGGCGATGCTCGTCATTTCGCCTTGGAACCACTTCGGCTTCACGGTAGGGCCGACGATCGACATCCCCGTCAGCGGCAAATCGACGAGCACGTCGGGCACGGGCACCGGCACCACTGGAGGGGCGACTGCCGCGAGCTTCGACTCGACGATGTTCCAATTTGGCGTGTCGGCGGGGATGCTCGGCCACTTCTGATCGGCGGAAGGCTCCCAAAGCGGACTGCTGCGCTCAGCTCACGGGCGCTCCGATCGTGCCGGTCCTTCCGCTCCACGATTGAGCCGCGACCAAGTGACGAAAGGGCTCCGTGATCGCTGCGTGCGGGTATAGTCCGGGACCAGTCATGCAAGCCTTTGGTCACCGCGTGCCGCGCGCAAGTGCGGGTTCCGCTGTTCGCCGCGCGGGTCGGTTCGCCGAGGGTGTGCTTTCGCGTGCGGCGCGCGCCGCGTGGCCATGGGTGCAGCGCTTCAACCGGACCTTCGAGCGCGATGCGCCGCATCCCGGATGGGCCCCCGCACCGCTGCTCAAGCGACGGGAGCGCACCTATCCGCAGCTTGGGTGGCCGCGCGAGACCGACTCGCTTTGCCCTCGCTGCGTGAAGGACGTCCGCGCGGCGGTTCTCTCCGGAGCACGCGATGTCCGCTCGCTCGTCGACGGCAAGCCCGGCGAAGTCAAGGCCGTCATCGAGGAGAAGGACGGACGTGTCCTCATGGTGAAGACGTGCCCCGTTCATGGGCGCTTCGAGGACGTGCTCTCCATCGACCCCGCATTCACCGGTCGCATCGAACGCCTCTACCCGGGACGCGATTTTCTCGCGCCTCTTACGTCGCTGCGCGACCACGGCACGAGCAGTGTGAAGTACGGGCGCGGTAGCGTGCTCACCGTCGACCTCACGAACCGATGCAACATGATGTGCGATCCGTGCTTCATGGATGCTAACCAAGTCGGCTACGTCCACGAACTGGAGTGGGACGAGGTGCAGCAGATCCT
>JBEKXD010000154.1:0-4664 GCA_049512415.1 Polyangiaceae bacterium
GATCGCCGTGAAGGCGGTGCGCACCACGCCGGCGGCGCTGGCCCGCCTGCCTCCGCTGGGTCTCTGGTGGCTGGAAAGCACCAAGCAGGAAGAGGACGCCACCGCCCTCGCCGAAGGCGTTCGTCGCCTGCTCGAAGCACCGGCGGCGACACCCGTCGTCGACCGGTCTAGCGGAGAGGTGCGCGATGTGCGCGCAGGGGACGTCGCGGTCCTGGTCGCGACCAACAAGGAGGCCGCGGCCGTCGCCAGCGAGCTGGCACGACGCGGCGTGCACGCCACCGTGGCGCGTACCGGTCTGCTGTCGACGCCGGAGGGCGCGATCGTGCAGGCCGCGCTCTCTACCCTCGTCGATCCCCGCGACGAATACTCCCGCGCGGTCCTCGATGCGCTCACGGGCTTCGGCGGGCACGGCGCCGAGGCGTGGCTCGACGCCCGGATCGCTGCCGTGAGCCAGCGCAAGCAGGCGCAGAAGAATGGCGAGCCAGCTCCGGCCTCGGTGCCGTCGGAGCCAGTGGCCCGGATCGAAGCGCTCCGTCCCCATGTCGAGACGCTCGCTCCCTCCGAGGCCCTCGACGCGGTCCTCGCGGCCATGGACCTCGCGGCGCTGTGCGGCCGGTGGCCCGATCCCGAGCAGCGCGTGGCCAACCTCGACGCCCTGCGCTCTTTGACGGCGAGCTACGAGGAGCACTGCGCACACCAGAGGGCAGCGGCCACGATCGCAGGCCTGCTGCGCTTCTTCGAGGAGGCTGCGGAGGAGCAGCTCGTGCGCGACGAGGAGATCGCCTCGGACGACCAGCACGTGGGCGCGGGCGAGCACGCCGTGACGATCGTGACGTACCACAGGGCCAAGGGGCTCGAGTGGCCGGTCGTCATCCTGTCGAGCCTCGATCGGGGCGAGAGGCGCGACGCGTTCGAGGTGTGCCCGGAGACCGATCGCGCGGCGTTCGATGCAGCGGATCCCCTCGGGGGACGCTGGATCCGCTACTGGCCCTGGCCGTTCGGGCCGCAGAAAAAGGCGCGCCTCGAGGAGATGGCCGCGGCCTCAACCGAGGGTCGGTCGGTGGCCCTGCGCGAGGAGCGCGAGCGGGTGCGGCTGCTCTACGTGGGCTTCACGCGTGCACGCGACCACCTGATCCTGGCGGCTCGGAAGGCCAAGAAGGGGCCGGCCGTGAAGTGGCTCGACGAGTTGTGCGACGGCGAGCGTCGTCCGCTGCTCGGCCTGCCGGCGGCACCCGATGGCAAGGAGTCCGCGGTCGTGGAGGTGCGTGGACCGGATGGACGAATCAGAAAGGTCCCGGCACGGCACTGGCTTCTCGGGACCGGGGCCGACACGCCGGAGCGACTCACCGGCGTGGACTCACACGTCTGGTTCGCGCGGCCGGACGGTCCGCCGGTCGAGCGCCCGACGTACTGGATCTCGCCGTCGCAGGCCGACCGCGACTGGCCGGATCTCGCGGTTCCGAAGGTGGCGGAAGCGACGTCCATCGGGGAACGACTGCCGCTCGGCGATGCCAAGGGCGTGGGCTGGGACGTCGTGGGCGATGCCGTGCACGCGTTCCTTGCCGCCGATGCCGCCGGGATAGATGCGCAAGACCGCCCGGAGCTCGCCCGACGTCTGCTAGGCGCATCGAACCTCCTTGCGCTCCTGGCGCCAGAGGCCCTGGTGCGCGCAGGCGATCAGCTGCGCGCCTGGGTCGAGTCTCGGTGGCCCGGTGCGACGTGGCATCGAGAGGTCCCTGTGACCGCGGCGGTGAGCACGCCGCACGGCCCACGCCGGGTGCAGGGCACGATCGATCTTCTCCTAGAGACGCCGGAAGGGGTCGTCATCATCGACCACAAGAGCTTTCCCGGCGGGGCGAACCAGTGGACGGCCAAGGCCGGTGAGTTTGCGCCGCAGCTCGCGGCGTACGCCCACGTGCTGACCGCAGCGGGCAAGCGGGTCCTAGGCCTTTTCGTTCACTTCACGATTGGGGCGGGGATCGTGCAGCTCAGGATGCCGAAATGAGTCTCCTTCCGCATCCGGTGGCCGACCGCCATCGATGATTCCTGCCCTGGCATTGTGAGCGAGTCTTCCGGCCGTAGGCAGAAACTCTGCCTACGTCATCGCGCGCACCGGAATTCGGATCTGCGGCTTTAGTGGCACGAGCACGTTGGCGTGGGCACGAACGATGCGATTGTACAGGTCCCTCACTTGCGGAGCCTTCAAGCTTACGACCAAGGCGTACGCGATCGGTTGCGGGTCCTCTGCCTTCGTTCCGGCGTCACGGTGATGGTAGTAGATGTCGAAGCACGGCCGGTCGAGCGACTTGGGGAGGAAGAACTGAACGTTCCGCAAGCAAGGCTCCCACTTGTGGCCGTCGTCGCGAAGATCGTACTCGGCAGCGCCGTACATGTTCGTCGCGGAGAAGAACGACTTCGTCTTCGGGTGGGCAGAGGGCCTGTCCTTCGTGCCGCCGAACTTCTGCGAGTGCGGTCGGAAGGAGATCTCGAGCCCGCTGCGGGTGTAGGCGCTTGCGTGATTCGGATCGACCTCGGGCGAGATCACCAGGGTCGCGCCGATCGACACGCGCCCAGTTAGCTTCTCCTTCGGCATCGGAACCAACGCACGAAGATGTTCCCCGACGGGGAGCGTCCCTTGGTAGATGACAATAGCCTCGTCGTCGTCGGTCGTGATCAGGTTCGTATGGTCGTCTTCGAAGCGACCCCAGCCCACATCGGCCTGAACGTGGATCCCTGGAGCGGCGCGATGGATCATCAGCGCGCGGATCGCCAGCGGGCCCACGGCCTTGCCGAGTTGGACGCGCAGGCCCACACCGGATCGGAGCGCATATGGCGCCGCGAAACTCGTGCCTTGCTCGCCGACCGCCCGCGGGCCGGCCGTAGGGCTGAGCACCATGAAAGGTTCGGCGTCCGATCCGCCGAACGCCACTCCGTCTGGCTTCACGATCCCGGGACTGCGCCCGGGACCGACGCAACTGTACGTAGCGCGGCTCCAGTCGCTCGACGTCTTGTCGCAAGCTCCGACAGCAAGGACGTTCACACCGTCAGCAGGAGGCTGCACGCGATTGAGGCCACTCTGCGCATCAAGGTCACCATCGTTTCCGGCGGCGACCGTGGTGACTAGCTTGAGCTTCGCCAACCGCTCGTCGATCGATGCGGTCCAGGCAGTCACCTCATCGTCCGTCATGGCAAGGCGCGGGCCGAGGCTGAAGTTGGCGAAGTGATACTGCTCGCCGTCGCGGTCGAGAACCTCGAGGACCCGCCCAAGGACGTCGACGTACAACATCTCCTCGTCCTCGACCCCCGTTCGGCTGTCCAGAACCCTGACATGGTCAACGGCGCACAGGGGTCGCGGGACCGGCCCTCCCTTCGCGAGGGGGCCGAACAGCAAGGCTGTCGTGACGGCGAGACCGTGCGCGGCGTAGTCGGGCACCGCGGGCCCGACGCCAGCCGGCTCGATAAGCGTCACCCACTTCGAGAGATCTACGTTCGTCGGGAGCCCTCCGTCGAAGACGACAGCGCGGACAGTTGAACTCACCGCGCCTTCCGTGGGCAGCTGCACGACGAATCCCTCACGGCTCCGCAGCACGCCCGGACGAAATGGGCGCAAGGTGGGCATGCCGCGTAGTACGCGAACGAAGGAGAAGCGGGCGATCTCTTCGACCTTGCGTGTCGGCGCGCGAACCGGAATGAAGGAGAGCCCCCGTACGTCACGGCGACGTTCCATGAGCGCTGTGCCACCATGCCTCTTTGCGTAGGCGGCGAACGCATCGAGGACGTTCGGGCTCGCGTCGTGAACGACCACCTCGAATAGAGCCTGGGCTCGGTCCTTTGGGATGCTGCGCAGTTTCTCCGAGGTGTGAAGGGGCGCGACGTCTTCAACATGCGCAAGATCCTCAGCGCCGGGCGACTTGTCCGTCCAGCCGGCCAGCTTGACCGACCACTGTGTGAAGGAAGCGCGTGAGCCGGCGACGAAGTAGTCCTCCGTCACTGCGCTCTCCGGATGTTTCTTGATGCCCCACTTCTCGGGCGTGACGGAGCGCGAGCGACTTCCCACGGCCCGCAACCCCACCTCTCCCAGAAGCTGCGCGGGGAAGTCGGACTTCGAGACGTAGCGCGGATGCATCGTCATCACGGCCACGACCTCGTTGTTCGGGCACGCATCGGCAGGCACCTGAGCGAGAGCCGCGGTCGTCACCGCAAGCTTCTTAACGACGCGCGCCCGAGCCGTAGGGAAGTCATACGGCGGGTTCTTCGCCCCGCCGCCAGACGGAACCTTCACGGGTGCCGTAAGCCGTTCACCCTGACCCAGAAGGAAGTTGTGTTCGCGAGCCATCGTTCAGCCGGTTCTATGTGCACTCCACGCGATGCTTCCGAATCGTGTCCCGGGAGAGCCCGGTCAATTCCGCGATGCGACGCTGCGAATTGCCCGCGGCCGCAAGCGCCCGTGCGACCTTGACCCGCTGGGCTACGTCCCGTGCCTTGGAGAGTTCAGCTGCCATCTCCAAGATCACGTCGCGCAGCGGCGTCTTCCGCAGGAAGGCTTGGCGTTTCGCCGCGTTGACGCTTCGGGTGACCTCGGCGTGCGACAGGCCAGCCAGCGCGGCGGCGAGTGGTAGAACCTCGCGCGAGCTCACTTCCTGGCCGACTACGCGGGCAATGAG
>JBEKXD010000155.1:0-4616 GCA_049512415.1 Polyangiaceae bacterium
CGCAAGTGGCTCAGCCGCCGCTCGCAACGTGGGTCGATGACATGGGAGCGCATGGACCGGCTTCTGGAGCGCTACGCGCTTCCGACGCCGCACATCGCACACCGATTCCCCTCACGCGTAGCGAACCCGTGACCCGAAGAGCCGGATGCGGTAGTTCCGCACGTCCGGATCCGTGGGAGCCCCGGGGGGCAACCCCCGGGGCGACCCGAGCGATGCCGGTGGCGAGCTGGGACTCCGCGCGACCTGCTCAGTCCGGCTTGCCCATGCGGAATCCGTCGTGCAAAGACCTTACGGCGAGCTCCGCGTACTTGGCGGCGACCAGGCAGCTGATCTTGATCTCGCTGGTCGAAATCGCCTGAATGTTAATCCCCTCTTGCGCCAGGATCCGAAACATCTGGGCCGCGACTCCCGCATGAGACCGCATCCCGAGCCCGACGATGGACACCTTCGCTACGTCCTCGTCGTACCGAATCTGGCTCGCGCCCAGCCCCCGGGCCGTTTCTTCGATCCACGCCTTCGCTCGAGCGAGATCGTTCTTGGGCATCGTGAACGTGATGGCCGCGACCGGGTTTGCGTCGGTGATCACGTTCTGCACGATCATGTCGACCGAGATGTTCTTCTCCGCGATTCGCTCGAAGAGCTCGGCCGCCGCACCGGGGCGGTCATGAATGCCTACGACGTGGACACGGGCCTCGCTCTTGTCCGACGCGATGCCCGTGACGACCATGCCTTCGAGGGAGACGTCTTCTTTGCTCACGATCGTTCCCGGTTCATTGTTGAACGAGCTCCGGACGTGGACCGGAACATCATACTTCATGGCTATTTCCACGCTGCGGATCTGCAGGACTTTCGCTCCAAGCGACGCGAGCTCGAGCATCTCTTCGAAGGAAATGCGTTCAATCTTGCGTGCGGAGGGGCAGACGTTGGGGTCGGTCGTGTACACGCCGTCGACGTCGGTGAAGATGTCGCACACGTCCGCCCGAATGGCCGCTGCAATGGCGACGGCGCTCGTGTCCGAGCCACCACGGCCGAGGGTCGTGATGTTTCCCGCCTCGTCGACGCCCTGGAACCCCGCGACCACTACGATTTCGCCTAGATTCAGCGCTTCAAAGATGGCGGCATCTTCGATCGTCTGGATGCGCGCCTTCGTGAAGGCGCCATCGGTTCGAACTCGGACTTGATGCCCGAGCAGCGACCGCGCTTTGCCCCCCTCCGCCTGGACGGCCATGGCTACGAGCGCCGAGCTCACTTGCTCCCCGGTCGAGGCCAGGGCGTCCATCTCGCGGGCGTCCGGAACCCGGGTGATCTCTTGGGCCAGCGCAAGAAGGCGATTGGTCTCCCCACTCATCGCGCTGACGACGAGCACCACGCGGTGGCCTTCCCGCTGCGTCGCGAGCGCGCGCCGGGCAACATTGCGGATCCGTTCGATTGACCCGACGGAAGTTCCGCCGTACTTCTGAACAACGAGCGCCACGGGATCGGCAGAGCGTTTAGACGGGTCGCCCGCCGACGTCAACCGCAGAGTGTTTTTATCGAGCGTGCCCCAGCCCTGCTAGGACAGGAGTCGCGCGCCATAGGCCAGTATTCCCACGTGTCTTCGTACGCCGGATACCTAATTGAGACTCTGATCACGCTGGCGGCGGTGTGCGGCTTGGCGGTGGTGGTGCTCGTCGGCGCGCGGCGACTCGGCCTGGGCCGTCCGAGCGGTCCCATCGAGCTTCGAGGTCATCTGCCGCTCGATGCGCGCCGGTCCATCTACTTGGTGCAGGTTGCCGAACGAGTGTTCGTCGTCGCCGTCGGAGAGACGGGCTTTGCTCTCCTCGGGGAGGTTGCTGCGAGCGAGTTGCCGGCGTCCAGCGCAGCGGAGGGCACGCCGCCCTTTGGGCGTGCGCTCGAGCGTGCCCTCGCGCGGGCGAGCTGGCGGCGAGAGCCGCCTCGGCAAGGAGGGCCTCCGTGAACCCCGCGGGGATCGGGGCCGACGATCTGCTGTCGCGCCCCATTGTGCTTGTCGTCGCTCTGGCGGTCGTATCCCTCCTGCCGTTTGCGTTTATGACCGTGACGGCATTCGTCAAGATTGCGACCGTCCTCCAGATTGTCCGAAGCGCCATCGGCGCCCAGAGCGTTCCGTCGAACACGATCATCATGGCCCTTGCCGGGGCGCTGACGATTTTAGCTATGGCTCCGGTTGGGCAGGAGGTCCTCGATCGAGGAGCACCCATATTCGCTGGAGTGCGTCCGCACGACACCGCCACGCTGGTTCGTGAGGGCATGCACGCGGTCGTAGATCCGATGCGGGCGTTCTTGCGCAAGAACGCGAGCGATGTCGAGCGCGGTCGATTTCTCGACGTTGCCAAGCACGCGCGGTCGCACGCGGGGGCGTCTGCATCCGAAATCGCGCCCGACGACCTGACCGTTCTCATTCCGGCCTTCGTCGTGACGGAGCTGACCGAGGCGTTCGGCATCGGATTTCTCATCTACCTGCCCTTCCTCGTGATCGACCTCGTCGTGTCGAACGTGCTCTTGGCGCTCGGCATGCAGATGATGACGCCGACGCAAGTGAGTCTTCCGTTCAAACTGCTCCTGTTCGTGGCAATCGACGGGTGGGGCCTGCTGTCGCGCGCCCTGGTCGCCGGTTATTCGTAGAGCATTCGTTCGGGACTTGACTTCGGAGGAGTCGGGCGTATGGTGCGCGCCCGTTGCCGGGCCGCTGCTCTGTCCCCACCCCCTCCAAACGCGCCTGGCAACGTTTCCATTTGGGGCAATAGCTCAGCTGGGAGAGCGCCGCGTTCGCAATGCGGAGGTCCGGGGTTCGATCCCCCGTTGCTCCACCATAAACACCGGGAAATCCGCGGATAATATCGTCATTTGACGCTTCGATGACGATATTCCCCCGATGAGGCAGGCGGGTAGCGGAGGGAACGGCGTCCCGAACGTGGCGCCCGTGTTCTCCGCCTCCACGATGTATCGCTGGGTCGTCGAGATGAGCTTATGCCCGGCTCGCCGCTGGACCTTGACGATGTCGTCGCCGCGGATGATCGCCCACGTGATGCCAGCGTCTCGCCACGATCGGAACCGCAACTGAAGTTCCGCAGCGCTGCGAACCGTGAGCCGTGGGCGACTGCACTTCGCCTTGTCGAAGTGGCGGCGCATGATGATCGCGAGCTTGGAATGAGTCACGCTCGAAAGGGCAGGGACCACCAGCCCCTTGCCGCCCGCGCGCTCGTGCATCGCCTTGAGCAGGGGGAGCAAGTTCGGTTCGATCGGGATCGTGCGTGTCTCGCCTGTCTTGGTCGACTTGACGCGTCCGGATTCAAAGTCCCATGCCTTCGTGATGCTGATCTTCTGGTCGACCAGGTCAACGTCGGACCAGTCGAGCACCATAAGTTCCCCGGGGCGCGCGTAGGTGTACGCCGAGACCGCGTGAACCTCGCGCCACGCGAGCGGGATGTCTTCGCAGGACACGAGCGTTAGAAGCTCGGAGGGGTAGGGGTAGCACTTGGCCTTGACGTTCCCGCGCTCGGGGGGCTGAACGTCGCGTGTCGGGTCGGCCTGCGTGACGCGAAGGTCGCGACGCTTGCACGAGGCCATCTCACGAAACGTAACCGTGAGCTCGTTCCAGGCGTTCTGCGCCGTCTTCCATCCAAGGGCGCCTTCGCGGATCGCCTTGTCGAGAGAGTCGCGCACGTTTTCGATGTCGTCGCGCGTGATGCTCGCTGGCGTCCTGCCGCCGATCGTTGGCGAGATCCACTTGTGCCACCGGTATCGCTTCGTCGGAACTGTCGTGAGGCCTTGCTCTGCGCAGAACTTGAGATACCGCTCGCGCCACCCGTCGCACGTCTCAACGCCAGCCGGAACCGTGGTCCGCGCCGTGACTTGCGCCGCCAGCGTCGCCGCACACCGTCGAGCCTCGACCTCTGCGTCGGGCTTGATCCGCGGGTCGAGGGGGAGCCAGTTCGAGCGCTTGCCGTCGGCGCGCGTGAATCGGGCGTGCCACTGCTCACGCCCTTGTGCATTCGGCATCAATCGGACGGTTCCGGTGCTCTTGCGGCCCATGTGAAGATCCTACCCGTTCTCCCCAGGATCCTTCCTTGTGGACTCGCCAGCTAGCGCGCGCAGTGCGGCAGAGTACTGGTCAGGTGAAACCTGAGGATTTCCCGCGACGCTGGGAGCGCCCATCTCCAGCCCCCCGCTGCCCACGACAGCGGTATGGAGTGCTACCGCCCGACGGAGGGCCGCGCGCTCTGACGGATCCCATGCCGCTGCCAGGTCCCCTAAGCGCCCATCAGCAAATGCCGGTTGATGTCGTAACGTTTGCAATTTCCCGGCGATGCCTCGCGTCAGTGACAGTATCTCCTGCACTTGGTCCGTCAACTCGGGCTTGCGT
This sequence comes from Polyangiaceae bacterium, assembly GCA_049512415.1. GTDB lineage: Bacteria > Myxococcota_A > Polyangia > Polyangiales > Polyangiaceae > Palsa-1150. The sequence continues at coordinate 4,385 of JBEKXD010000155.1, forward strand.
GCTGATTCTCTTGGCTCCGAGTCGGCTTCGCGGAGGATCCGCTCGAGTTCCGGCCAGCAGCGTTCAAACTGCTTTCGCAGTTGGGTCTCCTGTAGTGGCTCACTGGTTATCTTGTTGAGCGACTCGACGAGGGCGAACGTGCCATCCTTTCCGCTCTCGTGGGCGTTCGACGCAAACCCGCCGCTGGCGTAAAAAAGGGACAACGGGCCCGACAGGTCGTTGGGCTTTAGGT
>JBEKXD010000156.1:0-4610 GCA_049512415.1 Polyangiaceae bacterium
GGATTCGCATCGGGGGGCAAGAAGACCGCCTGGCAAAGCCGCCCCTTACCCGGCGACCATGGGCTCGTCATTACCGAGAGCGCCATCGACGCGCTCAGCCACCACCAGCTGTACCGAGATGCGGCCCGCTACGTAAGCACGGCGGGAACGCCGAGCAGCACGCAGATGCAGCTACTCGGTCGGCTCCTTGCGAGCCTTGCGCCGGCAGCGATCGTCGTGGCCGCCGTCGACTCCGACGAGGCCGGCGAAAAGATCGCGAGCCGCATCGAGGCGCTGACGCGCTCCCTGCCACGCCTCTACTTCCGCCGCGACGCGCCGGCGGGAGCGAAAGACTGGAACGACATCCTTCAAAGTGTCGAGCGCGACTTCATCCGGTCGCTGCCCAGCAGGCCTCGGGATCGCGCCAGTCCCGCGTGAAGCCACTCGCAATCTGAACGTACCGCGCCCTGCCACCAGGGTCGCGCCTCCTTCGCCCGCGCATGCCTGCGCGGGTGGTCGCCACCTCTTTGTGTCTGGAGCCTTCCATGAACAAGCACGATCCCGAGCTCGAACTCTTCAAACGCTCTCTAGACCTCGCCGACTATGCCAAGCGAGCCGGCTACCAGGTCCTCCCCGAGGACGGCGCGCCGGGCCTCACGGTGCTCGACCACCCCAACCGCGACCGCATCGTCGTCGGCCGACACCCGAACGGCCCGTGGATCTACGCGTCGGTGCCCGACTACACCCTCCGGGCGCCAAGCGAGCCCGCGGAGCAGGTGCTTGCTCGACTCCGCGGCGCGATCGATCGCTCCCGGGACAAGGGCACCATCGTCGAGTTCGTGCAGCAGCGCGATCCCTTGGCACGCCGCGGGGAAGTGGCGCTCGACCAGGTACGCGATCGCTTGCGCGGCTTTCGAGCGACGGGTCTGCCCCTCGACTTCGAGGGCGCGCTATCTCCACCACCATACCCGGGCGGCCGCGAGCGGACCCTTGAACGGGGCGCCGATCCGCTGCCTTCGGGCGGATCAAACCCAGAGCTCAATCGCCGTCGCTACGACTGGACGCCGCCCGTCGAGGGCGGACCGCGAGAAAGCGAAGTGGAGCGCAGGCTCCGGCAGTGGCGCGAGGCGCAAACGGCGATCGAAATGCGGCAGCGCGCCGCGCGCGAAGTCCGTTCGGCCGCGCCGCCGGCTCCGCAGGCAGCTTCGCCTCCAAAGGACCCTGGTCGAGCGATTCCGGACCGCCCGCCTGCCGATCGCGCTGCCACAATCGCCAGCCCGAGCAAGTCGGAGCTCGGTCGGCGGCGATACGACTGGACCCCGACGCCGGGCATCGACGCGATGGTTCGCGGGCCTCGCGGCCCGTCTGGGGGGAGGGAGCGATGAAGACGGCTGTGCAGCTCCGCTCCTGGGCAGGAGAAGAGCGGCCGCGAGCCGAGCTTGTCTTCGGCAACCCTTGCGACCTAAGCGAGGGGACGCTCGGTCCGGTCGCGCGCTTCGACTCCGGTGAGGTCGTCGCCTACCAGATCCGGAGCCGTCGGCGCCGTCGGCTCTTTGTCTTCCGCACGCTCGAGGTCGACGATGCCTTCGCGGTCGCCCTTCCAGGCGTCCGCCCGCGTGTACAGCTCCTCATGCAGCTCGGTACGGCGGGTCGGATTCGGCTCGCGCGAAGTCTTTTCGCGTATCTCCTTCGCACGGGCCGGGATCCGTCCGCGCTGCCCGACGTCTTCTACGTACGCGTCGCCGCGGCGCTGGGAGGCCGGCTGCCGGGCCACAAGATCCTGCGCTTGCTTCTGTCCTCATCTCTCCCCACGGCAGCCCCCGGGTTCGTTCCCACCCCATCCAAGCGCGCCGTGACGACATGACCCACGCCAGGCCGCTCGCCAGGGCTGAGGACCAGGAAGTGCTCTCGCCCGACGACGCGGCCGCAATGCTAAAGATCCCGCGCAAGACGTTTCTCAGTCTTTGTCGTCGCGGTTTCGTGCCCGGTGCCCAGAAAATAGGGCGACATTGGCGCGTCACACGGTCGGCCCTGATGTCCTTGTTCAACTCACCGAGGGAGGAGCCAGTCGATGCCGGTATACAGCAAGGGACGGGACAAGTGGCGCGTGGTGCTCTGGCGTCGGGGGAGACGTCACGACTGGGTCCTGCGCGGAACGAAGGGCGAGGCGAAGGCCTTCGAGGCGACCAAGCTCGTCGAACTTCAAGCCGGCGAGCCCCTCGACAAGCAAACCGCGCCGCTGTTCTCGGACTTCTCGACCGGACCCTATGCGGTGCACGCGCGGGTCCATCTGAGGAAGGGGACACGTAATATCCGCAAGTACCAACTGGCCACGCTCATCGCGCACCTCGGCCACCTGAAGTTAACCGAGATTGCCGAGGAGAACGTCGAGGCGTTTAAGAGCCATCGCATCGAGGCCGACGGCGTGGAGGCGAGCACAGTGAACTCGGAGCTGAACGCGCTCTCGGCCGTGCTGACCTACGCCCGCGACGTGCTCAAGCTGCCGTGCTCGAGGCCGAAAATCTTGCGGCTTCCGATTCGACGCAAGAAGGGCAGGCTGAAGGCATTCTCGACGGAGGCGGTCGGCCATGTCCTCGCCGCCACCCGCATCGTGGCTCCGCAACTTTACCCGCTCGTCGTCCTCCTATTCGAGAGCGGCGCGCGCAAGGCGGAGGCGATAAACCTCCCTTGGTCGAACGTGCTGTTCGAGCAGCGCATCCTGCGCATCTGGTCGGAGGACGACGACGAGGAACCCGACGAGGACGCCTTCACCGTCAAAAGTCGTGAGCGCGAGGTGCCGCTCTCTGACCACTTGGCCCAGGTTCTTCAGGCACACAAGGCCAATGGGCTCTCCGATCGCTGGGTCTTCCCTACGTCGCGCAAGAACAACGCGGGCGTGAAGGGCGAACGCTACGCCAACTTTCCCAAGCACACCTGGGAGCGCATCCTCGAGAAGGCCACCGAGCTGGCGAGAAAACTCGACCCGAACGCTCCGGCCCTGACGGGAGGTCCTCACAAGGCGAGGCACACGTTCGCGAGTCACTTTCTCCGGGCGCGGCCGGACTTATTTCTACTCGGTCGCGTCCTCGGGCACTCACACTCGCGCGTCACGGAGCTCTACGGGCACCTCTTGCCCGACCACCTGGCCGAAGCGCGCAACGTTGTTCAATTCACTGTCGCGGTCGCCTCAGCGGACGCTATCGCCTCAGCGGATCCGACGACCCGGACCGGGAGCGTGCGCGGAGAACTGCCGCGAAACCGTGCCCGGGACCGTGCCCACCGACCGGCGGGTTTCGCGAATGCTCACGGAACCCCGAGAATTTTCGTAGGCACGACTGGGTTCGAACCAGCGACCCCTACCGTGTCAACGTGACGATGAGCGTTTCTGGGCGTTACAGCCCGTGTCTTTCCCAGAGGTTAGCGATACACCGGCGTACTGGAGCGGCCTGCCCGTTACGCCCGGCTGGTATGGAAAGTGGTCTGGATCGCGCGCCGGATTGTGCATACCGCCGCTACCTTGCAAGGGTAGCGCTCCGGGGCGGCGCCCTGCCCGCCGTGTCTTGACGCCCGTCCGAAGCTGATCAAGCGTTCAGCTATGGTCACCATCACGCGGCTGGCTGAAGCACTGAAGCGTTGCCTCTGGCGGCAGGGGTTCGTTCATCCTGAGCGCCTCGATCACACGCGGGAGCCGAACGGCGACCACCGCTTCACGGTCGTCATCCCCCGTGATGTCTGCGAGTACGAGCCGCCGCCTGCGACATCCTCCGGCGCATCGCTCGGGCACTCGACGGGAGCAATGACCAACCCGAAGGCGAAGGAGTGAGCGCCGTCTAGCGTATCGGTCTTTTCCTCGTTGACTTTATCGCAATAAAGGAAAATAAATCATACTAGGGACGCTATACGGAATTCGCTACGGGAGACAATCAATGGCGCACGGGCTGGCAAAGGTGAACGAAGTTCACGGCCCGGCGCGTTCCCGCTCCGAGCAGACGGAGCTCTTCCCGGCAGTCCCGCCCCGCTTGGTGCGCCTCGACAGCGCGCCGGTGCTTTTCTCGGCCCTCACACAGGCAGACTACGAGCCCGCAGGGTTCCTTGCCCACCTCCCGCACATGGAGCGCAAGGAATGAGCGACGACGTCCGCCCTACGCAGTTTACCGAGGAGGAGACGCTTGCGATCCTTGAGGCCGAGAGTCTCGGGAAGCCGCATCCGTTCCCGGAACGTCGCAGCGGTACCGCTGAATGGCGCGCCGCGCAGATTCAGGTCTCCGAAGCGCGGAACTTGCCCAGTGAGCCGACAAAAGTCTACCAACTGGCGTTTTGGCCGGATGACAAGCGCGCAATGCCGGGCGATTTCATCGCGTGCGCGTTGTTCTCCTGCCTACAAGGGAAGGACGCCGAATATGTCGAGCGGCAGACGTTGGCAAGCGTGAACGGCCTATCCGTTAGCTTCACGGGCCGCCGCCTTACCCAAGTCCATGCTGACGTGTGGGAAGCAATCATGCACCTCTCTCGCCAGTTACCGGAGGGGAGCCTCGTGAAATTCCGGGCGCGACAGCTGCTTCGGCTGATGGGCCGGCAAACCGGCGGCAAGCAACGGGACGATTTGGATTTATGGATGAACCAGCTTACGG
>JBEKXD010000157.1:0-4540 GCA_049512415.1 Polyangiaceae bacterium
GTGTAGTACTCGAGCTCTTGATTTCCCCAACCGGTTCCGCCCACGTCGTGCGTCCATTTCGTGGAGTCGACCGCCGACCCGTCCGGGCCGTCGAACTCGTCGGACCAGACGAGCGTCCATCCAGCGAGCGCGCTGTCCTGGGGAGCTCCGACGTCTGCCACCGCGTCGCCCACCGCGGAATCGTACGAAGTGGCGTCGACGACGGGCCCCGCCTCCGCCGCGCCGTCGCTCGCGAAATCGGTGGTGGACGAACTCGAAGATGAGCAGGCCGCCAGAATCAACGCGAATGTTGCAAGGACATAGAAGGAGCGCATGGGATCGAGTGTAGCGACGGCCGAGCCAAACTGCGCCTGTCGCGGAGCCGATGGTCGTTTACCGCGTGCTCGGGCTTCGAACCGCGAAGCCTGCTCGTCGAAGGCGCGCGAGAGCTCGCGATCGTGCTGCGTCATCGTTTGCCTCATAATGACCGGGAGTCAGGGGTCGACCCCTTGACAAGAATCGACCGCGCGGATGTCGCGGACTGCCGCTGTCGGACTCGCCCTAGAATCGCCCTGGCCTGGCTCATCTGCAGATTCTACGGTCGAGCCCCCGCGCTACATTGCTCCGCGTGCCCCCACACGACGCCTTCTTCCAGACGACACTCGCTCCATCCATCCTTGATGGGCTCGGGCGGGCGGCGAGATTGGGGCCGAGGTCGCCCGTGTTCGAGCGAGGACGGGCGGATCTGCGGGTGCCTCCAGCGCAGCGAGCCATCCGAGTGTGAGGCTAGTGCAGCATGCGCTTTACCTGGGACCCGCGCAAGTCGGCATCGAACCGACGAAAGCATTCGGTCACGTTCGAGGAGGCATCTACCGTTTTCGACGATGAACACGCGTTGGTCCAACCCGATCTGACCCATGAAGACCGGCTGCTTATCCTCGGCACCTCTGCGCGAGCGAGACTTCTTTTCGTGGTGTATGTTGAGATGGAGGCCGATGATGTCATCCGGATCATTAGCGCCCGCAAGGCGACGCCCCATGAGCGCAAGACGTACGAGAGCGGGTGAGCCATCCGCGACTTCGCTCCGCGAAATGCCGGAAGTGCGCGACTGGTCCAAGGCGCGTCGCAATCCCTACGTTCGCGGTCGGCTAGCCCGCGTCCTCGACGCGGACCTCGCGAAGGCGTTCCCGGATTCCTCGAGCGTGAACGCGGCCCTTCGCGAATTGCTCGCGGTCCGCGCCGTTGTGCGGCCGAAGCGTGGTCGAGCAGCTTAGTTGAGGAAGCCCCCGTCAACGTAGCGGGCATCGCCAACGCGACGGGCATTACGGTGGGCCAGGACTTCGTATGCGCATTGCTGCAAGACGGCCGGGTTCAGCGCTGGGGCCAGAACGACCGCGGTCAGTTGGGCAACGGGACGACGATCGACTCCGCGGCACCGGTCACCGTGTGTGGGTCCTGAGACGCAGATCGCGAGCGTAGCCCTCCAGCCGTTTGAGACATCACTTCGCATCGAGACCACTGTCGGAATGCCCGGGGTCGGAATCGCGATGTCGTAATGTTCTGAGATCGCGCGCCAGTCGGGAGCACTCTCCCATGAGATACGTTGTACCCGGAACGTCTTTGCACGGATCCATGGTACGTCCCCCATCGAGGGGAATTGTCTCGCCCCGCGATAGTCTTCGAAGCGCGCGAACGGACACGTCATCGAAGCAGTCCCCGAGCAGCGTGCCCGCGTCGTCGGGTGTTCGCGGCCCCCCTTGTCCCGTAGCTTCCATAACGACGAGAAACACTCGCGGAAGGTCGGGCGATTGACCGTCACACGGGCCCTCTTGCGCGACGATGCGCGAGAAACAATCCCGCGCTCGGGGCAAGTCAGCCGACAGTCCAGCACCATAGTAGTAGGCAAAGCAGGGCATCTCGATCGGTGTGGCGTTCTGCCCTATCATAGCTCTCGGACTCTGCGGGGCTACGACGTCTTCGCCGCTCAGCATTGCGGCGTCCGATGCACCCGACTGCGCGGTGCGAGACGGGCACGCCACCAAGAGCAGAAGTCCGACGACTTCCGCAGAAACGACCACGCTCCGGGTCAAATCCACACCGGGCAGTGCGGATAGGCGGAAGGGCAAAGCCTCACTGATACGGTCCTGTCCGAAAGAGCTGTGCCTCATCCGCACGACGCCCGGCGATCTCTGGCGGACGATTTCATTGAAGCATCGCGTTCGGAACTTGGTCGTATTGCCACGCGTTCAGAGCCCTCAAGACTCCTGACCGCTGAAATCCTCCAATTCCAATATTATAACAAAAGCTCACGAGCATCGGCGCCGGAGCGGCTGGCGGTGCGCTACTCGCGGACGAATCGGGTGCCGGTTCGTCGGGCGGAGTCTCGGGCTCTGGGGCTCCCCCGGGTGGAAGGCCACCGTCTAGCTAGGTCGGACATCGGCATCCTCGATTCGAGAACGAGGGTACTCTAGCGCCGGAGCCCAGAGGGTGGAAAGAGACTCCACGAGCAGCGGAGCGCGGGTGCAGCGATCTCAGCATACGACGAGATCCAGGGTCGGATCGATGCGCGCCAGATCCTCCGGATCGCTCGTCACTACCGCCGCATCGTGGCGACGCGCCAGCAGGGCAACGCTGGCATCGACGACGTCGCGTTCGCCGCTCTTGCCGCAAAGGACACCCGTGCCCTGGGCTTCCTCGCGATCCAAGGCCTGCACCTGGACGAGGCCGGAGCCCAAGAGCCGTGCGAGACGGACCTGTCGACTGCCGTCTCGCCATACCTGCGCCACGACTCCGCCGGGCGCATGAACGACACCGCCGTGTGCCATCGCGAGCTCGACGAGCGTGCGAACCTTCCGATCGTTTCTCTCGAACGCGATCAGTGCGCCTGCGTCGAGCACTACAGGCCGAGGACGGCGCGCGCCCATGCTTCCTCTTTCGCGCTAGGGGGACCATTCTCGGCCTTCATCTCGGTGAGCAGGGCGGCGAGATCCTCGCGGCGGGCTTTCTCCTCCATCGCCGTGTCGACCCAGGCGCTGAGCGACTTCGCTCGGCCTCGCTTCACCTGTCGCTCGGCCTTCACAAGAATCTCGCGCCGCACCGTCACGGTCACCCTCGCCTTCTGCATACGAAAATCATACGCGCCAGGAGACGCCCCGCAAGCTATCGTTCGCTTGGCTCGAATTCTGACCGGATCCGATGCGGTCCCGTGCCGAGGATCACCCGCAGGCCGGGCGTCTTGCCCGCCACATGACCGATTCCGAAGGCCGGGAGGACCGCCACCACCGCCACCAGCGCGAATAGGACCCCCACCGGCAGATCGAGGCCCTCAGCGCCGGCTTGGAGCCCGACTACCACCGGGATGTGGAGCATGTAGGCCGGGTAGCTGTCTCGGGCCATCCCGTCCACAAGGCGGTGGGGCCGGCGAACGAGCTCGCGGAGCAGCACGATCAGCCCGACCGAAAGGCCCACGGAGAGCAGCGCCTCCCGCGCGCTTCGCGCCAGAAAAGACAGGGTGGGCCCGCCGTCGGCCATCAGCGCGTCCCAAGGTCCGAGCGCGGAGAGGACGTAGGCTGCCGCCGCGGCGAGGAGACCCGCAAAGAGCCAGGTCCGCCCCACTCTCGTCGGCAGCCGGCGGAGCCAGTCCCCCCGAGCAGCCAGGGCCCCCACCGCGAAGAGGCTCACGTACTGCGGCAGATGAGCCGGCTCGGCGGCCAGGACCCAGAAGAGCGGCACCCACCGATCCACGGGGTATCGGAGTCGCACGACGAAGATGACCAGGGCGAGCACGGCCGCGAACCCGAGGATTGAGGCATGCCCGGGGACTGGCAGGGGCTTCGAAGGACGCTGTCGAGGAGCGGTCCACCGCCAGGCTGCGTAGGCCGCCGAGTAGTAGAGGAGCAGGTGGCCGAGAAACCAGAGGTGCCAGTAGAGTGGCAGCCAGCCGCTCTGGTAGAGCCAGTGGACGGCGGGTAGGAAACCGTTGCCTTCCTCGCGGGTCAAGCGGTGGCGCAAGGGGTCAGGCTGTCACGCACCGGTCGGTATGTGAGTGCGCCAGGCAAAGTCTGGGTGAGGAGGAAGCGATGTAGAGGGCAGAAACTTCACGCAGCAACCCGCGGGTGAAAGTCCCGAACGGCCAAGATGGAGGTCATCAGCCGGAAGCGAGTCTTGCGTGGCCGTGCAGCATCACGGGCGACCGTGGCCACGAAGCGTAGACAGCGGGTATGCGGGCCAAGCTATTGAGCCCCGAAATCGATCTGGTTCTGGAGGCCGACGCCGTTCACGTGGCGGAAGGCACCATCGGTGACGTCAAAGCGCAGGGCAGCCAGCCCGGGACCTCGGCGCACCGACTCCGGCGGGGTCGAAGACCTTGGTACGTATGCAAGGGTTGCCCAGGAACCTGGGAGGTCTCGACGCCTCCGGCTGCTGAATTGCGGCGGTAACGCCAAGCGAAGCCAACGCGAAGCGCGGCGGGATGGGCATCGAGAAGTCGGAGCGCCGTAGTAGGAGCGAAGACGCGGGGGAACCGATCCAAGGGACCCCGCCGAGCAAAGGGCGGCGCCCG
>JBEKXD010000158.1:0-7064 GCA_049512415.1 Polyangiaceae bacterium
GCCTATAGCGAGGCGCGCGAAGCGCTTGAGCGCAGACGACGCTCCGCTGCGCCCTCTGCCCCCTGGAGCGCGGACTTTACCCAGTGCGACCCGCTGTCGAGCGGCACGGAGCGGCCATGAGCCCCGCGAACCGCAACAATCTCGGCGATGCGCTGTTCGTGAGCTGGGCCGCGCTGCTCTACGGCCTGCTCGTCACCGCGCAGTCCGTGCGCGACAAGGACAGCCAGGAGGTCTACGGCGTCATCGCCCTACTCTGGCTGGGCTTAAGCCTCTGGGGCCTGGGCCGTGTCGCGTTCATCCTTATTCGCGCAGCATTGCCCGCGCCTGAGAGCCGAAGGCGCTCATGAGACCCAAGCGCCGCAGCAGCTTTCTCGGCGACGGACTCTTGGTGACATATGGCCTTGTCACCTATTACCTCGTGACGCAGTGGCGTGTCGTCTATGACCCGCGCAACAGCCAGGTCTACGCGGCCGCCGTGCTCCTCTGGCTGGCATTGAGCCTCTTTGGCCTCGGCCGCATTGCATTTGTCCTTATCCGCCCGGCGCGCGAACGCCCGACTGGCGGCGACAGCCGCCCATCCCCCGATTCGATAGCCACCCCCACCTCAGAGGAACGTCATGACCACTACTTCGATTGCGATGACGAAGAACGTAATGACTCCGCCCGCGCACGACGATGAGCGCGAGCAAACCATAGGCAAGCCTGCGCCCGTGTCTGCGGACGCGTCCCGCCGAAGCTCCGACACGTCCACCGAAGCCTCGGCGAAGGTGGAAGGAGCGGAGGGGGAAGCCTTGGCGAAGCCCCCTTCTCTGCCCCTCGATCTCAAGGCGCACTCCGACGAGCTGCTCTGGCTGATCATCGCGGGAGCGCAGTCGGAGCTGCAGGAGCGCAAGACCAAGCGCGAGGCGGACTTCATCGAGCAGGTCAAGGAGGGAGCGCGCCAGCTTTCCATCCCGTATGAGCGGCTTGCCGCCAGGCTCGGCGTGAAGTCAGCCAGGCCCACGGCGCTGCGGCCCGCGAGCGCTCTCCCCGAGGAAGGCCGTGAAGGCAACAGGGCCGACGGCCGATCCGTCGTGAAGCCGAAATACCGCAACCCCGCCGACCCCTCCCAGACCTGGTCGGGTCGCGGCGCTGCCCCGCAATGGGTCGCCGATCGCCTGGCCGCAGGGGGGAAGAAGGAGGATCTCGCGATCCCCAGGGATGAGGAGTAGCCCGCCATGGCCCAAGGGGAACCAGCGCTGCTTACGGTCGAGGAGGTGGCGGCCTACCTGCGCACGTCGCCGACCGCCGTCTACCACCAGGTCGCGCGCGGCCAGCTTCCGGGCGTCGTTCGAGTCGGCCGCCGCGTGCTTGTCCGCCGCGCCGTGCTAGAGCGGGCTCTGGACGAGAGGACCAGCGGCCGCGTCGGAAAGTAGCCGACGCCATGGTCACGATCCGTCCTTATTTCAGCAAGAAGGAACGCAGCCGCATCGCCGCTGGCATCCCGGACCGCAAGGGGCGCGAGGCGGCGCTGGAGGCGGAGGCCGCGCGCGTCAGGACCAGCTGGAAGCAATGGGAGGCCGATCTTCGCTTCGACTGGCCCGACGGCACGGCCTTCCGCCGCCGCCTCCGTGTCCCGCATGCCTGCGGCGAGAGCAATGCCAGGCGCTGGGCCGAGGAGCGCGAACGCGCTTTCGTGCGCGATGGCAGGCCGTTGCCCGAATCCGCTGCGAAGCCTGACGCGCCCACGCTCGCCGCCTTCGCGCCCTGCTTCGCCCAAGCCTCGCGCGCGCTCGTGCAGAAGGCGTCGACGACCGAGGCCAAGGAGTCGATCCTGCGCATGCACCTCGTCCCGGCGCTGGGCAGCACGAAGCTCGACGCGATCGACACGGCCGCGATCGCGTCGCTCAATGCCGCGCTGCTGGCCAAGGGGCTGGTCCCCAAGACGCGCAACAACGTGCTGACCGTGCTCTCGGGACTGCTCAAGCTTGCGGCCGACTACGGCCACATCGCACACCGGCCGGACGTCCGGCTCGTACGCGTGAAGCCCGCCGAAATGACGCGCTACTCTGATGAGGAATATGCGCGCCTGCTCGACGCCGCCGCCACGTTCGACGCCCGCGCCCACCTTGCGATCCTGCTTGCGGGTGACGCGGGCCTGCGGCTCGGCGAGATCGTTTCGCTGCGCTGGTCGGCTGTCAACCTTGCGCGCGGCCATCTCACGATCGCGCTCAACACATGGAGGGACGTCGAAGACGCGCCCAAGGGCGGCAAGGCCCTGCCCGTTCCGCTGACCGCGCGCCTGGCCGATGCGCTCCGGCACACGACGAGGCGCGGCCCGCGCGCGATCGAGAAGGACGGCAAGCCGGTGAACGCGCGGCACATCGGCATGCTGATGAAGAAGGTCACGAAGCTCGCGGGCCTGGAGCCCACCGAAGGCATCCACCGGCTGCGTCACACGTTCTGCTCGCGCCTGGCAGACGCGGGCGCGGCTCCCGAAGCGATCCGCCGCCTCGCGCGGCACACGACGATGGCCGTCACCCAGCGCTACCTGCACGCAAGCGACGCGACGCTCGAGAACGCGATCGGCCTGCTCAACCGCTAAAGGCTCTCTGAGGTGCCTCGCCGCCGTGGAGGCATTGTGGAGGCAACCTTGCTCTTAGCGGTTTTTCCGCTAGAAAGTGGAGCGGGAGAAGGGATTTGAACCCTCGACGTCCACCTTGGCAAGGTGGCACTCTACCACTGAGTTACTCCCGCAACCCCCTGGACTCTATCCGGAACCAGGGGTCGCTTCGTTTAGCGCGCCTCTGATGCCGATCTCGGTCGATTCTGCGCAGCCCGAAGCTCAATTCATCGTCCCACACGTGCGACTCTTTGCTGGGCGGGCCCTCGTTACCCGCACGACGGGCCTTTCCTGCCAGGTGAGCGAAGTCGTCGTGCCGTTCATCGAGCTCGCGTTCGACTACGGCGGAGTTCAGGTTCGGGCGAACGATGAGCGTACGCGAGTGTTTCGCGCGCAGTCCGGGCGTGGTGCGCTCGAGAGCGTTTCGCGGGACCTGCCTTCGGAGAACCGCGCTCGAAGCGTGCTCGAAAGGCTAGGCGCTGTCGACAGCACGTGCATCGACACACTGTCCGGTCCCGAAGGATGCGACGCTGAGTACCTGGTGTCCGTCGATGGCGACGCGCAGTCCTATTGCGCGTTCACGGCCCGAGCTCTCGCCCAGTTTCGTTCTCTCGGTTGGCGCGTCGAGATCGACGAGGGGTATCCCTTTCACCTCGTCGAGCCGGAGCCCGTCTGGTACGGCTCGCTGCGGAGGTCCGCTCGCCAGGTAGGTGCGGATCCATACCGAGCCAAGGCTCTGTCCGACGCCGAACGTGATTGGTTCGGTCTCGAGCTTGGGGTTGTGGTCGACGGCGTGCGGGTAGACCTCGTGCCCATCGTGCTGGAGCTTCTCGAACAGGTGGAGAGAGCCGGAGGTCTCGAAGCATTCACGGGGGCCGCGCAGGCGACGTTCGCAATGCCCGTCAGCGCGACCAAACACCTCGCGCTTCCGATCGATCGCCTGCGGTCGCTCCTCCGCGTCGTCGCCGAGCTCTATCAGGGGGAAGGACGACGAGGGCTAGGGTTCCCTGAGGTTCGCGTCCCCGCTATCGTCGGGCTCGACGAAGAATTCCGTCGTGCGGGGGGCGCCATTGCGTGGGAGGAGGGATCCGAAGCCTTCGAACGGGTGCCCGGCCGCGTGAAACGGGCGCGCCCCTATGAGCCCCCGCGCGGCCTTCATGCGAAGCTCCGGCCCTACCAGATCGAAGGGGTCGAGTTTCTACAGCGACTTGGTAACTCGGGAGTAGGCGGAATTCTGGCGGACGAGATGGGTCTGGGGAAGACGCTACAGACCATCGCGTACATTTTGACGGAAAAGAGCGAGGGGCGTCTTTCGTCGCCGGCGCTCATCGTGGGTCCAACGACGCTCGTGGGCAACTGGTCGCGAGAGCTGGCCAAGTTCGCCCCCGAGCTCCGCGTGGTGGTCTTGCACGGGCACGAGCGCCATGCGCTCTTCGATCGAGTCGCGAAGGCTGACGTCGTAGTCACGACGTATCCAGTGCTCGTGCGCGACGAAGATCGCTGGGCGTCCCACCCATTTTCCCTTGTCGTGCTCGACGAGGCCCAGGCGATCAAGAACGCTCGTAGTCTTGCGCGCCGAGCGCTTTCTCGGGTCGTTGCGAGGCAACGGTTGTGTTTGACGGGAACTCCGGTCGAAAACAATCTGGGCGAGCTCTGGTCCATCTTCGATTGGCTGGCCCCTGGGCTGCTCGGCGACGAACTAGCATTCCGCAGATTCTGGAGGCATCCGATCGAACGGTTCATGGACGCCGATAGACTCGCCGCGCTGCGTGACGTCGTGGGGCCGTATGTGCTTCGCAGGTTGAAGCGCGACGTCGCTCGCGAGCTGCCGCCTAAGACTGAGTTGTCGGTACCGGTGGAACTCGGTGGCAAGCAACGCGAACTCTATGAAGCGCTGCGCGCAGCGGCCCACGCGGAAGTGAGGCGAGCGATCTGCGCAAGAGGCCTGGCGGCATCGTCCGTTACCATTCTCGATGCGCTCACCAAGCTGCGGCAGGTGTGCTGCGACCCTCGGCTCGTCGCCCTCCACGCAGCGCGATCCGTCCGCGAATCTGCCAAGCTCGAGGCGCTGATGAAACTCGTGCCCGAGCAGCTCGCCGCGGGCCACCGCATTCTACTTTTTTCGCAGTTTACGAGCATGCTGGCCCTCATCGCCGAGGGACTGGAGGACTCCGGCATTTCCCATCTGCTGCTGACCGGATCGACGCGCGATCGTCAGCGCGTGGTCGACGACTTCGAAGAGGGTCATGCCGACGTGTTTCTCATCAGCCTCAAGGCGGGAGGAACAGGCCTGAACCTCACGACAGCAGACACGGTCGTGCACTACGATCCGTGGTGGAATCCGGCGGCGCAAGCGCAGGCGACCGACCGTGCGTACCGAATCGGACAGAACAAGCCGGTCTTCGTCTACAATCTCTTCGTCGTGGGTAGCGTCGAAGAGCGAGTGCTTGCGCTGCAAGAGAGGAAACGCTGGCTGTCTGGCTCGCTCCTCGGCGATGCGTCGCAAGCTGGCGTGGTCAAGACCGGCTCGGCCCCTTCCGCTCACTCGATTGCCGCAGCACTCTCCGATCAAGGATGCCCGAGGAGCTTGCCGGCCCGATCTGGAGCGCACGCACTCAGCGAAGATGAAGTCGACGCGCTGCTTGCTCCCCTCGAAGAGTGAGCCGCTATACGGATTGAGACCCGTTGGATCCGTCGACAGGCGAGGGGGGCTGCCCTGGGGCCGACGGCCCGGTCGGGCGGCAGCGGTCGCTCAGGGCCTGCGTGAGCGCAGCAATCCGGCGGGCAGCCTCCCGGCCGTCGTCGGCTGCATCCCGCGACCGCCCGTGAGTCGTCTCGGCAATGTACTCGAGGCACGACATCACGGCTGCGAGCGCGCTGTTGATGTCGTGACAGGCCCGAGCCACGGTGTCCGGCAACGACATCTCTACAGTCTCCCGGGACTGCCCAGTTCCGACAGGGCTTTGCATCGCGCTCCCTCTCTCCCCTGCGACGACGACAGGATGAAGTATGCTCGCAACGGTTCCCGTAGCGCAACGGGCAAGAACATCGCGCTCGATCAAAGACGCCGCCGAACGACGGATGGCGGCGCGGAGAGCATTTCCGCATTCCCCTAGCGACGAGAGGCGACGACACGCAGGCCTATCGCCTCAGAGCGATCGTCCTCGTCCAGCCCGGCTCTCGCCGTACACGCGGCGGACCGAGCCGGCGAACTCCATCCGCCGCCGCGATAGACGTGCGAGTAGACGTCCTTGAGCACACGCGCCCGTCCGTCGTTCGGGGCGTCCTTGTAGCCGTCCCGGTAGTTATCTTCGCACCATTCCCAGACATTGCCGTGAATGTCGAAGAGACCGAGGCGGTTCGCCTTCTTCTGCCCGACCGCGTGCGCATAGCGCTCTCCCACACGAGCTGCATTTTCGTCTATCCAGCCGTAGTCTCCCAGCGCAGCGGGCTCGCGGCCGAAGGTGTACGGGCCGGGGCCATCCGCCGTACACACCCGCTCCCACTCGGATTCCGAAGGCAAGCGATAGCCGTGGCCTGGATCGAGAGCGTTCAGCCTTTCCATGAAGACTTGGGCGTCGGGCCATTTCACGAAGACTGCTGGAAAGTTCCCCGCCTCGCGGAAATTTGGCCGGCCCGTCCAGGGAGACGTCCCCATCACGGCCTTCCACTGGTCTTGCGTGAGTTCAGTCGTCTGTATCCAGTACTGCGTCCGGAACGTGACCGAGTGTGCAGGCGACTCGTCCGGCGAGGAATCGCTTCCCATGACGAGCGTGCCGGGGACGATGCCGACAAACGCCATGCCGAATCGATTCACCCACGGCTTGGGTGCGGTGCCTGGGTGCGAACAGCTCGTTAGGATGCTGAGCCCTGACGCGACGGCAAGGCCGAAGAGGGCTCGCAAAACCACCGGTGAGGGAATGATGAACCGCTTCATTCGGGTGTATCCTTGTGCCCTGACTCACTCGCAATGTTGAGTGACGTTCTCGTTACGCTTGGGAACGGGCTGCGCGTCCGAGAGACGATTCCATCCATTGTCGCTCGGGCCGTGGTATGGGAGGAGCCTCGATTCCTCGTAGGAGCTGCTTTGAGCTCGAAACTCACACGCCGCGACCTACTGGCCAGCGCGACGACCGCGATGGCGCTCATCGGATGCGCGAAAGCCAGGACCGCCTCGTGTACAGACACGCGCGGTCTCACCGCTGACGAGGCGCAATGGCGAAAAAGCAAAGGATACGTCGAGCCCACGACCGAACCCGGGAAGGCCTGCGCGGCGTGTGCCTACTTCCTGGCGCCGCAGGGTCCGCAGACGTGCGGTAGCTGCAAAGTGCTCAAGGGCCCTGTTCATCCGATGGGATCGTGTTTCGATTTCGTGGCGCTGGCCTCACAGGTCGTCCTGTCTAGATGAGCTTTAGCGTAGTCGCCTTCGTATGACGCTCCTCGAGGAGGCGAGCAATTTTCT
>JBEKXD010000159.1:0-4161 GCA_049512415.1 Polyangiaceae bacterium
GCTCCGCGCGACTCGCCGCCGGCCTCGCTCGGGCTCGACGAAAATCGTCCCACTTCTAGCTTACGCATTTAGGGCTCGTAGGGCTCTAGCACTCCGCTCAGCAGGGCTTCGCGTGCGGCTTGCACGACGTACGAGGGGACGCGGCCGCTCGGTCTCGTCGCTTCGACGACGGCGCGTCCGACCGTGGGTGCTTGTGCGATGAGCCGTACGAGATGCGCAGTGGCAGCATCCAACACGGGCGGCCACTCGGGTCGGCTCGCAGGCAGCCGGACCACGACCGCTGGCGATGCGCTGTCCGGCACCGGTTGGTCCACGAGGGAGGCGCCCGGGGGCAGGCGGAGCCGGGCCTCCGAGAGATCTCCGCGGTGCGCAAGGCTGTGGGCGGCGAGGAGGCGGTCGATTTCGGGGGCTGTCACCGGTACATCGCTCGAGTGGCGTACGGCGACGAGAGACGTCCACGCCGCGGGCGAAGGCTCGACGATGACGACGCCGAAAGCCACCCCGCTCAGCCCGAGCCGATCGTAGTGGTTGCGCTTGCGGATCGATGATCGAACGAAGTCCGGACCTAAGCCTGCGCACTCCACGGCCGCATGGAGAACGCAGTATTCGTCCACGTTCTTGAGCGGAGATAAAAGAACGAGCACGCCTACCGCTCGATCGCCTAGGCGCCGACGTATCCGGTCGTGCAGCGAGTCTCCCGTGGCGACCGGCCAGTCGGCCACGGCGACCAGCCGACCCTTCGGCGACAGATGCCCGGTGGCGCCATCGATGAGGCGTAACGCGAGCTCGTCGCCGCGGAGGCCTCCATGAACGAAGTGCGAATGGCGTTCGCCGTCCGCGATGGCGACGAATGGCGGGTGCGCCGCAATGCGGTCGAAGCGCTCTCCGCGCACCGTATCGAACAGATCTCCACAGCGGAAATCGATGGCCACGGTGTTGCTCAGAGCCGCGTTGAAGCGCGCCCAATCGATCGCTCGCTCGTGGATGTCCGTCGCGACGACCCGCGATGCGTTTCGAGACAGGTGCAGGGCGACCGCACCGGCACCGCAGCCGACATCGAGCGCGGCGTCGAAGCCTCCGGCAAGGACTGCCCGCACCAGGTCGAGCGTCGCGCCCCCGAGGGGCATCACGGCGTCGGAGTCGGTCCCCGGCGGATCCCCGAAGCAGGGAATGTCTGCCGCAAACGCTAGGTGGACCGGCGAGACGAGGCCGTCCTTCGAATCTTCGATCATGCCGACGTCGCGAAAGGCGCTCAGGTCGCCCAGCGCACGCGAAGCTTCGGCCGGCGCGACGGGGTCGTGGAGCATGAAGAGGCGCACGAAGGTCGCGGCCGGCTCCGGGCTCCGGCGCGCGTGCCATATTCGCATCGGCGCCCGAAGTGCGTCGTCGAGGCCGCGTCCGGACCGCGCCAGGAGCGCCGCGAACGCCTGAACTTCGGCCGCGCGCAGGCGATCAGCCAGGGCTCGTACCGGGGACTGCCCAAGCGTTCGAAGGCGTTCCACATCGCAAAGCGCCACGCCCGCGAGGATAGTTCATGCGGCACGATTTCGCGGGGGTCTTTGCGTAGGGCAGAGGCCGGAGCGAAGGTCTCGGCCGGCGCTCAGACCGGGGTAATGGCCTTTCGGAGGTCGCGTCGACTCGTTGAATCAGATCGGACGAGCGGATGTGTCCTCGATCATTGGAGCAACAGCATTGCGGAAAGCAGATTTCGGTCTGGGCAGAGATTCACTGACCTCCGAGATCACTTCTCATCCCACGAAGATGCGGGCATTTCGAAAAAGGCGCATCCACGGGCCATCCTCGGGCCACTCGCGTGGATGCCACGAGTTCTGGACGGCTCGAAAAACCCGTTCCGGGTGGGGCATGAGGATGGTAACGCGTCCACTCGGAGTGGTCAGGGCGGTGAGACCGGCCGGCGATCCATTGGGGTTTTCGGGATAGTGCTCGGTAGGATGGCCCCAGTGGTCGACAAATCGGGCCGCGACGAGTCCCCCTCGCTCGAGCCGCTCAGCCGCGGCCTGGTCGGAAAACTCCGCGCGTCCTTCCCCGTGCGCAACAGCCACGGGTAGCCAGGAGCCTGCCATGCCATCGAGCAGGATCGAAGGTCCGGGCTCGATCCGCACCAGGGCAACGCGCGCTTCGAATTGGTCCGATCGATTGCGCACGAATGTAGGCCAACCGTCCGCGCCTGGAATCAGCTCGCGCAGATGAGACATCATCTGACAGCCGTTGCACACTCCGAGGGCGAACGCGTCCTCCCTCGCGAAGAACCGCTCGAAAGTCTCTCGGACGCGCGCGTTCAGTAGAATAGACTTGGCCCATCCGCCTCCGGCGCCGAGCACGTCTCCGTACGAAAACCCTCCGCATGCTGCGAGGCCGCGGAAGGTCGCGAGGTCGGCGCGTCCCTCCTCGAGGTCGCTCATGTGTACGTCGACCGCCTCGAAGCCCGCGCGGTCGAACGCCGCGGCCATCTCCACGTGGCCGTTGACACCCTGCTCGCGCAGGATGGCCACGCGCGGGCGTGCTCCTGAAACTAAGAAAGGGGCAGCCACGTCCATCGCGGGGTCGAACGTCAGTTTCGCCGACAGTCCAGGATCGCAGGGATCGACTCGCAGTGCTTGTTCCTCGCGGGCGCACTCGGGGTCGTCGCGCAGGGACTGCATGTGCAACGTGGTCTCGGACCAGATCCCGTGCAGCGTACTCGTCGCTTCGTCCAGCAGGATTCGGCTGCCCGCGGTGATGACGACGCGGTCCTCGGCCGTCGGTCGTCCGATGCGGTGGACCCACTCACCGAGTCTGGATCGCTCGAAGCGATCCAGAGTCAAGGCAACGTCGTCCTTGCGCACCTGGAGGACGCATCCGAGCTCCTCGCTGAAGAGCACCGCCCGGGGGTCCGCAGTCGACACGCCCACGTCGATGCGCAGGCCCGCATGAGAAGCGAAGGCCATCTCGAGCAACGTCACGAGAAGTCCGCCGTCCGAGCGATCGTGGTAGGCGAGCGCCAGGCCGCTTGCGCGAAGGCTTCCGATGCAGTCGAAAAATGAGCGGATGAGAGCCGGGTCGTCGACGTCAGGAGGCGTGTCGCCGAGCTGGCCGTACACGTAGGCGAGAGACGACGCGCCCAAGCGGCACCGGCCGCGTCCGAGGTCGACGAGAAGCAGCTCGGTGTCGCCGAGGTCCGTGGTGAGCACGGGGGAAAGCGCGCCCCGCACGTCGGCGACAGTCGCGAACGCGCTGATTACGACCGACAGCGGAGATGTGATCGCGTGACGACCGCCCCCGTCGGTCCACACGGTTCGCATGGACAGAGAGTCTTTGCCTACTGGCACGGCGATTCCCAGCGCCGGACATAACTCCATGCCGACGGCACGCACGGCTTCGACGAGTCGAGCGTCCTCGCCACCGTGGCCGGCGGCCGCCATCCAATTGGCCGAGAGCTTGATATCCGCCAGGCGTGCGACGGGGGCCGATGCCATGTTCGTAATGGCCTCCGCGACAGCCATCCGGGCCGAAGCCGCCGCGTCGAGGAGCGCAATGGGCGGACGCTCTCCAATCGCCATCGCCTCGCCGGCGTGCGAATCGTAGCTCGCGGTGGTGAGCGCAGCGTCTGCCACCGGAACTTGCCAGGGGCCTACCATCGGATCGCGGGCGACGAGCCCCGTGACGGTCCGGTCGCCAATCGTGACGAGAAACGTCTTGTCTGCGATCGTCGGCAGCCGCAGAAGTCGGTGCGTGGCTTCCGCCACGTCGACGTCGTCCAGGGGAAAGGGGTCGGCAGGGCTCTTCGAGCGTGCTGCAGCGCGCGACATGCGCGGGGCATTGCCGAGAACGACGTTCATCGGAATTTGGATCGGGTCGTTGTCGAAGTGCTCGTCATGAACGATGAGCATTTCTTCCGCGGTCGCCGTGCCGACCCCCGCGAACGGACAGCGCTCTCGCCGGCAAATCGCCTCGAATCGCTCGAAGCCGTCCTCGGAGAGAGCGAGCACGTACCGCTCCTGCGCCTCGTTGCACCAGATCTCGAGCGGTGACATTCCCGGTTCGTCGCTGGGGATCGCGCGCAGAGAGACGCTCGCGCCACGCGAAGAGTCGTGAACGAGCTCGGGCAGCGCATTGGACAGACCGCCCGCTCCGACATCGTGCACGGACAGGATCGGATTG
>JBEKXD010000160.1:0-4019 GCA_049512415.1 Polyangiaceae bacterium
ACGCGCAGCAAACCCGTGACCCGAAGAGCCGGATGCGGTAGTTCCGCACGTCCGGATCCGTGGGAGCCCCGGGGGGCAACCCCCGGGGCGACCCGAGCGATCCCGGTGGCGAGCGTGCTCGCCTACGGGAAGTAGGCTCCGCGCGACTCGCCGCCGGCCTCGCTTGGTTTCGGCCGAAATACGCCGGCCTTCTTCGCTGGACCGGGGAGAAGAGATGCTGCTGGTCTCGGAAGATGCTGCTGGTCTCGGATTTGGGGTCCGGGGGGGCTTGCTTGGTTTCGACCTCGATATGCCGACCATCTCCTACTTGGCTAGTACCGTGATAGTGCCAATTTGCGTCTGTCTTGGTTTGCGTGGCCTCGTCTGGTACCGCGCTCTATATAGTGGGCATGAAGCGGTTGTCCCGGATCGGCTTGCTTCTGCTGGCTTGTATGACATTTGCGTTGCTGGTCGCCGGGTGCGGCAGCTCGGCATCCAATGGTGCCAACAGGGCATCGGGCTTCGACGCCGGGCGACCCGGTAGCGGCGATGGCGGGACCGGCTCGGATGCCGGTGGGTTCGACGCCACGTACATTGTCGAGCCGGACGGCGGGAGCATCGTCGGCGACGACTCGAGTAGCTCGCCGCCCCCGGGCGGTCCGATCGCGATCGCACCCACCGACCAGACGATCGACGTCAACTACGGCGACGACACTCCGACGGTGGCGTACTCGGCCACGGTCAACGGAGCGCCCGTGGGGGCGTCATTCCAGGTGGACCGCGGTGAGATTGCGAGCATCGATCCGGCGAGCGGCGTGTTGACGCCGACCGGAACCATAGGCGGCGTGGTCAACATCACGGCTTCCTACCAAGGTGCCGTGGCCACGACGCAGCTCATCGTGCGGGTGCACCTCGTGGACAATGGCGCAGAGCCGGCAGACGGTGGTACGGCCGAAGGCGGTGGTGCTGGCGGCAACGGTGGAGTTGGTGGGGAGGGGCAGGGCGGGCCGGTCGACCCGGGAACGCAGACCGCCTTGCAGGGGACGCCCACGGCGGATCCTGGCCTGGCGTGGCTCTATCCATACGACCAAACGGTGTGGCCTCAAGGGCTCCTCGCGCCGCTCTTGCAGTGGTCAGCGCCGCAGAATTACGACGCGGTCTTCATCCATCTTCAAGAAGACGCATTCGAGTACCAGGGGTACTTCGCGGCGACGGCGACCCCGTTCGTGCACCATCCCATTCCGCAGGCCGCGTGGGATGCCCTGTCGAATTCGAACGCCGGCGAGGCTGTGACGGTGACGCTGGTCTTCGATGTAGGGGGACAGCCGTTCGGGCCCCTCACTGAGACTTGGAACATTGCGCAGGGACGGCTCGAGGGGACCGTCTACTACCAATCGTACGGGACCGCTCTCGCGATGAACTTCTGCTGCGTCTATGGGAGCGCGACGCAGGAATTCGGCGGGGCAACGCTTGCCATCAGGCACGGGCTCACCGACCCCGTGCTCGTCGCCGGCGACAACACCACCTGTCGCGTGTGCCACTCCGTCAGCGCGAACGGGTCGCGGCTCGTGACCCAGGACGGTACCAACTCGAACTACGAGTCGTCGTGGACCTACGACCTGGTCGCTGCAACGCCCGGTACGGCTCTCATGCCGGCGGACAATCGTTTCGCATGGTCGGCGCTCTACCCGGACGGGACATTCCTCCTCACTGACGGGGCTCCGCTCGATCCGAACGACAAGAAGGGTTGGAGCCCCGCGGAGCTCTTTTCGCTGCCGGGAGGCGCGGCGCTCGCTTCGACGGGTCTGCCGGCAACACTGGAGCCCGGCACGCCGGCCTTTTCTCCGGACGGCACGCACGTCGCGTTCAACTACTACGCCGGAGCGGCACAAGACGGGGGACCGCCGGGCGATGGGGTCTCGCTGGCCGTCATGGATTTCGACCAGACGACCGACACGTTCTCGAACCTTCAGGTCCTGTTCACACCGCCGAGCGGCACGGCCGTGTGGCCGTCTTTCCTGCCGACCAACGACGCGGTGGTCTTCGAGCTCGAGACCGTGAACAACGGACGTGACTGGGGAGGGACGCGCTCCGGCTGCGACAACAGCGGGGTGTGCTCGAATAGCGGGACGCAGGCGGAGCTCTGGTGGGTGGACCTCGCGACGAAGACCCCTGTGCGGCTCGACAATCTCAACGGTCTCGGATACGCGCCCTCGCTCGCGTCGACCCAGCACACCAATGACTCGACGCTCAACTACGAGCCGACGGTCAATCCGGTCCCGAGCGGCGGCTACGCGTGGGTCGTCTTCACGAGCCGTCGCCTCTACGGCAATATCGCGACGATAAACCCCTGGTGGAGCGACCCGCGCTACCACGACATTTCGACCACACCGACCACGAAAAAGCTGTGGGTTGCCGCCTTCGACTTGAACGCCACTCCCGGCATTGATCCCAGCCACCCGGCCTTCTACCTGCCCGCCCAAGAGCTGCTCGCCGGCAACTCTCGGGGCTTCTGGGTCGTCAATCCTTGCCTGGCCGACGGGAGCTCGTGCCAGACAGGCGACCAGTGCTGCGGAGGCTATTGCCGGAATATCGACGGAGGCCTGATATGTAGCGCGCAGCCGCCTGCCTGCTCCAACGAGTTCGACAAGTGTGCGACCTCCGCGGACTGCTGCGGGTCCTTTGCCGGCCTGGCGTGCATCAACGGCCGCTGTGCTCAAGAGGGACCGCCCAAGTAGGGGCAAGATGAAGCGAAGGAATGCTCGGCCCAGCTGGCGGAATCGACCGATAGCTGTGGCCGCCTTGCGGGAGTCTCGCGGAGCGACTAGATTCAGCGAGTTGCCATGAAGGACGGAATTCACCCCAACTACCCCGCCGCACGCGTTGCCTGCGCATGTGGGAATTCGTTTATCACCCGCTCCACGCGGGGTGATTTTCAAGTCGACGTCTGTGGTGCCTGTCACCCGTTTTACACGGGTACCCAGAAGCTGATCGACACAGCCGGGCGCGTCGATCGTTTCCGCAAGCGCTATGAGAAGAAGAAGCCCGCCGCAGCGACGCCGTCTGCTGCGCCGGCAGCGTCCGAACCGAAGACAGAGGCCTCCTAGGGCAGAGCGAGTGTTTTCCAGCGGTCGTGAGCGATTCGGAGCTGGCGAGGCTGCGCGGAGCGTAGAGGGCTTGCAGGCCGCCGCGGACGATACGAAGGGCCGTTCAGGGCCGCGCCCAGGCAGCGAAGGAACGCGCATCGAGACTCCGAGGGTGTCCGTGCGCCCCTACATCGGCGGTCAGGCCGTGCTCGAAGGCGTGATGATGCGTGCGCCGAAATCGTTCGCAGTCGTCGTGCGCCGGCGGGACGGCTCTTTGCTCGTCCGCGAACGGGGAATGGCGGATTCATCAGGGGGAGTTCTCCGGTGGCCGCTCATCCGTGGCGTTGCGTCGCTGGTCGAATCTCTCCGGCTCGGAAGCGAGGCGCTCCGGTTCAGCGCGGACGAGCTCGAGCGAGGTCTCGCGCTCGAGTCGGCGGTCCCTCCGGCGGTGGGACTGCTCGCTGCTCTGGGGCTTTCTCTATTCGCTGCGGTCACCAAGGACGACCGAGACCAGGCCGCGGCCACCCCACCGCGCTCGGCGAGCCCTTCGGGAGCGTGGGTCATGATCGCCGTCGCCGTCGCGGTGTTCGTCGCCCTGCCGCAGGCGGCGGCCGCAGGCCTCAACCGGGCGCTAGAGCTTGGTCTCGACGTGCAAGCGCCCTCGTTCCAGGCGATGACAGGCGCGTTCAAGCTAGCGATTGTAGTTGGGTATTTGCTGGCCATCCGGCGTATCCCAGACATAAAGAAAGTATTTCAGTATCACGGAGCCGAACACAAGACGATCTCCACGTACGAGGCGCGCGAGCCCCTCACCGTAGAAGCGGCGCGCGGCAAGACCACGCTCCATCCCCGGTGTGGCACGACGTTTCTCGTCATGATCGCATTCGTATCGATCGTGGTGTTTTCGGCCATCGGTACGGCTCTCCCGCGGATACAGACGGGGAGCAGGCTGGC
>JBEKXD010000161.1:0-3941 GCA_049512415.1 Polyangiaceae bacterium
GAGATAGCTCTCAAGCCACTGGGAATCGCTCAGAGCCAGGCTGTCCACTCGAACATCATCTCGCCCACCGTGGCGAAAGACAAGCTTCGGTACCATCCGCCATTCCCCGTGGAACCGAACCATTGACCAGTACGCTTCGCATCTCTGCGAGTGCACCAGAGAGCCCACTGAGAAGCGATCTATGTTCGGACAGCCGCCTGCCACACGACATGCAGTTCGGCCTCGAAACGGTGGGTCCGCACTTACTCCCCCGCTATCGGAACGATGAGAGGTCATTCGCGGCTGCCGCCGAGCCTCTCTTTCGTCACGGTCTGCGCGAACCTGTTCCACGAAACGAGAAATCCCAGCGAACCGCGTTGGCTTCGATTCTCGTCTTTCTCTGTGAGGATTACGAACTCGTTCTCGCCACAGCTTGACGACCAGTTCTTCCCTTCCGGTCGACAGGTAGCAGAGCGTCCTCGCGTGTGAAAGACGGATCGGTGCTGCCGTCGAGAATCGTGTGATCGGTCTCCTCGGTCTCGGATCGCACGCGATCCGTGACCTGGAACCCGGCTCTCCTGCTGAAGAGGCGCGCCACTAGGTCCTCAAGCAAGCGACTCTTGTCGTCCGTCGAATTCGACGTCTCGACCGCGTTGACCAGCGAATCGAGAGGTGCCTGCCCCACCTGAAACCGGGCAACCGGCCAACGTCGCCTCTGGCATGCTCTGTAGCTTCTTCGAGTTCGCGCTGTAGGTGCAGGACGCGATCGTGGTCGCCGCGCAGCGTGCCGCTGTCCGAAATGGCGAACGAGTAGTTGAGATGAACAAAGGCTCCGTCGTCTTCGAAACCGCAGAGGCTGATGCCTGCGCGCATGCGCGCCGGCAACTAGATCGCACGGTGAAATAGGTCCATCGAGTGGTACAGGGCGATCGGGGAATACCAGCATTTTCAGGTGTTCACGTACCGACCGTGCGCGAGGCCTTCCCGCCATCGACCGACAGCTCACCGTCCCACTCGATGGTGTGGGTGCCGTCCTTGAGGATGCCGACCGAGAGCCGGGCGTGTGGGGGAACATCCGCGGCGGACAGAGGGTCGATGTCCGACCGTGCGACGAACGCCGACTCCTGTTTGTCGGCATCGGCCAGCCGGGCCAACAAGGCGCTGCGCTTGTCCGTCTCGGCAACCTTCATCGTGGTGGGCTCCCCGTGCCGTGGCGCGCCGATGCTCGGCCGGGGGGCAATACAGCACAATTGGGATATGTGTTCCGCGTGCACCCGCCGGGCGTGCTCGTGCTGTGGCGTCAAACCTCGACGGAGACCTGCGCCGCGGCTTCCACGCGCGGCTTGATCGCGGAATACACCCCCGGGCCCACCACCGACACCACGAGAGAGAAGCGCATCTCCTGCCGCTGGAGCTCACGCCGTTGGTCCCACCAGCCGAAGACAGGGAGAACGGCGATTAACTTGTCACCTGCAAGCGACGAAAGGTTGCCTCGCCATCGGTCACTCTGGACGGTTCCGCGTCCGCGCATCCGAGGACCGACGTCCCAGCGAAACGACTTCTTCATCGTACGCGTCACGCGCTTCCCGTCGGGGCCGATCGGCCTCTTGAGCGCGTTGATACGTTCCAAGAACTCGTCCTCGCTCTCCTGCGGACCCTGCATGTCCCACTTGAGGTCGATCCCGTGGAAGACGTTGCGACCGAACTTGTTCGGCTCAGCGAAGTACGACAGCGTCACGCGCAGCTCTACCTGGGGATCGCCGGTTCCGAGAAGCTCGTGCGGCACCGGAAGGCGGTACAGTTTCAGCTTGCGACGCCGCTTCGGAACTGTGGACTTGGCCGAAGCGCGTTTCCGAGGTCGTTCCTTGGGCACGTCCTCGACCACGAGGTTGGGCATTGCGTCTTCGACGACGATCGTCGCCCGATCCCTCGCGCACGCGAGAGCGAGCGGCTCGTCGGGCACGCCATAGCCGCACGCGCAGAGTCGATCCCCGACGTCGGAGAACTGTCGAAGCATTTCTGCCGTCCAAGTCGAAGCGTGCACTATCAGCCCGCGAACCGTCTCCGGTCGCAGCGTGGGTTCGGCGACCCAAATGCGAGCCGCGAGATTCGACGCGCGGGCCGTCGCTTCGCTGGTCATGGAAATCAGCCCGATCGGCCTATCGACAGTGTGTCGATGGCTTGTCGTGATCGAACACAGGGTCGGGACGCTCGCATCTGGGAGCGTGCCGGAGACGGCAAGGTTACCGCCCTCCATCACGACATCCGGCTTGATCGCCCACTCACTGCCGACGAGCCCCGTGCTGGTGAACGGGGACATGCCACCGCTTGCGCGAGCGACAACACGTGCCTCGGCGTAGTCTTTCGAGCGGGGAAGCTCGACCTTCTGCGTAAACGCGCCGACGGTCAGCGCGTTCGCAGCCTGGCCCGGCTGATGAATCTTCTCCGAAAGCTGAAGGTCCGGATACTGCTCCGCGAGCTTGAGCCACTGCTCTTCCCTGGCATTGCCGGCAGACACGACAAGGAGCCGGCCACCGCCTTCCGCAAACGCGACCTGGTCGATTGCGTGGCTCCAGAGGGTCGGCACGAACCCTTCAAGGGGCGGAGTCTGCATTGAGCGAGTCACCGCGAGGGCAAAGACTCGGTTCCGCTCACGAGGATCGGCAGCTTCCGAGGACTCTATGGCTGCGAGCGTGAGCACGGGCCACTTCTCGTAGTTCTCGTCCGCTGCGGTCCCGACACCCGGCGCGACGAGGAGCCGGCTGCTTTGAAGCCAATGCGGTGCGTCGAATCTTTGTTCTTGGATCGCCGCACCGAGGTCCGTGTAAAGCGCCATCCCCGACATCTTGGTTCCGTGCCCGTGCGTGTCTTCCGGCGACGGAATGAGGTCGCCCGCGGTCGTCGCCGACAGGATGGCCCCCTTCAGAAGCGGGTGCCCGGTGGCTATTCCCGTGTCGAGGACAACCACGGACGGCGCGTTCGCCGGCGGCGCCCGCAGAACGAAGTCCTTCAGATCCCCGGAGGTTGCTTCTTCGAACAACTTCAGGTCGCGCAGCGGTGGTGGGGCCAGCTCGACCTCGAAGATGCAGTCGGTGGCCAGCTCCACTGCCTCGAGCTGGGCACGCGTGAGCCGGACAAAGAAGTACACCTGCTCGGGCCCGATGAATTCGTCGAGCCTTTGGTCGGCGCCGACGCGCTGAACCTGACGCGCCATCTGTGCCCTGCTTCGTTCCGTCTCCGCGGCGGGTTGGCGATAGCCGCCTCGGCACGCGATCTCGAACCAATACGCGCGGTTGGCCGCGAGCGACGCGTCGCGGAGTTGGGGGCCATATCTATCTTCGATCGCAGCCAACGCGACGGCGTCGATCGGCGCTACCGCGCGTTCGTTCTCACGACGGATGGTGGTGGCGCCATCGCGGACCTTCGTGACAATCCGCGTGTCGTCGGCAAAGGCGTTCACCTTGTTCCGAAGTGCGCTGAGGTCGGCCGTCGCCGCGTCGAGGAGCACGGTGCCCGTCTCAGAAACCACCCCGATGAGCCGAACATCCGTATTCGTGTCGTCGAGCTGATGGGGCGAGAGCTCTGCTCCGACGACAGGGCGTACAGCAATGATTTCGCGGGTTGCCAATGCATCACGCGCCGCTTCTGGCCGCGATGCGACTTGACGCTCGACGGCATCGAGCTGTGCCAACAACTGGAGACGGTGAGCCTGCGGATCGGGAGTCGGGAGCTTCGGCGATGACCCAAAGCGCCGCGTGGTCTCGTAGTTGTCAACTCTGCTGATTCGCCCCCTCAGGAGGGGCAATCGCTCTTCGGGCATAAGCTACCTCGCAATGGGAAGCTCGCGCCGCTTCAAGGCTTCGAGGGCGTCAACAATATCGCGCTCCGAAACCTGCTCACGCCCATCCAAGGCCATTGTGCGCACGGCGTCGTCGCACGCGCGAACGACGTCTGCGAAGCTC
>JBEKXD010000162.1:0-3927 GCA_049512415.1 Polyangiaceae bacterium
CCCATCTGTCGCGCCGTCGCGATGGTGGTCTTTGCGTCTTCCCTGGGCGGATCGAACAGCGGTAGCACACCCAGGAACGTCCATGGGCCCTCGCCGTCCGCTCGGGCTATGCCCAGCGCGCGAAAGCCGCGCGCCGCAAATTCGTTGACCGCCTTCTCAACAGCGGTCTTCACCTGCCCCTTGTTGGCCGACAATTCTAAGATTACTTGCGGGGCGCCCTTGGTCACTTTGAATGTCTTGCCGTCCGCGCCTTTGACCGTCGCCTCGGTGCGCTTGTGCACCGGATCGAAGGGTTGGAAATGGACTGCCTGATAGCCTTTCAATGCCTGGGCATCCTTCACACCGCCGAGGACCGCCAAGTCGATCGTGTCGTTGTTGTCTTCGCGCGACGCCAGGGCGCCCGCGAGGATGACTTGCGCCGCGGGAATGTCATTGACGCTGAAAGGATCCCCGAGCGTGAGCTTGTTTTGAGTCAGGGTGCCGGTCTTGTCTGCGCACAGGACGTCCACGCCGGCTAACTCTTCGATCGCCACCAAGCGACTCACAATGGCCTCCTTCTTTGCGAGGAGACGCGCGCCGACCGCCATGGTCACTGAGAGGACCGTGGGC
Organism: Polyangiaceae bacterium; assembly: GCA_049512415.1. GTDB lineage: Bacteria > Myxococcota_A > Polyangia > Polyangiales > Polyangiaceae > Palsa-1150. Next base: position 610 of record JBEKXD010000162.1, read on the forward strand.
ATCGCCACGGGGATCGCTGCGACGGTGAGCACCAACGCGAACTGTACGGTCGTGAGAAGCCGATCGCCGCGAAACAGGGCGACCGCAATGATCACCGCAACCAGAGCCACCGCAATGATGATGAGGTAGTTGCCTATCTTCAGGACGGCGCGTTGAAAGTGGCTGACGGTGTGAGCCTCCTGCACCAGCTGTGCCGTTTTGCCAAAATAGGTATGTGCTCCCGTGGCGTAGACGAGCGCGTTGATTTCGCCCTGACGTATGATCGAGCCCGAAAACACTGCCTCTCCCGATGTGCGCGTAGCGGGCAACGATTCTCCCGTTAGCGCCGATTGATCGACATCTACGGGGTCGCCAGCCAACAGGCGCGCATCAGCGGGTACGATGTCGCCCAATCGCACGCGGATGACGTCCCCGGGCACGAGTTCACGCGCCACCGGAGTCTTCCACTTGCCGTCGCGCTTCACGCGAGTAGTAATCGCAAGCCTGGCCTTGAGGGCCGCGATGGCATTGCCTGCTTCGCGTTCTTCCCAGAACCCAACCACGCCATTGGCAACGAGCAAAAGAAGGATGATGAAGAAATCCGGCCAGTGCTGAACTACGCCAGACAATATTACCGCCACTTCGATCATCCAGGGGATGGGGCCCCAGAAATACGTCAGGAACTTCAGCAGCGGATTGGTCTTCTTTTCTTCAATCTCGTTCGGCCCATATTGGACCAGTCTCTTTTCGGCCTCCGCTTGACTGAGGCCGTCCGGCGATGATCCCAACCTCGCCTGCAGTGCCGGCATGTCAAGGGACTTTAGTTCGTCGGTCGGATTGGACTTCGACCCTGGCTTGGCTTCGGGAGCCTTTGACCGAACCGTAGGGACGGATGCTCTTACGCCTGGATGGGTATCGGTGGTCATGGATCATGCCTTTCCATCGCAGAACTGTAGACGCCGCGGTGTGCGGCGGAGTTGCACCAGGCTCGATGGCACAGCGCTCGCTGACGAGGGGGAACCCGGGCACCAGTGGCTCCGACGGCGACGAGGCCGTCCTCGAGCGGAGGCCAAGCCGGGTGCCATTGTGAGAAGACCGTCAACAGGTTCCAAGTCATCAAGACGAAGATGAAGACAGTCCGCACGAAGCTCTATTCCGAAGATCCGTCCCATTCGATACGCGCGCATTGATGGAAGCCTTTCGCTTGCTGCCATGCATGGAAGGCGTACCGGCACCAAGCATTCACTCCGTCCGGCGTCGCCTGCCACGAGAAGCAGCGATCGTGCCAGACGTCGACCAGGTCTGTCTCGCAGCGCCATGGGCTGTTTCGTCACCCCATGCGCTTGCAAGATGCCAACGGTCTTCGCATCGCGCATCGAAGGGTCTGCTTAGTGGAGGTGAGCATTGACTACGCTTCAACTCCGTAGCTGTCTTCGGGAGTTTCTCGATGAATTCGAGCGGAAGGTCTTTCATCGGGGGCCGGGGCCATGGGAAAGGGTGACATGGCCCGGAAGGACGCGACCGGAGTGTCGCGGCCGGTTCCGGAGAGACCCGAAATCACGGAGATCGCCGAAGCTGGGGCCCGTTGGCTGGGTGAGCTCGCCGTAGCAAGGCTTAGAGCTGGAATTCCGGGATTCGCTCCTTGTGCGCGGCGCCTCGTTCGCATAGGTAACTGATGGATGGCCGGTCCCGGTTCGACCCCGGTTACGCCAGGTGGGCGATCGGCGGTTCCCGCTCGCGCAGCCCTTCGGGTCCGGGTGACATGGCCGAACGCAGGCAGCGCGCTGCTACCGGAAAGCGGAGCAAACGTGACTTTGTTTGCGGACGGGGTCGATGTTCCCCCGACCCAGACCTCGAAGGGGCTACGCGCTTTCGCGGTTCCGGACGGCGCGTCGAAGGTCGAGCTGACGGCGAGCTTTACGGTGTCGTTCGATGCTGTGCATGGCACGGCGCCGCAGAGTCGCGGAACAATCAGCGTGGGACCGCTGAGCGCCGAGGTGCTGAGCGCGACGCAGACGTACACGGTCAGCAACGGAGCGCTGACGGAGGACCCGGTTGCGGATTACGGCGGCGGACCGACCCCGCTGCTCGAGATGAAGAAACCCGGCGGGGCCGGTGTCGTCGAGATCACCGTACGCACGGAGTTCGTCGACATCGACCCCTTTTGGTCGCAATACGCGGAGCATTGGGACTACTTTCTCAGCGAGGAGCAGCCGGGGACGAAAACGTACGTGCTCGGGTACACCGGCGGCATGCCCATTATCTGGTTTGCTGTCGTACCCGACGCTATGGCAACGTTCGCCAACGCCCTCCCTTCGTGCCTCGTATTCTACAGGCCAGCCAACAAGCGTTACACGTACACGAAAGTCAATCAGCCTCACCAGGCATCCGCCATCGCCCGGTACCTCCTGAAACCAAAGCCGGACTCAGACGGCGCGGCGGGCTTTTGGGAGCGCGATCACGGCGCGTTCGACGGCTACAATCTGATGCGCTGTCGATTCGAAGACTCCATCGTCCAGTCGCAACGCGCTCTCGTCATGCTGCACCCGTGGCCGAGCGGCGGGGACTTTGGCGTGTCGTCCCAGGCCGGACTCTCTACGCTGTGCGAGCGCGCATTGCGACACCTTTGGGCGAGGAATCTGATCTGCAACGGAGTCGCCAGCGTGAGCCTGGGCCGATTCGGGTTGTCGGGCTTCAGCTACGGAGGCAACGCACTGTGGCCGGCGCTCGTCGCTAACGGGAGCAAGGTCCGGGAGGTGTATGCCTTTGACGCCGTTAGCACTTCCCAATACGTGCAGCAAATAATCCGGTGGTTCAATTCGCACGACTCCAGCTTCCTTCGCCTGGCCAATGGCACGTACAACTTCGACACCTATGCGGCCATTCAGCGGGTGCTCGACCCTACGTCAGTCCGTCCCGACCTGACCGTGGTCCCGCCGAGCGTCGCGGAGTACCAACCAGGCCACAACTCGGTGTTCGACCACTTCGTTACCTTGAATCAGAAATACCGGGATGACGTCGATACGCAGCATCAGTGGTCCGTGATGGGGGGCCAAATGATCTCTGGCAAGACCGCGCCGTACGACCTTGACTGGGTGGAGACGTACTTTCTCAACTTCCTTCGCGCTTCGGCTTTTTCGCGTTTCTAGTGCCGGCCCCCTACTGCTGCACACGCACGCGAAGAAGGCGTGACCCAGTCCACGCGTACTCCCCGATCGACGCACACACCGAACGGTATGTCCGCTGCTCTTCGAGAGACGCACGGCTCTCCGCTCGTGCCACCGCGGCTGCGCACGCCCTGCGACTCTTGGCCACTACCAGCGGATCGCTGAGACCGGC
>JBEKXD010000163.1:0-3850 GCA_049512415.1 Polyangiaceae bacterium
CGAAGATGACGAAGAAGATGAGAAGGCGAGGGGCAAGCGAACTCGGGCCCTCCTACGAATTACGCAAGCCGCCCTGCTCGCCGCCACGTCCGCGCACCGTCCCCCGGCGCCGCACCCTGACGGGGCAAATCAGAGATACATGGACCCAGCGAAGGAAGCCGAGCGAAACCTGTGCGCTGAGTTCAAGGACGTCGGAATCTCGCGCGGCATACTTGGGCTGCGTCGGAACATGATCGAATACGCCGCGCGCATGAAGGCCGGTGCGTGAACATGGCATGAGCATAGACCTCTGTTGAGACTTTGCATCGCGTGGCACGCACAACGCCCCCTCGTTCGTCGGCAATGGTGCCAGCGTTCGAGGGGGCGGACTCTTACGACGAATTGAGATAGACCATGGCAACCGCTGAATCCGTCCCATCGAACATTCCGCCGAATCATCGCGCGCACGTGGTCAAGCTCGCGCCGAGTGACATGACCGACGATCCGCGCGGACCGTTCGACGCTGTATGGGTCACGTCCCCCGGCTCCGTCGTCGCGACGGCTGGTGACGAGCAACGCCTCGCGGTGCTCCCTCACTGCGACGTCAGTGAAGCGCCTGTGCTCCACAACGTCAGTCGCCTCCACAAGACCGGGACCACTGCCGTGCTCTGGGGACGACCGAGCGTGATTTCGCGCGCATGAGCGCCAGGGCCGACAACGCCGATCTATTCGCAGCCCTCGCCCGGGCCCGCCGCAGTCGTAGCGCCGTCCGCGTCCGTGCCTGCGTCTCTGCGATCGTGGTCAACAACGCGGCCCTCGTTCACCAGCATGCACGGCGCTGGGCAGGCCGCGGCGTCGACCTCGAGGATTTGGTGCAAGTCGGATTTATCGGCCTGATGCGAGCAATCGATCTGTTCGAGCCGTCGCGCGGGTTCGCGTTCAGCACGTACGCCTTGCACTGGATTCGGTGCCATTTGCGTCGCGAGGTTCAGAACAGTGCGGCCACGGTCCGCGTTCCCGTGCATCGGCAGGTCAAACGGCATGCTCGGGGGGAGCATGAGCGAGCGATCGTGGTGTCCCTGGATATCCCGATCGGCGCCGACGACGGGCCATGCACGAGACTCGACGCACTGCCCGACGGGGGACCGCTGCCCGACCAGCAGGCGGACGATCTAGAGCGTGCTCATGCGGTGCGCAGTCTCCTCGCCCAGCTGCCCGACGCCGAGCGTGGCGTCATCGTCGCCCGCTACTGGCGCGAGCAGACGCTATCCGAGGTTGGGCCCGGCTACCGGGGCGGAGTCAGTCGCGAGCGCGTGAGGCAGGTTGAGAAGGTTGCCATCGGTCGGATGCGCGAGCAGGCGTCGCAGGAGGGGATCGGACCGTGAGCGAGGTCTGTAGCGCGTGCGGGCTCGACGTTGCCGCCCACCGCGTCCAGCGGGGCGGCCGCGTGTTCTTGCTGCGCCTACTGTTCGGAGCACGCGGCGGGCGACGTGGACGCAGGGACAAGGGCATGCGCTCCTATTGTGATGACGCCTACCGCCGAACTTTCCGCCATCGTCTCGGAGCTCGGGCCCGACGAGGTCAAGGTGCTGGTCGCCATCGCCCGACGTCTGGCCCTTGGACGCGGCGTGTACGGGCCCCTTGACGTCGTGGGCGACGCTCGGGACTGGAAGCGGGTGGCGACGGCGGAAGCCTTCGACTTGGCCGTGTACCTGCCGCGGAGCTACTCCACTGGCGAGGTGACTGTAGGGCTCTGGCGGAAGGAGTCGACACCCGTGGGGCGACCCTTGCCCTCGAAGCCCATCGGTTGGCTTGCCCGTTCAGTTCGTTATGCTGTGGATGTGACTTTCAGGGAGCTTCCCCTCACGCCGATCTCGGGTCCGGTCAGGCACCAGAAATTGCATCGCGTCGGCGTTCGGTGGGGAAAGGGCGGCGCGCGGCTCCTTCAAGTGCAGTTCCTAAGAGACGGGTACTACGTCAACTTTCCGTACCAGCCAGATTCCGCCGGGGTCGTTGCGCGGAAAGTGCTACCCGCACTGGAAGAAGGCCAGGAATGCCAGATAGACCTGGCCGCGGAGGGTGGGCGTACCACATCGCATAAGGTCAAGTACACGCACCATGTCGACGGAAACTGTCACTTCTCGCAGGACGGGAAGGTCTACACGTCGGTGACGAACAAGACGCGTACGCTACTCGATGGCACGGTGGGCCACGTCTTTACTCTCTACGTGCGTGGTGTGGACAAGTTCTCTGGGTCGCTTGCGGGGGTTGATGCATTCCACGCCGGCACAGAATCTAGGCACACGCTTCGAATCGTTGGGCGGTGGATTTGCGCCGACGTACCTCGGGGAACGATGAACCCAGTAGCGTTTTACAGCCCGGATTCAAGGAGAACGCCTGGACTGGTCTGCTGCCCGCCGCCAGGGTCCCCGCTCGCGGGGTACGCGATTGCCTTTGAGTGCTTCAGACACGTGGAGTTTGCTGGGCCCGAGCCGTTCCTGCTTATGTTTCAGGGAGGCTTCGGAGTCGAAGCTCGTGACCACACGAAGGAATCCAGCTTCCTGGGCCTCATATATCCCGCTTCGCCCACCCAAGGACTCCAATCGATTGACATCCCACAGATCTAGGACGCCCATTCTACAAGCGATGCCGCGACGCGTTTCACGCGGTTGCGCGTTGTGACAAAATAATATGTTATCACAGCACATGAGCTGGAGTCTCGGCGAGCCACATCTTGGCGATCTCTCGCACTGCGAACACTACGAAGTGCGTCTCGCGTTCACGGGCCCAACTGATCCGTCCTTCTTTGCGGAGGCCCCGCTTCCTCTCATCTCGCTGGCGGATGAAGTGATAGCAAACTCAGCGACCGATGAAGGCGCGAGGATGCGAGAGGAGTGGGGAAGGATTCCATACGGGTCTCCGCTCTACGTATGGCAGCTGCTCAAGGACAACAAACAAACGGTTCTCTACATCGGCAAGACGGTCAAGATGCACATGCAGGATCGACAGGAGGGTCACAAGAAGGCTTTCAGGATCCTGTGCAAGTACGTTAATGAGCCGACGGCCAGAGTATGCTTCCGAATGTGCACTGTCTTCGACATAATCGTCGACCGGAAGAAATTTGCACTGGAACACCTTCCATTGGACCAGGCGGATCGTGTCCTCGCCGACGTTGAATCGTGCCTGATCCACTGGCTCCAACCGGAGTTCAACTCGCACTACAAGGCGAGGCCCGGAGACTACTGGAAGCCATTTCGAGTCGTCATCGACCGTTGGATGGGCGAGGAATTACCGGACGATCCACTTCTTGGTACTGCTGGCTAGCGGACGTCGGGGCCTAGACTAAACATGCGGCCGCATCGGCAACTGACGGAACGAGGCAGCACGGCCGGCAGAAATGCACGCGGCTCGGCGTCATCGCGCGTCCTACGGCATCCTGGTGAGCATCTTTCGGATGGGCGCAGGATGAGGGCGCGACGTCCCCTTCAATCGCGCTAGCATGCTGGGCCATGGCAAACAAGACGCGAGTTTTCATCTCCTGGTCGAAGCCGCGCAGCCAACGGATTGCCACCGCCTTGCACAATTGGCTCACCGATGTTGTTCAACAGGTGGACCCGTTCGTGTCGCCCCGCGATATTGATGCTGGGAGCATGTGGGTGACAGAGATTATCCAGAGGATTCAGGCCTCGACCTTCGGCATCGTGTGTTTGACGCCTGACAACCTTGACGCGCCGTGGTTGTTGTTCGAAGCCGGCGCGCTGGCAATCCGCATGGCTGCGCTGACGGCAGATCGGGAGGACAAGCCGGTTCGACTGGTGCCGTATCTGTGCGACCTAAAGCCCAACGACCTGTCGGGCCCGTTGTCCCTTTT
>JBEKXD010000164.1:0-3743 GCA_049512415.1 Polyangiaceae bacterium
GCGCTCGTTGCGGACGCGCCCCCGCGCGTTCGCAAGAGCGCTTCAATGGAAGAGAGTAGCGGCACATGTACCAGCTCAATCGAAAAAGGTTTCTGTGCGTCGCTCCGATTGTTGCCCTTCTTGTGCTCCCTCTTCCGTCGCCCGCGGCTCCACCTGCAGGCTCGCCCCAGAGCTCCGGGAAGTGGTTGCCAGTGAACGACTCGGATTGCTCTACGTGGGACCCAGCACCTCTTCCCAACGAGACTGCTACGTGGAACGGAGAGTGCAGCGGCACGCCGGCGCGGAACGAGGGCGCAGGCACGCTGACATGGTACTCCGCCGGCGTGCTAGTGGAACGGGACACCGGTACGTGGAACGAGGGCCGCAGGGACAAGTCCGCGACGTCGACGTGGTCGCAGGAGGACTACTTCCCGAACGGCAACGTCAAGACCCGCACGACGTGGCACGGGAACGAGGGTGAGCTGGAGACTTTTTATGAGGACGGTAGCCCATCGTCACAGATGACATCTGGCCTGCAGCCAAATGGCAGGTGGACCTGTGTACTCCACGCGAAAGATGGCTCGTGGACCGTTACCGCAGAATGCAATGGCGCTCGAGGGCTTGGCTTTATGCCGGGAGCCCCTTTTGTCGTAAGGAATGAGCACAGCTATGTGCCTAAGGAATCCGGGGTGGTCGGGCCGGGAGGCACCATGTACCCAGGACGATCCACGCACACATTCCTGGACGGATCATCCATGGTGGTGATGGTTGCCAAAGACGGCTCAATCACTTCTAAGGCGTTTTGGGACAAGATTGCGTATTTGCGTGCCGCCGATGAACGAAATAGCGCTGTGGATGAAGCGCGGAGCGACGCAGACAGCCGAGCGCAAGCTTTGGATGAGGCGAGGCGCGACGCCGACGGCCGAGTGAAGGCCATGGAAGAACGCGGTCGAAGGCGGGCATCGTGCCGCGAGCGCGACTGCAACTGGGCGTATGATCATTGCCACTCTGATTGCGTTCAAACAGAAATCGGATGCTGCCAAAGGGGGCGGGGACCGGGCACACCTGGCTGTGCCGAAGCGAGAGAGGTATGTGAAGTAGAGTGTAGCGGGAAACGGGCAAACTGCGAGCATGACTGCGACTGATAGGGGATCTGCAAGTGGCGGCGGCACGTGAATTTGGCCGTTCCGTCGGGTGTACATGGCATGCAAGGAAGGCGTGGCTCGTAACGCGAGACTCCTACCATGCGCTTGCCGAGTGATGCCGGAAGGCCGCGCCGTCGTCAAGCCTGGAAGCGATCGTGCCAAGACCTGGACTGTCGATAGCCGCGAGCGCGGGCTGCAGTTCGATGTTCGTCGGACAAGGAGCCGAGCTCTTGGCCAACTTACACTGCGCTTGCAGCCTCGCTGCACGATCTGCCTTCGCCGATAGTTTGTTCTATGGGACGGCGCGCTTGCCCGCCCGGACCCTCTTCTACCTCCTTCGCTCCGCCCCTACTCATTACGCACGGTATTGCGGCGTCGATCTTGGAACCCGGTTAGCCTCGTCCGCATGGCCTGGCGCGACAGACGAGCGAACTTCGAGCACATCGAGTGGGACAACATGAAGCTCCTGGAGAGCGAGCTTTCGGCTTATCTCGAGTTCCACGAGCAAGACCTCGGACACTTGCCGCGGAACTTCGTCGACGGCTCAGGCGCGTCGCTCTTGGAAAAGGATCCGCGGTTCGAAGCGATCGATAGGATCGGGTTCTACAGCTACGCAGTCTGCGTGAATCTCGTGTTGCTCGCGCGGACGGTTCGCGACCTCCCGGCGGAGTTCGGAGCAGCTATCGACGTCTACGACCACGCTGGCCGCTTCTTTCTGCGCGCGGGCGCGGCGACGGATATCGCGCGCCGTCTCGCGCTTGAGGTCGAGCAGGACTTCGATGGCAAGAACGCCCGGTTCTGCCCCTGCCCGCTGGGCGAGAAGGGCGACTCGCTCGGCAAGGAACTCGCCGAAGCGCTGGGCGCAGTCAACGCCTACAACAACGGTATGAAGCACAACGGCCTTCCTGCGATCAACCTCGTCACGGACAACGGCGCAACGAGCCCTCTCGTGCTCGTCCCCTCGAAGTTCACTGGGCATCAACGGGGTTGGTTGGCCCAGAAGCCGACGGAGGAGATGACCGCCGTGTTCGCGCACTATCGGCCCAAAGTGTTCCAAGAGTTCAACGCGTTCTACAGGAGGCTGGCAGCGGATGTCGCGCGGCGGTTCAAGGCCTGGGACATCCGACCTGCGGGGACGCCAAGCGGAATTCTCGACCTGAAAACCTCGGGCTCCGGAAGCATGCCTTCCACGGATGGCTATGTCGCGGCGTGGCCCTCGCGATAGGCGCTCCGTCTGCGTAGCCCTCGTGCCAGACAGTGGATTCCGCCTCGGGGGCTGCGACTAAATATGAAAAGTGACCGCCGGCACGTGTCAAGAAATCGCTGGGGATCGCTGAACGCTGGGCGCGGCGTGGGGCCCAGTCAGCCGACGCCGAAATGGAGGTAAACGCCCGCCTGATTCGGAACTATGTCCTCTGGGCGGGGGCGGGCGAGGAGGGAAAGGGGCGCGGTTGCAATCGCGGCGGCGTCAGTGGCTGCGAGGAGCGCACACCGCGTGTTTCTGGAAAGGGGGGTTGGGTGAGTTGGCGGTGGCCGGGAGGCCTCGGTCTTCACCAGGGCTGACGCGAGCCTCGCGTTCAGGACGCGTTGACGCGTAAGACTTTGCGCTTTACGTGTGGATGTGCATGGTAGAGCGTCGATGAATGTTGAAGGACTTGGATGATCTTCGAGTGTCACCGCCGAGGATAAAACGAGGCCTGAGGCAAACGAAAAGTGATGTGTCACGGCCGCGCGCAGCGGCCCACCACTAGGAATGCAGCGTGCCGCTACTTCCGCACGAACGAAGAGAGGATCAGGGCGACGACGTACGCGCCTCTGAGCGCGCTTGTACGCGACGCGCGTGCCCACGAGACCTCTGCCCTTAGCCAGGTCCGGTCGCGCTCATGAGCGCCCGGATGCCGAGGTCCGGCTGGGAGTCATCCCGGAGGTTACGCGGCGAGGCAGGCGTGGTCAGGCAGGGCCGACAATGCGGCACACTCAATGCCGATCGGTAGCGGACAAGCTGTTGCCCGACTGACGAGGATAAGCCAGCTCGTACATGCCGCGCAGGAAGTCGGTCCCCATATGCGCGTATGCCACCACGATATCGCGGACGCCCGCGTCGGCACGCAGACCAATCGCCTTGGCCATGCCGACGCGTACATCGTTGTCGCCCAGCAGATCGACGCGGACGGTGCTGACGATCCCGAGAGCTGTCAACAGCTCGGGCTTCGGACCTTCGCGGTGCTTCCACGAGTTCGCGAACTCACGCAGGACTTTGTTGATGCAGTCAAGCTGCGAAAGACGGGCGAGGTCTACTCCATGCGCCGCAAGCTCGGCGACCTTGTCCTTGAAGTCGGTTTTGGATAGCCGCCGAAGGGTCGCGTCGTCGCACTTTGCCGCCGTCGCCTTGTGGTTTAGAAGCAGGGCGCATCTGCGCTCAATCCAGTGATAAATGGCCGTGAGGGCTATTTCCGCAATATCCAGCCGCACGGCCTCGACGCTCGCGCTCTCATCGGCGATGGACTCGGCCGCATCTTCCGGCCACTCTCGTTGGCTCCTCAGCGACTCGAATGCCTCGGCGAGGTGCGCGAGCCGTACGTCCACACTATCGAGCATCGCCTCAAAGACATCGCCTTC
>JBEKXD010000165.1:0-3603 GCA_049512415.1 Polyangiaceae bacterium
GACGGGATTCGAACCCGCTGGATTGCTCCGTGAGGTTTCTGCTTCTGTAGTCGCTCTACATCGCTTCCTCCTCACCCAGGCTTTTCCTGGCGCACCGAAGGGATCGGCCGAAAGACACCGGCATTCTACGGGTAGTCCTGTCCCGTCGGTCGAATCGTGATCTCGCTAACGTTCACATGCGGCGGCAGGCTCACGACCCACAAGATGGCGTCCGCAACCGCCTGCGGTTGCAACAGCTCGCCGAACCTCGCCACGTTATTGCCGAAGTTCTCCTCGGTGTACCCGGCCACGCCTTGGAATTCACTGAGCACGGTCCCGGGCATGACCAGCGAGACGCGAACACCGTGCGGCGAGACTTCGCGCCTCAGGCCCTCCGCGATCGCGCCGACCGCGAACTTGGTCGACCCGTAGAAGCCGCTGTACGGCGAGATGTTCCGGCCAGCCACCGAACCGAGCACGACGATGTCGCCGGCCTTCTGCTGCACCATGAGCTGGCCGGAGCGACGTAGCAGGCGCGCCGCTCCGAGGACATTCAATCGGACGAGCTGCTCCCACGCCGCCGCATCGCTCGACAGCACCCCGCCAGCAAGTCCGCGGCCCGCGTTCGCCACCACGATGTCGAGCTTGCCGCTGGCGCTCCAGGAAAGGGCGCGCTCGACCAGTGCCTCGACGCCGGTTTCGTCTCCCGCGTCGCCCTCGACCGCCAGCGCTCGACCGCCGCTTCTTTCTATCTCGGAAACCAAGCCGTCGAGTCGCGGCTTGCGACGCGCTTGAACGACCAGCGAGGCTCCTGCTCCCGCCAACTCCAGTGCCGTCGCGCGACCGATCCCGGCGCTCGCGCCGGTGACGACCGCTGTCTTGCCTGTGAGATGTCCCGATTGTTCGGCCATTCGTGCGCTCTCGCGAATTGGGTCCAAGTTCGGCAGCGAGTGTAGTGCCGACGAATTGGAACTCTACCCGTTATCCCCCCCGAGCTCAGTCCCCCGTCCTTCGTCGAAGCCGCACATGACGTTCATGCACTGGACCGCCGCGCCCGACGCGCCCTTTCCGAGATTGTCGAACCGCGCCATCACGGCCACGAGGTCGGCGGTGCCGACGGTCAGTAGCTCGACGCGGTTGGTGCCGTTGCAGCTCGTGGCGGGCAAGAATCCGGCTTCGAGCGCGCTGTCGTCGTTCTCTCGGAACACGTGGATGAAGGGCTCGCTGCCGTAGAACTCCGCGTAAGCGCTTCGGATGGCCGAAGGGCCTGCCGAACCGGTCAGCAGCCTGGTGTGAAGAGCCACGGTCACTACCATTCCGGCGTAATACGGTCCGATGATCGGCATGAAGTGCGGAGCGTAGTCGAGCCCTGAAACCTTGTGCATCTCCGGGACGTGCTTGTGGGCGAGACCGAGAGCGTAGTGGCGTGGACTTCTCATCGCCTGGGAGTCATCGGCGGCGTATTCCGCAATCCCCTTTTTTCCCCGGCCCGAATATCCGGACACCGAATGACACGTGACCGGATAGTGGCTCGGGAGAATCCCCGCGCGAATGAGCGGCACCACGAGGAGCGCAAAGCCCGTCGCGTGGCACCCGGGAATGGAGACGCGAGCGGCGGCGCGGATGCGGTCGCGAAGCCCGAGCTCGGGAAGTCCGTAGACCCACGCAGGGTCGGTCCGAAACGCCGTGCTCGCGTCGATGAGGCGCACCGGGTGGCCCGACGCAAGCGCAACGGCCTCGCGCGAGGCCGCGTCCGGGAGGCAGAGAAACGCGACGTCAGCCTGCGAGAGCAGGGCCCGGCGCGCCTGGGGATCCTTGCGGCGCGCGGGATCGATGGAGAGCATCTCGACGCCTCCGTGCCGCTCGAGGCGACTCCTTATCTGAAGCCCCGTCGTGCCCTCTTCCCCATCTACATAGACGCGTACTGCCATACCCGTTTCTCCGGCTCGCTCGGTGGACGGCCAAGATGGCACGGCGCCGTCCGGACTACCAGATCGACGCCCGGAATCCGCGAGAGAAGGCCGGTGTCTTTCGGTCGAGTTCAGCCAAGATGGACCCTGCTCGCAATGGCCAGCTTGTGGGACATGTGGACGTCGCCGAACGGGGAACTTTCCGAATCCAAACTCGGGCGGCGCAGACGTGCGGTATCGTGAAAGCGTGATAAGTCACCGTGGACCTCGCATAGACGCGTCCTTCGCCTCTCGCGCAGCTCTTGGAATCGCATTCGCATCACTGGTCTGCGTCGCTTGTGATTCGGACGCGGGCTCCCGTGCAGCGGAGACCGACAGCGTGGACGATAGCCCAGGGCAGCGCACGGACGCGAGTGCGGCTGGCAGCTCCCTCGGGAACCCGCTCGCAGACTCGAGCGTCGTCCCGGATGCGACCTCCCAAGACGCCTCGCGCGTGGATGCAAGCGCACCTGGCGCGGAACGCGGCGATGCCGGCGCCGAAGGCAGCAGCGGTCGGGATGGCTCGGTAGCCACAGATGCCGGGCTTTCTCGGGCCGATTCGGCTGCGTCTCCGTCCGACGCGGGCGCGCCAGAAGCAAGCTCTATCTCCTACGACTGTGGCTCCAGCGCGTCGCCGGTGTTTTCGCTCACGATCGGCGGGATCGGCTATCAGCTCACCTGGAACGACGAGTTCAACGGGACCGCGCTCGACAGCGCAAATTGGAACGTCTCCGACGGGGGATGGTGTTGTGGTGTGGGGCCGAACTTGCCGCAAAACGTGTCCTTGGGTGGTGGCTGCCTCGTGCTGAGGTCAGACAGGACCGACGGAGGTACGGGGTATTCGTCGGCTTGGGTCGACACCCAGGGGAAGTTCCAATGGACCCGCGGCTACATTGAAATCCGTGCGCAACTCCCGAAAGGGCAAGGAATGTGGCCGGCGCTCTGGACGGACGAAATCGGTGGGAATCCCATGGCGGAATTCGACATTCTCGAGATGCTCGGAAACGTCCCGTCGACCGTCTACGAGACCAACCACCTCTGGCCCCAGGACGGCGGACCCGGCACGCAAGTCCACCAGTGCACGTTCAGCGGACCCGATTTCTCGGCCGGCTTTCATGTGTTCGGCTTCCAGATGCAACCTTCCGCGGTGACCTGGTACATCGACGGAGCCCAGACTTGCGCGACGACCCAGGGCGTCAACTCCAATCCGGTGTATCTGATGGTGAACACCGCTGTGGGCGGAGCCGGCTCCTGGCCGGGCGCTCCGGACTCGACGACTGTATTTCCGAACTTCATGGACGTCGACTACGTGAGAGTCTACGAGTAAACGGCCGGCCGCATCCGCGGGGGACACGATCGTCACCGCGCTCGGCGGGCCAGGGCTCCGAGGCCCCGACCCGCCTGTCTTGCGGACCGTTATCGATACGGGTGCGATTGCCTGCGCGCGCTCCGTTGAGTCCCACGCTCAGTGGTTAGTTAACGGTCGCGGCGTAGTTGCTCTCGATATAATTGAGGATGGTCGTGCCGTCGGGGCTCGTGATCTGGGACGTGGGCCACGGGCCGTTTGCGTTGGCGTTGGTCGTGAAGATAGCGGACGTTTCCCCGTTGGTTTCGACCGACCAATTCGTGCAACCGATATTGTTCGTGGCCAGGTAGTTCCAATAAAGTTGGAGTT
>JBEKXD010000166.1:0-3580 GCA_049512415.1 Polyangiaceae bacterium
GGAAGGCCAGCGTGATCGCGAGCACACCGGCGCCGAGAAGCGACGCGAGGAGGGCCGCGATGGGACCGGCGCGAAGGGTGCGGCCGCGGGGGCGCCCAACGCCGAGGCGCGGGTCGTCGGGCGCGAGCTTAGGCGCGTGCGGGTCGAGCGCGACCTCGCTCGGCGCAGTCTGCGAAGCGGCCGTCTTCATGAGCCCTTGCCCGTGTGGACAGGGCGCGTGGGGCGCGGCGCCTCGCCCGTGGTCCGCGCGATCCGCACGATCTCCTGCTCCTTCTGCCCGACGCGGAGCTCTGCGGCGTCGATGAGCCGGTCGATGACGTACGTGTCGTTCTTCACGCGGTAGTTGACGAGCTGAGTCTCGGAGTCGCGGAGCACGAAGAGCGCCGGCGCTTCGCGCAGCACCATGGCCGAAGGAAAGCGGACGAAGGTGCGCCGCCCGTCGTCGAAGACCTGCACCGGCGTCCATGCCGGCGTTCCTTTGACAACCTGAATTGCGTAGTCGAAGTTGAGCGCGTCGACGCCCACGACCGGACTCGCATTCTTCTCCTGGCCCGCGAGTTCGGCGGCTTGCGCCTTCAGCCGCGCGAGCTCTTCCTCTGGGTAGTGCCAAACGATGGCCGCCATGAAGGTGTCGGCGTAGCTGTGGAGCTCGAGGAGGTAGCTTCGCCGGTCGGTGTTGATGGCGATGTTGGTGGAGAGATCGGGCCGCGTCGGCTTGAGGTACACGTGCCACTGCTCGACGCCGCTCTGCATCGATTTGCCGAGGGCGAGGATCCAGCGGACGACGTCGCCCGAGGCGGGCTCGCCGAGGATCTTCTCGCCGGGTTCGAGCGCGATGTCCGTGATGCGCATCGGCTCGGCGTAGACTTGATAGAGCGTGCCCGGCTCGTAGGCGTACTGGACGATCGCGTTGAAGTAGTCGCTTTGCCCGGGCGCCTGCGCCGCCTTGTGGTTGGCATCGACGGCGACCTGCAGCGGGGGGCCTTTCGGCTTGGCAGCGGGGTGGCTCGCCGCCGGCCCGCGGCCGGGCAAGGGCTTCATCTGCGCCGAGGCCGGGTCGAGCAAGGGGGGCTCCGTCGAGCGCACGATGGTCGGCGCGGGCTGGGCCGGCGGGTCCGGCGCGGCTTGCGCGCGGACGTAGCGCGCGCCCGTCGGCGGCGGCGCCGTCGCGCAGGCGGCCGCAAGCGTGCCGATGGCAGTCAGGCTGACGGATCGAATTGCTCGGTTCATGGCTGCTTACCCTCCGACCTTGTCCCAGTGCAGTTCGTCGATGTAGAGGCCGATGGGATTGCCCTTCATCGCCTCGGCGGTCTTCGGCGTCACAACGACGGTGCGCAGCATCGCGCGCCAGACGACGGGCGCGCCCATGGGGCTCCCGTTCTTGTCCCAGGCGGTCTCGCGCCAGTCGACCTGCCAGGTGTCGCCCGCTGCGCGGACGGCGGAGAGAATCTCGACCGTGACGCGCTCGTCTTGCGCGCGCCGGAACGGGTCGTTCTTCTCAACGAAGGCCGACAGCATGCGGCCCCCGCGCGGCGTCACGAGCCGGTACGCATCGAGCCAGTTCTGCTTGAGGACCGCGAGGTCCGACGAGATGGCGCGCGTGTCTTCGACGAAGCGCCGGAGGTGGTAGGTGACCACCGCCTCGGTCGGAACGTAGTCGGCTTGCCCCGCGGGCCCGTGGTAGCTCGCCGCGCCCAGCCGATCGACCTCGATGATGTGCGGGACGGCCTTGGGGAGCGCGCCGAGATAGATCATGCCGCCGGCCATCACGAGCACAGCCCCCATCGACGCGAAGGTTGCCAAGCGCCAGTTCTTGGCGTGCACCAGGGCGCTGCCCATGCGGGCGTCCCACTCCTGGCGTGCGCGCCGGTACGGCGTGTCGAGCGGTCCATCGGGAATCCATTGGGTGGTCATGCGATGTGTTCTCCTCTTTCCTCTGCGGGTGAGCTGGGTCAGGCCCCGGCGATTGGCTGCGCGGCCGGCGTGGGGCTCGGCGCCGGTTTGCCCATCGAAGAGAGGACGAGCGATGCGTCCGCCCTTGCCGGCGTCTTGTCTCCGGGTCCGGCCGCGCCGCCCGATCCGCCCGATGCGCGGTCGCCTGCGCCCGCGCTGCTCCCGAACGTCGAGCCGACCGACGCACTCTGCGATCCGGCGGACAGGCCGCTGCGAGGCAATGCGGTCGCCGCGCGGGTCGCCGACACGCTCGAAGCGACGCGGCCCGCGACGGCGCCGGCCGCGATGCCCGTCGCAATCGGGGCGGAGGCTGCCTGAAGGAGGTGGTCGGCGCCGAGATGCGGCGCGCCGCCGAGCAGGCTCCCGGCCAAGCTCGGCGCCTTCCAGCAGAGAAACATGAGCGCGCAGACGGTGAGAAAGACCGACCAAAGCTCGTTGAACGTGATCTCGGGTCCCGCGAAATGGATGTTCGATAGGACCGGGTCGATGATCGCCGTGACGAGGCCCAGCACCATGAGCTTGACCGACGCGGAGACGACAGCGCCGATGGCCTTTTCGGCGAGAAACTTCGTCGGGGAGAGGAGACCGAAGGGGAGAAAGATCCCCGCCAGCGCGGCGAAGACGTAGTACTCGAGCACAGCCAAAAAGACGTTGATGGCCATGATGAGGAAGCACGCGAGGATGGCCAGGTACCCGAACCCGAAGACGATGAGGTCCGAGAGGTCCGTCATGCCGAGGTCGGCGAGCTTCTGCGTGAGCGGCGCGGTCGCGTCGAGGCCGTAGCCGGCCAGGCGCGACGGATCCATTAAGAGGCTGACGTCCCCGCTTCCCCCACCCGCCAGAAGCCCCGCTTTGACGAGCGAGCCGACGAGGTCCTTGCAGAGCGTCGGATAGGACTGGACGATCCAGACCCACGCCCCGATGTGCAAGATGCGCTTGAAGACACCGACGACGTTGTCGCCCCCGCCGAGCGCGGTCCAGAGCCCGAGAAGCACGACCTCGATGCCGACGAGGAGGCCGAGCAGCGCGGTGGCCGAGTCCTGGATGCGGCCGTAGGCGCCCGAGAGGACGGTGATGAAGTTCTGAAGGGTCAGCGTGAGCGTGTTGAATTGCATGGGCGATCTCCCCTTCAGGGCAGCGTGCTCGGAACCGCGTTGGGGAGGCCCTTGTCCGTGTATCCCTGGCGCGCGTCGTCGCTCTTGCCGAGCGAGAGCTGCTCTCTCGAGGCGTGCGCCGCGGCCATGTCCGTGAGCACGCGGCCGGTCGTCGCGAGCGTCTGGCCAAGGACCAAGATCTCTGAGTTCGTAATGCCGATCATCTGGGCGATGAGCTGCAGCGCCTCGACTTCGCCCTGCGCGGCCTGGGACTGCTTGAGCACGGCCTGCGTCTGGGTGGCCTGGTCGTCGAGCGTCGCGAGCGAGGTCTGCTGGCGCGCCGCGACCTGCGAAGCGCCCACGACCTCCTGATTCCACGCCTGGTACTGCGCCCGGTGCTGCAGCACCGTCGCGCCGCTCGGCGGAGCGCCCGCGGGAAAGAGGGAATTGTATTCCGAGTCGATGCGCGCGAGCTGATAGCTCATCGACCGCACCCCCCACGTGAGCGAGCTATAGGTCGAGCGGGCGGTATT
>JBEKXD010000167.1:0-3562 GCA_049512415.1 Polyangiaceae bacterium
CGCAGTCCGGCGTTACCGCCATCGTCCAAAAGCCCCGTGCGCGACCCGCACGCCATGACCGCGCCCATCGCCGCGCCGAGCGCGACTGCCTTGCCTACCCTCGTGCGCATCGGCGACTCCCACCTTCAGCGTACGGGCGGCTGTGTAGCACGTCGGCTGCGGCGCAGTTGCATCTGCGCAACGGCCACGGCTTCGAGGGCCGCCAAGAGGTCTCAAACCGCGCAGGCGGCTGACGGCCTTGCGACGCGAACGCCCGTCCGAACCCACGAGCCGCTCTTCGTTCCTCGACACGCGGCGGCGCCCTAGCGCCGTCGGTGCGCAAGGGCGCGGAAGACTCGCAGGAATGCCTCTCGAACGTCCGCGGGCTGGCTGTCGAACAGGCGCCCGAGTTCGACGGCATCGGCGGAGATGTCCTTGACGGGCCCGAGCAGTTCGCTGACCGGGGTTCGCAGCCCCTTCGCCAGCGCGAGCACCGTGGAGAGCGACGGGTCGCGCTGCCCGTTTTCAACCGTGCCGATGAAGTTCGGCGTGAGATTCGCGCGCTCCGCGAGCTGTTCGAGCGTGAGACCGAGCGCGTTGCGTTTCTTTCTGACTGCCCGTCCGAACGTCACGGGCGTGAGCGTCGCGGATGCGCGCGGTCAGTGGAACACGCGATGGGATTGCTACGACAACACGATCGTGTGTGTTTCGCGATTGCGATGCTGTCACGGAATGTTCACTGAGCGCCGTTCGGGGTGGGTGTACGTTGTCGGCCGCAGTCACCCCGGGGCAATTTGGGACGCTTGGGGCCAGCGTGGGACGAAGGCAAGGCTGTGTGAATAGGGAGGTATTGAAATCATGAATTCACGAATTGCGCGGCGCATGCTCAGAACGGTCCGGTTTGTGTTGCGTTCGCGGGGGGTCCTCGCGGCCGCGGTCTTGGTCTCCGTACTCGGCGCACCGGCGGAAGCCCGCGCCGTCACGTGTCCGACCGCTCAGACGCTATCGGTCGCGGGCGTCTCGGACCTCGGGGCCTCGATCACGATGTTCTCGGATACCCACTTCGACTACGTGTTCTTGCAGGGCGGGGGCAACATCTATCAGTACACGAAGGCGTCGAACTCGGCGTCCGGGTTCGGGGCTCCGACGATCGTCGGCCCGTCGGGTGCGTCGATCGTAGCCGGTAGCCAAGGGCTCCTCGTCGGGGGCGGAGGCTCGGTGCTGAGCTACATCCAGGCGACGGCAGGCGGTCCATTTACCAATCCGCAGAGTCTCCCTTTGCCGACAGGAGGGACCAACGCCGGTTTCGGCCAGATGATGGCCGTCGATTGGCGCTCCAATCTCCTAACGGTTTGTGACAGCAAACAGTGCTACCTCTACACGCAGCAAGGCTCGTACTGGTCCCCGAATGGTGCGGTGATTCAAGGACCCTTTACCGCCATCGCTCAGGGGTCCGCGCGCGCGGGCGTCGGGTATCTGCTGCTCGACACGCCCCAAGCCCTGCAAGTCTGGGCGTACAACACGACCCCGGTGTCGCCATCCCAGGTTGGCACGTTCTCGCTGCTGGAGGGGGACACGTACGGGGCGATGGCCGCGCTTCCCGACCGGGCGCTCGTCCTCATCCACGGCAACGACACCGCGACCTACCCGGACGAAGTCTACACCTTCGCGCCGATCGGCTCGGAAGTGGGTTCCTGGGCTGTTGCATCCCCCGGGATCATCAACTCGGCCACCATCGACATGGGTGCCGGTGGGTCCTTCCAGCAGGTCGCCAGCAATGGGTCTGTCGCGCTTACAGTCCTTTATTATAACGGGGACCCGCCTGCGTCGGTCGTCAACGAATTTCAAGTAAACCCTCAGTACTCTCCCCCCGTTTTTGACGACACGTGGAGCCTCGTCAATCTCTCGGGGGCGAGCCCGTTAGGAGACAGGGTTGCGATTGACGGCGAGTGCGCAGCGGTTCGTAGCTGGAATGCGTTCGGCAACCCAACGACCGTCACGCTGTTTCCCGTGAACGTGACCGCGACGCTGTGCTGCAACAACACGCAGTCTGCCTGTTTCTGGCTGGCGCAAGGGTCCCTCACGTGCCCCAACCCGTCCGGCGTGTCGGCAGGGACGGTCGTGACGATTCCGACGACCGGACAAGTCGGCGTCGCATATCTAACGATCGATTCCACGTGCTCGGACTACGAGCCTGGAATCAACAGCACGGCACCTGCAGAGTGTGTGACCGTAGCGACCACGGACGTGACCATGGCGAGCCCGTCGACCATTTGCTTCCCGCTGCCCGGAGGGACCAGCACCAGCACGAACACGGTCGTCCGCTGTGACGGCAAAACGGCGAGTACCTGCGGAGCCGGTGAGAATCCCTACCCGCCTCCCACCGCCGCGACGCAGTCCACACTCTGCTGCCAGCAGCTATCCGAAGACCAGGCAGCCGAGCAGTTCGGGCAGTACTGCGCCTCGACCGACCACTTCAGCGGCTTCGTCGCGGGAGCTGTTGGCCAGGGGATCCGCGATACCGATGGCGACTATATCCCCGATCTCGTGGACAACTGTCCCTACGTCCGCAACCCCTTCCAGACCGACACCGACGGCGACGGCATTGGCGATGCTTGCGACAATTGCCCGACGGTGCCCAATCAGAATCAGAACCCGGCGGCCTGTGGGAAGACGGCGCCCGCGCCGCTGCCCAGGTCGGCGACCGTGATTCTCGCTCTGGGTCTGCTGGCGCTCGGGGCCATGACCGTGAGCGCCCAGGGATTGCGACGCCGCATGCTGTAACCGGCCTACTGTCAAGCGCCTCGCATGGAGAACGCGCAGGAATCCGCCACCGTCACGGGGTGCAGGTCGAGAGAAGGACGCTGACAGTGTCGTCCTTCTCGTTGGCCACGACGACGTCCGATAAACCGTCGCTGTTCATGTCTCCGACAGCCAACACGTAGGCGGAGCTGCCGGCGGCAAAGTTCCCCTCGGACTGAAACGTTCCGTCGCCCCGGCCAAGCAATACAGTGACGGTATCGGCGATGTCATTGGCGACGGCGAGGTCGGGGTCGCCGTCGCCGTTGATGTCGCCCACGTCGAGGGAGGTGGATACGTGTCCGACTGATATCCGGTCAGACGGCTGGAACGTGCCGTCGCCACCGCCAAGCCAGACACGCACCGTGCAGAGGCTCGGATAGAGCGGCGTAGTCTGGCTGACGAACGCGATGTCGAGCGTTCCGTCGAGATTCAGGTCCGAGACCACTACAGTATTGAGCGCGAAGCCCGTGTAGGCGGTTCCGAGGAAAGGCGAAAGAGTGGTCGCAGTTA
Organism: Polyangiaceae bacterium; assembly: GCA_049512415.1. Classification (GTDB taxonomy): domain Bacteria; phylum Myxococcota_A; class Polyangia; order Polyangiales; family Polyangiaceae; genus Palsa-1150. Next base: position 3,292 of record JBEKXD010000167.1, read on the forward strand.
CGAACGTGCCATCGCCATTCCCAAGCATGACCGAGAGAGTGGCGGCGTTCCCATTGCCGGACACGAGGTCGGCGTGCGAGTCCGGGATTAGGTCGGCGATGACAAGAGAATCCGGTTCGTCGACGGTCGTGAACGTCGTGAAGGGACCCAGCGTGCCGTCCCCATGGCCCAGCAGGATGCCGCCGACGCTGCTCGGGTAGTAGAAGACGCTCGAGACGACCACGTCCGGCGCGCCATCTCCATTGATATCACCCACCGCCAGGGGGCCAAA
>JBEKXD010000168.1:0-3541 GCA_049512415.1 Polyangiaceae bacterium
GCGTCCGAGCTCGCGGCCAAGCTCGGAACTAAGGCCGAGACCGCCCGTGAGCACTGCTACCGCCTCTACACCCTTTGCGAACGTAAGAAGCGAGCGGCTGAGGCGCTCTCTTATAATGCTCTAGTGCAGAGCTGGCCCGAGATCACTCGTCTCGCCCGCGAAGGCAGCCAAGCGCCCGCGACGCAAGCCACGCTGTTTGACAGCGGGGAGAGGGAATAGGCCATGGCGGTCACCAACCACGAGCGTGTCGGCAAGGCCCTGGAGCTCCTCAAGAGCGGGCTGGGCCCCTTCGTCGAGCGGGAGTTCGCGAGCGCCTACAAGGACGCGTCTGCATCCGAGGCTCTCCGTTTTCTGGGTGAGGATCGCCAGAACGCTAAGAAACGTGTCGCAGAATGGGATGCCGCCGCCCTGTTGAAGCTGATGTGGGAGTCATGGAATGACGTCTTCCGCAAGACGCTCGGCCCCGCCGAGCGCAGTCTCATCTCCGAGCTGCGCGGTCACCGCAACACTTGGGCGCACCAGGGCACGTTCTCCGGCGACGACGCGTACCGGGCGCTGGACTCGATCGGTCGTCTCCTGACGGCTGTCTCGTCACCGCAGGCGGACGAGATCGAGAAGATGAAGACGGAGCTCTTGCGTCTCCGCTTCGACGAACAGGCGCGCAATGAAAAGCGCAAGAGCGCCGGTACCGCCATCGAAAGCGCGGCGGCGGGGAATCTTAAGCCGTGGCGTGAGGTCGTGACGCCACACAAGGACGTGTCGAGCGGCCTCTACCAGCAGGCCGAGTTCGCCGCCGACCTGTGGCAGGTACATTTGGGGGAAGGGACGGACGAGTACAGGAACCCCGCCGAATTTTTCCGCCGCACCTACCTCACCGAAAGCCTAAAATCGATGCTCGTCGGTGCGGTGCGCCGCCTCGGGGGCAAGGGCGGAGACCCTGTGGTGCAGCTCCAGACCAACTTCGGCGGCGGCAAGACGCACTAGATGCTGGCGTTGTATCACCTATTCTCTGGCATCGCGCCCACGGAGCGCTCGGGCATCGACGCTGTCATGAAGGAGGCGGAAGCGAAGTCGCTGCCGACAGCGCGACGCGTCGTTCTGGTGGGCAACAAGATTTCGCCGGGCAACCCGTCGACGAAGTCCGACGGTACTGTCGTACGGACGCTGTGGGGCGAACTCGCATGGCAGCTTGGTGGCAAGAAGGCGTTTGCCCGCATCAAGGCCGACGACGAGAAGGCGACCAGCCCCGGCGATGTGCTGCGCGAGTTGTTCACGGAGTACGGCCCGTGCCTGATCCTGATCGACGAGTGGGTGGCCTACGCGCGCCAGCTCCACGACCAGAGCGACCTGCCGGCGGGGGGGTTCGAAACGCAATTCACCTTTGCCCAGGTGCTGACGGAGTCGGCCAAGCTGGCGAAGAACTGCCTGCTTGTCATCAGCCTCCCGGCCTCGGACTCGTCCGGTTCGCCGCATACGCAGGCGGACAATGTCGAGGTGGGAGGCCAGCGTGGGCGCGAGGCGCTCGACCGGCTGCGGAACGTGGTGGGGCGCGTCGAGACCTCTTGGCGTCCGGCGAGCGCCGAGGAAGGGTTTGAGATCGTGCGGCGGCGGCTGTTCGAGCCGATGTCCGATCCGGCGCAATTCAAGGACCGCGACGTGGTGTCGCGCGCCTTCGCCGATCTCTACCGCACGCAGCAGGCGGAGTTTCCACCCGAGTGTCGCGACGTTGACTACGAAAAGCGCATCAAGGCCGCGTATCCGATCCACCCGGAGATCTTCGACCGGCTGTACACGGACTGGTCCACGCTGGTGAAGTTCCAGCGAACGCGCGGCGTCCTGCGCCTGATGGCGGCGGTGATCCACTGTCTTTGGGAGAAGGGCGACCGGAATCCGCTCATACTTCCGGCGAACATCTCGATCGACGACTCCCGCGTGCAATTCGAGCTCACGCGTTACCTGTCGGACAACTGGACGCCGGTCATCGAAAAGGACGTCGACGGTCCGAGCTCCCTGCCGCTGCGGTTGGACAGCGAGGTGCCAAATCTCGGCAAGTTTGCCGCCTGCCGACGCGTCGCCCGCGCCATCTACCTTGGCTCCGCGCCCCTTACTCAGGCCGCGCACCGTGGCCTGGAGGACCGCAGAGTCAAGCTCGGCTGCGTGATGCCGGGCGAATCCCCCGCGATTTTCGGCGACGCGCTACGTCGCCTCGCAGGAGCGGCCACGTACCTCTACCAGGACGGCGTTCGCTACTGGTACTCGACGCAGCCCACGGTGACGAAGTTGGCGGACGATCGCGCCGAGCAGTTGAAGCGCGAGCCCGACAAGATCGTGCATGAGCTGGACCAGCGTCTTCGCTCTGATCTACGCAAGACAGGAGACTTCACCCGTATCCACCCGATGCCCCATTCGGGGCAAGACGTTCCCGACGACCTCGACGCGCGCCTAGTCGTGCTCGGCGTCGACCACGCCTACATAAAGGAGCCGGGAAGCGCGGCCGAGGCAGCGGCCAAAGCGATTCTCGAGTCACGCGGCAACACTCCGCGCCTCTATCGCAACACGCTCGTGTTCCTCGCGGCCGACAAGACTCGGCTCCAGGACCTCGACGAGGCGGCTCGAAAGTACCTCGCATGGGAGTCGATCCTGCTCGAAAAGGAGACGTTGAACCTTAACCCGCAACAGGTGAAACAGGCCGAGACGCAGAAGGACGCCGCCGATGGTGCAGTCACGGCACGCATCCCCGAGACCTACCAATGGCTATTGGTGCCGGTACAGGTCTCGCCGCAAGCCTTGATCGAGTGGCAGGCCCACAAGCTCTCCGCAACTGACGCGCTCGCAGTACGTGTGAGCAAGAAGTTGCGAAATGACGAACTTCTACTCACTAGCTTTGCGGGCACACGACTCAGGATGGAACTCGATCGGGTGCCGCTGTGGCGCGGGAACCACGTCTCCGTAAAGCAACTCGCGGAGGACTTTGCACGCTACCTCTATCTGCCGCGCCTGAAGGACTCGTCTGTGCTGATCTCCGCAATCCACGATGGCATGTCGTTATTGACGTGGCAGCAAGAGAGCTTCGCGTTTGCCGACAGCTTCGACGAAGCCGCTGGCCGCTACCGGGGTTTGCGCGCGGGGCAGGGCTGCTCCCTTGCTGACGCTCACTCGCCGGGACTCTTGGTGAAAGGAGATGTTGCGCGCGCGCAGATCGACGCAGCCAGCGTTCGGCCACCCGCTCCGGTGCCGCCCGACGGAAAGACCACGCACGGTTCTGGATCGACGACTACGCCGGTCTCGCCCGGGACACCGAAGCCCGCGGCGGCCCTGCCGAAACGCTTCCATGGCACAGTCACGCTCGACGCCGCCCGCGTCGGACGCGACGCCGGCCGTGTAGCCGAAGAAGTCATCGCGCACCTTGCGGGCCTCGTCGGCGCCAACGTGAAGGTCACGCTCGAAGTCGAAGCCGAAATTCCGTCAGGTGCTCCCGAACAAGTCGTGAGGACCGTCACGGAGAACAGCCGGACACTGAAATTCTCAGCTCACGGCTTCG
>JBEKXD010000168.1:3565-4571 GCA_049512415.1 Polyangiaceae bacterium
GTCGCATATTTGACCATCTGATCATACTGCTGCCGGATCAGCTCCCAGTTGATAGGCCGCGTCAGGATGGCCTCCAGGTTCGGATATGCGTCCGGCTTTCCTGTCCCTGGACGGTAGAGCTTTTGCTTGTTGATGGCCTTGAGCCTGGGCAGAAGCTCGAATCCGAGCAACCGACAGAAGGCGAAAGCGACCTCGCTCTGCCCGTGACTATTTTTGCGCGAATCTGGGCGGAACCCTAATTCGTCCAAAATCCGTCCTTCAAGCGGTTCGTGACCGACATGGTGTTCGGGCTAACGAGCGAAGGTAGAAGAAACACCCCGCCGCCTGGAGCTTGATTGCGGCAGTAACGTAAGCCGCTCACGAAGGGCGTCCGAGAGTGGATTGCGCGGGACGCGCGTTCGTGGTGGGCGAACCCAGTTCGCGAGGGTCCGGGGGGGTCAGCGCGCGAGAACGCGCGGGGCGGTGGGCATGGGCAACGCGTCCGGATCCCCGACGTAGAGTTCGGGGTACGCGGCGAGCATTCGGTCGGGCAGCAGGTCACGAAGCTTTGCCTGGGGCCATCCGTGGACGATGCAGTGAACGACGCGGTGCAGGTAAGCGCGCGGGTTGACGTCGTGCGCGATGCACGTGGCGATGATCGACAGGATATCGCCCGTGCGCCCGCCGCCTTCGTCGAGCCACGTAAATAGCCAATTGCGGCGCCCGAGAACCAAACGTCTGAGCTCACGCTCGCGTCGATTGTTGGTGGCCTCGATATTCCCATCGTCGAGAAACAGCAGGAGTCGACGCCATTGGCGGTCGAGATAGCCGAGGCCTTTGCCGAGGGGGGTCTTGGGCGGCACGATGCTCTTCTGCCGGTCGAGCCAGGATCGAAGCTCATCGAGGATCGGACGACTCAGTCTCTGTCGACGATCGCGACGTTGCTCCGCGTTGTCACCGGCGGAGGTCGATTCGCGCTCGACCTCAAAGAGTCGCGCGATGATGCGTACGCCTTCGAGGGCGACGC
>JBEKXD010000169.1:0-3439 GCA_049512415.1 Polyangiaceae bacterium
GTCCCGCCAGCGAGCCGCGTGCCAAGCGCCGGTCAGGGCGTGTGGTCGCCGGTGGAGCAACGTCCACGGCTGTCACCTGCTACACCCAACCTACGATTGGCTCGACTCGGCCACTTGCCATATTCTCCATACGTACGTACTCCGCGCCCGTCCGGCGGTAGAGGCTACTCCTTCGCCTATCGCCGCTGGGCACGTTAGGTCCGATGTCGCTCGCCTCCGGCGGGCGCTCCGGGCCGCGCGCGCAGCGACGGCCACCGATAACCGATTGTCTTCCGCGTCTGATCCGACAGGATGACGAGACCGGTTGCGCGATGCGCACAGACTATTTCTCGGGTCCACTCGCGCAGCCCGAGCCACGCTTGCGACGCGGCGATCTTGGAAACATGAATGCGCTCATGATGTCGAGTGCATCCTCACCAATCCCCGTTGCGCTCCGCGTCTTGGTCCTAGGTCACTTTCGCGACTATGACTTCGCACGCGACGCCTCCAAGGATGGCGGAAGCGACGATGCGCCAACCGAGGGCCGTCTCCCGCCTCTCCGACGTGGCGTCCGACGCTAGGGACCCAGTTTACCTTGGGTCTGTACCTCGCGACAGGCATCAGGCCGGCGCCGATAGCGCAACCGCAAGCAGTCTCGTCATGCCCTGGGGACTGTTCGCTTGGATCGCCCAGAACGGTTTGTCGGTGCCGACCAAACTGTACCCGGCATGAACGCACACGGCTCGGAAGGCTGTGACGGAAGCGAGCAGCATCGTGACCCGGCATAGTCCACGGACCTTTCGGTGAGGTTTCGGCCAATCTCCGCGCTCGTTTCCGCGTCACCGCCGGTTCCCGAGGGGCCCGATACCACCGAGATCACCGAAGCCCCGGTTCGTCGGCTCGGTTGGTGCGTACGCACCAATCCCCGTTGCGCCCCGAGTCTTGGTCCTAGTTCCCTTTCGCGACCATGACCGCGCACGTGACACATCCAAGGAGAGATGCAGCGACGATGTATCGGCCGAGGGCCTTCTCGCGTCTCTCCGACATGGCGTCCGACGCTAGGACCCAGCCCACCGCCCAGGCCACCCGGGCTCCGTACGCCGCGACAGGCACTGGAAGTGTGAAGACCATTCACCCGGCCGACACCGACAGCGCGACCGCAAGCACTCTCGTCATGCCATGGAGACTGTGCGTATTCATCACCCAGAACGTTTGCTTCGCTGCCGGCCAAACTGTACCCCGCACGAACGCACCTGGCTCCGAAGCCTACGACCGAAGCGCGCAGCGTCGTGACCCGGTGTAGTCCCACGGGTCTCTCGGCGTTGCTTTGGGCAATCTCCACGCTTGTTTCCGCGACTCGCTCGGCGAGCGGTCGCGCGACGTGGGCGGCTTCGTTCTGGGCAGCAATGGCAAACGCGGCGTGGGCATTCTCGGTGCAGTTCGCGGTATGTTCGGCGAGCTGGGCGGGGTACTGGCGAAAGAACGAATCGTAGTGTCCGAGCGCCATGATGATGCTCCAGAACGCGTCGTTGTTCTTGAGGCCCAGAGCGTCGCGAATCCGGAATAAGCGCTCACGCTGCTCCTCGAATGGCTCTGGACATGCGAGCTCGGCAAACGCGCTCTCGAGACTCACGCAACAACCTCGCCGAGGACCTTGCGCACCTCGCCGCGCCACCGTGCTCGTTCCGGTCGATCGCCGATGGGCAACAGTTTTCGCAGCGGCGCTTAGCAGTCTCCTCGTGTAAATGTCATCGGCGACTCGGTCGGCCAGATCGGGAAAGGTCACCGATCTACCCCCGCGGCTCTCGATCGCTTCGCGGACCTTGAAAGCGCGATAGATCTCGAACTTACGCTTGTCACGGAAGTGGCCGTTTCGGACCCCGTGAACGTCAGCCTTCGGGAGGGCTTCCATGCAACCCTACAGGAACTCCAGGCTGTCACGCTGCCGGTTGATAACCCAGAACGCCACACGTTTGGTGCCGAGTTCATCGAGGCTGCTGTCGACGGTCTGACCGTGGTTCTTGATCGAGATGTTGTTGCGGGCGGCGCTGTTGACGACGACGAGGCTATCGCGGTCGCTATCACAGGTGCTGACGAGGTGAATCCAGCCGTCGGCTTCGTCGAGATCAATCAATTCTGACCGAACCATTTCCTTGGATGCTTTCCAGATGTCCGGGTTGGAAGCGTCGCGCTCGGCGAGGAGTGCTCTGTCGCCTCGCTCCAGTACGTAGTCGAGGGCTTATGTGGTCAGCATCGACTTACCAACGGCGCCCTTGTTTCCGCCGGTCCAGTAGATGCGTCCGGGTTGTTCCATCATGGGCTCTGGTTTCTTTACGGTCGGTGTTTCGACGTCACCGTGTCCTATCGGAGCGATGTGGCGGCGCCGCGCTCCGCGCGGTGCATTTCAGATGTCCTCCGAATCTTTCCACGACGCAAACGCCGATCAGTGCAGCGCTGCTTCTGGAATGCGAAGCGATCGTCGACGACAATATCCAAGGACTCGATGTCCTCTCCGACAGATCGGTCGCCGGTGTGTCCTCCGATGGACAACCGGCTCCGCTGGATACAAGTACCCGCGATGCACCGCGTCGCACGGAGCCAATACAAGCTCGTAACTGTTCCTGTCCGGCTCGGGGTATGCTTTTCGCCTTAATCCCCTCACCACTGCGTGAAGGCCTCCACCGCGGTGACGCTCCCTCACGAGCAATCGCGAGCCGCTGCCCACGGGCTCGCAATGAATAACGTTTGCGATGTGCGGCCGGTTCAGCAACGTGCCGTGATAGGTTTCCTCGCGAAAGCGTAAGTCTGGTTCTATTCCGGGAGGTGACTCCGGTTGGGGAATGCTCTGGCCTGTACTGGCACCGCTGGCAATGTCAAGGGTCGTGCGGACGGGGGTGGCGTTGTCGTCGCCGCTTCGGTCGCGGTAGTATTCTCGGTGGCAGTGGCGCTTGGCAGCCCAGACGACCTCCGCAACGGCTCCTGGTCGACATTCCCGGTGGCTCGGATCCGATTGTCCGGATGCTTCGATATCCGGTGCCGCATCTGTTCGGGCGGTCTCTCTGGCTTCCCACCGCCCTGTTATCCATGGCTACATGGAATTAGCCTTCGGACTCCATCGCGGTGGTCACAACGCCTGTGGGTCCGGATTCCTGCGTAGTTGGTATTTCAGCGGCACGCGGGACGATAGCGGCGAACCACTCGGAATGCTATCCGGTCGATGCATTTCGGATCTACTTGGAATCCTTCGACGAAATGAACTCCGAACGGTGCGGTGACATCTCTGAAGCGCGTTGCGCAGACGGCCTGTTCTGGAACCGTCTGGAATGTCGATGGGAGTGCGGTCAGGCTCGGCGTTGACGCCGCCGTGTCGGCGGAGGGAGTGTTCCGGAAGCTGGTAGTGGTTGACGAATCGTACGAGTGGCGCAGCGCTTCCAAGTCGACATCCTCGACGGGCTGTTTC
>JBEKXD010000170.1:0-3389 GCA_049512415.1 Polyangiaceae bacterium
GGCTGCTCTCAGGCGCGCCCGTGTCCTCTTTCGCTGTCTTGCTCTCGGTCGCGCTCATCCCGCGGGTCATCCTCTCACGAACCTTCCTCGGGGCCGTCCAGATAGTCGCGGCGGCTCCGAGATGCTTGCTGCATCCTCCTCGGTGAGGCAGAAGACCTGAGAGTGGCGCGGGGGCGCTGTTGACCTCGTAGTGTACCAACGTTGGATCGTGGCGGAGATAGGCGGAAAAACAAGCCAGCCATCGCCGGCGCGCGCCGAGTTGCTGTCGTTCGGTGGCCGTGACGCTTTCGACGCCCCTCCAGTTCCTCGTTCTGCTGCTCAGCGGCTGGATCAATCGCGGCGAAGGCGATGCGATCGAGTTCTTGCGGGCCGAGAATCGCGTGCTGCGGTCGCGCCCTCGGCCCACGCCGCCTTCGCTTCACCGATGCGGAGCGCTGGCTTCTCGCCGAAAAAGGAAAGTCGCTCGGGCGGAGACCGCTGGGCGAGCTTGCCTCGCTCGCGAGCGGGGTCTGTTGACGTGTTGACTGCGTTCAGATGCAGGTTTGCGGAATGGTGCGAGCATCGTGCGCCCTTTGCAATATAGCCCGCCGCATGCGCGCTTCCCAGACCCGCTTCTCTGGATTCCACTTTGGACATCCGGTCGGTGGCTGGCCCGCGCGACATCGAGCGTTCATGCCAAACCGAGCGATCCCCCGAGGCCAGCCCCACGGCGGTCACGGTCGACTCCCCACCGGAGCGCGGACCTACTTAATTGGGCGTGGGCCTGCCGTCGTCCTTCCTGAGAACTCGACGCCGGCGCGCATCCGACGCGGATGGGCGCGGGCGCGGTCGTACGCCGTAGCAGCGCTGCATCGACTTCGGTCACCATCTCGGGTGCCATCCAAATGCGGGACCCCGCCACGGCGTGCTCGGCAGCGTCTTTAACTCGCTGGAGACAGTCCCATGCTTCGGTGAAGGCTTCCTCGAGAAGCGCTGAATTCTTCAGTGAACCATCCGCGTTTGACAGACTCTGTGACCCCCGGCGATTCAAGTTTCCGAGTGCGTGAGCGACTTCGGCTTGCAGCTCTGCGATCCTCTTTTGCATCGCCACTCGAAAGCGCGCAGTCCGAAGCGCCATCTGCAAGCAAGAACGCCTCCCAGGCATCCGATTGTCCCGCCGATTACCGCCACAAAGGTCGACGCATCTCCCATTGAGGTATGCTCGCCGGCTTCGCCGAGCACTGCAGTCTCGAAGGGGTCCTTCGCTCAAGAACGACCAGCTCCGTGCTTTCGGATGAGCCTGGCCACGTATTCGATGGAGGGTGGCTCCAGGCCCGGAAGAAGGGCCACTCAAGAGCCGGCCCAGAGCCGGGGAGAAGCTCGGGGGCTCACGCAATCGCTGCGTTCCCACCGGCGATGGGGGGGAAGTCTGAGCACCGATCGGACACCCTCGACAGGTGCTACAGTACGGCGGTGTCGCTCTAGAATCGGGCAACCATGAGCGGTTTCAAGGTGTCGCCGAAGACCATCAAGGCCCTCGGCCCCCTGTTCACCGGAGATCCGACGAAGGGAGGGAACCCTGTCATGCCCTACAGGAAGGGATGGCAGATCCAGGAGCTGTTCGAGCCGTTCGGATGCGCGGGCCCCGGTGGATCCCTATCGCGCTGGCAACTAGCGGAAGAGCTGCTCGCGCAGGCAAACACGGGAGGGAAGCTCACCGACGCGCTCGGCACATTGCTTCACGACCGAGAGTTCGTCGCCGGGGCCTTTGATCTGACCGCTGCACTGCAACACGCCAACCGCCATCTCGCCTTCGACGGGATGCGTCTTGTACGCGCCGGGCAAACGTACAAGCTCGCGCGGCTGGACGCTCGTCAGGTCGAGGTGCGGGGGCCCCTCGACATCGCCAGCGATGAGGGCCGAGCATTCATCGACGAGCAGCTCGCCAAGTGCGACCGGAAGATCGGGGAGGAGGACTTCGACGGAGCCGTGACAAACGCCCGCTCGGTCTTGGAGGCCGTGCTCGGCGCGGTGGAGGCGAAACTGGTCGACCGCCCGGAGCCCCACGACGGCGACCTCGTAAAGCTATTCCGCAGCGTTCAGAAGCTCTTGCACCTGGAGCCGCAAAGGAAGGACATCAACGACGCCCTTCGGCAGGTACTGAGCGGGTTGACGTCCATCGTGTCGGGTCTCGCTCCTCTGCGGAACAAAATGAGCGACGCGCATGCGAGAACGTTCCGGCCTGCACGCCATCATGCGAAGTTGGCAGTGAACGCCGCAAAGACAGCCGTCGATTTCGTGCTGGAGACTTTTGACTATCAGCTTCGTCGTGGAACAATCACCACGAACGGTCAAGGGACGGCGGGCCAAAGGGCGCCCAGCGCCAGAGCGGATTAGCGAAGACATCTGGTATGCTCCCGAAACTCGAACGGCCGAATATTAGCCAGAAACGGGGTTCGAAGGCGGTGCGGCCCGTTTCAACTCCGAGCCACCGAAAAGGACACGTGATAGATAAGTCCGACGAAATATGAGAACCGAGAACACAAGTGGCGAAATCATCCGGGAACAGCCCTCCTCCACCTCGCCCGCCCAGGTCGTTGAGAAGGGGAAGGCATGGGGCCGCAAGTTCGACGCGTCTTTGGTCGGCAAGCCTCGGCGCCGGGCGGCTGCGAGTGGGGCGCATGCCACAATGCCGAGGACGGCGGCAAGGAGCACGTCAGCCGGCCCCGCCCCGACCGCCGTAGAGCCACTTGCCCGCCACGAGGACGGAAAGCTACTCTCGTGATGTCTGATGACCCGAAACACATTTACCCGCGCCCACCTATTACTGCTCTAGGTGCATGTAGAAGGTGAATTATTTCGGCTTGGCCCTTCTTTGCGCATTCATAATATTTTCCATATGGATTCTAGTGGGCGTGGGACGTTTGCTGACGTCTACCGTGTTGGTCCGGATTCGCCGTCAGGCAGTGTGGCGCCACCAGCCCCTCCCGACCACAGACGGATACACGGCTTTTGACAGCACGCGGATTGGACTGGTCACTCTCTTCGTCGCGACAACCGTTCTCAGCAGACACATATATACGTACCGTCGCCTTCGCGATTGGACTGAGTCTTATGCTGATACAAAGCTCGAATACGTCCCCATGGCCCGCGCACTACAACTTGCTGTTGCATCGGTTCCGGTACTTATCGCAATACAAGCATTCATCCTGCTAGTGGCCCTGATCATATACCGTAACCGCCAACCAAACGACCTGCTGCCTGCGGCCGTAACCGTGCGCCTACGCATTGTTGAGCGCCTCTTTTCGTTCTTCGACTCTACTACACTTGCTTTAATTTGCGTGAGCGTCGCTTGCCAAATTATGGACATATTGTCGCTTGAACTGTCGCCTGACATCGCGCACGTATTC
>JBEKXD010000171.1:0-3876 GCA_049512415.1 Polyangiaceae bacterium
GTTCGTTGTTCAAGAACCGGTACAGGCCCTCGAGCTGTCCCTCACTCCCCATCGCCTCGGGAAAACTCAGGCCGGGATTGCGTGCCAGCTCACCTGCGATGCGTTCGAGTCGCCTGCCTCGCCGCGCGTCCCCCAGCGACGCCCCGCGATACTCCGCCCCGATATCTTGCAGCTTCATCAAGGAGCTTTGATCCCATCTCCCGGAAAAAGGCGATCGAGATGTGATGGATGGTTAGCCGACCGGTATGTGACAAGCTGCGGTCTAATTGGATTGCCAGACGTGGACGGGAGGGACGACGGCCTGCGCCCAATGACGCTCTCGGCATCCAGTGCAGCGGGGTCCCAGGACCTCGTTAATCCCCAGCCCGCTTCTGGACTACAAACTAATGAAAATCGTGGGACATATCGCTCGATGGAGACGCCCCGGTCACTCGCCCTATCGAGCATCCGCCCGCCGGTCCGGTCATCTCCCTTCCGACAATTGGCGAGCACAGCCCCGGTCGCCCGCGGTCCCTACTCCAACGCCGCTCGGGAAAGTGAACGCATAGCCTCAGTAGTTGATAGTAAACGTCTCATCCGGGCCGATGCTTGTCGCATTCGTACGTATCGCATACGAGTCTCCCGGTTCTCCACAGCCGCCGCCGCTGACGGCCGTCACCCAGTCCCCATTATCCGTCTTCAGAGCGCATTCCTCTCCGGAAAGCCACACAATCTGGAATTGCTCCCACGGCCCAAGCCAACGAGTCGGGGACACGTCGGTATGTATCTCGTATGGGTCGGCATTGGGCCCGCCGATGCCTCCTCCGTCGACTGCCGTCATGTAGTCGCCGGTTGCGGTCTGGAAAGCCACCTGATTGGCGCCAAGTGCGATGCAGGTAAAGGTCTCCCACGGACCAGGCTCAGGGGTACTGACGTTTGTGTAGATCACCGCAGGGCAATTGCCGGAAGGCGGCCCTCCCACGCCGCCACCGTTGACCGCCGTAAGATAATAGCCGTTTACAGTTTGGATCGTAATATTCCAAGCGCGGCCCCCACACGTACCGTTGGCAACGCAGCAGTCGCCGCCCGTGCACGTGTTTCCGCAGGTGTCCAGGCAATTGCTGTTGCAGGTCGTTGAACTCGACACGCAGCCATCGACTTCGGAATCGGATTCGCTCGCGTCCAACCCCGGGGAACATGTAACCGTCATCAATGCCGTCGTATTGAGCTCGGCGGCGCAAACTGAACTGCCCGACGCGGAGACAGTCAACGTGATTGTGGCACTGCCCGCTTGATCGCAGGTGAAAGATGGGTTTGCGGCGGTCGCATCGCTGAATGTTCCAATCGCCGGGCTTTGAGTCCACGCGTAACTGGCGGCGGGTCCCACGACGCTCGTGTTGAAGTTTACCGGCGGACCTCCGACGAGCGTATTAAGAGGGCCGGCCGATACCCCGGCGATGCCTGGACAGACCACGGTTCCCCCGTCGAGGGTCTCCACCGTGACTCCACCTTGGATAATGACGTTTCCCGTTCCCGCGTCCGCCCCCAGAACCTGCACGCCAGCGTCGGCCCAGCAGACCACGTTGACCGTGGCGCTGCTGGTCGCTCCGGCCACGACATCGAACGCAGCTGAAACGCCGCTGCACGGGTCCGAATTCGAGTCAGTGCCGCCAAGCGTGATGGTGTAACCGGTTCCGGCTGGGATACTCCCGACCTCGAATGCAATCGAACTCGTTCCAACCGGAAGCAATATTGGACCGGGCGAATCGTGCTGGCTGTCGAGAACGTCGCTGCCCGCGGAATCCCGTATCGTCCAATCGAGTTGATCGATCTTGATGCCGTCTGGAAGGCTCAAGCTCAAACCGACCTCGCCGACGTTCCCGACAGCGCGGGATCCGGCGGTCGTTGATTGGGCGCTGGAACAGCCGAGGAGCGCAATCCCAATAGCCAAACCCAGCAGAGTGCCCCTGGTGATTGCAGACGTCATGTAGTCACTCCTTCGCGTTGTCGCGCCGACCTCGGTCGGGCATTGCGCCGAGCGCCTCGTGAGATCAATGACCCGAACGGCCGATGTCTAGGGAAACCACGTTCAAGTCGCGGAGTCAACTGATTCCGGATTTCGTCGGCGTGTTCCGAATATCGGAAATGGCGGTGAACTGGAGAGCTGCACGACGCGGTTGGCTGTGGCGCGAGGTGGTTCGCTCATCGTCCCAGAGACGGCCCTACGTCGAACGGTTGGGTATCGGGGCATGAGGACACTTGGTCCCGGCTCAACGCGTGGCCTGTGCACCCGACGCGTGCGGAGTGGGAGGAGGCGCCAGCGGCCGGGTCGCGCGCATCGGCGCGCTCTGCCCTCCTCGACCGTGCTCCCCGTACGCCGCACGGTGCGCGCCCCGCTGCTCGTGCTCGACGATGCGCCGTCCGATAGCCCAATAGGTGGTTGTCATGACAGCGTTCACGGAGCGCGCGGCCGTACCGGCGGGTAGGAAACCGTTGCCTTCCTCGCGGAGCAAGCGGTGGTGCAAGGCGTCCACGCTGGTCGGGTAGCCCCGGGTCGTCTTCCTTCCCGGAGCCCCCACAGATCCGGACGTGCAGATTTCCCGCATCCGGCTCTTCGGTCGTCGGGTTCGCTACGTGGCGTACCGGTGCACGATGCGTGGCGGCGGGAGCGAGAAGCGCTTCAGCAGCGAAAGCATCGTGGTCCAGCTTGCGACTGAGTGCGCGATGTTGCGTCTCGAGATCGTCGTGGCGGTGCTGGCGGCACCATTCGGCGATCCGGCGTAGAGTGCGGCGGAACCGGTCCTTGGCCGTGCGCCTTCGCAACACCCAGTTGCCGTTGCGCGACAAGCCCCCAGTGGTGCGTAAAGCCCAGGAAGTCAAAGGACCCAGGCCCGTTGTTGCTCCCGACCTCGCAGTCGGGCCGGTGAAACGGCAAAAGCCGCGTCTTGTCCGGGTGCAGCTTCAGGCCGTACCGGCGCGAATCGCTTCGGCAGCACGTCGAGTACCCGCTCGGCGTCCTTCTTGTGCACGAAGAGCATGACGAGATCGTCCGCGTAGCGCACGAGTAGCGACGGGCCCGAAAGCCTGGGCTGCACGTCGTACCCGCCTCGGGGTGGGAAAGCTCCGTGCCTTCCTGTACCCCCGCGTTCAGCCACTTGCCTATCAGGCGCAGAATCACGCCGTCACGTATCCGTCGACGAAGGATCTCTTGCAGGTATCCGTGGTCCAGGGTGTCGAAGAACTTCTTGATATCGACCTCCAAGATCCATCCCCCTGCCCGTCTCACCACCCCGATCTGGAATGCCTCGCACGCTTGATGCGCCGAGCGACCGGGTCGGAAGCCGTACGAAAAGTCGTGAAACTCCTTCTCGTACACGGCCTCCAAAACCATGGCCACTGCGCGCTGCAGTACCTTGTCCTCGAAGGTGGGGATGCCGATGGGCCGTTGCTCTGACCCATCTCCCTTCGGGACATACGCCCGACGCACGGGCGGCGCTCGGTACGTTCCGGACTTCGCGCGGTCGAGCAGCGACCCGAGGTTGTCCTCGAGTCGCTCTGCATACTGCTCCGCGCTCTGTCCGTCGACGCCCTTCGCTCCGTCCTTGCGCGTGCGTCGGTACGCCTCGCGCAGCCATTCCCTATCAATGTGATGTGCCAGCGTAGTCAGCGCCACGCCCGGCTTGTCCTTCGCCAGTTTTGCTATCCGCTCAAGTCTCGTTGAGACAGTCTCCGGAGCTCCGGTCTCCGCCATCTTTCCCTCGCTCGGTTCCGACTACGGGCGCCGCCCTTTGCTCGGCGGGGTCCCTTGGATCGGTTCCCCCGCGTCTTCGCTCCTACTACGGCGCTCCGACTTCTCGATGCCCATCCCGCCGCGCTTCGCGTTGGCTTCGCTTGGCG
>JBEKXD010000172.1:0-3054 GCA_049512415.1 Polyangiaceae bacterium
GCACCAGTCCCAGGAGCTCCTCACGCTCCTCCGACGTCACGACGAGGGGCCTTGCGCTTCTCATGACCGTTGGACGAGCCAGCCCGCCACGAATTCACTCCACTTCAGAGACGGGACACTAGAAGTGGGGTGATTTTCGTCGAGCCCGAGCGAGGTCGGCGGCGAGCCGCCCGGAGCCTAATTCCTGTAGGCGAGGACGCTCGACGCCGGGATCGCGAAGGGATCGGCGAAAAATCATCCCCACTTCTAGTACGGATTGGTCGAGTCCTCTGCGCCTCGCGAGGGCGGCCGCGCCATGTTGGCGGATCCGGACGCTCGTGGTGCCGTTCGTGCGGGCATCGCATCCGAAGGGTTCATCGCCGAATGTGCGGGCTCCGACGGAGAAGCGACAACGGGCCCGGGCGCCGAGGCAGGCGCACCAGGCGCAAGTCGCGCGGGCGGGGCATCCAGGATCGACGCGGCGGGCAGCGGCGCAGCAGGAGGAGCCGGGGGTGTGACCGTCGCAACCGCGCTCTCCGCGGATGCCATGGCTTCATGGCGCGTCGCGGATCGCGTGCGAGAGAGGACGACGTAGACCGAGACAGCTGCGAGCGCAGCGACGGCCAAAACGGCGACCCAGTTCATTCTAGAAACCGGTCTTGTCGCGGGATGCTGGTGGCTCGGGGGCGGGGACGCGAGCGGCGGGAGCTTACGGTTGGACAGCTTGAACGGCACCGTCGACCGCGCCAGATCGATGGCCGCCGCGCCGTCCTCGATCGCCGGCGGGGCACCAGCTGCCCTCAGTTTCTCGAACGCATCGCAGGCGGCCTCGTCGATGTCGATGAACTTCACCCCCATGCCTGCGGTGGCGGTCTCCGCGGCCCCTCGCACCCAGACCACGCGTCCGACCGCGGACCATGCTTCGGGTTCTCCAGGGAGGCGGATCTCGAGCGCGATGCGCTTGCCCACTGCGATGTTTCGCACCGTCTGGACAAAGAGGCCTGTCGAACTCAGGTCTTCTGCGGCGGCGTCGACGCGCTCTCCGGTTGCGAGTTCGTAGACCACGCGAACTCCGGACGTGAGAATCCGGCTCGTGCTGCGTCGTTCGTCGGCCATCGCCTGTAGACTCCAGAGAATACGCGTTCGCTGTCGAAAGAAACAACGATCGTGCGCGCCGCTACCCCCCCGTGCACGCCGCGGAGGTGACTCCCGCGTCGAGCTCGACGGGCATGCAGGGGCCGAGCCCCAACTCTTGGCAGTCGACCGTGATGGTGGCACCGCGCATGCATCCAAGAAGATTGCCGGCGTCGTCGCATCCGTCAGTGGAGCACTGCGGCACGGTCACTCGACAAGGGCTCGTCCAGTCGAAGGGCGGGTCGAGCGCCCCGGAAACGCACGCCCCGGCGACCCCGAGGAGCGCGGTGCAGTCGATGGTCTCAGCGACGCCGGTCGGGCACGATGTGGCGACGCCTCCGTCGCACTGCACTGTCAGACTCGGGCTCGGGCAAGAGGTGTCGCCCTCCGGGACGCAGGCGACCCACTGCGCCTGGGCGGAAGTGGGATACCCGTTGCATTCCTGGGCACCATTGCTCGTGCAGTCGAGTCCGAGGTCAATGCCGTTTGCTCCGCACCACACCAGAGCGTTCGAGCCCTTCTCCGGGCATCCTTCGGCCACGCCCGAACATCCGTCGGCCCCCGCGCCCCCCGTGCAGATAGCCTCGCCGCCGACTATTGAGCAGATCTGGCCGAACAGGGCGCAATCTTCCGCGTACGCAGTACGTCGGGGCGCCCCATCCACGATTTCGTAGCCTCCCGCGTCCGACATCGGGGTTTCCGCGCACTCGATTCGGACGGTGCTCGGAAGGCCTCCGTCCTCGGCCCCCGCACACCCATTTCCGATTTCGGCGCAGCCTGGAAAGCCTGTCGGCAAGATGCAGTCGTCCACGTCGGCGCAACTCCCCGCTTGCGCGAGGCACGCCCAGAGCTGGCCCGCCTGTCCTTTGATGGGGTGGTTCGGATTCGCCGCGCAGTCATAGGCGAGCCGCGCTTCGACGGCGCAATCGCCGAACGCGTTGCGGCCAATCGGTCCTTCGCACGCGCCTAGCCACGCGCACGCACGCGTCGCGACCGCCTGCGCCTCCGCTCTCGGCATGCACAGGCCCGCCCCACATCCAAAGGTGCTTGGATCGATTTCGCACGCCGAACGCAGTCCGTCAGTCGAATGGAAAATGTCGATGCAAGCCGCGGCTCCCGCTCCGAGCAGCGTCGCCAGACACGCGCCGACCGCAATGGCCTGCGTGCTGCTCATTTTAGAAGCGACCCTCCGCGCGAATGGAGGTGGGCCCGGTCATCAAACGCACGCTGAGTTCCGACGCTGTCTTTCGCTCCGGAGTCGCCCACAGCACCACCGCGATCGCCCCCGCGACGACGGCGCCGGTCCAGGTGGCCGCGGCGGTCGCATCCCACGCGCGGATGGCGAAGCGCTCGGGAGAGCACGGGTCCGCCCCTGTCGAGATTTGGCCGCGACACTCGGCTACCCCGTTGTCCACGGCTCGGTCGGCCATGACGTACGCCGCCGCGCCCCCCGCTGCGAGCGCCAGGGACGCCGTCGTCCAAAGCATTGCCGCCACGCGGTCGTGTTGGGACGGCGCGGGGAGGGCCCCAGGCAGTGGGGCGGTCGGGGCCGAGACTCGTGTCGGTCCGGAGGGCGGGCTCGGACCGGGAGTCGCGGCAGGTTTGACCGCGTCCAACTTGAGTTCGACGACCGTCGAATCGTGCTCGTGCATCGTGAGAATGGCCTTCGCGGGGATTCGACCTGGCGCTGTGGCCTGGAGCTCGTGAGCTCCGGGCTCGACCGGGATGAGCTCTCCAAGAGAATCTGCGGCCAAGGGCGAACCATCGAGGGTCACGACGGTGCCCACAACGTCCGGGGCCACATGCACGGAAAGTCGCGGCACGCGCGCCGGAGCAGATTGGGTTCGCTGAAGGTCCGGCAATGCAAAGCGGGAGAGCAAATCCTATCGCGATTCGGACGCCATGTTGATAGGTTCGCGTGCGATGCCATGGGGGTTTCTC
>JBEKXD010000173.1:0-3006 GCA_049512415.1 Polyangiaceae bacterium
GGGCGCGATTGAGAGTGCCATCCCACCACATGGCGAAGTTGTCGGACGACGGCACCGTCCCCACGGTCTGCTCGCTTGCGTTGAATAGCCCTCCGCCGGTGGCCGACCACATCTGCCAACCCGGAGTGTCCGCAAGCAGGGGCGCGGCCAATCCGCGTCCGTTGTCGCCCGTATTCTTCTGCTCCCAGATGATCGTGCCGTCCTTGGCATCGCGGAAGTCTGTGTTGATCCCGCCGTTCTCGCTCGTCTGCTCGTGCACCATCCACACCTGCAGGCCGTCCCGCGTGGGATCGATGACGGAGAGATGCATCGCGTCTCCGTGCCTCAAGCCAGTTGAATACAGACCTTGACCGTCGTCGTCGACCACCATGGACCCGTAACAAATCTCATCGAGTCCGTCGCCGTCGATATCGCCCTGGCGTTGGCTGTGCGAGCCCTGACTCATATACCCGGTCGAAGACTCAAGAGGTTTCCCGTCCTTCCCAGTGCCACCGTCGTTCGTGTCGAATAACCACCGCTGGGTGAACTGGCCATTTCGCCAATCGGAGGCCCAAAGGGTCGTTCGCCAGTAGTAGCCGCGGCAGGGGACCAAGCTCGGTCGCTCCCCGTCTAGGTAGGCGATGCTACCGAGGTAACGGTCGGCAAAATTGTCGACCGCCGTGTCGTTGCCCCAACCGAGGTCCTCGGTCTCGGCGATGCCCTCGATGGCGCCCCAACCATTGGGGTCGCTCCCCCTCGGCGGGTTGTAATTGACCGTCACGAGTTCCTTGCCCGTCAAGCCCTCGAAAACCGTGTACCATTCGGGCCCGGACGTGATCTTTCCTAATTCGGTGGCGACGGTGCTCCGATAATCGGCAGTATTGTCCGCGCCGGCGGCCGGGCCGGTCGAAAGAAACGCACCCGTGCCGTCCACGGTCCCGGGGGCTGTTTTCATGGCTATCTCGGCCTTGCCGTCGCCGTCGAAGTCGTAGACCAAGAACTGCGTGTAGTGCTGGCCGGCGCGGATGTTCTTCCCGAGATCGATGCGCCACAACTTCGTGCCGTCGAGCTTATATGCATCGATAATGCAGGTGGCGGTGTACCCAGCAATTTCATTGTCCTTGGAGTCGGACGGGTCCCACTTCAAGAAGACTTCATAGACACCGTCGCCGTCGACGTCGCCGACGCTGCCATCATTTGCCGAATACGTGTATGCGGTACCACCCGTATCCGTGCCCCCAGGAGGCGGAGTCAGCGGAATACTGAGGTAGCCGCCGTCGATGACAATGGCATTCCCGGACACCTCCCCAGTTTCGACGAGGTTGCTCACGGCCCTGACCGTGTAAATCCCGGAGCCACCGGCGTTGTCCTGGTAGGACGTGGCGTTGGTGATGACCGCGGAATTGAGCTTCGTCGTGTTCTGATACACGTTGAATCCAAAGCTTGTGTCCTGAGGGTCGGTCCCAAAAAGCCGCCAGCTCAAGAAATACCCGGCCCCGGACTTGACGGCGACAAGTCCGCGGTCGAGTTTCTCCATATATCTTCCCGTACCCGTCGATCCGCCGCTCGAGCTAGCCACACCGCCGGAGCTTCCGCCGGAGGTGCTGCCGGAGCTTCCGCCGGACGTGCTGCCGGAGCTCGCGTTCGAGCTACCGCCGGACGTGCTGCCGGAGCCTCCGCTGGAGCTCGCGTTCGAGCTACCGCCGGACGTGCTGCCGGAGCCTCCGCTGGAGACCGAGCCTCCACTGGAGGTGCCTCCAGCGTCGCTCGTACCGCCGCTTCCACTGGCCGCCCCGCTTCCGCTCGAAGTGGACCCGACGGAACCAGATGCAGACCCGCCGTCAGTCGTCGTTTGGGGGGTCCCAGAGGTTGAAGTGCCGCACGCAGCGGTCAACGCCAACGCGATTGCGAAGGTCGCACCTCGGGTCTCATATGCCCGCATTAGGCCTTTCATTTATCTCCTCCAGACAACGGTGAAATCCGACGATTGCACTAGACAATCGCGCGTCGTGGGTCCACACGCGGCGCGGCGTTGGTCTATCACTGAGTGTCCTGGAACGCTATCTTGGTCTGCAAGGCGGGGCATGGCAACTGGTGACACTACCCAGGTGTTGCCAATACCGGGACATCAAAACAATGCGTCTCGGGTAGACGGCCTCATCCGACCCTGCGGGGGCGAATGTTGGAGACTTGGGCACGGCCAAGTCCTAACGATCCTGGCTGATCTGGTGGCGTACGAGAATACGGTCACCGAGAGGCCAGCGCTGACGGAAAGTGGGTTTTCTTGCTGGGCAAGAAGTTAGCAGCGCGCTCGGCGTAAGGTGTTCCTGCACGTGCATCATCAGCCGGGTCATGCCGGCTCCGCGTACAGAAATATCGCACTTTGCAAAAGCGCCAAGAACCGAAGCCCGAGGATAGAAGCCCTCGACGGAGGACTCGACCTTCCTACCTCGAGTCAGCACGACCGGCGGCAGACGAGCAGAAGTTCATCTGCGCGGGCCGCAGGAATCTGGAGGCTTTCGGATCATCCGTCCCCCTCGACAACGCCGCGCTCCCGCTCGGCCGCACCTGCCCTATCGCCTGCGAAGGCGTGTCACAACGCCGCTGGCATCGTCCGCAGGTGCGGGACACGTGTCAGAGCCCCAGGGGGATGTCGAGCGTTCGGTGTTTGCGCCAGGCGCGATCGCCGCCGGCGATTTTCTTCTCTGCGAGCTCGTGCATGAGAAGGTTGAGCGGCCAGTAGGCCACGTTTTGGATCCACGAGTGACTCATTGCGAAGTCGTACCGCCGGCGGATCGAGGACATCGAGTACATCGACTGCCAGGCCCGCACCCAGCCGGCGCGCAGGACCTCGCGCGACATGGTCGCCGGCCGATAGAATGGCGCGTCGGTGTCGTGGTCGCTGCTCAGCCACCACGCGTCCTTCGTAATTCGGCCCTCGATCTTCAAACGTTTGTAGAGGGCCGTGCCAGGGTACGGCGTGAGCAGGGCGAAGACCGCCATCGTGACCTTGGCCTCGATGCAGAA
>JBEKXD010000174.1:0-2843 GCA_049512415.1 Polyangiaceae bacterium
CTTTTCCGGTTTCCCCGCGGGGAGCCCTCCGGAAATGCAGCGCGGCATCTCCGAGGAGCTCCGGCGGCCCTTTGAGGAACGAGAGCCGACACGAAGCGGCCTCGCACCGGAGTCCCCCCAATGAACATGTACCTCGACCCGCAACCGACTTCACTCCCCGCCCTGGCGATTCCCGTCGCGCCTCCCCCTGACGGCACGGACCGGTCCGTTCGCTACCGCGCCATCCTTCAGCGACGCATCGATGACGGGGCGAAGCGCGCCGCCGAGATCCTCGCCGCGATTCAACGAGACCAGCCCCGCGATCAGATCGTCCCCATGCGCGTCGCGAATTTCCATGTCGCGACCTCCGGAGGCCTGCGCATCCAAGTCGGCGCCGACCAGTACGAGCCCACCGAGTACGCGCTCGGGCAGGTCGCTGCCAGAGCGGGCGTCCCGCTCGCCTACCTACGCGAGCTCTCCGCACCGACCGCGGCCGCCTGGCAACACGAGCTTGCCACCGAGATCCTCCGCCAGCACTACCACCACGCGCCCGACGGGCGGGTCCTCGTGCGGAGCGTTCGCGGTCAGATGCGCGGGTGGCTGAGCGACCGCTACCGCCGGCTCGACTCCCGACCCCTCTTCGAGGCTCTGGCCCAGGAGGCTGTCAGGGCCGGAGCCGTCCCGGTAGACGGCGTGGTCACCGAGACCCGCGTCGCGCTCAAACTGGTACTCCCCGAGATCCTCGAGCCGATTCCCGGAGAGTTTCTCGTGGTCGGCGGGGAGTGGAGTAACTCCGATTACGGAAACGGCACCCACTCCTTCCGCATGTACGCTTTGCGCGTTGCATGCCTCAACGGCCTAACCGCCGAGGACGTCCTTCGCCAAGTCCACCTCGGAGGCCGCCTAGGCGACGAGATCGAGTTCTCCGACCACACCCACGCCCTCGACACCGCCACGAGCGTTTCGGCTCTGCGCGACGTCATTCGCTCCTCCTTCGGCACGAACCGCCGCGAAGCGCTGCTCGCAACCATCCGCGAGGCCCACGAGCGTCACGTGTCCAAGCCCGCGCTCGCGCAGGTCACGCGCGCCCTTCCCAAGGCGGTGCAGAAGACGATCGCCGACGCCTTCGACTCCTCCGACGTCATCAACCTTCCCGAGGGCCCCACCGCCTGGCGCGCCTCGAACGCCATCTCGTGGATCGCTCGGCACACCGACAACCCCGAGACGCGCCTCGACCTCGAGCGCCTGGCCGGCACCGTTCTCTGACGCCACCGGCCGTCCAACGTTGGCGGGCCCCGCGCGAAGGGGCTCGCCGCGTTCCATCCGGTTGATGGAGCGGCCATCGACACTCGCGCCATGCAACTCCATGACCGCTCCTTGGAAACTGGCGCGCAGGGGCCTTGGGGGATGCTCGGGGCTACAATCGATCGCGACTGGAACCCCAAGGGCCTTGCCGCCCTGCGGCAGCAGCTCCAGCCGCTCTAACTGACGCGTGAATGCCTCCACCGACACTTCAAGCCGCTGTCCAGCCAAGATCAGGTGCCGCGCGGAAAGACGCGAAGTCCGAGCTCGAGGTCCAAGGGCGTGACCTCATTGAGCCGCCGCTCGAGCGCGTCGTGGCTCTCGCCGTAGATCTCCGTGCGCACAATCGCGCAGCGGCGTGATCCTGGGCTCGGCAGGTGCCTTACGGCTTCCGCCACTTGTCGCGCTTGCCCACGCTCGTGTTGCGGACGCGCTCAACCAAAACCTGCGAGTTGGGGCCCATAGCCCGCGCCCGGTCGATCGCTTGCGCCTGGGTCGGCTCGACGGCGCTGGCGCGCTCGGCGTTTGGATTCCGGACCGCGTAGTCGCCCTCGGGCCTGCGCTCGATGAAGACCTTCTTCTTGCTCATGGGTTTTTAACCCCTCGTCAACGTTGATGTCACCGACCGGCAGAGCCGCTGGCCGCGGACCGGTCGGGATGCTTGGTGGACTAGTATTGAACATACTTGCAGTTTTAGTCCAGCACGATTATCCTTTTTTTGCATGCAGTATTTCCACGGTGTGGACTAGTTCGATGGACATGGACTCAGAATTCGTCCACCTGGCCCGGTTCGCTCTCGCCGGCAAGCGCGAGGACGCTGCGGCACTGGTTCGCCGGTCGCTTCGCGATCTCGCGCGTCGCCGGCCCGACCTCGCTAAGCAGGCGAAGGAGCTGCTCGAGCTAGCGAAGGGAACGCGCGGCCATGGTCTGCTGCGTGGAGGCGTTCCCGACCCGGTCCCCGTTGATCACGATACTCGGCTTGAGCTGCTCCGTCGCGAGGACGTGGCGGAGATTCTGCCCGAGCCCGTCTGGGCCTCCGAGGTTCAGCGGGAGCTGGACGCGGTCGTCGAGGAGCGGCAGCGCGCGGGAGAGCTTGAGGGGGTCGGTCTGACTCCTACGCGTTCCGTGCTCCTCGTTGGACCGCCCGGCGTGGGCAAGACGCTCGCGGCTCGATGGCTTGCGCACAAGCTCGAGCGGCCACTCATCACCCTCGATCTCTCCGCGGTCATGAGCAGCTTCCTTGGACGCACGGGGAACAACATTCGGGTCGTACTCGACTTCGCCTGTCGGTCGCCTTCGGCGCTTCTCCTCGACGAGTTCGATGCGATCGCCAAGCGTCGCGACGATGTGTCCGAGGTGGGTGAGCTGAAGCGCCTCGTTACGGTACTCCTCCAGGCGGTCGATGACTGGCCCGCGGATGGTCTCCTCCTCGCGGCAACGAATCACCCGGAGCTCCTCGACCCAGCAATCTGGCGTCGCTTCGATCGCGTCATCGAGTTTCCGAAGCCGAGTCTTCCTCACGTTTCAGAGCTCATTGCCCGCGTAGTCGGCCAGGAAGTGAG
>JBEKXD010000175.1:0-4517 GCA_049512415.1 Polyangiaceae bacterium
CGAGGGTGACGTGCTCGTGGAAGTCGCGGCGGAACAAGCGACGATCGCCCGAGCTCGGGAACTTCGCGGCACCGGGCTCGCACTGCGCGCCGTAGCGTCTGCCCTCGCGGCAGAGGGGAGATTTGCTCGCAACGGTCGCGAGTTCGCGGCGCAGTCCATCAAGAACATGGCCGACGACAACGCGTCGGCCGCTGCCTAGGCCGTCGTCGCGGTCGACGGGGCCGACCCCTGCCCCGGGGTCGAAAATACATCGGACCGATCGCCAGGGGCCGCGGACACCCTCACCCACTTTTCGCCGTCGAAACTTTTCGGCCCTCGACGGACCATTGCCCCGTGGATGGCACGACGTTGCCCTAGGACGCGTTTTGGAGCTCGGGGCGGGCCCTGGTGGCTTGGACGGCAACGGCCCTAGGGCGGGCTCGTGGTCGCGTGGCGTTGTAGTTTGGCATGAGCTCGTTCCGGCGCCACACAAGAGAAAGGCCCCGATGTTGCCACCGGAGCCTTTTTGCGAGCCTTGCCTTGATTTGCTCTGCCATGCCTTGCCGCGCCACGCCCGGCCACGCCTCGCCATGCCGCGCCAGGGTAAGCCGTCGTCGCTGCGAACGCAACCGGGCATCGCACATTTGCCCGGCATAAAGCTTGCTTAGCCCGCAAGTGACGTTACAATACACGACATGGCACTCAGAACGGCGCACGGTGTAAGGGCTGGCAACCTCCTATGTGTGGAAACGTCGCCCCCTGATGAGCTACCGGTGGGGGTAGCGGCAGAAGCCCGTTGCGAGTCTCCGGCGGACCGCGGACCGCGCGGCACGTTTGCCCCAGGGAACACGCTTGCCCGGCGCGGCGGGTTGGCGAAGGCCGGCCGTGGCAAGCTCAGCGGGCGTCTCGGGCTCGCATCGCTACCAGAGGGCAACGAGTTCCGCCCGTACAAGACAGCCGCGGCGACGTTCAGACGCGCACAATGTGCGGCACTCGCGCAGACGATTGGGGGCGGGTATTGCGGGCCGGGGCCGAGCAGCATCATTGCGACGGCCGCCGTCATGCTGGCGTGGTCAAGGTTTTTCTCCGATCGGGCGGCCGCCACGGGTGACTTTGAGCTCGCGAGCAGGGCAGGGATTTTGGCCGATCGATCGCGCGTGGCCTTGCTCACGGCGCACGAGCTTTGCGCGCGCGAGGCCGCGGCACGACCCAAGAAGGACATGCTCGCCGCGTTCCGAGACTCCCTTGACGCGGACACCAAAACGTCGACCGACGGCGACGGCGCGTAATGGCCACGCTCGCGAGCAAGTTTTTTGCGTTCGATCGCCGGCTCGCCAAGGTCGCGACCGAACCGGAATGCTCGCCCTGGTGGCGCGTGCAGATTACACGCTTTCTCGATGGCCTCGAGGCCGGAACGTCAACGGAACTTTGGGCTTGTGTCGGGCGAGGCGGCGCGAAGTCGACCGTCATGTACAAGATAGCCTTGTACTTTACACTCTTCGGCGAGTTCGTGATACCGCCCGCGCAAAGGCACTTTGCGATCGTTCTCAGTAGAACGAAGCAAGAGGCGCAAAAGGGAAACGATATCACCGCGAAGTGGCTGACGGCGCTAGGGTTCGCGCACCGGTTCACTGGCGACGCGATCGAATTGGAAGCCAAAAACACGGGGATTCGCGTTGTATCTGCGAACGTCGGCGCGGCGAGCGGATGGCGCGCGTTCTTCGTCGGATGTGACGAATTCGCTAAGTGGTCATTTGAGTCAAACTCAACCGACTACGATGCCGACGAGATACTAGGCTCGGCGCGCGCGATGTCGGCGACGCATGCCCTCGCGCCAATCCTCGTCTGTAGCTCGCCGTGGCTCGATCAAGGCTCGTTTTTCGATGCGATATCGGGGGGCGACGGCAACGGTCGAATCGTGGCAGGCCCCGCGGCGTCGTGGGTTGCCAACCCGTGTATCTCGGAAGCGTCCGCACGATCGAAGGAGCGCAACGCGCGTATCTTTGCGCGAGACTACGAATGCAACTTCGTATCTGAGTTTAGCGACGGGTTCTTTCCCTCGGACGCGTCCGAGGCATGCACCGACGTCGGGCGCCCTGGCGAGATGCGGATCAACGGTCCGATCCCAAGCTGGCAATACGCGATGGCGATCGACCCGGCATTTGTCGGCGACAGGTTCGCGCTTGTCGCGGCACATGCCGAGCCTGGCCCTCATGGCGGCCGCGTTGTCGTCGACCTATGCAAGGTCATCGGGCGCACCGGGGGACGGCCACTATCGCCCGAGACGGCCGTTGCTGAGACGATCCGTTGGCGGAAATTGTTACCGGGCATGAGCCGCGTGGTCAGCGATCAACATGAGGCGAGCAGTCTCGCCGCTGCGTTTCAGGCACGAGGGATATCACTCGCGGTCGAGCCGTGGACGCTGGCGAACAAGCTCACTCAGTTCTCGCGCGTCCGAAATCTCATGGTCGACGGTCGGCTACGACTGCCGGACGATCCCGAGCTGCGACGCGAGCTCAGTGGCATCGGCCTACGATGCACGCCCTCGGGCAACGAGACGATCGGCTCGCGGACCGCCCATGATGACAGGGCAACGGCTTTGGTTGCATGCGTATGCGAGGCGCTCAGATACGCCCCGTGGGCCGTGTACGGCGGGCACCAAGTCGCGTTCAGCATGCGCCACGACGCGCACCAATATCTCTCCGCTGGGATCGGACCGGGCGGCTTTGCGACCGACTCTCGAAGGACCGGTTGACCCATGGCGCACATCAAGTGGCGAAATCAGTTCGGTGGGCCGCAGTGATTCCCAAGATGAGCGCGCACTCCATCGCGGTGCTTCTAGGCGACGAGCTTGGAATCGAACCCGAGACAGTGCGGCTCTATCTCTGGTGTCCGAACGTGTCGCTACCGGAGGACATCGCCGATCGGATCGTCGCAGCCCTCCGACGCGTAGGCCTCGATTCCTACGCGGATGCCCGCGGTCGCCCCGGCAACACACTCCCGATCATCGCCTTTGGTCGTCGCCGCTGCTAGCCGCCATTCCGCCACGTGTGGAATGGACACACACGATGGGGTGACATTGTTTGACAGTGGCCAGGTAATGGCTACCATAGTGGTATGTCTGACGCTACCAAACAGGTACACGTTCGATTGCCCGAATCGGCAATCCGTCAACTTGACCGCCAAGCGCGCTCGCTCGGAATTCCACGATCCGCTCTGCTCAAGGTGATTCTGTCCGAATCCACGTTTGGCGACACTCTCGACCGCCGAACCGCCAACGCGATATCTGCGATCCGTGGCCCCATCGCCTGAAAGCGCCCCTCTAACAAGGACTCAGCCCAATGAATCAGCAACAGATCGAAGTGCTCCTAGACCTCGTAAGCGGCTTTAGCGCCGAAGACTTGCGCGAGAACGATTACGCGATCCTGCGAACGTTCATCGCCGTCGCCGCCAGCTACCCCAACGTCACGCTCTGAGCAACCTGTTACTCGCTCCGGAAAGGTCGGAGCAAAGGAACTCCAATGCCTGCCAAAGAAGATACTGTCACGATTCCGGCCGCCGACTGGGCCAGTATTCAAGCACGTCTCGCCGCGCTCGAATCCGGTGCAGCGCAACCCATTGCGCCGCCAGTGGCCGCACCCACTGCGCAGCCCTTCACGCCCGAAGCGTTTGCGGCCGCGCTAGTCTTTGCGCAGCGTCAAGCCACCTTGGAGGGCGGAGACAACGCCGCGCGCTATGCGCAATTGATGGAGCTCGACCGAAATCGGCCCCTTTGGCCGCAAGCGCGCTATCAATGCAAGTCGCTCATCACTGGCTCGACGTTCGTCGCCGTGGTCTCCCCCTCGAGGGCCTTTCCAAACGGAAGAATCGTCAACCTCGAAGACTATCGACTCGCGGACGATTTCCTAGAGCGCTTTCCGTGCCCGTGCTTGCCGGAAGACATGACGACCGAAAAGGGGCAGCCGTCCGCGGTTCTGAAACAGCACATGTACGCCGAGGGGTGGCGCGCTGACCTTCGGGAATATGTCGGAAAGCCGTTCAATCCGGCGCTGAATCCCGAAGTGGCCGCGCGGCTCGAGCGGCTCAAGGCCGAAGCGTTGGCCAATATCGAAGCCGAGTCCAAGGCCGTGGTCGCCTCGGCGCAACCCGATGAAACGAAGGTGTCGTGATGCTCAAGATTGATGCGAAACTGGTCACGCTGCGCGAGAAGCTTGAAGCCGAGCCGGACGCGCATGCTCGCGCCGCGATATCGGATGAGATACGCACACTCGAAACCGCCAACGCGATCCTCGAGGGCAAGCACGCCGACGAGGACGAAGCGCGCAAGGCTGCACGCAAGAAGTCCAAGGCCGAAGAGCGCGCGCGCAAGAAGGCAGCGGGCGAGGACGACGAGGACGAGGAAGACGACGCTGCCGACGAAGATGACGAAGAAGATGAGAAGGCGAGGGGCAAGCGAACTCGGGCCCTCCTACGAATTACGCAAGCCGCCCTGCTCGCCGCCACGTCCGCGCACCGTCCCCCGGCGCCGCACCCTGACG
>JBEKXD010000176.1:0-2706 GCA_049512415.1 Polyangiaceae bacterium
GTTGGCAGAAACGGCTCCGCGATCACGGCTCGCGCGGGGATATCCTCCAGCAGATCCACGCAGCCGTGCGAGGCGACCCCTCGCGCTACGACGCGGTTTGGCCGGGAGAGGCGCTGCCCCCCGAGCCAGGAATGGCGTCGCCGGTCGTCACGGGTCGCGTGGCTGGCAAAGGCCTGTCCGATGAGCTCAAGGGGACGTTCTATGCGGTGGTCGAGACGCCCGCGGGGCGCGCGTACCACGTCCCGCTCGACGCGCGGAATGCGCAGACGGTGGGAGTGGGGGATCTTGTTTCGCTCGCCACGCCGCCGGAGACGCCCGTCCGTCCCGCGGACCGGCAGATCGCCGAGGCCGCCCGCACCCGCGGCGGCGTCTTTGCCGTCGACCCCGCCGGCGACGGCGATGCGCAAGCGCTTGTGCGGCGCCTGCGCGACCTCGAGCAAGTCGGGCTCGTGGCGGCCGCGGGACCCGGACGCTGGAAGGTGGCGCCCGACCTCCTCGAGCGGCTCGCCGAGCGTGGGCGCGACGCGCCGCCTCGCTACCGGCTTGTCGTTCGCAAGGAGCCGCTGTCGCTCGAGCAGCAGGTCGCTCACCAAGGACCGGTCTGGCTCGATCGCGTCGCGACGGAGACGCTGGCCCGCTGGGGGCTGGGGGCAGAAGTCCGGCAAGCCGTCGCCGAGCGTCGCGATGCGGTGCGTGGCCTCGGCATCGAGCCGGACGATCCGAACCGGGTAGCGAAGCTTCGAGAGCTTGAGCGCCGCGGTGTCCCTTGGAAGCGAGGTAGGGACCGATGACCTCGAGAAAGTCATCCTCGTCTGGGTCGGGCCAGACGTTGGGGGGGCCGTGAACGTCGCCGAGATTGGAGCAGCGAGCTGCGAAGCCGAACGGCTTGAAGTGCTCGCGCGCAACCTGAATGACCGCCATCCGCGGACCCCATCTACGACGGCGCGGCATAGCGCCTCTTCGTGCTGCGCTTATCGTCTACTTGCCACGCACGCTCGCCTTGCCCCCCTTGGTAAGGGTCGCCACGAGCGCGACGGGCGCCCAGAGCGGAAACAGCGCCGGAATACACCGGGTCGCCATTGCGAATGCATGGATGCCTGTGGCGCGCGACCCATCGCGCAGGACGATGACCATCGAGTGTCCGGGAGGCGGCGCGTCGGGTTGCGAAGGCACGACGTCGAACCGCGCGAACCAGTCGAACCATCGAACGAGACGCGCGCAGAGGGCCCCCTTCGGACGCAAGGGGTCGAAGCAGAATGTACGCGCGCGGAAGTCAGGCGTGACAAAGAGCGCATAACCGGCAAAGACGATCCACGTGAAGAACTCGGGATGCAAGGTCAGCTGGATCGCTAGGTGAAACCAGACGCCCCACCAGAGCGCAAAGACACGTGTTCGCCGGTACCAGAGGCCCACGGCGAGGAAGAGCTCCGTCGCGATGACGACCTTGGCGAGCACGCCCGCCGTGGCCGGGTCCGTTATGAAGTCGATGGCCCTTGCCTCAAGCGCTCCGTTCCACGGCCGGCGCGTGTAGTGCCGCAGAAGGTCGGCCAGCACGAGGCCCTTGCGCCAGTCCGCGTCGAAAAATTTGCCGCCTCCCGCGGCGAGGTAGATGACGGACAGCTGACCCTGCGCAAGTCGCTGTGCCCAGAGGGGACCGATCCGGGATACGGGACTCGTGACGCGTTTCACGACGACGAAGGATCGGTCACAGGGAGAGAGGGAGAGGAGCCCGGCGATGCAGAAAAGGGCGTAACGGTTTTGGTGAAACTGGAGCCGGTCGCAGAGAAGGACGTAGATGCCGAGGATGGCGCTGGCCCCCAGGGCCAGGCGCGCGCAAACACCGACGACGCTGAGCGCAGCGAGGAGGAGCATCGAGGCCAGGATGCCGGTGTAGACGAGGCGCGAAGGGACGTAGGCCTCGGCAAGGAAAGGGACATGAAAGAAGTCGCCAAAATATCCATTGGCGGCGAGCTCCCGTGCCCAGTGCAAAGCGTCCAAAAAGACCATGGTGCCCAGGGCGCCGCGTACGATTCCGAGGACATACGTGTCTCCGAGATCCATCGGCCAGCTTTTCCCGAGGGAGCGGGTCAACGGGCTGGTCCTCCAACGTTCCGCGGCGCGCTCGCGAGGCGCGTGACCGTCGTCTCCCGTCCGTTCTTCGTGAGGGTCACGTCGACGAGCAGGCGCCTCGTCTCGGCGTCGTCCCCGATATGGCCGGCGACGTCGTCGAGGGCTGACTGCACACGACTGCTCGCTTCGCTGGCGCCGTAGTCGACCGGGAGCGTCCTATCGAGAACCGAAAGGCTCCCCGTCCTAACGCGATCTCGCCAAGCGAACCGGTGGCGCGCTCCCTGAATATCCAGAGCCGTCCATTCCCCGTGGTGCACCGGAACGACGACGGTGCCCTCCCGCGCCGGCGCCTGGATCTCCCGCAGCAATACCAAGCGGATGGTGGAAGACTCCTTGAACATCTGGAAGGCGAAGACGTGATCGGGCCGTCGCCAATCCGTCCCTATTAGGGTCGCTTGCAGAGAGAGATACAGCACTGCGAAGGCGAGACGCGACCGCAGGCCAAACGTCACGCTCCGGCAGCGTAAGCCCATTCAGCTCCGGCTCCCGCGAAGTTTAGCAATCGTAACAGAACGTGAGAACACACGCGCTGTTCGCGTCGGTGAGCGATCTCGGCGCCTGACTGTTGCACTCATA
>JBEKXD010000177.1:0-2706 GCA_049512415.1 Polyangiaceae bacterium
ACCATGCCGCGGAGGCGGATGACGGTATCGCCCACCACGACCTCGACGACCGTCTCGTCCTGGCCGACGTCCGACGACCCCAGGCGGACTGGCAGCAACCGCGTCGCGCTATGCGCGACTTTCCCCTGAGAAGACTCTCGCCGCAAGCGATAAAGCCAACTGCGAAACGACCAGTCCGGCAGGTGCAGCCGCGCGCAGAATGCCTCGTGGGTCTCGCCATTGTGCTCGAACTGCTCGACGATCTTCGCCCACTGCTCTCGGCTCCGCTGCATCGGGACCCTCTCGCTCGCGCGAGGAGATCACGGGGACATCGTTCCTGCCAGACGCCCTTGGCTGGCCGCTTACGCAAAAAGGCAGCATACGGAGGGCTGCACCAGCTTCCAACATCCATGACTTGTGACCACGTTCGAATGGGCGCGCCACGCAGCTTGCAGATTTGGTGTCAATACGGTGTTGCAATGAGTGCGCCCGCAGACTCGCAGTCGCGGATTTTGTACTTCTTCGACGTGGACTCCGGAGCACTTCTGGGAGCGTGGTTGACTGCGAAATCGCTAGGAATCAATTGCATGATGGGCGATGTTCCGTTCCAAGTTCTGGACGGCGGTCTGTTGGAGAACTGTCCCGTTTGGATCCTTTTCGGCTCGACGAACCGTACGGTACGCCCGGCATACAGGCCACCGTCGACGTCGACATTTGTTTGGCACTGCGGCACACTAGAACCCCCATCTTGAGATGCATCGAGCACGGTGCCGTCCAGCTCGTCGGCCCCGTCAGGGGCTCCATCGACGGCGTCCTCCTCTGCCTGAGAATCGATGATCGTCCGCCCTCCGCATGCTGTAGATACCAGTAGCAGACTCGTTAGCGTCGTGATCCGATTCATCGCTGTTCCTTCGCGTTGAGAACACCTTACAGGGACTCGACCATCGGGAGACGGCGGTTCACGCAGACCTCCGGCGGCGAAGCCTGGAGAAACCTAACGCCGTCAACGCACCCGCAAGGCCGGTCGACCACAACGTGGACGGCGACCACGGAGTCGACGGTGGAGCCGTGGGTTGAGATTGAGAAAACGGACTAACCTGAGACGCGTACGGATAAAATGTATACTCGGGTACAAACCAGTCGACCGGCATGTCCGTCGCTCCGTTTCCCCATGAAATCACCTGGGGATCCCCGGTGTTGTCGCTGCTCTTATTGATGTGCCACGTTGCATCCGCGGCATGCCACACCGCAAAATCGCTTTGCCAATCCCCGTCCCAGTCCTTTACAACGGGTTATCCAGCTCAGCTCCAATTTCGCCGTCCAGGTTAGCACCAAATGTTGGACAATTGTAGAGAGGGGGTGGTACCAGGGGCCCTACGTAGGGACCTTCATAAGCTTGGTTCGTCGAGTCGACTATCGAGGGACCCGAACTTCCCTGACCAATGTTGTACTCGAGAAGGCGGCTATAGAAGGCGGGGGAGTTGGCAATCGTATCAATTTCCGCCTGAATCTGACTCTGGGTTGCGGCATCCCATTGACCCCAGAAGTACGCCCTGAAGCGGGGCGTCGAGATGACCGGCCCGCTTCCCCGGTTGGCGACGTCGTTCGGGCAGGAGGACGAACGGCAGGGTTGCTCATGGGGGTCGCCACGCTGCCGGAAAGGGCCTGAGCCGTCCCCTGCGACGCGCCGAGGGAGGATTCCGGCAAGCCTCCGTCTTGCAGGTCCGAAAGGGTCATCACGGTTAGCGTCGGAACGGACGACGACTGGACCGCTCCTCGCGGTATCGGACGCACGAACGGCTGCATGGACGGCGCGGCGGAGCCGTCCATGCCAGCGTCGGTTGCGGATGCTTGCCGTGCTGCGGTCGATGCGACCAGGAGCGCTGCAACATAGATCCATCGCGCCACACTCATCTTCGCCTCCATCGGTCTGCGGTTGGCGGGCAAATGGGACCCCCCAGGGGCTCCGTCTTCGCGGCGCGCGACGCTATACGAGTCGGCGGGTCGGGTTCGAAAGGATCACGTTTCGATTCGGCGACGACGTCGCTACAAAGGGGACAACTCGGCGGCTAGGCAGTGAAAGAGGGGTCGAGGAAGCAAGCGCCTGCGGTCGCGTAGAACGCCTTGGACGAAGCCGCTGCGCGGCAGCTTGGAGACCTGAGAGGGCGATTCGCGCGCCCGAGCGCGTGAGAGGCGCGCGCGAGATCAGCGGGGCGGACGTTGCGTGGAAACGCATGGCGGCGAGCGGCGACGCTGGCGCTCACGCTGCGTCCGATCGTCGGGCGCTCGCGTTTCCAGGAGAGCGTCATGGATACGTACGAGAGTCTCGAGCGCGCGTTCGACCTTCGGGGGACCCCGGCCGATACACGCCGCGTCTACACCGGGGCCATCGCACGGTTCGAGGAGTTCTTCGACGACCGACCGGCGTGGGAGCTCGGTCGAGCCCAGATTGAGCAGTTTGTTTTGCATCTGGTGATCGATCGCGGATTGAGCCCGTCGACGAACTGTCGCCTCCGGTTCCCGTGGGTCCCGAAATCGCCGAAGTCGCCGGGAACCATGGAACCGCCTCAGATGTTCAGAATGGCGGGCTATCCGGAGCTCAGAGCCCGTCGGAGACATCCGTCTGCCCATCGCCGTAATCGACTCGGCGTTCAGAGCGCAGCGCGGGTCCAGGGCGGCGAAGCCGGCGAGCGCAGCGAGCGTACCCTGGACGCGCGTGAGCACTGA
>JBEKXD010000178.1:0-2918 GCA_049512415.1 Polyangiaceae bacterium
GCGAGGCAGGCGACTCGAACGCATCGCAGGTGAGCTGGCACGCAATCCCGGCCTGAGTTTTCCCGAGGCGATGGGGAGTGAGGGACAGCTCGAGGGCCTGTACCGGTTCTTGAACAACGAACAGGTGAGCTTCGAGGCGGTGCATGCCCCACACGCGCAGCAGACTCGCGTTCGGTGCCAGGCGCACGACCGCGTGCTGGTGTTGCACGACACGACGATCCTGACATTCACCAGCGATCGTCAGGGTCTCGGACGCATCCACGGACCTGGAGAGGCACGCGGATTCCGCGTTCACGTGAGCCTGGCCGTGACCTCCGCTCGCGAGCCTCTGGGTGTGCTTCACGCCGAGACGTGGGCCCGTACGGGACCGACGTGTCGCGACCTGAATCGACGTCACATCCGCGCCAATCCAAAACGGGAGTCGTTGCGCTGGGGGCGGGCCGTGCAGACATGCGAGGCGCAGCTCGGGGAGACGGGGCGTGCGCTTCACGTCCGCGAAGGGGACAATTTTGACTTGCTCGCTGAGTTGCAAGCCGCGCAGGCGCGTTACGTCATCCGGTCGGCGCATAACCGTGCGTTGGTGGGCGAGCGGCAGAAGTTGATGCAAGTGGCCCGCCGGGCCAAGTGCCTATTTCAGCGCGAGGTGCATATCAGCTCGCGCGCCACGGGGCGCCCGCATGATCATCATGTGGCTCGCCCTACTCGCAAGGCGTCGTCGACGCATACCGAGCAAGGTGGGTCGTCGAGGAGTATTTCAAAGCGCTCAAAACTGGGTGTCAGATCGAGAAAAGACAGCTGGAGAGTTATTCGGCCCTACGCATCGCGCTGGCGATCGTCCTTCCGATCGCCGTGCGGCTACTGGCCCTACGAGACGCCGCACGCACGGAACCGGACGCTCTCTGCACGACCCTGTCTACGAGGCAACTGCGACTGCTGCGCGCTTGCAGCACCCGACCCGTGAGCACCACCCCGAGCAACTGGGAGGTCTACCTGGCTCTCGCTGCGCTCGGGGGACATCTATGCAACAATGGTCCGCCCGGTTGGATTGTGCTCGGTCGCGCATACGAGAAGCTGCTCGTTCTCGAACGCGGATGGCTCGCCGCACGCTGGAGACCCGATCAATCATGAACCGACCGGTGCGTGACAAGCTGCGGTCCCCAATTGGCGCCAAGAATAGGCGCCCGAGGGGACCGGACAGATTTCGGGCGCTCGCACGCGGAAACCCCCATGCACGTCATGTTCGACGGCGTGGACTTCCCGCGACGGGCGCCCTAGGCAGCTAGCTACGCATGGAACCTTATGTGATAAGGCAAGGCGACTACCTGGCCAAGCTCGCCCACAAGTTCAACTTCGAGGCCGACGACGTCTGGAAAGACCCCGCAAACGAGGACCTGCGGAACCGGCGGTCGAATCCGAATATCCTGTGGCCGACTGACGTACTCTACATCCCCGACCAAGGGAGTAAGAAGCCGGTAACCTTCGAACTGGTCACGGGCCAGACGAACACATTCGTGTCCACAGTGCCTACGGTATCCGTTTCACTGCGATTCCTCGACAAGCGCCTTGCATCGCAAGCATGCACCGTCCAGGAGCTCCCAGAGCTCACGTCTCTCACGACGGATTCGGAGGGCATTGTCACCTTCGATGTGCCCGTCATCGAAGATCTTGTTACGATTGTTTTCGCGAGCGACGGGACAACGTGCTCATGCAGAATTGGTCACATCGATCCCATCAACACGTGTTCCGGCGTCTTTCAACGACTCCAGAACCTCGGGTACATCGACGCCGACGCTACGTCTTCGCCGCCGGACCTCGAGCTCATTCGCAGCGCCCTGCGAAACTTCAAAGCGGCTCAGCCAGGGGCGACCGCGGCCGATGTGGCCCCAGCGGACACGGGCTCCACGGAAGCTGGACCGTCGACAGACAGCCCCGACGGGACCCCACCGTCCGATTCCATCGAGTCGGCACCCGACTTCGACCCCACCGTCCGCGACAGCAGGGCGCCGGTACCGGAGTCGGACGGCAGCACGGACGATGCGTCGTCGGATCCTGACTCATCGGCCAACACCAGCGCGATCTCGACAGACGACGCCGGGCTGAGTGATGATGGAGTCCTCGACGACGCGACAGCACAAATGCTCGTCACGGCGCATGGGTCGTAGGGATTGAACTTCGGCCCCGCGCGCGCGACGGTAGGCTCCATGCGGACGTCACACGGCATGGCTATGGGGGTCTCGGGCGCTCGTGGAGCGGCACGGCGGCACGCGACTGCGTCGAACGGACTGCTCTCCGTCGTCGCCGAGGCCGTTCTCGTGTCCGCGTGCGGCCCGTCTTCCGGTTGCGGTGCCACTCGCCGCCCGCCGCCTCCAGCCGTCGTCGATCCGGGGGCCCCAGCGCCAGTGCACGACCTGACTCCAGCCAGCTCAGACGCGAGTGCCCCCGACACGGGCCCCTCCCAGGTGTCCGCAGTGGTGCCCATGGACGCATCGAGCGACGCCCCTGCGGTCGACGCCTCTCAGTTCGACGCCGATCAATGGGCGCGCGATCATGGAGTCACACGATGGGAGCGCGGCGCAGCGTGCGAGAACAACATGCAACCGCACATCCCCTTGCCTGGTTGGCACCGCGCTTGCTCATGCCAGGAGGCGGTCACCCTCGAGACACAGCCGCCGATCGACCTTCTCGTGTGCTCCCCTCCTCGCTGGAGACCTGTTCCGACCGACTATACGGTTGTGTACATTGCGGACCACGACCGGCTTCGCTCCGTGCTTGACATTCCGACTGGGGCATCGATTGTGGACGATCTCCCTGATCCGGGGGGATCTCCAGACAACAACTATGGGATGATCGGCCGCGTAGGCCTCGGCGTGGGCGCGATTGGGCCCCACCTCGTTGTGTTCGACATCTTCGCCAGCGCC
>JBEKXD010000179.1:0-2537 GCA_049512415.1 Polyangiaceae bacterium
GTGCGGGGAGAGTGGCTCTCTTGTTGTGCGAAGGCGACGCCAGGCCAGCCGCAATGCGCAGAGCCGCGTAGCTTTCCAGCTGCCTCTTCTCGATATGACAGCCCGTCTTGAGCGCCTTGAACCATGTGCTTGCGCGGTTCAACGGTCCGTATTCGGACACCGATATGCCTTGCCGGTGATGACCCGTTCACGACCGGTTACGATCTCGCTTGGCACGAGGTGCGTCGCACCGTGGACTGCGGCCAACTTGAGCAGGTCGTAGCCGCCCAACCAATCACCGGGCGGCCCATACGGAGCCACGAGGTTCCCGAGATACGTGCAGTTCTCCACGTCAGACGCCATCGCGACACGAACGGTGTTGGTAGGCTCAGGAGCAGGAGGGCGATAGTGGCAAGAAACGATCATCGCTCCAGCCGAGGCCACCACGCCGCGAAGCGCTCGACACGTGAACATGCCCTGGAAGATGCAGAGTACCGTGCTTTGGTCCCACGGGCGAGCGCACTGAATGCGCGGTACCGTCGCCAGTGTCGCCGCCGGGGCAACGACCGAGCGCGTCGCGTCGAGCGTGTTCGGCTGCGACAGCGTCGAGCCCATTCATTCGAGGCGATGACGTCGGTATTGGGCCCAACGCCCGGAGTTCGAGAGCGCGTCTCGATCGGAGCAATGCAACCCACGTTGGCCTGCGGCGTCGAGCGGACTAGACTGTCGATCGTGTTCGCCGCCATCGGACCTCGGGCAGCCGGTGCGATCGTCTTGACCTGCACGACGACGGTGGCCGCCGAGACGA
This sequence comes from Polyangiaceae bacterium, assembly GCA_049512415.1. Lineage (GTDB taxonomy): Bacteria > Myxococcota_A > Polyangia > Polyangiales > Polyangiaceae > Palsa-1150. The sequence goes on from JBEKXD010000179.1 coordinate 788, forward strand.
CGACCACCGGTGCCGTCGTGCACCAGTGGTTCGGACTGGAGAGCTCCGCAGCCGAAGGACGCATCGGAGGAGAGCGCGTTGATGAATGGGGCGTCGGCATCGACATCGAACGGCGTGCGCTTGGCAGGATTCCGGCCAGCCGATGGGTGATCGGCTCCGAGATGCGCGTCGCGTTGCAGATCGGGCAAGGCTCGGGCGGCATCAAGCTCTTCGGACCGGCGGACCTCGAGCTTTCGCTCGACTATCTTGTCCCCGTCGCGCAGGATCACGGCGCGTTTGGCGGTCTCGCCCTGCGAGCGGAGGGATTTCTGACCCCTTCATGGATCCTCGGCGAGCTCCCTCGGGTCGAAGCCGGCTATCAATGGCAAGGGGCTTCGGTCCTCCTTCGAGCGTTGGCGTTCGCGGGCTACGTGGTCGGTTCCGGATCGATCGATACGGTCACCGACGGATCGACGAGCGAGCCCGAATTCGGTGGGCGCGCGGTGGCAGCCGTGACGGTCCCGATGACGACCTATGCCGCCGTTGACGTTCGCCACGTGCCGCGCACGAGCGCGAGCTCTGGCATTCCTTTGGACGAGATTACGGGTTCCGCGTGCTCGACGGTCGTCCGAGGGCTCGTCGCGTGTGCCCGCGCGGCGTACTACCGAGGGACGACCCGCGGGTTCTTCCCGGCGGAAGCGCAGTGGCGCCTGTGGTCCGTTGATCTCGTGCTAACCGCATTCTGAACGCGTCGCTCGCATCGTGTAACTCGGTTGTGCGTCCGTGGTCACGGTCCCGTCTCCCGCATCGGGCCGCAGCGCAGGATCGCGCAGCTCGCACGTGCGCGACGGCCTCGTCCGCATTGCCCACCACATATTGCTCGGCGCGCGCGCGCGCGTGCCGTGATGAGGATGTGGCGGCTAACGTTCCCCCACGACGGCGCGGGACCTTGTGCATGAAATTGCGCATGACAATCGGATGCGGCGAATGGCGTTGATTGGCGCACACACATATGATACGTGCTAAGCCGTCATGTGGGAATCACGCGCGCGCCCCTGCCGTCGCGCAACGGGGCTTTCCTTCGTAGCGGCGTGCGCGGCGTGCGGCGGATCGTCCGATACTGCTTCGCCGCCATCCGACGCCGGAAGTGTCGGGGTCGACACGTCCGCGGGCGATGGCGTGATGGTCACGATTCCGGATACGACGTTCACGATGGGTTGCTCGATGTCGGACGACCCCGATTGCATGGCTGACGAACAACCGCCACATCAAGTTCACGTCAGCGCCTTTCAGCTCGACGTGACCGAGGTGACCGAGGCGGACCTGAACGAATGCTACGACGCGGGGGCGTGCAATTCACATGTTAACACGGTGACACCCGGCATTCCGGTGTCGTCGATCTCGTGGGTGGAAGCCAATCTCTACTGTACTTATCGTGGGGGCAGGCTTCCGACCGAGGCAGAGTGGGAGGCCGCGGCGCGGACCGGCGCGCAAGAGCGAATCTATCCATGGGGTAGCGCAGCGCCGACGTGTGCTCTCGCCAACTTCATATCGTGCGTGGGGGACGCCGGGTACGCGACCGTGCTTCCCGTGGGTTCTTTTCCGGACGGGGCGACGCCTGCGGGGCTGCTCGACATGGCTGGAAATCTCGCGGAGCTCGTCTACGATCGGTACGACCCGAATTACTATGCAGCGAGCCCCACGGACAACCCGACTGGCCCCATCGACGACGCGGGAACGCTCGACGTCGTCGTGCGCGGGGGAAGCTTCA
>JBEKXD010000180.1:0-2505 GCA_049512415.1 Polyangiaceae bacterium
GGGACATCTACGCAACAATGGTCCGCCCGGTTGGATTGTGCTCGGTCGCGCATACGAGAAGCTGCTCGTTCTCGAACGCGGATGGCTCGCTGCACGCCGGAGATCCGATCAATCATGAGCCGAACGGTGCGTGGCAGCGTGAACGCCTTGCACCACCGCTTGACCCGCGAGGAAGGTAACGGTTTCCTACCCGCCCGATGGTCCGCCGTCGTTCGAACTGCCGTCGACCGCCGTGGAGTCCACGGCACCGCCGTCATCGACCGGCGCGGCATCGGTGCTCGCCGCGTCGACCATGGAGTCGAGCGCGCGATGGACCGATGTATCGGTCCCCGCGTCGAGCGTGGCGTCGGCGGGGAGATCGCTCCCGGCGTCCCCCAAGCGAGCGCGAACTGCGCGCGTCAAGGCTGCCTGGCGCGAAAGTCCGGCAATGCCTCCGCCTTCATCTCAGGACCCACACACGGTGACCGGCGCCGCGGAGTCGATCGTCGTCCCGTTGCCCAACTGACCGTGGTCGTTCAGGCCCCAGCACTGAACCCGGCCGTCGTGCAGCAACGCGCAAACGAAGTCCTGGCCCACCGAAATGCTCGTCGCGCTGGTGATGCCCGCTACGGTGATGGGGGTTGAGCTGCAGGGCCACATGTCACCTTGATTGTCTTCGCAAATCTTCGCTGTCGCGGCCCCCAACTGGCCCGCGGAGTTGAGACCCCAGCACTGCACCGTCCCGCCGCTCAGGATTGCGCAAGCGTCGTCGCCGCCTGCGGAGACCGCCGTGGCGTTGGTAATGCCGATAACCTGGACGGGAACCGAGCTGTCGGTCGTCGTACCGTTTCCCAATTGGCCCCACGTGTTGACTCCCCAACATTGGACTGTGCCGTTGGCAAGAAGTGCGCACGAGAACTCATATCCGGCCGTGACTGCGGACGCACTGTTGATTCCCGTGACGGGCCCCGGCGCGTTTCCCCCGCTCGTCGTGCCGTTGCCAAGCGCACCCACCTGGTTGTCGCCCCAGCACTGTATCGAACCGCCCGCGATCACGGCACACGTGTGGGAGTAAGTCGTCGAGATCAATTGGGCGTTGGATAGGCCGGACACCGTCACGGGGACGTCGCTCTGGGTCACCGTGTAATTGCCGATGCCGAGCTGTCCAAAGGCATTCGACCCCCAGCACTGCACCGTGCCCCCCGTGAGCAGCGCGCAGCCGATGAATAGGCCCGCGGTGACCGCGGTGGCGTTCGTGATGCCCGTCGCGGCGACGGCGGTCTTGCTGCAAGAAAAAGTGCCGGAATACGGATCGACGCACGTGCCGGTCGCTCCGGCGCCTAGCTCACCAGCGGTGTTGTCACCCCAACATTGGACGGTGCCGTCGGCCAAGAGCGCACAGGTCTGCTGGCTTCCGCTCGCGACGGCTCGGGCTGTTCCGACCCCGGTAACCATCACGGGAACGAGGCTCTCGGCGGTCGCGCTGTCGGACAGTGGCCCGTTGCCGAGAGCATAGGTGCCGTTATCGCCCCAACACGCGACCGAGCCATCGGTCAGCACGGCACAGGCTTGATACTGCCCAGCCGAGACGGCCGTCGCGGTAGCCACTTGCGTGCCGCAGGACCCGGACGCGCCACTCGACGAGCCGCTCGCCCCACCGCTGCTGGACCCGGAATTCCCGCTCGAGCCCCCGTCGCTGCCGGAATTGCTCGGGCCCGAGCAGTCGAGGGAGCCGAGGATGAACGCCGCGGCGACCAAACCAAGCACCTTACGCGTAGTCGATGTCATATAAGCCTCCCAAGTAGGTCTCCATGGTACGCCCGTTTGGGCGCACATTCGCCGAGAATCGGGGCTTCCTTCTCGGAGCGAGACGTCGCTTGGCTCGCGCGTCTGAGCCGTCTCGGACACAGCGTCGATGGGCCTCAGGGGGCCGGCCCGGTACCCGCCTCCGTCCCCTCCAATGGAAAGCGAGACAAGGGTGCGAATCCGTCACCGTGACGGAGACGCGTCTCGCCTTGACGGGTGAATCCGCCAGCGTGACGGAGACGCGTCTCGCCTTGACGGGTGAATCCCTCAGCGTGACGAAGATGGGTATGGGCTTGACGGGCGAATCCGCCAGCGTGACGGAGACGCGTCTCGCCTTGACGGGCGAATCCGCCAGCGTGACGGAGACGCGTCTCGCCTTGACAGGCCATTCCGTCGACGTGACCGACTCTGTCGCTGGCGTTACCGACGCAGTCATCGGTGCGATGGGTACAGTGGCCGCCCTGAGGGGCGCGGTCGTCGGTCGGAGCGAATCCGCGCAGGTGTAGACTCAGAGATGTCAGAAGACGAACAAGCCGCGCAAGTCGCGCTGGAGCAGCCCGAGAAAGCCAATTAGGATTGCAGCTTGTCACATACCGACCGGCTCATGATTGATCGGATCTCCGGCGTGCAGCGAGCCATCCGCGTTCGAGAACGAGCAGCTTCTCGTATGCGCGACCGAGCACAATCCAACCGGGCGGACCATTGTTGCGTAGATGTCCC
>JBEKXD010000181.1:0-1283 GCA_049512415.1 Polyangiaceae bacterium
GATCCTGAACGAGCGCCGACTGCGCTTGGCTAATTGCCGCCTTGTGTTGTTCTTGAGTGACTGGGCCCGGCGTGCCAATGGTGACATGCCCGGTCGATACAGCGTGATCACCGACCGCGACGGCTCCGACCGTCGATCCGGTGACGTTGGAGGTGTACTTGTCGCCCATGTGAGCCTCCCCGTAGTTGTGGATGACGATGCGCTTCGCTGCGTCGGCCGAAGGTGGTTGGTTCGCCATCGACGCGGTCCTCGTGAACCCAACGGGAATAGCGAGGACCCCCGCGAGGTACCCGAGGATCTTCTGCTTGGCGTCCGAGGCGATCTTTCTGTTCGCTGCTTCGTCGGCCCTTGCAGCTTCAGCGAAGTTGTCCCGCTGTCGTCCATACCGGTCGGTCGAGGAGAAGCGCGGGCTCGCCACCCAGCGTGGCGTCGTGGTAACGTGGTCGAAGCCGTCGACCTGTAAGGGGAGAGAAGCAACGAGGATGGGCCGCATAGACGCGACCCAAGTCTCCATCGCTCCCCAGTCGTAGGGGTCAAGCAGCTCAAGCCGCTCGCGAGCGGCCACAAGCGCTTCCAGAATGGCGCGATCCATATCGGTCCGAGCCTATCGCACAGCCACCTCACCCGTCACCTCGATCAGGTTGCCGGCCGCCGCGGCGCGTCCGAGGAGACGACCTCGAACGGCGCCGTCGTCGACCCTCTCGCATGTGGCGTCCGGCCGGGGGTTACGGCGGCATCCTCTGCGGATACCCTGAGAGGCCATGAGACGGCTTCGCATCCACCACAACTCCGGCCTTCACAACCACTACGTTCAGCGGGCAGCCAAGCTGGGTGCCCGGGGAAGGCCTGAGAATTGGCTCACCGAGTTCTGGAGATGACGCGATGAGCCTCCGCGTAACCCTCGTTCCCGACCACGCGGCACGCGGCTTCATCGAGCCATTGCCCGAGATGCTGAACGCTCGGCAGGAGTGCTTCGCCTTCGATGTGGCCGCCCTTCCCGACGCGGGCAGGTTGTCACCCCTCAGCGGTGAGATCGACGTCGCTGTGCAGTCAGCGACGCTGGCAAGCTGCAAGACTGTAATGGGCCTCCGTGATGAGGATCTCATCATATGGTTTACGAGCGCAACACTGTCCTTCAGACAACACGGGGTGACGAATTTGTTTGCCGCCGGATCGAGTCTGAGTGAGCGACCGCCGCGAGTCGCGCAGATTTCCACTCGCTTCATTAGGCGTGACATTCTTCCGCCGGACCCGTCATACCACACACAGCGCCACGCGCTGTA
>JBEKXD010000181.1:1307-3410 GCA_049512415.1 Polyangiaceae bacterium
GGGCGTTCCTGGATATGAGCGCACACGACGACAATGGCTGTCTGCTTGACTTTAATTGCTTCACGCCAGAGATTCGACGAAAGATCGACCGAGGGTACACGTTCTGTGACGATTGCTTGCCGGTTGTCGAAATGCATCCGCTGGGGGGCGCGATGTCCGCGATTTGCGGTGTTTTGAAGACATGGTCGCCGGTCCATTCGGGCGGCGCCTCAATTAACATCTCGGGCACAGTGGGCGCTATTGCCATAGGTGAACGGGCCACTGCGATAGGACGGATATACACTTCGACCGACAGCCTCGATGGCGGACGGAAAGGCGAGTAAGTAATAATTCATTTGTGGTGGGCGCGTAGGAAATCCTAGGCTCCTCCGAGGATCAAGCGGTGCGGAAAGACGTCTCGCGTGGTCAGATCGGGTGGCCGGGGACCGTTGCCGGTCCCCAGCCCCCACACCACCGGACGTGCCGTTCGGCATCCGGCGATTCACGAAGCGCCCGCAAGGCGACGGTGCTCCATCAGGAGACTCACGAGACCCATGCGCAATAGCGTGGCGTTCGGGAGAGCCGTGTGCATAGGGGGCGCCCCGGCGTTTCGCCAAGGACCTGTGTTGGCTACCCGTGAAGACTGCGCGTCATGCGGGTGAAACACGCGCCGTGAGCGCCTCGTCGGACGTGCGTCAAGGCGCGTCATCGCGTGCGTCAAGCCCGTTACCCAGAATGGTGAGGCACTCACCGAAGCAGACTGGCAAGGACGCGATGGCGCAAAAGCTGTCGGTCATGTCCGCTCGCGCACAAAGTCCAATCTCTTGGGCTCGGCATTCGAGGTTCGCCTATCGTGCCCGGTCGCGACGGCGGCGGGTCAGAGGAACGAGACTGCCGCTCCGCTCTCGTCTGCGTGCGTCGAGCCGCTCCGCCAGCACGCGGGCCACGTCGAGGGCTCCCACCGTGACAGCCTGAACGATCGCCAGCTCAAGTTCGGCGTCCGAAGGTTTCGCAACGATCAACGCGAGCTGACGCGAATCAGTCGCGGAACGACGTGAGTCGCCACCTCTTGGCGTAGTTTCGCAACTGGGCTCCAAGCCAATGTCAGGTAAATAGCTGTACTTGTTCGAGTATTCGGCGATTACGTCGCGGGTTCGATTCCCGGCGCCTCCTCCATGGGACCCCCCTTTTTCCGGGGTCGCGTCGTTTTGTGGGGACGTGGTGTGCACCGGTTGTGCAGCTTCAATGGACACGGCACCGGTGCGCAAGGCCAGCATGCGGCCAGGCCCGAGCAGGCGAGCTTAGTACCGCGATGCCTAGCTGGGCTTTGGCGTAGCCTTCTTGGCGATGGCGGCCTTTTTTGCGACGGCCTTGTCGATGGTGTCGAGAACATCCTTTGCTGCGACTTCGCCGAACGCGCGGCGAACACCTTGGCCTGAAATCCAGACGGCGGGCATGCAACCCGGTTCGTATTTCCCATCTGCGTCTTCACGCGCCGCGATCGATGCTCGGCCCGTTCGCTCGTCATAGACCAGCGCACGATCATCAGCCTCGGACTCAAGCAGCGCGCGTAGGACGTTCACCTTTGCGTCGTCCCCGTCCGCGACCAGGCCGCCCATCGCCTCCATGATGATTGCGAAATGCTTGTCTTCTTCCTGTCCCACGGCACCCCTCCCTGGCGGCCGTCCTTCGCCGCACCCGCCGAGCGTACGCCACAGGCCCGGTCTTGTCGCTGCTCACACTCCTGAAGCGGCTCTTCGCCCGAGACTGGGCTGAGTATTTGCGTCCGCCTATCATCGGCACATGCCCTCGCAGGTAGCGGTCTACTTGCGTCGCCCGGGTGACGGATGGCCGGTCGACAACGGAGACGACCCATCCTTCGAGTACGCGGCCGCGGCCACGGGGCCGGTGACCTGGGGTGTCTGCCGTCCCGACGCACGGAATGCAGTCTCCGTCGGCGATGTCGTCGTGTTTTTCGCAGCGGACTCGCTGCGCGACCGCAAGCCGGCACGGTACGTCTGGGTCGGGTTCGAACTGGTAGCGATGATCGGGTGCCATCTCAGACGTTCCCGGCCTTCCCCGTCGGCGGAAGCTCGTAGGCGACGTCCTTGGTCACGTAGTCGT
>JBEKXD010000182.1:0-2890 GCA_049512415.1 Polyangiaceae bacterium
CCGCATACTGCCACCTTCGGACCACGATTCCCGCCTGCATGCACGATTCAGCTGGGCCGATAAGGCGTTCTATGTGACCGCAGGCGCTTGCTTCCTCGACCCCTCTTTCACTGCCTAGCCGCCCCTCGAGCGGCAATCTGCATCCGACCGAGTCGTACGCGATCTTGCCGGCGATGCGCGAACTCGGTTCCGGGCCGGGCGTCTATCATTACGCGCCACAGCCACACGCTCTCGAACGCCGCGCCGACGTCGATAGCTCTCTTTGGGCGACGATGATGCCCCTGTCGGACCCAAGCTCGTTCTTCGTGGGACTCTCTTCCATCGTTGGGCGCGAGTCATGGAAGTACGGCGAGCGAGCGTTCCGATATTGCCAACACGATATCGGACATGCGATCGGAAGCCTGCGTTTCGCGGCAGCCGCCCTTGGCTGGGGACTCCGCATCCTCAAATGCGCTGATAACTCCGAAGTGGCAACACTTCTCGGCCTGGACCGAAACGAAGACTTTGAGGGCGCCGAGCGCGAGCAGTCCGAGCTCCTGGCGCTCGTTGGGCCTGCGACCGCTCGCAGTGCGTATCGACCGGACCCGGGGTTCGGCCAAGGCATCGCCACACGCTGGTACGGGAAGGCGAACATCCTGAGCCGCGGGCGCGGCGTTGAGTGGACGGCGATCGACGAAGTCGCTCGTTCGACTTCCACTTCAAGGCTTGGTTTCGACGAAGACCTCGCCGGATATCCATCCGAGGAAGAGCTATTTGAATCGCCCGTTCGCGCGGGCTCACAATCGGCAGAGAGGGTAATCTTGGGTCGACGGAGCGCGGTGAGCATGGATGCATCCACCAGTATCTCCGCCGCGACGTTCTTTCGGATGCTCGGCCGCCTGGTGCCCACCCGAGGCGGGCGATCTGTCCCGTGGGATGCGATAGCTTGGCGTCCCAGGATTCATCTCGGCCTCTTCGTCCACCGCGTGGATGGGTTGGCATCGGGCCTCTATGCTTTTGCGCGAGACCCGGGCAAGGTCGACGCGCTTCGGCTCGCCATGAGGCCTGGATTCCTTTGGCAGCGGCCGATCGCGTGCCCACACAACCTTCCGCTCTTCCTACTTGAAGAGGGCGACTTTGGCGCGTTAGCTGCTCAGGTCTCTTGCGGGCAGGATATCGCGGGAGACGGGGCCTTCAGTTTGGGGATGATTGCCGACTTCATGGGCAGCTTGGTATCGCGGGGCGCCTCGTTCTACCGAAATCTATTCTGGGAGGCTGGGCTCATCGGACAAGTCCTCTACCTCGAGGCCGAAGAAGCCGGCGTCCGCGCAACGGGGATCGGCTGCTACTTCGACGATCCCGTTCATGACGTGTTCGGCATAACATCCCGCGACTGGCAGAGTCTGTACCACTTCACTGTGGGCGGGCCCGTTGAGGATGCTCGACTCACGACCCTGCCCGCCTACGGCCTCGAACATCATATGGGATAGAATCGATCGGCCGAGAACTCGGGGGGCGCACGCAACGAGCGCGGAGGGATTGTCGTGATCGTTAGGCTGGAGTCAGCGCGACCGCCGACAGACGAGCAGAATTTCATCTACGTTTTCGGCGTTGATCATGCCCGGACACAGTTCGAGCTTGCTTTGGAAGAATGCCCCCAACGGCAGGCTCCAGACGACGAAGTCCGCGAGGACCGTGGATCGCGGCTGCATTCCGTAGACGCCGCTCTGCTCCACAGACCAACGTTCGCGGGCGAGCCGGGCCAAGAGCACGTCGGGGCGGTAGCGGCGTCCATGGCCGACCAGCCCGTCGAATCGCGTCCAGCGTGACACGTGGAGGGGGACGGACAGCACAATGGTCGCTTCCGGCGCGGCGACACGGGAAAGCTCGGCAAGCGCTTCGTCATCGTCGTCGACGTGCTCCAATACGTCGAAGGCTCCGATGAGGTCGAACGCGGCGTCCGCGTACGGCAGGTGCCCCACGAGTCCGACGGTCGCCTCGGCCCCGCCTGCACTGAGCTTCGCCACGGCTGCCTCACTGATGTCGACGAAGCGCGTTCCAGCGATCGGAAGACGCGGGTTGAGGCCAGGCCCGACCTCCAGGCGCGACGACGACGTGGCGAGGAGCGAGCGGACGAGCGGCCATGTGTTGAATCGCTCCGGAGAGACGAGGCGGGACGATGCCCAGAGCGGCTCGTAGAACTGCCGATTGATCTCGACCAGGTCACGTGGGCTGCAGGAATCCGGAGGCTTTCGGATCATCCGTACCCCTCGACAACGTCGCGCCCCCGCTCTGCCGCACGCCCCGCCGCCTCCTGCCCTATCGCCTGCGAAGGCGTGTCACAACACCGCTCGCATGGTCCGCAGGTGCGGGACACGAGTCAAAGCCCCAGGGGGATGTCGAGCGTTCGGTGCTTGCGCCAGGCGCGATCGCCGCCGGCGATTTTCTTTTCTGCGAGCTCGTGCATGAGAAGGTTGAGCGGCCAGTAGGCCACGTTTTGGATCCACGAGTGACTCATTCCGAAGTCGTACCGCCGGCGGATCGAGGACATCGAGTACATCGACTGCCAGGCCCGCACCCAGCCCGCACGCAGGACCTCGCGCGACATGGTCGCCGGCCGGTAGAAAGGCGCGTCGGTGTCGTGGTCGCTGCTCAGCCACCACCCGTCCTTTGTAATTCGGCCCTCGACCTTCAAGCGTTTGTAGAGGGCCGTGCCAGGGTACGGCGTGAGCAGGGCGAAGACCGCCATCGTGACCTTGGCCTCGATGCAGAAGTCGACCGTGCGTTCGAAGGCGTCCGGCGAGTCGTCGTCCAGGCCGAAGATGAAGCTTCCCCAAACGCCGATCCCGTGGTCGGACAGGCAACGCACGACCTCGCCGTACTGGTGCGGCTTGTTCTGCTTCTTGCCTGC